>SVPA01000009.1 GCA_015066085.1 Oscillospiraceae bacterium
ATACCTCTCTTTTAATACAAAAAAATATGGACACATCATTTAAGAAAACTCAAAAATGATGTGTCCAACTTTTTAAGTGTTAAATTTTTGAATCAGGTCTTTTACATTTGCCCGAAAGCTTTAAAAAGCCTTGAAAACCCTTATTTTCTAAGAGCCTCTTCAACAGCAACTGCACAAGCAACGGTCATACCAACCATCGGGTTGTTACCTGCACCGATAAGACCCATCATCTCAACGTGAGCAGGAACAGAAGAAGAACCTGCAAACTGAGCATCGCCATGCATACGACCCATAGTGTCGGTCATACCATAGGAAGCGGGGCCTGCTGCCATGTTGTCGGGGTGGAGGGTACGTCCTGTACCGCCGCCCGAAGCAACGGAGAAGTAGTTCTGGCCGTTTTCATTACACCACTTTTTGTAGGTACCTGCAACAGGGTGTTGGAAACGGGTGGGGTTGGTGGAGTTACCGGTAATAGAAACGCCAACCTTTTCAAGTTGCATAATAGCAACGCCTTCAGGAACGTTATCAGAACCGTAGCATTTAACGTCGGCACGAGGACCGTTAGAAAATGCCTTTTCAGAGATAACCTTAACCTCTTCTGCATAAGGGTCAAATTCGGTTTCAACATAGGTAAAGCCGTTAATACGAGAAATAATGTAAGCGGCGTCTTTACCAAGACCGTTAAGAATTACGCGAAGGGGAGTGGTTCTAACCTTGTTAGCGTTAAGAGCAATTTTAATTGCGCCTTCGGCAGCAGCGAAAGATTCATGTCCTGCAAGGAAGCAGAAGCATTCGGTTTCGTCGCTAAGAAGCATTTTACCAAGGTTACCGTGGCCAAGACCAACCTTACGGTTTTCGGCAACAGAACCGGGAATGCAGAATGCCTGAAGACCGATTCCGATAGCGGCAGCAGCGTCAGCAGCCTTAGTGCAACCCTTTTTAATTGCGATAGCGCAGCCAACAGTGTAAGCCCATTTTGCGTTTTCAAAAGCAATAGGCTGAGTTTCTTCTACGATTTTGTAAGGGTCGATTCCACGAGCAGCGCAGATTTCTTTACATTCTTCAATAGAAGAAATACCAAATTCTTTAAGAGCGGCAAGGATTTTGGCCTCGCGTCTTTCATAACCTTCAAATAAAGCCATTATAACTTACCTCCCAAATTATTCTTTTCTGGGGTCAATGTACTTCGCAGCATCTGCAAAGCGGCCATATGTACCCTTAGATTTTTCATAAGCCTCATTAGGCTCCATACCCTTTTTAATGAAGTCGGTCATTTTGCCGAGAGAAACGAACTCGTAGCCGATAACTTCATCGTTCTCGTCAAGAGCCATTCTTGTGCAGTAACCTTCGGTCATTTCAAGGTAACGAACACCCTTTGCTTTGGTACCGTACATAGTACCAACCATGGAACGTTCACCTTTACCAAGGTCTTCCATACCTGCGCCGATAACAAGACCGTCTTCCGAGAAAGCCGACTGGCTTCTTCCGTAAACAATCTGGAGGAAGAGTTCGCGCATAGCGGTATTGATAGCGTCACAAACAAGGTCGGTGTTAAGTGCTTCGAGTAAGGTTTTGCCGGGAAGAATTTCGGCAGCCATTGCTGCAGAGTGGGTCATACCCGAACAACCGATTGTTTCAACAAGAGCCTCCTCAATAATTCCGTTTTTAACGTTTAAAGAGAGTTTACAAGCGCCCTGTTGAGGAGCACACCAGCCGACACCGTGAGTGTAAGCAGAGATGTCTGTAATTTCTTTAGCCTGTACCCATCTGCCTTCTTCCGGAATGGGAGCCGGACCGTGATGAGGACCCTTGGCAACGGTACACATGTTCTGAACTTCTACTGAATAATTCATTATGTAGATTTCTCCTTTCGGTAATTAGTCGCAAGTCTTTTGACCATACAAAAGGATTATACCAAAAAAAAGAAAGAATTACAAGAGAAAACCGACGAATTTCGATATTTTTTTAACGAACTTGTATAAATGATAAATTTGTGGTATATTTTAAACATAAACAGCATAATATAAAGGGCGATGATTATGATTTATAAAACTGTTGAACCGAGAAGTATTAAAGACAATTTAATAAAGTGTTTTGCTGAAGAGTGGGCGCTTATAACTGCGGGAAATAGTAGCGGTTATAATATGATGACTGCCTCCTGGGGTTTTGCGGGAGAAATGTGGGGAGAAGACAGTATAGCCGTTGTGGTTCGCCCTCAAAGATATACTATGGAGTTTTTAGATAGGTCCGATTATTTTACGGTTTCGTTTTATGGCAACAACAAGGAAATTCATAAAATTTGCGGCAGCAAATCGGGGCGCGATGTAAACAAAACCCTTGAAACAGGTCTTACCCCGGTAGCAGGCGAAAAATATGTCTATTTTAAAGAGGCTCGAATGGTATTAGTGGTTAAAAAACAGTTTGTTCAGCCTTTATCTGAAAACAACTTTACCGACAAAACCGTAATCGACCGCTGGTATACTGAAAAAGATTTTCACAATTTAATTATTGGAAAAATTGAAAAAGTTTTAATAGCAGAATAACAAAAAACACCGAGAATTTTCTCGGTGTTTTTATTCTTTTATTTCCCAAAAATATCTTCTGTTGCTTGGCGGAAAATCGGCAAGTATACCGTATTCGGGGTCAAAGAAAACCCCCTCAAAATAAAGTGACCAGTGCCAACATTTTGGAGTTTCAAGGCTAAGCAGAGCAACTTTCGGTAAATCCTCTTTGGAAAAAGCCTGTTTTCGTGTCTGCTCAAACTCAACCGAACACTCTTTAAGCACCCTTTTCATATCGTTTAGCGTAGTTTCTCTTTCTGTACCGCAAAGAAGAATAATTTCATCTACGCTTTTGTCCAAAAGCATTGCAAGAACGGCTTGACCGCACTGCAAAGGGTCGGGCTCAAATATGTGTACAGGCTTTTTAGTCAGACCCATTATTTACTCTCTGCAAGACATACGGCGTCTGCCTTTTTTTCGGCAACAACCGACCTTGCGGTATATTCTGTAACATTCTTAATTGTTTCCCCGTCAATTTGCAAAGCGGTCGGCTTATCGAACTTTACCGTTATATCGTGTCCGGTGTGAACGGTAATTATGTCGGTATGTTTTATGTGTTCGCCTTTAAAAATTGTGGGGAAAATCATAAGGGTGCGAAGTTTACTGCTTTTATTAAGAACAACAAGAGATAGGCTTCTATCCTTATTTAGTCTGTCCTGATTTGGGGCGCACATCATACCGCCTCCAAAGAACCTTCCGTGCATAGTCGGTGCAAACCAAACCTTTTTATAGGAATATTCTTTGCCGTCGACTGTAACTATTGCGTTAGTGCGTTTATAGAAGAAAAGCAAACCTTTAATAGCAATTGTGGTATAGTTTACCGCCTTTTTCGACTTTTTCTTCTGCTCGTCGCCCACTTCACAACAGTAGCCGTCAATACCGTATCCAATACCATTTAAAAAGCGATATTTATTACCTTTAACATATACATAAGGCAAATCTTTTAAATATTCGTTAATCTTAAAAGGTCCGTCTTCTGCTTTTTTACCAAGGTCGTTAGCAAAATCATTTCCCGAACCTGCGGGGAAATAGAGAATTTCGTTTTTAATCTCCAAATTGTCGGTTTGGTTAATAAAGCGGTTGAGGGTGCCGTCCCCTCCGCAAATAATTACAACATCATCTTCGTTTATTTTGCCGATGAAATCTTTATAATCGGAAATATCGGTTACATTTATTGCCTCAATTTCCGGGAAAAACTTTTCAAGCGGTTTAACCGAAAGTTCTCCTTCACATTTTCCGGAATAGGGGTTAAAAAGAGCGTAATATTTCATATAAGCCGTCCTCTCCTAAAACTTAGAGCAATTATACAATAAATTTGTCGTTTCTTCAAGTTTTTTGTAAAAACAAGTAAAATCCCCCCCGAAAATTTTCGGGGGGAATAAATTATATTTTGATTTTTAAAAGGACAAAATCGTTTGGACTAAGTTCAAGATATCCGTCTGTTGAAGCCCTTCCGTAAATAATTTCGGCGCTATCAAATTCTTTCGGGATAGTAATAAAGTCGGTTTGGTGCCAACGGTTTGTTGCAACAAGGATTTTTTCCTTTCCGTTTGTCCTGATATAAGCAAGAGAACCTAAACCGCTTACAATCGGTTCAAATAAGCCGTCACTGAAAACCTCGTTCTCTCTTCTAACCTTTCCGAGCCATTTATAGAACTCTAATATTTCGGCGTTCTCTTTGCCCCAAGGGTAACTTCCTCTGCAAAATGGGTCGCCATAACCCTCAAGACCCGCCTCATCTCCGTAATAAAGAGAGGGAACTCCGGGTAAAGTGTACTGAATAACTGCGGCAAGTCTTAACCTTGAAACCGCTTGTGTGTATTCCTCGTCGTTTAAGGTTTTGTAAGACTGTTCCTGTCTTGAGGAGGGGAAGTTCTTTGTTCCGAGCCTTGTTAAAAGTCTTGCCGTATCGTGTGTACCAAGATGATTCATAAGCACATTCACAGTGCAAAGAGGGTAATCCTCCAAAACGGTCATTATACTGTCGACAAAGTCCTTTGAATCTCCGCCTGTTACATAAGAAATTATAGCCTCGGCAAAAGGATAGTTCATAACCGAGTCAAGTTGTTTTCCAAGCAGATATCTTCTTCTGGAGCCGTAACTGATTTTATTTGAAGCGTTTTCCCAAACCTCGCCTAAAAGAAAACCGTCGGGGTCTTCTGCTTTAATTGCTCTTCTTATATTGTCAAGAATACTGTCGGGCAGTTCGTCTGCAACATCAAGTCGCCAACCCTTGACCCCTAGTTTCATCCAATGCCTAATAACTCCGTTTTCTCCCGTTATAAAATGGTCAAAATCGGGGTTTTCTTCAATGGTTTCGGGAAGGGTTTCAATGCCCCACCAAGAGTGATATTTGTTTGGCCAGTTTTCGAACTTAAACCAATTAAAATAAGGGGAGTTTTGGTTGTTATATGCGCCAACACTGTCATATCTGCCCTTTTTGTTAAAGTAAATGCTATCATCTCCCGTGTGGGAAAAAACGCCGTCAAGAATAACTTTTATGCCGAGTTTATCTGCCTTTTTGCAAAGGGCTTTAAGGTCTTCTTCGTCGCCGAGCAAAGAATCAATCTTCAAATAATCTGCCGTATTATAGCGATGATTTGAATGTGCCTCAAAAATCGGGTTTAAATATATACACGAAACGCCCAGCGAGGCTAAATAGGGCAGTTCTTCGGTTATACCTGCAAGGTCCCCGCCAAAATAGTCGTTTGAAAGGGAACAAGGGCCGTTGTTTTGTCGGTATTCGGGTTGGCTTGACCAATTGTTTTGAATAAATCGGTCTGAGGGAACGCCTTTTTTGGCCTTGTTGGATTTTTTAAATCGGTCGGGGAATATCTGGTAAATAATACCCCCCTTTATCCAATCGGGTGTAGTATAGTCTTTATCGTAACAGGTAAGTTGCCACCAGTTTCCCTTATCCCAGACAAGGCCTAAATTATACTCTCCTGCGGTAACGTAAAAACGGCCATAATCGCTATCGTAATAAAAACAGTAAAAATAAAGACCCTCTTCAAAGGTTTTTTCTATCTCGTAGAACCTGTATCCGTCCAAATACTCTGCGGGTGTGAGTTTATAGGAAACGGCTTCTTCGTTGTCCTTTCGGATACATAAATAGGCGTCGTGAACTTTAGCGTCTAAATGGAGTAAAAGCCGTAACTTCAGACTTTCGTCTGAAGCCACAGCTCCGAATTTAGATTTGTATAAAGAGTTTCTTGAGTCAAAAGGATAATACACTTAAAATCTCTCCAAAGACTTATTTAAGAGGGGTAAGTCCCCAGATATCACGCGCATAATCTGCAATAGAGCGGTCTGCGGCAAAAATACCCGAACCGGCAATATTGTTAAGCGACATTTTATTCCACGCCGTCTTGTCGGCATAAATAGCGTCAACCTTGCTGTGTGCGGCACAGTAGTCGGCAAAGTCGGCCGAAGCCATATAGTAGTCAACGTTTGTCAGCGTGTGATAAATGTTGTCAAATGAAGTTCCGTTAATACCTTTTCCGATAAAGTCAAGGCACCGTTTAAGGTCGGCGTTGTTTGCAATATAGGTTGAGGGGTTATAACCCTGTTTGCGAAGAGCCATAACTTCGGGGGTGCGAAGACCGAAAATAACAATATTGTCGTCGCCAACCGCCTCGTGAATTTCAACGTTTGCGCCGTCCTCTGTTCCAAGGGTAACCGCACCGTTCATCATAAACTTCATATTACCCGTTCCGCTGGCCTCGGTGGAAGCAAGAGAAATCTGTTCACTGATTTCTGCGGCCGGAATCATAAGTTCTGCCATAGTAACTCTGTAGTCTTCAAGGAAGAAAACCTTGAGTTTATCTTTACAAGCGGGGTCGTTATCAATAACCTTTGCAAGACTGTATATCATCTGAATAATCTGCTTTGCAAGAAGATAACCGGGGGCAGCCTTTGCTCCGAAAATATAGGTTTTGGGGGTAAAAGGAGCGTTCGGATTTTCTTTTATGAAAAGATAGTCTTTAATTATATGAAGGGCGTTAAGGTGCTGACGCTTGTATTCGTGCAAACGCTTAACCTGCATATCAAATATAGAATCGGGGTTTAAAATGACGCCCGTCTGCTCTTTTACATAAGAAGCAAATCTCTCTTTGTTGTGACGCTTAATATCGGCAAGTCGGTCAAGAACCGCCTTGTCTTCAACAAAAGCAGAAAGTTTTGAAAGTTCAGATGCGTCTTTAACAAATCCGTCGCCGATAAGTTCGCTAATAAGAGAGGAAAGTTCGGGGTTAGCCTGGCAGAGCCATCTTCTATGGGCAATTCCGTTGGTGACATTAGTGAACTTTTCGGGGGTAACTTTATAGTAGTCGTTAAACAGACTGTCTTTAAGAATTTCGCTGTGAAGACGGGAAACGCCGTTTACCTTATGACTTGCGATAACCGAAAGGTTTGCCATCTTAACAACTCCGCCCGAAATTATAGCGGTGCGTTCAACCATATCGGCATCGTGGGTAAGTTCGTACATTTCAAAGCGATAACGGTTGTCGATTTCCTTTACAATCTGATAAATTCTGGGAAGACGGGTCTTGAAAAGTTCTTCACTCCAACATTCAAGAGCCTCTTGCATAACCGTGTGGTTAGTGTAAGCGATTGTCTTGTTTACAATTCCCCAAGCCTTGCTCCACTCATAACCGCATTCATCAAGCAAGAAACGCATAAGTTCAGGAACCGATAGGGCAGGGTGGGTGTCGTTAATATGAATAGCAACCTTTTCGCCTAAATTTTCAAGGGTGTTATACTTGTTAAGATGACGGCGTAAAATGTCTTGAATAGAAGCCGAAACCAAGAAATATTGCTGACGCAAACGAAGTGATTTGCCCTCATAGTGATTATCTTCGGGATAAAGCACCTTACTGATTGCTTCGCACTGTGCCTGTTGCTCCATAGCCCCTGTGTAGTCGCCTCGGTTAAAGGCCGTCATATTAAAGTCGGGTGCTTTAGCGCTCCAAAGACGAAGAGCGTTAACCGTCTTTCCGTCCTTACCCGCAACCATAAGGTCATAAGGGATAGCCTTAACAACGCTGTAATCCTTATGCTCAACATGATGATATTTTCCGTTCCATTGTTCGTCTATCCAGCCGTCAAAATGAACTTCACATTCTCCCGAAGGTCTGCGTTCAAGCCAAACTTCGCCGCCCGGTAGCCAGTTGTCGGGAAGTTCGGTCTGCCAACCCTCAACTAATTTTTGGCGGAAAATACCAAAATCATATTTAAGACAGTAACCCATAGCGGGATAACCGCCTGATGACAGTCCGTCAAGGAAACAGGCGGCAAGGCGTCCAAGACCTCCGTTACCAAGTCCTGCATCGGGTTCAAGTTCGTAAAGGCTGTCAAGGTCAACGTTAAAACCCTTGAGCGCCTTTTCCATTTTCGAGGAGAGGTCAAGGTTATAAAGACTGTTTTTAAGTGAGCGGCCCATAAGGAATTCCATACTTAAATAATAAACAGTCTTAGCCTCTTTTGTCGAAACCTCCTGTCTGAAATCAGACCTGCGGTCACGCATAATATCTAACACAACAAGGGTTGTGGCTTTGTAGAAAAGCTCATCTGAAGCGGTATCGGGGGAAACGCCGAAATTGTGATAGAGTTTTTTCTCAATTTGTTCTTTTAAATATTTAGGGGTATACTCTTTCATTTGTTTACTCCTTTAACAAGGTATAATTCTTCTATAATATATAATACTCTAAGCAGAACAAAAATGCAAGTATCTAATATTACAAAAATAAGCCGAAATTTAGGCAATTTGCACAAAAGATTAAAAAAATAAACATATAAAACAATCAATAAAGGTTAAAATAAACAAAAAAAGGAAGAAATTTATCAAATAATAAACGCCCCGTTCTACGGGGCGTTTAAAAATCTTGATTATTCCTCTTCGGGAATATCTTCGGTTTCGCACTCGATATATCCGTCAGGACACTCTTTACGGGTGATGAAACGGTCAACGAGAATGGCAACGCCGACTGCCATAGTAACAACAGCCACAATACCGGTGATAATCCAGAGTACATGCTTTAATTTCATAGTATCAACCGCCTTTACAGTTTTTCTAAAATAATTATACATACAAAATGCCAATATGTCAATAAATCATTACAAATCAGACAAAAAATTTTTGTACTGGTTTAAAAATAGTAGAATTATTTATAATGATATGGTATAATTCTATAAATGTACTTACTGAATTGGAGGATATAAATTGTCTGTAACTGTTTTTGACCTTGCCAAAGGTGTACAAGGTTATTATATCAAGAATGAGCGATTTAATACAACCTTGGTTTCGTATAATTTTTATATTCCGTTAAACGACAAGAATATGGCGACTTATTCTTTGCTTGTTTACCTGCTTACAAGTTGCAGCGAAAAGTATCGTGATTATATCGGTCTTAATCTTCGTTTGCTTGAACTTTACGGAGCCGACCTTTCTTGCTCTGCAACAAAATGTGGGGATTGTTTTCATATAAAGGTTGCTGTAAGCGTTATAAACAATAACCTTTCTTTTGATGATACTAAACCCGTAAACGAAGCGGCAAAACTTTTAAGCGAATTGCTTTTTGCCCCCACTACCGAAAACGGCAGTTTTTATTCTTCTGATATCGAAAGAGAAAAACGTAAAACCGTTGAGAGAATTGAGGGGGAAATAAATAATAAAAGGGCGTTTGCCAGAACAAGACTTTTAGAGGAAATGTTCGGCGCCGACCCTTACGGAAAATTCAGTTTCGGCACCGTAGAAGAGGTTCAGAAAATTTCGGGAGAAGAACTTTACTGTGCCTGGGAGAATATGCTCAAAACCGCCTTTATCCGTATAAATGTTGTGGGGAAAGAACTTCCCGAAGAAGTATTTAAACAGGCTGAGAATTTGTTTAAACAAACAGACAGGAAAGATATTACCGATATATCCCGTTTTGTAAAAATTTCTGAGACCGAAGAGGTTAAAACGGTTACCCAAAGAATGAATATTACCCAGGGCAAACTGGCAATGGGTTTTACAAGCCAACTTCACGGAAATCTTTCCAAGGCCGCGCCCCTTAGTCTGTTTTGTGACATTTTCGGGGGAGGTCCCTACTCAAAACTATTTGAAAATGTAAGAGAAAAGCAGTCGCTTTGTTATTACTGTACCGCCTCTTCAAGAAGAAGCAAAGGCTTTGTAACGGTAGAGTCAGGAGTAGAAGAGGTCAATGCCGATAAAACGGTTGAGTCGGTAATGAAAGAACTTGCCGATATGCAAAACGGCAACTTTTCCGACAGCGTGATTGAGGCTTCTAAAAAGTCGGTTATCGACAGTCTTAACAGTTATAATGACAATGCTTCGGCTCTTGATGTGTGGTATAGCCGTGACCTTGGCGATTTAAGTTCTCCAAGCGAGGCTGCCGAAATTGTCCGTAATGTAACAAAAGAGCAGATTATATCCGCCGCCAAGGGCGTAAAACTGCATACAGTTTATAAACTTTTGCCGAAAGGAGATAAAGAATAATGGTCAAAACGGAACATTATACAGATGCTCTCCTCGGCGAATACACCTATGCAAGGCACGAAAGCGGACTTTCGGTTTATATAATGGAGAAAAAGGGCTTTACTTCAAGCCACGCTATTTTCGGAACGAAATACGGCTCGATTGATGTTAAGTTCAGCCGTAACTCCGGCCCTGAAATTGAAGTTCCCGCCGGAATTGCCCATTTTTTAGAGCATAAACTTTTTGAAAGCGAAGAGGGAGATGCTTTCACAAGATTTTCGGCAACCGGTGCTTACGCTAATGCCTATACCTCCTTTGACCGCACCTGTTACCTTTTTTCCTGCAGTAAAAACTTCAAAGAAAATTTTGAAATTCTGCTCGACTTTGTTCAGTCGCCCTATTTTACTGCCGAAACCGTAAAAAAAGAGCAGGGGATAATCGGTCAGGAAATTAAAATGTATGACGATAATCCGGGTTGGCGTGTGATGTTTAATCTGCTTTGTGAAATGTATGAAGAACACCCCGTTAAAACCGATATTGCGGGTACGGTAGAATCAATATCGAAAATTGATGATAAACTGCTTTACGAATGCTATAATACCTTTTATAATCCGTCGAATATGTTTATCTGCGTTGCGGGAAATGTTAAAACCGACGAGGTTCTTAACCTTATCGATAAAAACATTAAGAAATGCGAACCCGTGAGTGTAAATAAAGCGGTATACACAGAAACCGAAAAGGTAAAATCTCACTATGTTGAGCAGGAACTTGAGGTTGCCAAACCGATTTTCTGTTTAGGTTTCAAAGAGATTCTCAAAACTGAAACTCCAACCCTTAAGGATAGAATAGTTGCAAGTATTTTGCTTGATTTGCTCTGCTCAGACTGTTCTGAACTTTACCGCCGTCTTGTTGATTCGGCTCTCATAGGAGATGAATTTTCGGCTGAATATTTCTGCGGAAAAGGATACTCCGCTTTTATAATAGAGGGCGAAACCGAGTCGCCAAAGACCGTCGCAGAGGAAATTCAAAAGGAAATTGATAGGCTCTCCCTCGGAGAAATTGACCTTAAACTTCTTTCGGCAATTAAAAAATCCGCCTATGCAGATGCAGTAAAGCGTTTTGACAGTACCGACTCAATAGTATCTGATATGGTCGACTGTGCTCTTTTTGGAGGAGGACTTTTTGATACGGCCGAAGTTCTGAAATCCATAACCGCTGAAGATATTATCTGTCGGCTCAAAACATTAAGACAAGAATCTGGTGTTCTGTCTGTAATAAAATCAAGGAAAGGATAATAAAAATGGTTGCTAGTGTAAATCATGTAACAATATTCGGGCTTGACCTGACTATTGATTCGGTTGCTTTTAAACTGCCTATCGGGGAAAACGGTTGGACAGTTTATTGGTACGGAATTTTAATTGCTTTAGGTTTTGTTTGCGCCCTTGTTTACGGTTATTCAAACGCTAAAAGATTTGGTGTAGATACCGACCGTATGCTTGATGTAATTCTTGTGGCTACCCCCTGTGCAGTTCTTGGCGCAAGAACCTATTATGTGCTTTTTGACCCTAACGGACAGATAAATTCGGTGTCGGAATTTTTCGGTCTTAACGGTTCGGGATTTTCGGGCCTTGCAATTTACGGAGGAATAATTGGCGCGGTTGTTTCGGGTGTTATTGTCGCTAAAATCCGTAAGGTTAGGCTTTTCGACCTGTTAGACCTTGCTTCAATCGGTTTTCTTATAGGCCAGGGTATAGGCCGCTGGGGAAATTTCTTCAATCAAGAGGCTTTCGGCGGACCTACGGGAAGCGACTTCTGGGGAATGACAAGTGAAAATGTTGTGTCTAAATTTATCCTGGAAGATTTAGACCCTGATGCCCTTGCCCACCCTTGTTTCCTTTATGAGTCGGTATGGTGTATAGCAGGTGCAGTGCTGTTGCACTTTATCTCTAAAAAGAGAAAGTTTTCGGGACAGATTGCGCTTTCTTACTGCGTTTGGTACGGTTTTGGAAGAGCAATAATTGAAACTTTGCGTACCGACAGCCTTGCAATAATTCCCATTGCCGACGGAACCGACCTTGCCTTCTTTAATAGAGTGTCCTTTGTTCTATCCCTCCTTATTTGTATAGGTGCCGCTGTTCTTCTTATAATTTTAATAAAAAAGAACAAAACCTTGGAGTTGGAAAAAGGCTACAATCCGGAATTTGTTGGCGCTGTTGAGGAAGATACTTTAAAAGCAGAAGAGGAGAACGAGTAATGGCAAAACTAATTGATGGAAAAATAATTTCTGCGGCGGTTAAAGCAGAAGTTGCAAAAGAAACCGAAGAATTAAAGAAAAAGGGGGTTACTCCCGGTCTTGCGGTAATAATTGTCGGGGAAGACCCTGCCTCTAAAGTGTATGTTGCAAATAAAGAAAAGGCTTGCGAGCAAATGGGCTTTGCTTCTTTTAAATATGCCTTGCCTGAAAACACAACTCAAGAAGAACTTATTGCTTTAATCGAGGAACTCAATCTTAAAAAAGAGGTAAGCGGAATTCTCTGTCAACTGCCCTTGCCAAAACATTTAAATGAAGAACTCGTTATAAATACAATAGTTCCCGAAAAGGATGTAGATGCATTTCACCCTCAAAATGTGGGTAAAATTATGATAGGCGAGTTTGATTTTCTTCCTTGCACCCCTGCGGGTGTTATGGAAATGCTCAAATATGAAAACATTGATATAACAGGTAAAGAGTGTGTTATAATCGGCCGTTCTAATATTGTCGGCAAACCAATGTCTATGCTTTTGCTTCATAAAAACGGTACGGTCACTGTTTGTCATTCAAGGACAAAAAATTTAGCCGAAGTGACAAGAAGAGCCGATATACTCGTTGCCGCCGTCGGCAGAGCAAACTTTGTAACTGCTGATATGGTTAAAGAGGGTGCGGTCGTTATCGATGTCGGTATCAACCGTTTAGAAAACGGAAAACTCTGCGGAGATGTAAACTTTGCCGAGGTTGAGCCGAAAGCCTCCTATATTACCCCCGTTCCCGGCGGAGTAGGACCAATGACAATAGCAACCCTTATGAAGAATACTCTCACCGCCGCAAAGAAACAAAACGGAATTTAAAATTTACGATGAGTTCATATTTTCTTCAAAAAAATTCTAAATAAAAACGATATATTAATACTAAAAAATTGTTTTAAGGTGGCTCTTTATGGAAGATAACAAATTTAATATGGAAAGTCAGTCGGCTTACACCCCGCAAAAGCCTAAAAAAAAGAAAGAGAAAAGATTTTCTCTTTCAACGGTTATCGTGTCGGTCGCTCTTGCGGTTGTTATCGGGGCTTTAAGCGGCGGAATAGTTGCGGCTACAATAGGTACTTTAGGTTATTTTAAACTTTCAAATTCAAATAGCCAGGCTGCCGAAGGCACAAATAACGGTACTGTCAATATAAATGTAGAAAATGTTGACGAAAATCTTGCCGTTGCCGTTGCACAAAAGGTAACCCCAAGCGTCGTGGGAATCAGAACAACTACAAAGATTGCTAACTTTTTCGGCGGCGTTGAGGAATCTTCGGGAGAAGGTTCGGGCGTTATCTATAAATCTGACGGATATATAATTACTAACTATCATGTTATTTCTGACGCTATTGATTATGGTACCAACGCTAAAATACTTGTGTATATAGGAAACGATACCGAAAACGGCTATAACGCTTCGGTGGTAGGCTATAACATTTCCTGCGACCTTGCCGTAATTAAAATAAGCGGTAAAAACCTACCCGCAATTGACTGGGGCGATTCTTCTGAACTTAAGGTCGGACAAACGGTAGTTGCAATCGGCAACCCCGGCGGTCTTGAGTTTATGGGCTCGGTTACAATGGGTATCGTTAGCGGACTAAACCGTGTTGTATCCGATGCTTATGACAGTTCTGCGGTCCAGTTAATTCAGACCGATGCCGCAATAAATCCGGGAAATTCGGGCGGTGCTCTTGTCAACGAGGAGGGCGCTCTTGTCGGCATAAATTCAAGCAAAATTGTGTCTGAGGGCTTTGAGGGAATGGGTTTTGCAATTCCGTCAAATACCGTTAAAGATATATGCGATAAAATTATTTCAAAAGAGTTTAACCCCTCTCCCTATATCGGCGTAACTGTAAGCGAACGCTATACGCCCGAGGTTCTGAGTTCTTTAGGTTTACCGTCGGGTGCGGTTGTCTATAGTGTTGTAAGCGGAGGCCCTGCCAATAACGCAGGAATAAAACAAGGCGACATTATTACCGAGTTTAACGGAGAAAAAATTACCGATTACTCAAAACTCTATGACGCTATTACAAAGTGTAAGCCCGGCGAAAAGGTCAACTTCACAATCTATCGTTCAAGGCGTTACCATAGCGGAACCGTTACAATCGGTTCAAATAATTCACAGTAAAAAATCGGAGGATTTGTTCCTCCGATTTTTTTATTAACTTATTTTACTGTTTCAACCTTTACTGCCACAACCGAACCATCGTTATCGGTGTAGGTTATTGCTAGTTTATCGCCTTTATTTATAAAGGGAAGAGCGTCGTTTAAACCAATATCTGCAATAAAGATTTTGTCCTCGCCTTCAAGCATTATATAGTAACAGGTGTTTCCGTTTACTACTGCCGAAGAAATATCCGAAACCTTAGCTGTTGTGGATTTTTCTTCGGTTATTATATTTCCGTTCTCGTCAAGTTTTCCTGACTCTTTAAGAAGTCTTCGGTATTCTTCTTCTGCACCCGAAAGAGAATCTGCAACGCCTACTATCTGATAGTTTGAAACCGATACAAAGGAGTAGGATTTAACAAGACCTGCCCCGTCTTTAAGGCTTATAAAGTAGGACGGAGTGTCGGCAATATTTACAAGAATCGGGAAGGTCGCGTTATATCCTTTTTCTTGAATTTTGCCCTCTGCCGACTCCATTGCCGAGTATTCTTCGGCTCCGTTTATCGAATAGGTTTTTGCTTCCTTTGTTCGCAGGTTAACAAGAATAAACCCAATATTCGATTCGTCTGAAACAACCGAGGTAATTCCCGTGTATACCCAGATATCGTCATCAATAGCCAAATAGTTATATCCTTCGGTAGTCTTTACAACGTTCTTCTGGGAAATAATTGAGTTCCACCATCCGTTTACATAGGTGCCCCAATAATTTGCCTGGGTCAGAACAACGTCTGCGGTATAAACACAGTCAATCCACTGGGGAACGGAATTAACATCGTAATGTGTCATCTCTCCCGTTATTGCGTCAACCGTAATAATACCCGTAATGTCATATCCGCCAAGGAAACCGATAGTGTAATCATAACAAGAAATAATCCAGAAAGGACGGCCGTTCTCGTCAACCTCAAAGGAGGTTGAATCAAACATTTTCGTGGGATATTTAAACCGCACATGACGCATAAGGTCTCTTGAGAAACACTCGCTCGGAGAATATTTCATACCTTCGGGAAGGTTAACAAGTTCGGTATCCTGTGTTGCCATATCAATTTTAACATAGTAGGGGATACCTTCGCTCCTGTTTGTAAACCATTTAACAATATCAGCGTACTGCAGAGGAGAAACTCTGGTAGGCTTGTTCTGATAGTTAATCTGGGTGTAATAGCCCGAAACGTCAAACTGGGAAACGAGTTCAACTACTTCGCCGATTTTACGGCTTCCGAGTCTCTCGGCAGAATCACGGTCAACTACGGGAATCTGCGAAAGGGGAATTTCTGCAATATCCTCGTTAAAGTTGGATTCTTTAACGGTCAGCATTTTTTGATATTTGGAAGCGTTGAAAAACTGTGAAGAGGTCGCAAAAATTGTGCCCGCAACCAGAACTACAACGGCGGATACAGAAATCAGAACAACCCTAAAGGTTTTTGAGGTTAAAAACTTGGGCTTTTCCTTAAAAACAATCTTGTGTCCTTCTGTAACAACATTATTACCTTTAATGAGTTTTGCAAGAAACTGTCCGCCCGAAAAGATTGCCGTGAGGACAATATATCCAAGCACAATAAAGAGTATAAATCCCCAGAAAGAAGCCGATTTAATATTAAACGCAGGAAGCGCAAAATAATAATATGCGGCAGAAGCAATAAGGGTAATTATTGCCGAAAGGCCATATTTTTTAAACAATACAACTCACCTCATAAATATTGATTTATTATACCGATTATATTATACCAATAAAATGTAATTTTTACAACAAATTTATAACAATTTTTAACTGTTTTTAAAGGGTGTATTTATCGGCCTTTTCAGCGGCACAAAAAAGTTGAATTTTTATGATGAATATAGTATAATAATTTATTATTGTAAAATAATATCGGAATTTTGCGTTTGGAGATATATAAATGACAGATTTTACCCCTGAAAATACTAAAATATTACCCGCTTTGGCTCTTCGTGGGCTTGTCTGCTTCCCCGGTGTAATGTTGCACTTTGATGTCGGAAGAAAAAAATCAATAAAAGCCCTTAATGCCGCAATGGAGCGTGGGCAGAAAATTTTCCTTGTTTCTCAGAAGAATGTTTTTGATGAAGACCCTACTGGTGCCGACCTTTACAGTATAGGCTGTGTTGCAAAGATATGTCAGGTCCTTCGTATGAAAGATGACAGCGTAAAGGTGCTTGTTGAGGGCCTTTACCGTGCAAAAACGGTTGAACTTGACAGTTCCGGAAGTTTTATGACCGCCGCTGTTAAGAAGTGCGAAATCCCGGCAAATCGTCACCGCAAGGTTTATCTTGAAACCCTTGCAAGAAAAATTCGTGCCGAATTTGAAGGCTATGTTGCAAAAGGAATAAAAATTGCTCCCGATATTGCCGTAACCGTTGCTTCTAATGATGATGTAGGTTTTCTTGCCGACTTTATTGCTTTCAATATCCCCGTGCCCGTTGACGATAAGCAGTTTATTCTTGAACAGTTAAATCCCGTTTCCCGTGCAAAAATTGCCCTTGAACTCTTGTCAAAAGAGTCTGAAATTATTGATATAGACCGAAAAATCGGCGAAAGGGTTAAAACCCAGATAGACGATAATCAGCGTGAGTATTATCTTCGTGAGCAAATAAAGGCTATAAACTTTGAACTTTACGGAGATGAGAGTGATGATGAAGCAGAGGAGTATTTTTCAAAAATCGAGAAACTTTCTGCCCCCGACTATGTTTTGGAAAAACTAACCGCCGAAGTCCGTAAACTTCAGAAAATGCCCCAGGGCTCTCATGAGGGCACCGTGGTCAGAGGCTATCTTGACACCTGTCTTGAACTGCCTTGGAATACCTATACCGAGGCAAAGTTGGAAATACCGAAATCCGAGCAGATTTTAAACCGTGATTTTTACGGAATGGATAAGGTTAAAGAGCGCATAATTGAGCAACTTTCGGTTTATCTTTTAAACCCCGATATAAAGGGGCAGATAATCTGTCTTGTCGGTCCTCCCGGTGTCGGCAAAACTTCAATCGGAAAGGCGATAGCCGAGTGCATGGGAAGAAAATATGCCCGTATCTCTCTTGGCGGAATTCGTGATGAAGCCGAAATCAGAGGCCACAGAAAAACCTATATCGGTGCAATGCCGGGTAAAATAATAAACGCCGTAAAACAAGCGGGAAGCAATAACCCTCTTATTCTGCTTGATGAGATTGATAAACTTGCAAGTGATTATAAGGGCGACCCCTCGGCTGCTCTTTTAGAGGTTCTCGATAAAGAGCAGAACAATACCTTTGTCGACCACTTTATTGATATGCCCTACGATTTAAGCAAAGCGGTGTTTATCACTACCGCAAACGACGCTTCTTTAATTCCCGCCCCCTTGCTTGACCGTATGGAAGTAATTGAACTTTCTTCCTACACAAGAGAGGAAAAGTTTAATATAGCAAAAAATCATCTGGTCAAAAAAGAAGTTAAAAATCACGGCCTTGACGGAAGAAAGATTAAAATAACCGATGAGGCAATTTATGACCTTATTGATTTTTATACTCGTGAAGCGGGGGTGCGTAAACTCGAAAGAACTATCGCAACCCTTTGCAGAAAAACCGCTAAACTGATAGCGTCGGGAGAGAAAAAACAGGTTAAAATAACCTCGGATACAGTTCTTGAAATGCTCGGTAAACATAAGTACCGCCCCGAAGAAGTTCTTGAATCCGACGAGGTCGGAATAATAAATGGCCTTGCCTGGACAAGCGTCGGCGGCGAAATTATGCAACTTGAGGTTTCGGTAATGTCGGGAACGGGTAAAACAGAACTTACCGGTTCTCTTGGAGATGTTATGAAAGAATCGGCTAAAGCCGCCGTATCTTTTGTAAGGGCAAATGCCGACAAGTACGGAATAGACCCTGATTTTTATAAGAATAAGGATATCCATATTCACGCAACCGAAAACGCCGTTCCAAAAGACGGACCGAGTGCAGGTGTTACAATCACAACTGCTTTAGTGTCCGCCCTTACGGGAATTCCCGTCCGCAGAGATGTTGCAATGACGGGAGAGGTGACAATCAAAGGTAGAGTCCTCGCTATCGGAGGCCTTAAGGAAAAAACAATGGCGGCCTACCGTGCAGGTGTTAAAACCGTCTTTATTCCTAAAGCCAATGAATCCGATATTGCCGAACTTGATAAAACCGTTCTTGCAAATCTTGAAATTAAGGTTGCCGACAGGGTTGAAACCGTAATTGCAGGAGCACTTTGCACTTTGGACGATAAGAAGGATGAAAAGTTTGTCCCTGCCTTTGATTTTGCATTAGCCGATAACAGAATAAGCCAGTAGGAGAATTATTATGAATTTTAATAATGCCTTTTTCGAAAAGGCGTTTGGCACCTTTGAGCAACTTTCCGTCTCCGACCTTCCCGAGTTTTGTTTTTCGGGTCGCTCGAATGTGGGAAAATCTTCGCTTATTAACAAACTGACCAACCGCAAAAGTTTAGCCAGAGTAAGCGGAAAACCGGGTAAAACCGTAACCATTAACTTTTACCGTGCGGATAATATCCGTATTGTAGACCTTCCCGGTTACGGATATGCAAAGGTTCCTTTTGCCGAGCGCACCCGTTGGTCTGACCTTATGGAAGGCTACTTTAAATCCGGCAGAAATATTAAATGTGTCTTCGCACTTATTGATATGCGCCACCCCGCTACTGATTTTGATATTGCAATGCTTGATTTTATGCAGCAAATGGATATACCATATCACATAGTGCTGACCAAAAGCGACAAACTAAACAAAACCGAATATGCAAATCGTTTAACCGCCGTAAACGAAGAACTTTACGGTTTTATAGAAGATTGCGAAATAATTCCTTTCTCGGCTCAAACGGGCGAGGGAGTATCAAAACTTCAAGAAATTATTGAAAACTTAAGAGGTTAAAAATGTTAAATAATAGATTTGGCGTAAATGAAAAGGGCAATTTAACCCTTGGCGGAGTAGATACCGTAGAACTTGCAAACACCTACGGTACCCCTCTTTACGTTATGGATGAAAACGATATAAGAAATAATTGCCGAGAGTTTAAAAGTGCTTTCGATAAATATTATGGCGGTAACGCCCGCGTATATTTTGCGAGTAAGGCCTTTTCCTGCAAGGAAATGTATCGCATAGTAGAAAGCGAAATGCTCTGTACCGATGTAGTTTCGGGCGGAGAACTCTATACCGCCTTGTCGGTTGGCTTTCCTGCCGAAAAAATAGGCTTCCACGGTAATAACAAAACCCCCGAAGAACTAGCCCTTGCCCTTGATAGCAACGTTGGAAGAATAATTGTAGATAACATTTATGAACTTCATAATCTCAACGCTATGGCAAAAGATAAAAATAAGGTTCAAAAAATTCTTTTACGAATTAAACCCGGTATCGACTGCCATACCCACGACTATGTAAAAACAGGTCAAATCGACTGCAAGTTCGGTTTCGCTCTTGAAAATGGCGAAGCGGTTAAAGCCGTGGAAGAAGTTTTAAAAATGGAAAATGTCGAACTTGTGGGAATCCATTGCCATATCGGTTCTCAAATATTCGAAACCCAACCTTTTGTAGACGCTGCGGACATTATGGTTGCTTTAGCAAAAAATATAAAAGATACCTTCGGTATCACTTTAAGCGAAATTAACTTTGGCGGCGGCTATGGTGTTAAATATCTCGAAACCGATAAGCCCGTTTCTAAAGATGAAAGTATTCGTCTGCTTTGCGAAGCGGTTAAAACCGCCTGCGAAACCTACGAATTCCCGCTGCCCGCTCTTTCTATTGAGCCGGGTCGTTCCATTGTTGGCGATGCTAACCTAACCCTATACAAAATCGGGGTAGTTAAAAACATCGAAAATGTTCGAACCTATGTGTCTATAGATGGTGGTATGGGCGACAACCCCCGTTATGCCCTCTATAATGCAGAATACGAGGTAGTTGTTGCGAATAAGGCAGATAAACCCCGTGATTTTGTTGCTACTATTGCGGGTAAATGTTGCGAAAGCGGCGACCTTATTCAAGAACACACAAAAATCCAAACCCCCGAAGTAGGGGACACCCTTGCGGTTCTGACTACGGGTGCCTACAACTATTCAATGGCAAGTAACTATAACCGAATTCCCCGTCCTGCCGCAGTAATGGTAAAAGACGGAGAGGCTCGTTTAATTATCAAGCGTGAAAACTATGAAGATTTAATTTTAAAGGATATTTAAGTATGATTGACTTTAAAAGTCCAAAACTTTCCGATTATGAAAAGTTCGCCCCCTTCTTTTTTGACGAGGGCGAACTTTCTTGTGAAATGAATTTCATAAGTATATATGTTTGGAAAAGGGTTTATGAAAATAAGTTTTATCTTGACGATAAAACTCTTATTTTCAGAAGTATTGATGAAGAGGGTAACTATATGTTCTCTCTTCCTTACGGCGATCTTAAGTACGGAATGAACTTGATTTTCGACTACTGCAAAGAAAAGGAAATAGCACCAAACCTTTGGACAAGCAAGGGAAAAAGGCTGGACCTCTTTAGAGAACTTTACGGTTCGTTTGAGTTTATTCCCCAAAGAGATAATTTTGATTATATCTATAACAGGAAAGATTTGGCTGAACTTGCGGGTAAAAAATACCATTCAAAACGCAATCACATCTCGGCTTTTTCAAAAAAATATAATTGGACTTACGAGCCTTTGACTAACGAAAATATGGAAGATTTTCTCGCCTTTTCTGATAAATGGTATGAAGATAGAATGGTAGAAGAGGACGAGGGGCTTAAAGCCGAGAAAAAAGCGCTCGGCGAAATTTTAAATTCAAATATTGGAATAAACTATAAAGGCGCTATGATTAAGGTAGAAGACAAGGTAGTTGCAATAACGCTCGGTTCGCCCATAAATTCTTTTACCTTTGATATACATTATGAAAAAGCCGACAAAGATTTTGCAACGGCTTATACCGTAATAAATCGAGAATTTGCTTTAAGAGAACTTTCCCACTACAAATATATAAACCGAGAAGACGATTTGGGTATTGAGGGACTGCGCAAAGCGAAACTTTCTTATAAGCCCGAAATAATTCTCGAAAAATACAGCCTTATTTACAAAGGGGAGGAGTTATCTTGAAAGAACAGGTTTTAAGCCTTTATAAAACCGCTTTTAATGACCCCGACGTCTTTACTGAAGATTTTATTGACCGCTATTTTGAAACCTCCTGCCGTTATACAGTTAAAGACGGTCGGGTTGTCAGTATGCTTTTTCTTCTGGATGCTACTATGCAAAAGGGCGAAGAAATGCTCTGCGGAAAATATCTTTACGCCGCCGCCACCCACCCCGATTTTAAGGGTCAGGGCCTAATGACCGATTTAATAGAAAAGGCAAAGCGTGAAACGGCAGAAAAAGGCGAATTTCTGCTTACCAAACCCGCAACCGAGACCCTTTTTAACTTCTATAAAAAGTTTGGCTTTAAAACGGCGGTATTTTCTAAAGATGAGCAGTACCGTCTTACTAAAAAAACTAAACCCCTTAAAAAACTTAACAAAAATGACTACCTTTCAAAAAGAGCAGAACTTTTAAAGGAACAAGCCTATATTACGCTTTCGGATACCGATTATATCTATTCTTTTTTTACCCTTTTCGGAAACGAAAATACTGTTTGTGCGGTTGATTTAACCGAAGAAACACCAACTGTCAGAGAATTTATTTCGTTGGCGGAGGACGGAAAAGACGCCCTTCTTTTAGCGGTCGGCAAAAACAAGGCGGTTTTTAGAGAACAAGGCGATACCCCTTTTGCTATGATAATCTTTCCAAAAGGCAAAGGAGAAAGCCTTGTAAACTTTTCTGTTGCTATAGATTAAACAAATCCCTCCGTTGACAAGCGGAGGGGTTCTAATATATAATACATACTATAAAAATGTCGTTTTGAGGTGCTTTATGGTAAAACTTTCTCCCTCGGTTTTAACTAGTGATTTTTTAACTCTAAAACAAATCTTACCGCAGTTTGAGGCTTCGGGCGTTGAAATGCTCCACCTTGATGTTATGGACGGAATTTTCGTTCCTAATATTTCCTTTGGTGTGCCTGTGATTAAGTCCATAAAAGCCCATACAAATATCCCGCTTGATGTTCACCTTATGATTGACCGTCCCCATAGATATATTAAGCAGTTTGCCGAAGTTTCCGACTGGCTCGGGTTCCATTATGAAGCAGGTTCGAATGTAGCCGAAACCTTAAAAGAAATTCGCGCTCTCGGCTGTAAATCCTGCCTTACAATAAAACCTAAAACCGAGCCCGAAGAAATTTTCGAGTTTTTGCCCCTCTGTGATATGGTGCTCGTAATGTCGGTTGAGCCAGGTTTTGGCGGTCAAAAGTTTATGCCAAGCGCTCTGCCTAAAATAAAGGCAATAAAAGCCGAAGCCGAAAGGCTGGGACTTAACCTTGAAATTGAAATAGACGGCGGAATTAACGCCGAAACCGCCCCCCTTGCCGTAGAGGCGGGAGCAACCGTGTTGGTTGCGGGTAATTACATTTTTTCTGCGGACGATATTCCTAAAACCGTCGAGGAAATCCACCGTCTTTAATTTAAAGTTTTGCTAAAACCGAAATGGCGTTTTTTGGGATAAGTTCTTTGCCGTATTCTTCGGTTTTTGCTTTTTCTATCTCGCTTTTATAAAGTTTCTTACTAAAACCGAAAGCGCAATTTTCACAGTTTAATCCCGAATTTGCCGAAAGAATAAGCCTGAACCCTTTTTCCATTTTGAAAAATCGGCTTTCTTTAAATTCGCTGTTTTGTGACGCTAAACTCTTGGAAAAAGCAATAGCGTCGTTACAGTTTTTAAACTCTAATACAAAGGACGAAACCCTCTTTTCTTTGAGTTTAAGCACTAGTGCGGGTTTAATAAAATAAATATCGCACCCACCCGATATATTGCCGACAATCTCGGTAAAAACGCCCTTTGTTCCAACCTTAAAACCGCTGTCGGAAATCGCTTTTTTTAAAAGCAGATTTATTGCATACTGTGTCTGCTTGGAGTCTTCGCAAATCTTCTCCTTTGAACCGAAAAGGCGAAGCATTTCTTCCTTGTTAAGCGATATTCTGAATCTGTCGCCTTTAAGCACCGTGTATGTCATATAGGTCCTCCAAACCAAAGGGTATAAACTTTTAAAACAAGTTAACACTATCTTTTAAAAAGGTGGTGAAGACTTGCGGGATAATTCTAAAAAAGAAACAGTAAAACTAATACTAAAATCTGCTTTTGTAACGGCAATTTGTTTTTTGCTCATTGGTATAGGTTTTTTTGCCGCCAAATTCTTTTTTGGCGGATTTTAATATGTAAAGGATGAAAGTTTATGAACTATAAGGAACTTAAAAGCGGTACCGATGTCAGAGGAATCGCTTCCGATTTGGGCGGCAAAACCGTAAATCTGACCGATACTGCCGTGTTTGATATCACCTCGGCTTTTGCTGTTTTCGTTGCTAACAAATACGGTAAAAAAACGGGCGAACTTAAACTTGCTGTCGGCCATGACTCAAGAATTTCTGCCGATAGAATCTCGGTTAAGGTTATCGAGGCGTTTAAAAGTCTTGGCGTACATATAATTGATTGCGGTTTGGCGTCTACCCCTGCAATGTTTATGACTACTGTCGATATACAAACCGACGGCGCCGTTCAAATTACCGCAAGTCATCACCCCTTTGACCGTAACGGACTAAAATTCTTTACCCGAGAGGGTGGCCTTGAAAGCGCTGAACTTTCTGAAATAATAGACCTTGCTGAAAAGGGTAATTTCCCAAAATGTGACGGCTCTCTTCTTGAAAAAATGGATTATATGTCGGTCTATGCCAAAGGCCTTCGCTCAATAATTTGTAAATCTGTCGGTAAAACCGAGGAAGAAAAGCCTCTCGCTGACTATCATATTGTTGTTGACGCAGGTAACGGCGTTGGCGGATTTTATGCAACCGATGTTTTAGCCCCCCTTGGAGCCGATATTTCGGGCAGTCGTTTTCTGGAACCCGACGGAATGTTCCCTAACCATATTCCAAATCCCGAAGATAAAACCGCAATGCAGAGTATTACCGAAGCGGTACGAGAGAGCAAAGCCGACCTTGGCGTTATTTTTGATACCGATGTTGACCGAGCAGGTTGTGTTGACTCGGCAGGGGAGGAAATAAACCGAAACCGTCTTATTGCTCTTGCCGCTGTAATTGCGTCCGACGGCAGAAAGGGAGCAACTATTGTTACCGACTCGGTAACCTCCGATGGACTTCGTGAATTTATTGAAAAGGACCTTGAGTGTAAGCATTACCGCTACCGCCGAGGATATAAGAATGTTATCAACAAGGCAATAGAACTCTGCGGTCAAGGAGTTGACTGCCCCCTTGCTATCGAAACTTCGGGTCATGCCGCCCTTAAAGAAAATTATTTCCTTGACGACGGAGCATATCTTATTACAAAGATTATTGTTGAACTCGGAAAAGGCAGAGACCTTAACGATACCCTTAAAAACCTCAAATGTCCCGCCGAGGAAAAGGAATGCCGTTTCTCAATTACTAAAGAGGACTTTAAACCTTACGGACTTTTTGTAATAGATGAGCTTGAAAAGTTTGTTTTATCAAAACCCGAGATTTTCAGGGTTGCTGACGACAACCGAGAGGGCATCAGAGTTTCAACCGAATACGGCTGGTTCCTTTTAAGACTCAGTGTTCACGACCCCGTAATGCCCCTTAACTTCGAAAGCGACGAAATAGGCGGAACCGATAAGATGATTGACCTTATAAAACCTTTTTTCAGCACCTTTGACGGTCTGGATATTTCGGCTTTAAAATAAGAAATTTAAAGTGAGATGTTTTCACATCTCACTTTTTTTATTCGCCGATTTCACCGCATGAGCAACCGCAGTTTGAAGCGCAAGAGCCCGAGGGGAAGAAATCATCGGTAGGGAATTCAATTCTTCTGAAAACTTCGCAAGGGCTGTCGGTAGTGTTTTCGCACTGTTTTTCGGGAATACAGAAATCATAAACGGGAACGAGAACCTGAACATTTCTGATAAGTTGAACAATAGTGAAAACGCCTAAAGTAACATAAACTACGGGGCTTTCGTTGTTGTCGGCTATAACGCAACCGCCGAGATATTCCGAAAGACAAGCGGGAATAACGCCTACATTATCGTGGCAGCCGCCACCGTTTCCGATTCTTGAGGAAAGGGCAATGGGTGTTGCAACCTGTACTACGCATTTAGGCACAGATGCACCTCTTCCTGCACAAAAATCGGCGCACTCGCCACAAGCCGTTTCGCTTGTAAAGGAGCGAACATTACCTTCTCCTCCGCAAAGAACAACCTTTTTGTTGAAAATTGCAATGCCTCTTACTTCGGTCGGACAACTGCAAGGAGATGAGTATACATCCAACAGTACAATGAAGAAAAATGTGATGTCGCAGGAATAAAATCCTCGGCTGAGGTTTACGGGTTCAACATCAATTTTCACATCGGCAACCTCTGCCGAGCGCACCTTAACGCTAACGGCGTTTTCTATAAGATTTTGTCCTTCTCTGCAAAAATAAACCCTTAAATCTTCTAAACAGTCTCGGTCACAGCAGGAGTCGAAAATTTTTCCCGCATCAATACATACCGCTTCTTTAAATTCCGAGTTGTTTACACTTCTGTTATTGGCATCAGCCATATAAAGACCTCCTGATAAGTATTGAAGCCGTAGGCAATCTGCCATAACGCACTTCTAACCCATTATATGACCGACCTTGAACTATGACACAAATAAAGAAATTTTAAAAATTGCAGTTGAACATTTCTACAAAATATGCTAAAATTTTCTAAAACAATAAATAAAAGGAGAAAATAATGGAATATATTCTTACCGTTTTAGCGCTTGTTGGCGGTCTTGCTCTCTTCCTTTACGGAATGGAGTTAATGGGCGATAGCCTGAAGATGCTTGCCGGCGGAAAACTTGAGTCAATTCTTTCAAAAATTACTTCTAATAGATTTTTTGGGTTTATGCTCGGTTTTGGCGTTACCGCAATAATTCAGTCTTCTTCTGCAACTACCGTTATGCTTGTCGGCTTTGTTAATTCGGGAATTATGAAACTCGGCCAGACTATAAGCGTTATTATGGGTGCTAATATCGGTACGACGGTTACCGCTTGGCTCCTTAGTACTTCAGGTATAGAGGCGTCCACCGATTTTCTAAAACTCTTCACCCCCGATGCGTTTACCCCCGTTCTTGCGATTATCGGACTTCTTTTAGTAATGGCTACCAAGTCGGATAAAAAGAAGAATACCGGACTTATTCTTCTTGGCTTTGCTATTTTAATGTTTGGAATGGACATGATGAGTTCGGCTATGGGAATTTTCAAAGAGAATGAGGCTTTTCAGAGCATTCTTACTGCCTTTGAAAACCCCTTTATGGGAATTTTGGTAGGAACAATTTTTACCGCTGTAATTCAGTCTTCTTCGGCTTCGGTAGGTGTTTTTCAAGCCCTTTCAATGTCTTGCCCAATCTCCTATGCAACTGCAATTCCCGTAATTTTAGGTCAAAATATCGGAACAACAATTACGCCCATAATTTCTTCAATTAGCGGAAATATTCACGCCAAGCGTGTGGCAATGAGTTGTCTTTACATCAAGATGATTGGCGTTGTGATTGTCTGTGGCGGTTTCTACGCTTTAGATGCAATAATAGGTTTCGACTTCATGACCCTTAATGTCGGTGCTTTTGAAATTGCGGTTATACATACTCTCTTTAACATTTTATCAACTGTAATTCTTTTACCTTTCTGTTCTCTTCTTGAAAAACTTGCTGTTGTAACGATAAAAGGTAAAAAGAAGCAAGAAATTGCCGATGATTTTGCTACCCTTGACGACCGTTTCCTTTCTACCCCCGCCTTTGCGGTTGAAAAGAGCATGGACCTTGTTTCTCAAATGTCTAAAATTGCAACCGAAAGTTATAAAGTGGCGGTCGGTTTATTAGATAATTTCGACCCCGAACTTTTTGAAAAAGTAAAAGAACAGGAAACCCAAATCGACAAATATGAGGATAAAATCAGCACCTATCTTGTAAAAATTGCGGGCAGCAGCCATTCCCAACAGGACAGCAAGGCGCTAACCGAACTTTTACACTGTGTTGGGGATATTGAGCGAATTTCAGACCACGCTTTAAATATCGCAGAGGTTGCTAAAGAAATTCACGATAAAAAGGTTTCTTTCTCAAGGAAGGCCACCGAAGATATTAAAATTATGGTTTCTGCCGTCAGTGAAATTCTTGACATTACAAGTCAGGCGGTGGAAAAACAGGATATTGCCCTTGCCGGTAAGGTTGAACCGCTTGAGCAGGTTATCGACCGAATTAAGAGAAAAATCAAAAACGGCCATATTACCCGTCTAAAACAAGGCGACTGTACAATAGAACTCGGGTTCATTCTTTCCGACCTTCTTACCAACTGTGAAAGAATTTCTGACCACTGCTCTAATATCGCCGTTTGCATAATTGAAGTAAATAGCGACACATTTGAAGTCCACGAATATCTTAACCAGATTAAGTCGGGCGAAGACGAAGAATTTAAAGTTCTTTACGAGGAATACAAACAAAAATATTATATCTCTTAACTTAAAAACACCGCTTTTCTAATTAAGAAAAGCGGTGTTTTTTTAAAAATATTTTCAAAAAGCCTTGATTTTCTTTGCTGTATAGAATATAATTATCACACTGTGCCGGTGTGTTGGAATTGGCAGACGAGGCGGACTCAAAATCCGTTGGTAGCGATACCGTGCGGGTTCGACCCCCGCCACCGGCACCATTAAAGAGAACCGACCCTTTAGGGTTGGTTCTCTTTAATTTTGTTTATATGGGTCGAACCCGAAAAATAATTTTTTCTTGTGGAAAATCTTGTCTGGTGCTATAATGTCAATATCTTAATGTCAAATTTTGTCAGGAGAATTTTTATGTGGCTTTTAATGGCTGTTTTGTCTGCAATGTTTGCGGGTCTTACCGCAATTCTTGCCAAATGCGGAATTAAAAAGACCGACTCTGATTTAGCAACGGCTCTTCGCACAATTGTTGTCTTGGTTTTTTCCTGGGTTATGGTGTTGATTGTCGGTTCTGCCGATACTATAACAGATATAACTCTGCACTCGTTCGTTTTTTTAGTCCTTTCTGGTCTTGCAACGGGTGCTTCCTGGATTTGCTATTTCAAGGCTCTTTCAATGGGTGACGTTAATAAGGTTGTACCCATTGATAAGTCAAGCACTGTTCTGACCGTTATCCTTGCAATTATTTGTTTTGGAGAATTCCACAATCTTGCCGTAAAGTTAATCGGCACGGTTTTACTTGCGGTCGGAATTTTTCTTATGATTGAAAAGAAACAAGCCGAGCAGAAAAGCGAAAATAGAATTTGGATGCTCTACGCCGTTTTATCAGCGGTTTTTGCCGCACTAACCTCGGTTCTTGCAAAGGTCGGAATTTCGGGCGTCGAATCGAATCTTGCTACCGCAATCCGCACGAGTGTTGTTCTTATTATGGCTTGGATTATTGTTTTCGCAAAGGGCAAACACAAGGGGCTTAAAACCCTGGATAAAAAGGAACTTTTATTTATTTCTCTTTCAGGAATTGCAACGGGTGCTTCCTGGCTTTGCTACTATTATGCTATTCAAAACGGCGTTGTAAGCGTTGTTGTTCCTATCGATAAAATGAGTATTTTATTAGCCGTTACGTTCTCATATATTTTCTTTAAAGAAAAACTTACTGTAAAAAGCCTAATAGGTCTTGGCCTAATGCTTGTAGGTACACTTGTAATGGCAATTTTCTGTTAAAATATTTTGGGAGGAAAATATGAACTTTTTAGAAGAAAGAATCTTAAAAGACGGAATTATAAAACCCGGTAATGTTCTTAAGGTAGACAGTTTTTTAAATCATCAAATGGATGTAAAACTTCTTGACGAAATAGGACGCGAGTTTCACAGACGCTTTAAGAGTGAAAAAATAACGAAAGTGTTAACGATTGAGGCTTCGGGAATTGCTATTGCTTACCCTGTTGCCCGAGAGTTTGATGTTCCGCTTGTTTTCGCTAAAAAAGCAAAATCAGTCAATATTGACGGGGATGTTTATGTCGCCGAGGTTGAGTCTTTTACCCACAAAAACAAAAATCAGGTAATTGTTTCTAAAAAATATCTTTCGCCCGAGGATAATGTGCTTATAATTGATGATTTTCTTGCAAACGGCTGCGCTCTCCAAGGCCTTGTCTCTATTGTTGAATCGGCTGGGGCAAGTGTTGCAGGTCTTGGAATTGCTATTGAAAAAGGGTTCCAAATCGGCGGAAGGGTTATTCGCAACTTAGGATATCGGCTTGAATCTCTTGCAATCATAGAATCAATGGACGACCAAAAAGGAACTATAGTTTTTAAAGAACAGTAAAAAGTCCCATCGGCTTAAAACAAAAGCCGATGGGCTTCTTTTTTTATCTAAATTTGTATAATTACTACTTGAATCATATGTCAATATAGTATATAATAGATTAAATAATATTATTATGGAGATACTATGTCAAATATGACCGAAACCAATCAGCATATTTTACAGTCTATGCAGGGCTATATCGAGAGGGTAAAAGAAATTTTACCAACTCTCTACAGTCATACGCCAAAGGCTTGTATCAACACCTACGGTTGTCAGCAAAATGTGTCCGACAGCGAAAAAATCAAGGGCATTATGGAATCTATGGGTTACGAGTTAACCGAAGATTACACTAAGGCCGACTTTATACTTTTTAACACCTGTGCCGTTCGAGGTCACGCCGAGGACCGAGTTTTCGGAAATATCGGCAGAACCAAACAACTTAAAAAGTCGGGTGAAAAAATACTTGTTGCCGTCTGCGGTTGTATGGCTCAACAGCAAATTGTCTGCGAAAAGGTCAAAAAAAGTTACCCTTATGTCGATATGCTTTTCGGAACGCATCATATTCAAAACCTCCCCGAATATATCTATAAGCGTCTGACCGGTTCGGGCAGAATTTTCGACATTTCAGATGACTTTAACGAGGTTGTCGAGGGTTTGCCAATTCACCGTGACGGAAAAATCAAGGGTTGGCTCCCTATAATGCACGGTTGCGATAATTTTTGCACCTATTGTATAGTTCCTTATGTAAGAGGCAGAGAAAAATCCCGTCTGCCTGAAGATATTATAAACGAAGCCCGTCAGATGATTGCTTCGGGATTTAAAGAAATAATGCTACTCGGTCAGAATGTAAATTCCTACGGAAAGGGACTTGACTGTGACATAAACTTCGCAAAACTTTTGCGAGAGTTAAACGGTCTTGAGGGCGACTTTCGAATTCGTTTTATGACCTCTCATCCAAAGGATTGCACTCTCGAACTTCTGGACGCTGTAAAAGACTGCGAAAAGGTTGAAAAACACCTTCATTTACCTTTCCAGTCGGGCAGTGACAGAATACTTAAACAAATGAACCGCCGTTATGATAGCGAGGGTTATCTAAATCTTATAAACGAGGCAAAAAAGCGTATACCCGGCGTTACCTTTACAAGCGACATAATTGTCGGCTTCCCGGGTGAAACTTATGAGGACTTTTGTCAAACTTTACGCCTTGTAAAAGAGGTTGAGTTCCAGGCTCTGTTTACCTTTATCTATTCGGCACGAAACGGCACTCCCGCCGCTAAAATGGACGACCCTGTATCAAGGGAGGAAAAAGGGAAGTGGTTTAGTGAACTTCTTGCCGTTCAGGAAGATATTTCTAAAAAGAATTACGCTTCTTATGTCGGTAAAACCTACCGTGTTTTGTGTGATGAAGTTGTAGGAAACTCTAAACTTTCGGGAAAGACTCTTTTTGCCGTTGATATTGAGTTTGACGCAGACGAAAGTCTGCTGGGAAAATTTGTAAATGTCAAAGTTGACCGTTTTACAAATGTTCTTGAGGGAACAATAGTTTAAAATTATTAGGAGAATAAAATGGATATTATCGAACTAACCAGAACTCTCGGCGCTGAAATTCAAAAGACCGAAGAATATAAACGCTTTATGGAAACCAAAGAGGCTAATGACAAAAACGAAGAACTCCAAAAGCAGATAGGGGATTTTAATCTTCTTAAAATGCAACTCGACGCTGAACACGAAAGAGAAGAAAAAGACGAAGCCAAAATTCTTGAAATCAACGAAAAAATCGTAGCCCTTTATAATACTATCGTTTCAAGCAAGGCTATGACCGATTTTAATGATGCCTACGCAAAGTATAAAGAACTTACCGACAAAATTTCTAATATTCTTTTAATGTGTGAAAACGGCGAAGACCCTAAAACCTGTGAACCCTCCGCTTGTTCGGGCAACTGTTCTTCTTGTGGTGGCTGTCACTAAAAATTTTAAAAAACTTTAGAAAGGAATGAAAAATATGGCAGGACTTTCTCCTATGATGAGTCAGTATATGGAAATAAAAAGCAGAAATACCGACAGTATTTTGTTTTTCCGTTTGGGTGACTTTTATGAAATGTTCTTTGATGACGCTAAAACCGCTTCGGAAGAACTTGATTTAACCCTGACGGGCCGTGACTGCGGTCTTGAAGAAAGAGCGCCAATGTGCGGAGTTCCTTTCCATAGTTGCGAATCGTATATTGCCCGTCTTGTAGAAAAGGGATATAAGGTTGCTATATGCGAACAAATGGAAGACCCGTCTACCGCAAAGGGAATAGTAAAGCGTGATGTCGTCCGTATAATTACTCCCGGAACGGTAATTGAGGAGAGTATGCTTGAGGAGGATAAAAACAATTATCTGGCTTCTCTCTATTTTACAAAGGAGTCCGTTGCCCTGTGTTTTGCCGATGTTTCAACGGGTAAAGCCTATTTAACCGAACTAAAAGGAAACGGCCTTCAGCAACAGACCATAAACCAACTTGCCCGTTTTGCTCCTTCCGAAATAATAACCACAAGGCAGATTGAACTAAGCCCCGAAATTACCGACTATCTAAACAATATGACCGAATGTATGGTAACTATAAGGGAAGATTCGGCGTTTAGTGTTGAACCTTGCGAAGAACTCGTTAAAAATCATTTTGAGGTAATCAGTCCTGAAAACCTTGGAATTGAGTCTAATAGTGCCGCTGTTTGTGCGCTTGGTGCCGCCCTTAAATATATCTACGAAACGGGAGGCAACAAAAGCATCTCAATCGGCGAAGTCGCTTACTATTCGGTTTTAGAATATATGAATGTCGACTATACTGCGGTAAGAAACCTTGAACTTTGCGAAACAATGCGTTCAAAGTCTAAAAAAGGTTCGCTTCTTTGGGTGCTTGATAAAACTAAAACCGCAATGGGTAAAAGAATGCTCCGCAGTTTTATTGAACAGCCCCTTTTGGATATTTTTGCAATAGAGGAGCGTCTTAATGCGGTTGAAGAACTAACTCTTGACCCCGTTCTCCGCGGAGAACTTATGGAATACCTTACGGGAATTCGTGATTTAGAGCGTCTTTTAACCAGAATTGTCTACCGTACTGCCAATGCTAAAGACCTTAATACTGTTGCAGACACCTGTTCAAGATTTCCGTTTATCAAGTCGGCTTTATCTACCGCCCGTTCAAAGCAACTTATAAACTTATACAACAAACTTGACCCAATGGAAGATGTTGTAAATCTAATAAGAACGGCAATAGATGAAAATCCCCCCGCAATAATCCGAGAGGGAGGAATGTTCAAAAAAGGCTACAACGCTGAACTTGATGAACTAATCTATATAATCGAAAACGGTGCCAATATTGTGACCGATATTGAAAACAGAGAAAGAGAACGCACGGGAATAAAAAATTTGCGTGTTCGCTTTAATAAAGTTTTCGGTTACTATATCGAGGTTACCAACTCTTATAAGGAACTTATCCCTGAAGATTATATCCGTAAGCAGACCCTGACTAACTGCGAACGCTTTATAACCGAGGAACTTAAAAACCTTGAGTCGCGTATAATCGGCGCTAAAGACCGTAGAGAACGCCTTGAATATGAAATGTTTGAAGATATGCTAACTGTCCTTGCTGACCAACTCAAACGTTTCCAGACCACCGCCGAAATAATAGCAATAATTGACGGATACTGTTCTCTTGCCGATACTGCGGTTAAAAATGATTATGTGCGTCCCCGCCTTAATACCGATGGCGTTATAAATATCCGTGCAGGCCGTCATCCCGTGGTTGAAAGGGTAATTAAAACCCCCTTTGTTTCCAATGATACATATCTAGACCTTAAAGATGACCGCTGTGCCGTTATAACAGGACCGAATATGGCGGGAAAATCAACCTATATGCGACAGGTTGCCCTTATTACCCTAATGGCTCAAATCGGCTCTTTCGTTCCTGCCGAGTCGGCAAATATCAGCATAGTCGACGCAATCTATACCCGTGTCGGTGCCTCGGATGACCTTGCTTCAGGTCAGTCAACCTTTATGGTTGAAATGAGCGAGGTTGCTTCAATCCTTAAAAACGCAACCTCAAGAAGTCTGCTGATTCTTGATGAAATAGGCAGAGGAACCTCAACCTTTGACGGAATGTCTATTGCCCGTGCCGTTTTGGAGTTTGTTGCCGATAAAAAGAAACTCGGCGCAAAAACCCTTTTTGCAACCCACTATCACGAACTTACCGAAATGGAAAACGAGTTAAAGGGAATCAGGAACTATAACATTGCGGTTAAAAAACGTGGCGATGATATTACCTTCCTCCGCCGAATTGTCAGAGGCGGAGCCGATGACAGTTATGGAATTGAGGTTGCAAAACTTGCGGGTATCCCCGACGGAGTAATAAAACGAGCAAAAGAAATTTTGCAAAAAACTCTTGAAGAGGGGGTAACCGTAACCCGTACGGTTAAAACCGAAGAAGCCCAAATGCCTCTTGTTTTCGGCAAAAGCGACGAAATAATTGAAGACCTGAAGCAAATGGATGTTAATGTGCTGACTCCAATTGAATGTATGAGTCTTCTTTCAGACCTATCCAAAAAAGCAAAAGAACTTTAAAGGAGTTGAATTTTATGGCAGAAATAAAACTGTTACCTAAATCACTTGCGGAACTTATTGCCGCGGGCGAGGTTGTTGAGCGACCCGCTTCTGTCATAAAAGAACTTGTTGAAAACTCTATTGATGCGGGTGCAGATAAAATAACGGTTGAAATTCAGCGTGGCGGAATTTCTTATATGCGAGTGACCGATAACGGTTGCGGAATAGAGTATAGTCAGGTTCCAACCGCCTTTATGCGTCACGCTACAAGCAAAATAAAATCGCAAGATGACCTTTTTAAAATTGCAACCCTGGGCTTTCGTGGAGAGGCACTTGCCTCAATAAGTGCGGTCGCCCGTGTTGAAATGCTAACCAAAACTCAAAACAGTGAACTTGGTACCCGCTTTGTTATAGAGGGCGGTGTTCAGACCGAATACGGTCAAACGGGTTGCCCTGGCGGAACAACAATAGTTATCCGTGACCTTTTCTATAATACTCCCGCCCGTATGAAATTTCTTAAAAAAGATATCTCGGAAGCAACGGCGGTTGCTTCGGTTGTTGATGCAATAGCCTTGTCCCACCCTGAAATATCTATCCGTTTTATAAAAGATTCCAAACCCGTTCTTGCTACAAACGGCGACGGTAAACTCAAATCGGCAATCTATTCGGTTCTGGGCAGAGAGTATTCGTCGGGACTTATCCCTGCCGACTCTACTACTGCGGGAATTCGTGTTTCGGGAATGATTTGCAAACCCGTTTATTGCCGTCCTACCCGTTCGGGTCAGTTTTTCTTTCTTAATAATCGCTTTGTCCGTTCGGGAACAATTTCAAAAGCCTTGGACCAAGCCTATAAAAACACCGTTATGGTAGGGAAATTCCCCGCCGGTGTTCTTAATATTGAAATTCCTTTTGATAGGGTAGATGTTAATGTTCACCCCGCAAAAACCGAAGTCCGTTTTTCGGACGAAAAGGCGGTTTTCGACGCTGTTTATTATGCGGTTAAAAACGCTTTGGCACAGGGCGATACAAGGCCCGAACTTGAACTTAAACCGCGGAATAGTGAAAATACTTTTGTAAGAATGACAACCGAAGAATATAGAAATTCTGTCCAAAAATCTGCCTTGGCACAGGAAATTTATTCTTTGGACAAAAACCGACACTTTTCTAAACCGGGAAATACCTATACCCCAAAACCTAATACCAACAAGTTTTCTTCTGCGGCAGATTTTGCCCCCGCTTTAGTTTCGAATGAAACGGTTTTTGTTAACTACAATACTTCCGATAATGTCCCTGTAACTCATAAGGAAGTTTTAACCGAAAAAACGGAAAGCCCAATAAAGAATGAGGCTTATCAGCAGATTATTAACGCCTTTTCAGACGATAATAACCAAAGATACGAAAATGCCTCTTTTATCGATGAAACCGAGATAGAATTTAAATATATCGGGGAAGTTTTCCGCACCTATCTCATCGTTCAGTTTAAAGGAAGCGTTTGGTTTATTGATAAACACGCTGCTCATGAGAGAATGCTTTATAATAAACTTAAAACCGAGGGTGTAACCGAAGTTCAAACCCTTCTTTCTCCCGTCGCCGTAACCCTCTCCCGTGAGGAACACAGCGCCGTTTTAGAAAATCTTGAACTTTTAAATACCGCCGGTTTCGAGGTTGAGGAGTTTGGCACCGTTTCGGTTTTAGTCCGCAGCGTACCCGCCAGTCTTGTTAAAACTGATGTAATGTTCTTAATGTGCAGTATTGCGGCAAACCTTGTAAAATTTGGCAAGGCAGAAACCGAAATACTTGACGACCTTTATCATAATATAGCCTGTCGAAGTGCTATAAAAGGCGGAAATCAGCAATCTGCTGCGGAAATGGAAGAGTTTGCCCGTCAAATTATTTCTTCAAATGATATAATGTACTGTCCGCACGGACGCCCCGTTGCTTTTGAACTTAAAAGAAGCGAACTTGAAAAGCAGTTCGGAAGAACAAAGTAGGTAAAACAATGGATAAAATACCTGTAATTGCCGTTGTAGGTCCTACCGCTTCGGGCAAAACCGAACTTGCCGTAAACCTTGCCGAAAAACTCGGCGGTGAAATAATTTCTTTCGACTCTATGCAGATTTATAAGGGTATGCATATTGCCTCGGCCGCACCCGACAAGGATGAAATGCGTCTTATACCGCATCATCTTGTTGAAATTCTTAACCCCGACACTACCTTCTCGGTTGCAGATTTTGTAAAAGAAGCAAAAAAGTGTGCCGAAGATATTGTAAGCAGAGGAAAGACGGTCATAATAGCGGGCGGCACAGGGCTTTATGTAAATTCTTTTCTTGATAATATTGCTTTTAGCGAAGAATCGGTTGACTATGAACTGCGTGAAAAACTTAATGCCGAATACGAAAGCCTTGGCGGCGAAGAAATGTTAAAGAGACTGAGCCACTTTGATGCAGAGTCGGCTAAACGGCTTCACCCAAACAACAAAAAGCGTATAATCAGAGCGTTTGAAATTTATATAAACTCGGGCGTAACTATGACAGAGCAGATTGAAAACTCAACAAAAACGGCTTCGCCCTATCTGCCTTATATGATTGGCCTGTCTTTTAAAGACAGAGAAAAACTCTATGAGCGTATAAACAAAAGAGTGGATAAAATGTTGGATAAAGGCCTTCTTGCCGAGGCTGAAAATATGTTCACACAGTCCCACTTCGGCACTAGTGTACAAGCAATCGGCCATAAGGAATTTTTCCCCTACTTTAAAGGCGAAGCAGAATTAAATAACGCAATAGAAACCCTAAAAGCCGAAACCCGTCGGTATGCAAAGCGCCAACTTACCTGGTTTCGCCGTGATGAGCGTATAAACTGGATTTATAGGGATATATCAGAGAATATAACCGATGATGCAATAAAAATACTTGAAAGGAATGGTTATTTTGGAAAAACGGAATAAGGTTATCCAAGTTTTAATAATAGTTTCTATTTTGTTTTTCTTTGCCTATCAGTATTATGTTGGTTTTTATGCATCAATAACTACCGAGTCAGCAAGTAGTTTTGACTATACCGAGGGAATAGACGCAACGGCTACATTCATCAGAAACGAAGTAACCTTAACAAATGATGAGAGCGGCACGGTTCATTTTTTGGTTGCCAACGGAGAAAAGGTTGCTAAAGACGGCAAAATTGCCGACATTTTTTCAAGCGATTCCGCCTCTGCCGCCGCCTCAAGAATTGCCGAAATAGATAAGCAACTTAAACTTATTTCGGAAATAGAGGGTTATAACGATACTACGGCAGTAGATGTTGATACAATAAATGAACGAATTTCAACCCATCTTAACTCCTTTGTCTATGCAACTCAGGACGGAAGATTTACCGAAGCGGGAAATTTTGCAACCGAACTTCTTACTATGATGACCAGAAAACAGGTTGCAACCGGTCAGCAGAACGATTTTAGCATACTCAAAGCCGACCTGAATTCCGAAAGAAGCAGTTTAGTGCTTCAAATGGGCGCCCCTAAAAAAAGCATCTTATCGACCACAGCGGGTTATTTTGTATCCAATGCCGACGGATACGAAAAAGTTCTTACTTCAAAAAATCTTGAAGATACTACTCCTGAATTTATTGAAAATATAAATAAAGAATCGGTTGCCGAAAATGTAATAGGAAAGATAGTCTATGATTACGAGTGGTTTTTAGCCGTTCCCGTAAGCCTTGATAATTCAATGCATTATAAGGTAAGTGATACGGTTTCGGTTAAAATCGACACCTCGTCGGTATCAAGACTGAGTGCAACTGTTCATAGCATAAATCTTTCGGAAACTGAAGATAAAGCAGTAATGATTTTGCGCTGCAACGAAATGAACAGTGAACTTGCCTCTCTTAGAACCGCCTCGGTTAAAATAATCCGCAAGGAATACAGCGGAATTAAGGTTAACAGTAAAGCAATTCGAATTGTCGACTCGGTAACGGGAGTTTATGTTGTTTCGGGTCTTGAAGCAAAGTTCGTTACCGTAAATATCATCTATTCCGACGAAGACTATAAAATATGCGAACTTAATACTGCCGACACCTCAAAACTCAGACTTTATGATGAGATAATTGTGAAAGGTAAAAATCTTTATGACGGAAAAATCATCTATTGATATTTTTAGCGAAAATTACAGAATAATAGAAGAGGATATATGCAAATCCGCGCAAAGTGTCGGACTTTCCCGTGATGATATTATTCTGCTTGCCGCAACAAAAACAGTCCCTTACGAAACAATCAATTTTGCAATAGAATCCGGCATAAAATATATCGGCGAAAATCGTGTTCAGGAATTTCTTTCGAAAGATAATCTTATTACAAAAGATGTTCATCGCCACTTTATCGGCCATCTTCAGTCGAATAAGGTTAAAGATATCGTAGGAAAGGTTGAAATGATTCAGTCGGTTCACTCGGTAAAACTCGCCTCTCTAATTGGAAAACTGTCTTGTGAAAAGGGAATTACGACCGATATTCTTCTTGAAGTAAATATCGGCGCCGAAGAAAATAAATCGGGCTTTTTAAAACACGAAATCGATAGTGCTGTTGAAGAAATTTCAAAAATAGACGGTATATGTGTAAAGGGAATGATGACAATCCCTCCCGTTTGCGAGAAAAAAACTGAAATAATACCTTTTTTTGAAGAAATGTACAAACTGTTTATTGACAACAAGTGCAAAAAAATAGATAATGTTAGTATGGAATATCTGTCTATGGGTATGTCCTCCGATTATTCTGAAGCAATAAAATGCGGAAGCAATCTTGTAAGAATCGGAACTTCACTTTTTGGAAAAAGAATTTATTAATATATAAGGAGAAAAGAAATGGCAATTAAGGATATGTTTAAAAGTTTTGTTAGCATCAATGACGGCGACCTTGAAGACGAAACCTTTGAAAACGCTGAAACGGTTGAAGAGCCTGTTCGTGTAAAAAGAGAACCCGTTTACCGTCGCAGTGCCGACAGAAGAAACGCTCCCTCAGGTGCGGCAATGAAGGTTGTTATCGTTCGTCCCGAAGTTTTCGACGAGGTTGCTACAATAGCAGACCATCTTGTAAGCGGAAAAACGGTAGTTTTAAACCTTGAAACCGCAAATAAGGATATCTGCCGCAGAATTGTCGACTTTATGAGTGGCGCTGCCTACGCCCTTTCCTGCAAACTTAAAAAGGTTGCAAACAACACCTTTATAATCGTTCCCGAAAATACCGACATAGCGGGAGAACTCGTTTTAGACGACTTTGACGAGCAGAATTATTATCTTTAATGGATTCTTCTCTTGTTGCCGCTCGAATATCGGACGCTGTGCGACTGTGTAACAATGCCTCTTTTCCGAAATTTGTGGGCTTTCTGCGCCCCGAAGAAGTAGTAGAGGCGAAGTCGGTTGCTGAAAAACTCGGTTGTAAATTTTGTTTTTTTGGCGGTTACGAGTCGGCTCAAAGGCTGTTTTTCGGAGCCTTTCCCGACTGGTGTAATGATTTTGACGGTTATTTCCCGATAACCCCCGTTACAATTCTGCTAAAAGATGGAAGCGCCCTCTCTCACCGTCACTTTCTCGGTGCTATTTTGTCGCTCGGTATAAAGCGTGAGGCGGTTGGAGATATTTTGATAGAAAAGGGTAGGGCTGTTGCCTTTTTAAGCAGCGAAATAGCCCCTTTTGTAAAAGAACAACTGACAAAGGTTGCAAATGTTGGGGTGGTTGTCACCGAAGGATTTACTGCTTCGCTTCCCGGAATGTCGGGCTTTGAAACCCTGTCGGCTACGGTTGCCTCTTCCCGTCTTGACTGCGTAGTTTCCGCCCTTATTAAAAGTTCAAGAAGCCGTGCGTGTGATTTGATTGCGGAAAAACTGGTGTCTGTTAATTCTATTTTGACCGAGAAAACGGTGAAAACCGTCTTTTCGGGAGATACGGTTACAATAAGAGGAAAAGGTAAGTTTATAATTGAATCGCTTGACGGTCGAACGAAAAAAGACCGTATTATATTAGTCGCAAAAAAGTATATTTAATGGAGGACTTTTATGTTTACTTCTAAAGAAATTCAAGATAGCGTATTTTCCACCGCAATGAGTGGCTACAAAAGAGATGAGGTTGATACCCTTCTCGATAAAATTGCCGAGGATTATAAGCAGTTTGAGGCAGTTTTAAACGCTCAGCAGACAAAAATTGCCGAACTTGAAAAGGAACTCAAAGACCGTGATGTTTCTATGAGCAGTATAAACTCTGTACTTATAAGCGCTCAAAAACTTGCTGATAATATTGTTGAAGACGCTAAACTTAAGGCGGACGAAATGATTGATACGGCTAATAACGAAGCCGAAAATATTAAACTTCGAACAAAAAAGGCTCTCGAGGAAATTGATGCCGTTTTAACCGAGCAGAAGAATAAGGCTCAGGCAGAGGTTGACATAATGCTTTCGGATGCGGCAAGAAAATCCGAAGGAATGATTCTTGCGGCTAAGGATTCCGTAACTCGTGAACAACTTCTTTTTGATAAACTCAAAAGTGAGGTTGCTGAGTTTAAAAAACAGATTAAAGAATCTTATAAAAACCACATCGAATCCCTCTCTAAACTTCCCGATGAGGTTGTTTTAAGCCCCGAAATTGCCGCTTCAAAAATTGAAGATATAATCAATAACGAACCTGACCTTCTTAAGTTCATTGATAAGGATATTATTCAGGAACCGACTCCTGAAATACCTGTCGAACCTATTGATGAACCCGAAGTTTTCATAGATGACGCAACGGTTGAGTTTACCGCAATAAGCGAGAAACCCGAAGAGGTTTTAGAGCAAACCGCTCCGTCAGGTTTTGTAATTCAGGGAATGGAAGAAGATGAGCCCGAGGCCGAGGACTTTGAAGAAGAGCCTCCAACATTCTCTAAAGGCTTTTTTGCTAAAAAATAATTTCTGTTTTAGGAGATACATACAATGCAACAGCAGGACTACAATAAAACACTTAACCTCCCCGTAACCGAGTTTCCAATGAGAGCGGGACTTCCAACCCGTGAACCCGAAGCCCTTGCCAAATGGCAGGAGGAGGGAGTTTACGAGGAACTTTTAAAAATTAACGAAGGAAAGCCCGAATATATTCTTCACGACGGCCCTCCCTATGCTAACGGAATTATCCATATGGGAACCGCCCTCAACAAGTCCCTTAAAGACTTTGTTGTTCGCTATAAGAATATGACTGGCTTTAAAGCCCCTTATGTCCCCGGTTACGATACCCACGGGCTTCCTACCGAACTTAAAGCAAGAAAAGCGGCAGGAATGAAATCGAGTGAGCGTGTTTCGGCTTTAGAACTTCGAAAAATGTGCCGTGAGTTTGCTATCGGCTTTGCCGAAGACCAACGCAAACAGTTCGAGCGTTTAGGCGTACTTGGTGAATGGAATAACCCCTACCTTACCCTTACAAACGATTATGTTGCTACCCAAGTTGAAGTTTTCGGTAAAATGGCAGAAAAGGGCTATATCTATAAGGGACTTAAGCCTGTTTATTGGTGTTCCGACTGTCAAACTGCTCTTGCCGAAGCCGAAATTGAATATGCTGAAGACCCTTGCTATTCTATCTATGTTAAGTTCCCCGTAAAAGAGGATAAAGGCGTCCTTTCGGCAATGAATGTCGACCCCGCTAAAACCTACTTTGTAATTTGGACAACAACTACCTGGACCTTACCCGCAAACCTTGCAATTTGCGTTGGCCCTGAATATGAATATTCTGTAATCCGCTTTGGCGACGAATATTATATTATGGCAACCGAACTTGCCGAGTCGGCTATGACCGCAGCAGAGAAAACCGACTATGAAATTGTCGGCAAGGTTAAGGGTGCCGAACTTGAATATATGGTTGCCCGTCATCCTTTTATTGACCGTGATTCTCTTATTATTGTTGGCGACCATGTAACCCTTGAAAGCGGTACAGGTTGTGTTCATACCGCCCCCGGCCACGGTGTTGATGACTTTGAGGTTTGCCGTAAGTATAAAGAACTCTCAATGGTAGTTCCCGTTGATAACAAGGGAATTTTAACCGAAGAGGCTGGAATGTTTGCCGGTCTTTCTACCGACGAGGCTAATAAGAAAATTGCCGTTTGGCTCGACGAAAATAACTACCTTTTCGCCCTTAAAAAGATAATTCACCAATACCCTCACTGTTGGAGATGTAAAAACCCAATTCTCTTCCGTGCAACTGAACAGTGGTTCTGCTCAATTTCCGACTTTGCCGACAAGGCAGTTTCCGAAATTGAAAAGGTTAAATGGGTTCCCGAATGGGGCGAAGGAAGAATTACCGGAATGGTAAAAGACCGCAGTGACTGGTGTATTTCCCGTCAGCGTACCTGGGGCGTTCCTATTCCTATGTTCTACTGCGAAGACTGCGGTAAGGAATATATTACCCCCGACTCTATTTCTAAAATCGCCGATATCTTCCGTAAAGACGGTGCAGATGCTTGGTATGCCCTTGAGGCTAAAGATTTAATGCCCGAAGGTGCCGTTTGCTCTTGCGGATGCAAAAACTTCAAAAAAGAAACCGATATTATGGATGTTTGGTTTGATTCGGGTGTTTCTCACGCCGCCGTTCTTGGTAATCGTGACTATCTAAAACGCCCTGCCGACCTCTATCTCGAAGGTGCCGACCAATATCGTGGTTGGTTCCAGTCTTCACTGCTTACCTCGGTTGCTACCGACGGTATTGCTCCCTATAAAACCGTTGTAACTCACGGTTGGGTTGTTGACGGTGAAGGCAAGAAAATGTCTAAATCTTTAGGTAATACCATCATTCCCGATGATATTGTTAAACAGTACGGCGCTGATATTCTTCGTTTGTGGGTTGCTTCTTCCGACTATCATGCCGATATCCGTGTTTCGGGAGATATTCTAAAGCAACTTTCCGAAATTTACCGCAAAATAAGAAATACCGCCCGTTTCATTCTAGGTAACATTTCTGACTTTAATCCTAATACCGATATGGTATCAGTCGATAAACTCGAAGAAATCGACCACTGGGCTTTAATGCGTCTTGACCAGGTTGTAAAAACCTGCCGCGAGGCCTATGAGAACTTTGAATACCATATTATTTTCCACGCTATTCATAACTTCTGCGTAATCGATATGTCCAACTTCTACCTTGATGTTTTAAAGGACAGACTTTATGTTGAGGCTAAAGATAGTCAAACCCGTCGTGCCGCACAGACTGCAATTTATCAGATTCTTGATACTCTTGCCCGTCTTGTTGCTCCGATTCTCGCCTTTACTGCCGACGAAATTTGGCAGTTTATGCCCCATACTGCTGATTGTGACGCCCGTCATGTCGTTTATAACGCTATCCCCGAGGCAAAGGGTGAATACGACGAAGAGTTTATGGCTCGTTGGGAGAAAATTCACGAAATGCGTGACGACGTTAAAAAGGCGCTTGAAATTGCCCGTACCGAAAAGGTTATCGGTGCTTCTCTCGACGCTAAGGTTACTCTCTATGCTGAGGGCGAACTTTATGACTTTGCAAAATCGGCTCTGGATATTCTTCCTACCGTATTTATGGTGTCCGACTTTAGCCTTGTAAACGGCAAGGGCGGAAACTTTGTGGGCGAAGTTGAAAATATGAGCGTTACCGCTACCCACGCCGACGGCGAAAAATGCGCTCGTTGTTGGTCTTTCGGTAATACCGTTGGCGCCGATAGCGAACATCCTACCGTTTGCGCTCGTTGTGCAAAGGTTGTAAAAACTATCGACTTTGCCGAATAATTTTTAAGGAGAAAAGGTTTTGTCTTTAATTCTTGCAGGCGTTGTTGCCGTAGTTTTCCTTGTTGCCGACCAAGTTACTAAATATTTGGTATCAACAAATATGCAAATAGGCGACACAATAACGGTCGACTTTATAAAAAGAATACTCGACTTACATTATATCGAAAATGATGGCGGTGCCTGGGGAATGATGGGCGGAAAAACCTGGATACTCGTTGCCGTTACGGCGGTAATTATAGTTTTACTTGCTGTCTTAATGGTCAAAAACGCCCAAAAAAGTAAACTCTTCTTCTGGTCTTGCTGCCTTATTATTTCGGGCGGAATCGGTAATATGATTGACCGAGTTTTTAACGACGGCCTTGTTGTAGACTTCTTAAGGTTTACCTTTATTGATTTTCCCGTATTCAATGTTGCGGATATTGCTGTTTGCACGGGTGCGGGTCTGCTAATTCTCTATTTTCTGCTTGACATTTTAAAGGAAAGCAAGGAAAAGAGAGCAAACCCCGAAAAAGAGCAAGAATAATGGAAAAAATTGTGATTTTATGTGATAAAGGAGCCGACCGAATCGACTCCTTTATCTCCGAAAATACCGAAATTTCCCGTTCAAGAGCCGTAAAACTTATTGAGTCGGGAAATGTTACGGTAAACGGAAAAACCGTGAATAAAAAGACTTCTCTTAAAGTAGGCGACGGTTTGGAAATAACCTTGCCCGACCCCGTTCCCCTTGAGGCAAAGGCGGAAGATATTTCCCTTGAGATTGTCTATGAGGATAACGATTTACTTGTTGTAAATAAACCTAAAGGCATGGTTGTACACCCTGCCGCAGGTAACTTTGAGGGAACCTTAGTAAACGCCCTGCTTTCTCACTGCCAAAATTCTCTTTCGGGAATCGGCGGTGTAATGCGCCCGGGAATTCTCCACCGAATAGATAAAAACACTTCGGGGCTTCTTATAGTGGCAAAAAACGATACGGCTCATACCTTTCTTGCCGCCCAGATAAAAGAACATTCTTTTTTAAGGGAATATGAAGCGGTAGTTTACGGAAATTTGAAAAATGACAGCGGAACGATAAATGTGCCAATAGGCCGCCATCCTGTTAAGAGAAAACAAATGGCGGTGGTCTATAGGAACTCAAAACCTGCCGTTACTCACTATGAGGTAATTGCGAGGTATGACGGCTTTACCCATATAAAATGCCGTCTTGAAACAGGACGAACTCATCAAATAAGGGTGCATATGGCTTCTCTTGGCCACGCCGTTGCGGGCGATGATGTTTACGGTCCTAAAAAAGTTATAAAAGAACTCGGCGGTCAGTGTCTTCACGCCAGAAAAATAGGTTTCATTCACCCAAACGGCGAATATTTGGAGTTTTCTTCCGACCTGCCCGACTACTTTAATAACTTTCTTTCTAAACTTGAAAGGAAAAGTTAATGCAAATTTTTAAAGATTGTCTACTTGCGGCCGATGTTGACGGAACCCTTGTCAGCAACGGTAAAATCTGCCCTAGGAATATTCAAGCAATTAAAATGTTTAAAGACCAAGGCGGAACCTTTGTGCTTTCAACCGGTCGCTGTGCCGCGGCACTGGGTCAGGTCTTCAAACTTATGGATAAATCACTCGTCGGACCAAGTATTGTTCTAAACGGCGGAATGATTTTTGATGTAGAAAGGCAAGAAGTTCTTTACGCTAAAGAACTTACTATGACCTCAAAAGAATATGCTCGTGCCGTTTATGAAAAACTTGAAACCGTTGGAATAGAGGTTCATTCGGGTGCAGATACATATGTGATAAGAAAAACCGATGCAACCGAATTCCACGAAGACTATGAAATGCTTGACCGTGAGTATGTTACCTTTGAGCAAATCAAGGATAAACCTTGGAACAAGGTTTTGTATGTCTGTGATAATGAACAAGACAAAGAAAAACTCGCAAGTCTTATGACCTCTCTTAATAATGGAGAGACTTCCTTTGTTTGCACAAGACTTGCCTTTGATGATATTTTGCATATTTATTATGAGCAACTCCCTAAAGATATTACCAAGGCAACAGGACTAAAAGAACTAGCCCGAATTTTAAAGATTAAAAAAGGCGGAGTTTTCGCAATAGGTGACTATTATAATGATGTCGAAATGATTCAGTTCGCAGACATTTCTGCGACTCCTTGCGACTCGCCTGACGATATAAAACAGTTTGCCGACTTTGTCGGTGGTTCTTGCAAAGACGGAGCCGTGGCTGACTTTATAGAATATTTATTTAATACGGAGGTTAAAAAATGAACGCTGCAAAGAAAAAAGAACTACTAATAGCGGCATCTAAAATCAGAAGAGGTATTATCGACGGTGTCCATTCCGCAAAGGCGGGTCATCCGGGCGGTTCGCTCTCAATTGCCGATGTACTCGCGTATTTATATTTCGATAAAATGAATATCGACCCCGCTAACCCTAAAAAAGCAGATCGCGACCGTTTTGTCCTTTCAAAAGGCCATGCTGCCCCTGCGCTCTATTCTGCTTTAGCCCATAGAGGTTTCTTCCCTGTGGAAGAACTTTTAACTCTTCGTCATACCGGTGCCCGTTTACAAGGCCATCCCGATATGAAGCATATTCCCGGTGTAGATATGTCTTCAGGTTCGCTTGGCCAGGGAATTTCTTGTGCAGTTGGTATGGCTCTTTCGGCTAAACATTTTGGCGAAACCTACCGTGTATATACAATTCTTGGCGACGGCGAATGTGAAGAAGGTCAGGTCTGGGAGGCTGCAATGTTTGCCGCAAATAAAGGTCTTTCCAATCTTACCGCTTTTGTAGATTTCAATAACCTTCAAATCGACGGAACCTGTGATGAGGTAAATTCTCCCGCGCCTCTCGATAAAAAGTTCGAAGCGTTCGGCTGGAATGCAATTATTATTGACGGACATGATGTTGAAGCAATTGAACAAGCCGTTCTTGCTGCTGAAAAGGTTACCGACAAACCTACCGCTATTATAATGAATACCGTTAAGGGTAAAGGCGTTTCCTTTATGGAAAATGTCTGCGGTTGGCACGGAAAAGCCCCCGGCGATGAAGACCACGCTATCGCAGTAAAAGAACTTGAAGCACAACTTGAAGCGTTAATGTAAGGAGGGTTTGGAAATGGCAGATGTTAAGAAAATTGCTACAAGAGAAGCCTACGGTGCGGCTCTTGTTGACCTTGGAAAAGAAAGAGAAGATTTTATTGTTATGGATGCTGACCTTGCGGAAGCAACCAAGACAGGTACTTTCAAAAAAGCCTTCCCCGAAAGGTTTTATGACTGCGGTATAGCCGAGGGTAATATGATGAGTATTGCTGCGGGTATTGCCGCAACCGGCAAAAAAGTTTTTGCAAGTAGTTTTGCAATGTTTGCTGCGGGCCGTGCTTTTGAGCAGATTAGAAATTCTATCGGATATCCCCACCTTAATGTTATAATCGGTGCTTCCCATGCGGGAATTTCGGTTGGAGAAGACGGCGCTACCCATCAGTGCTGCGAAGATATCGGAATAATGCGTACAATCCCCGGTATGACCATTATAAACCCCGCCGACTATACCGAGGCTTATCTTGCTGTTAAAGCCGCAATCAATCATGACGGCCCTGTTTATATGCGTTTTGGACGCCTTGCCGTTCCTGTTGTTTTTGGAGATGATTATACCTTTGAAATTGGTAAAGGCGTAGAACTTAAAGATGGAAGCGATGTTACTATTATCGCTACAGGTCTTATGGTTGCCGAAGCCCTTGAAGCCTACGAACTCTTAAAGGCAGAGGGAATCTCCGTAAGAATTATCAATATGGCTACAATTAAGCCTTTAGATACCGAAATTGTACTTAAAGCTGCTAAAGAAACCGGCGTTATTGTTACCGCTGAAGAACATAGTGTTATAGGCGGACTCGGTTCTGCCGTTTCGGAATACCTTAGTGAGGTTTACCCCACAACTGTTCTTAAACTCGGCGTAAATGACACCTTTGGTATGTCTGGCCCTGCAAACGAACTCCTCGACAAGTTCGGCCTTCGTGCTAAAGATATTGCCGCAAAGGCAAAAGAGGCCATTGCTCTTAAAAAATAAAGATAAATTTTGTAAGATTTAGTATTAAAAGCACCCGATACTTGTAGCATTATCGGGTGCTTAAATACTTAAATAGGTTCTTTATAGATGAAAAACAAAACAGAAGATATAATATGGTAAATTTACGGCGTATAAACTAAAAAACACTTGACATTAAGGGAAAAATGCAATAAAATACAGTATGTGCATTAAGCGCCGCAAGAGTCACACAAGCACTTTATTAGAAGATAAAAATGAATACGCCGCTGTGGTGGAATAGGCAGTTTTTAGCCAAGCGCACCCGGTGGGTGAAGAAGCGAAGGCTAAAAAGGCGCCGCGGTCGACAGAGGCAAGGGCGTGTACCGACGCCCGAGAAAATGTCGGGAACCGCAAGAGTCACACAAGCACTTTATTAGAAGATAAAAATGAATACGCCGCTGTGGTGGAATAGGCAGACACAAGGGACTTAAAATCCCTCGGTAGCGATACCGTACCGGTTCAAGTCCGGTCAGCGGCACCAAAAAACCCGAATGCGAAAGCATTCGGGTTTTTTACTTTTTAATATAAATTTTATTTACAAAAACAATCAATATAGTGCTCAAGTGCCGCTGAAATTACATTTGTAGCAGCCTCTCGGTTATTAACCTCTTTGGCAACTGTTTCTTTATCCTCTAAAGCCTTATAAACATTAAAAAAGTGCAACATTTCGTCAAAAATGTGTTTTGGTAGTTCGGAAATGTCTTTGTATTGATTATAGGTGGGGTCGCCAAAAGGAATCGCTATAATTTTTTCGTCGTTTCTGCCATCGTCCAGCATTGAAATATATCCGATTGGATAACAGCGAACAAGGGTCAAAGGCTCAAGCGACTCGGTGCAGAGAACCAAAACATCCAAAGGGTCACCGTCGTCGCCAAAAGAGCGGGGAATAAATCCGTAATTTGCAGGATAGTTGGTTGAGGTATATAAGATGCGGTCAAGCACTATAAGTCCTGTTTCTTTATCAAGTTCGTATTTCTTTTTGCTTCCTTTCGGGATTTCTACAACCGCAATAAAATCATCGGGTTTTATTCTGTTAGAGTCTATATCGTGCCAGATATTCATATCCGTCTCCGTTCTGCCGAGTGTAAGGCAAATGTTTTATTTATTATACATCACAACAATCAAATTATCAAGTGCACTTATTTGCTGTTTTTGTGAGAAAATAGGACACTTTTATTGTTTCTTGACTAATTTATCTAATTGTTATATACCATAACTAAATATACTTATTTATATTTATAAATTTTGTCGCAAATACATACAGAATGTGAAAAATGAGGAGAATTTCTAATGTCTAAGATTAAAATTACAAACGATCTTGCAGAGATGGCGGAAATCGGAAAACAATTGTTTGAAGAACATAGTGATGTTTATTCTAACGAAAAAAGACTTCGCAGCATAACTGATGTAATCGACCTGCATATGCCTGATGCTACTAAAGAAGAAAAGAATGAGGTCTTCTTTAGGTCAATTTACAATTATTGGGTATATGGAAACAATATAAAAGAGGAGTTTTATTTTAATTTTGCCGATAAAACTCATGAGCAGAAAAAAGAGTATATTACATACCGTAACCGTTTCGCTTATATGCGCCACCTGAATTCTGTCGAAAAT
>SVPA01000010.1 GCA_015066085.1 Oscillospiraceae bacterium
GGCTTTCGCATAAGGTTTCTTATGTACCTGCCGTGTACTTTTCGTGTACTTCGGCAAAAAAAGAAACCCGAAAACCCTTGTAAAATAAGGGTTTTCGGGGTAGTGACTACTATTCCCACTCAATAGTGCCAACAGGCTTTGGTGTAAGGTCTAAAAGAACTCGGTTGATACCGTCCACCTCGTTTGTAATTCTATCGGTGATTTTGTGAAGAACGCTGTAAGGAATTTCTTCAATAGTTGCGGTCATAGCGTCCTTTGTGTTAACCGCGCGGATAATTGCGGGCCAACCTTCGTAGCGGCTTTCATTTTTAACGCCAACACTCTTAATGTCGGGAACAACCACAAAATACTGCCAAACCTTTTCGGCAAGTCCGCATTTATCAAATTCGTCACGAAGAATTGCGTCTGCCTCGCGAAGAGCGTGGAGTCTGTCACGGGTAATTGCTCCAAGACAGCGAACACCAAGTCCGGGGCCGGGGAAGGGCTGACGGTAAACCATACCGTGAGGGAGACCAAGTGCCTCTCCAACAACTCTGACTTCGTCTTTGTATAATAGTTTAATAGGCTCTACAAGTTCAAATTTAAGGTCTTCGGGAAGACCGCCGACATTGTGGTGGGATTTAACGGCTTTTTTGCCCTCGGCAGCCTTAACGCTCTCTAAAATGTCGGGGTAGATTGTTCCTTGAGCAAGGAAGGTAACATCCTCAAGTTTTCTGGCCTCATCAGCGAAAACCTCAATAAATTCTTTACCAATAATCTTTCTTTTGCTTTCGGGGTCACTAACTCCATCAAGAAGGTTTAAGAAGCGGTCGGTAGCGTCAACATAAATAAGGTTAGCGTCAAGACCGTCTTTAAAAACTTTAATTACGTTTTCGGACTCGTCTTTTCTCATAAGACCGTGATTTACGTGAACGCTGACAAGTTGTTTGCCGATAGCCTTAATTAAAAGTGCGGCAACAACCGAACTGTCAACTCCACCCGAAAGGGCTAAAAGAACCTTTTTGTCGCCAACCTGGGCTCTGATTTCCTTAACTTGCTCGTCGATAAAGGCGTTTGCAAGTTCGATAGTTGTTATACGCTCCATAGTTTCGGGGCGAAGGTTTGTCATAAGAATTCCTCCAATTTTAACTTTACAAATATTTTATACCTATTTTTTTAATTTATCAAGCAACTTTGTTTTACGTAAAACAATAAATATAACAATTGCGGCTATAAAACAAACTGTCGCTTGAATAGTATTTCCGGGGATACTTGCAAATGCGCCTTTTCCGTAAACAATAAGTTCAAAACCAAGATAACCCGCTATCATAAATAACTCGGCTAAAAAAGAACCGATAAGAAAGCGTAGGCTAAAAAACTTTTTGGTAAGGTCGCGCGCAAACAACCAAACAATAACGGCCATTATACCTTTAATTAAAAAGGTTACGGGAGCGTATAAAGCATACCCTAAAACAAGGTCGCTAAGCGCCGCGCCAATTCCTGCCGCAAGGCTTCCGTAAACGGGGCCTAAAATAACTCCGCAAAGAATTACGAAAAGGTCGCCCAAATTGGCGTATCCAAAGGGAAGCGGAATAGATATTAGGGTAGCAACCGTAGTAAGTGCCGCGAAAAGGCCCGCAAGTACAAGCCTTTTAAGAGAAAACTTTGTCATATATTACACCTTTTTGAATACCAACATATCACAGGTTTGGTCGTGGTCGCAGTCGTGGAAAATACCAAGATTCATTAGGGTATCGCCACCGTAAACCTTGCCGGTTTTAATGTCTTCATATTTTGCGGCAGCGTCAAGACCTTTAAGTTTTGTAACCTTATGGGGAACTGCAAGTTTACCCTGAATGTTATAAAGCATAACAATAACGGTGTTCTTATCTTCCGAAACAAATTCCCAAGCGGTATTTTGTCCCTTAAAGATAGAAGAAAGTTTAAAATACTCTCCTCTATGGAAAACCTCGCCATACTGCTTATAAGCCTTAATAAGTTCTTTAGAAGCAGTTTTGTCTTCTTCGCTCATTTTAGAAAGGTCAAGTTCAAAACCAAACTGACCGGGTAAAGCAACAAGTCCACGAAGTTTAATGGGGGTGTTTCTCTCGATTTGGTGGTTAGGAACGGCCGAAACATGAGCCCCCATAGTGCTAAAGGGGAACACCGTAGAGAGACCTTCTTGAATATAAAGGCGTTCTACTGCGTCGGAGTCATCACTGCTCCAAACTTGGGGCATATAGTGAAGAATACCGGCGTCAAAACGGCCGCCGCCGCTGGAACAACCTTCGAATAAAACGTTGGGGAAGGCGGTAGTAACACGCTCTAAAATAGAGTAAAGACCGAGCATATATCTGTGAGCAACCTCACGCTGATTTTTTGCCGCTAAAAGCGCTGAACCTGCCTCACTAAAGTGGCGGTTCATATCCCACTTAACGTAGTTAATCGGATTTTCCGAAAGTGTTTTTGTTAAAAAGTCTACAATATAATCGCAAACATCTTTGCGGGTAAGGTCGAGTGTTAACTGATAACGACAGGGGGTGCGAGGTCTGCCGTTTGTGTGTAAACACCAGTCGGGATGTGCTCTGTAAAGGTCAGAATCGGGGGAAATCATTTCGGGTTCAAACCAAAGGCCGAATTTAAGACCCTTTGCGTTTATCTTTTCGCCAAGACCCTTAAGGCCGGAGGGGAGTTTTTCGGTGTTTACATACCAGTCGCCGAGAGATGTGGTGGCGGTGTTGCGCTTTCCAAACCAACCGTCGTCTAAAACAAACATATCTACGCCAAGTTCGGCAGCCGCATCGGCAATTTCAATAAGTTTGTCTTCGGTAAAGTCCATATAGGTTGCTTCCCAGTTGTTAACTAAAACGAAGCGTTCGGTGTCACGGTAGTTGCCGCGGCAAAGGTTTTCTCTGACAATGTTATGGAACTGGCGAGACATTTGACCTAAACCTTGGCTAGAATAAGACATAATTACTTCAGGAGCATAAAACTCTTCGCCCGACTTCATTTGCCATTCAAAATTAAAGGGGTTAAGGCCCATCATAAGACGGGGACGGAAATGACGGTCTACATCAACTCCGGCATACCAGTTACCGCTATATACAAGAGTAAGACCGAAAGCGTCACCGCTGTCTTCGGTTGTATCTTTGTCTGCAAGAGCGATAAACGGAACGTGGTTAGGTCCACTGGCGCCGTTTTTGCTGTTAACCTGTTGTGTGCCGACAAAAAGGGGCTTTCTTTCAATATGGCCCTCTCTTGCCCAAGCACCGTGAAGGTTAATCATATCGTAGTTCATATGAGGAAAATCTGCGCAAAAACTTTGTACAGAGTTCATAGTAAAGGCTTCTTCGGAGTTATTTACTACCTTGGTAAAACGGGTTATAATATCTTTTTCCTCGAAAACACAGTAGTAAAGGAAAACGCTAACCTTTTTAAGTTCATCAAAAAGTTCAACCTCTAAGGTTTGGCAAATATCACCCTCGTTAGTGTAGGTAGCGGGAAGTCCCTTGGGAGAAAGTTTTTCGTTATAAATTTTATAACCTTTAAATGCGAGTTTTGTAATAGGACTGCCGTCGCTGTAAACCGCACTGAAAGAGGGGGTTCTAAGGTCGCAACTGCCATAGGTTGAATATTCTTGCAAAAGTATGTCGGAAGAACGGTAGGGTTCGGGCAAATCAGCCGCAACAAGCGCAATACCGGTTAGGGGGTAAAGTTCTGCCATAGGGGGAACGTCCTCAACCCTTTTGCCCCAATAACTGTGAGCAAGTAAACCGCAAACATTTTCAAAAACGTAACTTGTATTTTTAGTATGAAGATAAAACTGATTTTTTTGCTCGTTTACAATAATAGCCATATTTTTTACCCCGCTTAAATTCTTAAAATATTTCTATAATATTTTATAGAAAAAGTATAACATATTAGTGTGAAAAGTCAATAAAAAACTTGCAAAATTTACCTAAAAAACTACAGTTTTAAAAGCAGATTATAAGCCTTTAACAGCGTGTTTGGACTCGGTCGGTTCTGTGCCGACAGAATAAATTTTTTCAAAGCCTTTTCTCCGCCTTTTCCCGCCGCAAAAACGGGAATAGCGCTCTCTGCCGTGCCCACCGCAATCGTTGTTTCAGGGTTTGAAAAATAAACGGCTCCGTCTATGTGAACCAAGGCGCCGTTTTCCCTTAAATAATGAGCAAGACGGTAAATGTGTGTGCCAACCTGTTTTACGGGATTATAAAAATTGCTTGAGTAGGGCGTTCCTCCTCTGCCAATCTTGTGCTGGGTCCATTCTTTATCTTCATACTTTCCCGTAATGTGTCCGTTTCGGTTTTTAGTTTCAATAACAAAAATTCCCGTTGGTCCGACTACTACAAGGTCGATTTCACTCTTTTTACCCTGATAGGTAATATTAAGGTTTTGAAAGCCGTAATAACCCTCAGGCAAATCGGCAATAATATCTGCTGTGCGGTTTTCTCCCTTAATACCCAAAGCCAAAATTTTTGCCCTGTTGTAGTAATAAAGTACTTTGATTAAAAAGATAACCGAAGCGATAAGACAAACCGCAAGAATGAAAAAAATTATGACAAAAACAACCGATAAAACAGGAAACGCAAGAGATAAACCCGCCCCAAGAACACAAAAAGCGCCCAAAACAATCGCTATAATAAAGAAAACAAGTGCTTTAGTAAGGTCGGATTTTCCCTTATTTTTCCAAAGTTCACACTCTCTTTCAAGTGCACTGTGTTTTTTAATGATTTTAGCCAAAAAATCACCCTTTAAATTTTCTTAAAATATGGTATAATAAATTTGTAAAATAAAGTGAAAGGAATTATAAATAATGTCAGTAATCAGTGTAAATAAAGAAAATTTTGAAGAAATTAAAAACAGCGAGAAACCCGTTTTGCTTGATTTCTATGCCGACTGGTGCGGTCCTTGCCGAATGGTATCTCCCATTGTGGATGAGATAGCAGAGGAAAGACAAGATATTCTGGTCGGAAAAATAAATGTAGACATAGAATCGGAACTTGCCGAAGCCTTTGGCGTTGCAACAATTCCTACCTTGGTTGTTATGAAAGAGGGCAAGATTGTAAATCAGTCGGCAGGAGCCCGTCCAAAAGCGCAAATACTTTCTTTGTTAGACTAAAAAAAGGGGATAAGGCCCAAAAGGGCTTTATCCCTTAAATTTATCTTTCTTCAATTACCATAACCTTGTTTACTCGGTTTGCGTGGCGTCCACCCTCAAACTCGGTGTCAACAAAAAGGTCAACCATCTCGAGTGCAGTGCCAACGCCGATAACTCTACCGCCAAGACAAAGAACATTAGAGTCGTTGTGCAGACGGGTGTATTTTGCAGAAAAATGTTCGCTGCAAGCGGCGGCACGAATTCCCTTAACCTTGTTTGCCGCAAGGCTCATTCCGATTCCCGTTCCGCAAACGAGTATTCCGCGTTCACACTCGCCCGAAACAATATCGTCACATACTAAAAGGGCAATATCGGGGTAATCTACCGAATGATTTTCGTAAATGCCGTTATCTTTAACCTCAAAACCACGCTCTTTAAGATGAGCAACAATAGCGTCCTTATGTTCAAGTCCGCCGTGGTCACAACCTACTGAAATTTTCATAATTTATTCTCCTTGTTCTCTTTTTGCTTTAAGTTCCCGTTCTGCCTGTGGAAGCCTTAAATAAAAAGGCGACAACAGGTCGGCAGAAACGGTATTGCCCAAAACGACCTTTTCTTTAGCCGCAAGAGCAACGCCACAAGCGTTTTGATATCTTAAAGGCTCCTGTGCAATTAAAATATTAGTTTTGCCTTTTATAAATTCTTCAAAAAGACCTGCCCCGTCACCCGCAATAATAACCTTTTCGTCGACTAAATCAAGTTCTTTTATAACCTCGTCTGCCAAAACGGCTCTGTCCTCACAAAGACGGGTAACCTTTGTATCTTCAACCCTGAATAAAGCGTTATAAACCTGGTTGCATCTTGCGTCCATCACGGCGCAGACAATACAGTCGGTGTTTTTAAATAAGTAAGCAATACTTTCAAGGGTTGATACTTCAGTGCAAGGTTTATTTCTTGGCGTAGCAAGACCCTTTACTGCGCTTATTCCGATACGGATTCCCGTAAAAGAACCCGGTCCGTTATTGATAGCAAAAGCGTCAATATCATCAAGGGTCAGCATAGCAGAGTCAAGGGTGTTTTTTACCATTGGAAGAAGTGTCTGCGAGTGGGTCAGTTTAACGTTTACAAAAGAGGAAGCAATTATATTTCCGTCCGACAAGACCGCCGCTGAAGCGGGACCTGCAGAACAGTCTAAAGCCAGAATTTTCATACTTTAGAACCTCCCGTAACCGTGATTTTTCGGGTGTTGTCGTCAACCCTTGAAATGTTTACAAAAATAACATTTTCGTCTAAAGCACCCTCGATATTTTCGCTCCATTCGGCAGCAATAACTCCGCCCATATCCATATAGTCAAAAAAACCGCAAGAATAAAGGTCTTCCCAACTTTCAACCTTATACATATCAAAATGATAAAGCGGAAGCCTTCCGCCGAGATATTCGTTTACAAGGGCGAAGGTAGGGGAGGATACCTGGCCGCTAAAGCCAAGCCCCCTTGCAAGACCTCTTGTAAAACAGGTTTTGCCCATACCCATTGGCCCTTTGAAAGCGATTATCTCACCGCCTACAAGATTTTTCGCAAAATCTTCGGCAAATTTTTCGGTTTCTTTTGGAGATTTAGTAATTATCTCTATCATTAGAATAAACCGATAATCTTTCCGTCAGTGTCAACATCAATATTGTTAGCGGCGGGTGCTTTTGGAAGTCCGGGCATAGTCATAATTGAACCTGTAAGTGCAACAACAAAACCTGCACCGGAAGAAATTTTAACCTCGCGAACGGTAATGGTAAATCCTGTGGGTCTGCCAAGCGCCTTTTCGTCGTCCGAAAGTGAGTACTGCGTTTTTGCAATACAAACGGGCATACCTTTTGAAAGTTCTTCAATTTCGGCAATATTCTTTTCGGCAGCAGCAGTAAAGTTTACCCCGTCAGCGCCGTAGATAGTTGTAGCAATAGCCGTAATTTTTTCTTTAATCGAAAGGTTTGAGTCGTAAATAGGCGCAAAGTTAGCGGGCTTCTCACACGCCTCAACTACCTTTTGAGCAAGTTCGCGTCCGCCCTCGCCACCCTTTGCGAAAACTTCGGAAAGGGCAAAATCAGCACCAAGATTTTGGCAGTAGTCGGCAATAAATTTCAGTTCAGCGTCGCTGTCATCGCCAAAGCGGTTAATTGCAACAACAACCGGAACACCGTATTTTTTCATGTTTTCAATATGAGCGCCAAGGTTAACAATACCTTTTTTAAGAGCCTCAACATTTTCTGCCTTAAGGTCGGCTTTCAAAACTCCACCGTTGTATTTAAGAGCACGAACTGTAGCAACAATAACAATAGCCGAGGGACTAAGTTCTGCAAGACGGCACTTAATGTCAAGGAATTTTTCTGCGCCAAGGTCAGAGCCGAAGCCTGCCTCGGTAATACAGTAATCGGCAAGTTTAAGGGCAAGTTTGGTTGCTCTTACCGAGTTACAACCGTGTGCAATATTAGCAAAAGGCCCTCCGTGCATAATAGCGGGGGTGTTTTCAAGGGTCTGAACAAGGTTTGGTTTAATAGCGTCTTTAAGAAGCGCTGCCATAGCACCCTCTGCCTTTAAATCACGGGCAAAAACGGGTTGTCCGCTATATGTGTAGGCAACAAGAATGTTACCAAGTCTGCGTTTAAGGTCGGCGATATCGGTGCAAAGGCAAAGAATAGCCATAACCTCACTTGCAACGGTAATTTGGAAACCGTCTTCACGGGGAACGCCGTTAATTTTTCCGCCAAGTCCGACATTAACATAGCGAAGGGCTCGGTCGTTCATATCAAGACAGCGTTTAAAAAGGATTCTTCTCTGGTCAATGCCAAGAAGATTTCCTTGCTGAAGATGGTTGTCAAGAAGAGCGCAAAGCAGATTGTTTGCCGCAGTAATTGCGTGCATATCTCCGGTAAAGTGAAGGTTAATGTCTTCCATTGGAACAACCTGGGCGTATCCGCCTCCTGCAGCACCGCCCTTAATTCCGAAAACGGGACCCAAAGAGGGCTCACGCAAAGCGATAATTGCCTTTTTGCCTATAAGCGACATAGCCTGACCTAAACCTACCGAGGTTGTGGTCTTTCCCTCGCCGGCGGGGGTGGGGTTAATTGCGGTTACAAGGATAAGTTTTCCGTCTTTCTTGTCTTTTGAGCGGTCAATAAGTTCTTCGCTTAACTTAGCCTTGTATTTTCCGTAGAACTCAAGGTCGTCTTCGCTAATGTTCAAAGAGGCGGCAACCTCTTTAATAGGGAGCATTTTCGCTCCTTGAGCAATTTCAATATCAGATAACATTTTTATACCTCCGGTAAAGGAATACATTTTCTCTAATTATACCACACATTTTTCCAATAATAAAGAAAAAAATATAATCTACTTGCAATTATTATCAATATAAAATATAATCATATATTATATGACGGAGGTGACAGTTTTGAAACGGCTTTTTTCTATTTTGGCCGACTATATTCGTGAAACCGATAAGGTTTTGCTTATTTTTGTTTTCATTGCTTCGTCTTTTGGCTGCGTTGCCGTACTGTCTGCAACCGCTTATACCGAAAATCTCCGCCAGTTTTTCACCCAACTTACCGCAATGATTTCGGGCCTTGTCGTTATTTTTATAGTTTCTAATTTTGACTATAAAAATTATAAAAAATATTGGTTTTTAGTTGCGGCAATAGGTCTGATTCCCGTCTTCTTAACCTTTTTTATAGGTTACGCCCCCGAGGGAACAGACGATAAAGCCTGGCTTTTACTTCCCGGCAATATTTCCTTTCAACCTGCCGAACTTCTTAAAATCTGTTTTATAATTACCTTTGCGGTTCATCTTTCGAAGGTAAAATCTACAATAAATAAACTCAAAACTCTATTACCCCTTTTGCTTCATGGTATTTTCCCCGTTGCCCTTATTCATTTTCAGGGAGATGACGGAACTGCGCTCGTTTTTGCCGCAATCCTTGTTTGTATGCTTTTTGTAGCGGGGCTTAAACGTCGTTATTTTATAATTGCTTTTTCGGCAGTAATTCTTGCCGCCCCCTTTATTTTCTTCTTTTTGCTTTCCGAAGACCAAAAGGCTCGAATACTCTACCTCTTTGATTTGGAGTCCAATCTCCAGGGAATTGGCTTTCAGCAGTGGATGGGAAGAATTGCCCTTGCTAACGGCGGTATTTTCGGACAAGGGCTGTTCAGAGGCGAACTCACTCAGATTCAGGGGGTCCCTGAGGGTCATAATGACTTTATTTTTGTTAGCGTCGGGGAAGAACTCGGCCTTCTCGGCTGTTTTGCGATAATAATTATTATTGGTGTAATCTGCTTCAGATGTGTCCGTATTGCGCGTCTTTCGGCCGACGATATGGGAATGTATATCTCGTCGGGACTGTTTGCAATGCTTCTTACGCAGTCGGCGGTCAATATCGGAATGTGCACCTCTCTTCTTCCCGTTATCGGAATTACTTTGCCTTTCTTTAGTGCGGGCGGAAGTTCGTTGCTCTGTGTAATGCTCGGTATGGGAATTGCTCTTAGTGTGTACAAGCACCGAAACACCGGTACAATTTATCTTCACGAATAGTAAATTTTGTAACTAATGACTTGATTTTCAGGTTAATTGGTTATATAATTATAAAGTAGAAAAAATTCTATTGGAGGAATTTGAAATGTTAGTTTCAGCAAAAGAAATGCTTACTAAAGCAAAGGCAGGTAAATATGCTGTAGGGCAGTTCAATATTAACAATCTTGAATGGACCAAAGCAATTCTGCTTACCGCCCAGGAATGCAATTCTCCCGTAATTCTCGGCGTTTCCGAGGGTGCAGGAAAATATATGTGCGGCTATAAGACCGTTGTGGGCATGGTAAATGGTATGATTGAGGAACTCGGAATTACCGTTCCCGTTGCTCTCCACCTTGACCACGGTTCTTATGAGGGCGCAAAGAAATGTATCGAAGCAGGTTTCTCTTCGGTTATGTTCGACGGTTCTCATTATCCTATCGAAGAAAATATTGCAAAAACAAAAGAACTCGTTGCTATCTGCGATGAACTCGGCCTCTCTCTCGAAGCAGAAGTTGGTTCTATCGGCGGCGAAGAAGACGGTGTTGTAGGCGCCGGCGAATGTGCCGACCCCACTGAGTGCAAAATGATTGCCGATTTAGGCATTACAATGCTCGCTGCAGGTATCGGTAATATTCACGGAAAATATCCTGAAAATTGGGCAGGTCTTTCTTTTGATACACTTGCTGCTATCCAGGATCTTACCGGAACAATGCCCCTTGTTCTTCATGGTGGCACCGGAATTCCCGCAGATATGATTCAAAAGGCTATTTCTCTCGGTGTTTCTAAAATCAATGTTAATACCGAGTGCCAACTTGCTTTCCAAGAGGCAACCCGTGCTTACATTGAAGCAGGTAAAGATATGCAGGGCAAGGGCTTCGACCCCAGAAAACTTCTTGCTCCCGGTTTTGAGGCAATCAAGGCAACCGTTAAGGAAAAAATGGAACTTTTCGGCTCTGTTAACAAGGCTTAATTATTAAAATCAAAAATGTCGCTGATAAATTTTATCAGCGACATTTTTTTATTTCTCGCAAATGTTTCTTGCTACATACACACCGCTTGCGGAAGCGTGGGAAAGCGAATGAGTGATTCCGCTTCCGTCTCCAATAATATAAAGGCCGTTATGTTTGGTTTCAAGGTTGTTGTCAACCTCAACTTCCATATTATAAAACTTAACCTCAACGCCGTAAAGCAAGGTATCGTCATTAGCCGTTCCCGGTGCAACCTTATCAAGCGCATAAATCATTTCAATAATACCGTCTAAAATACGCTTTGGTAAAACAAGACTTAAATCGCCCGGTGTAGCGTTTAAAGTGGGGGTAATAAAGGCTTCGTCAATTCGGCTTTGGGTAGAACGCTGACCTCTTATAAGGTCGCCGAAACGCTGAACAATAACTCCTCCGCCAAGCATATTGCTAAGTCTGGCAATACTCTCTCCGTATCCGTTAGAATCTTTAAAAGGTTCTGAAAAATGTTTTGCAACCAAAAGGGCAAAATTTGTGTTGTCGGTCTGTTTTTTCGGGTCTTCGTAACTGTGTCCGTTTACGGTAATAATTCCGTTGGTGTTTTCGTTAACAACCGCACCTTTAGGGTTCATACAAAAGGTTCTAACCCTGTCGCCGTATTTCTCGGTTCTGTAAACTATTTTGCTTTCATAAAGTTCGTCGGTCAGATGAGCAAAAACGGCTGCAGGAAGTTCAACCCTGACTCCAATATCAACTCGGTTTGACTCGGTCGGAATGTTAAGTTCGGCACATACCTTTTCCATCCATTTACTTCCGCTTCTGCCAACCGAAATAATGCAGTATTTACCGGAAAAAACACCCTTTTCGCAAACTGCCTCATATCCGCCGTCTACGGTTTTTACCGACTCAACAGGTGTGTTAAAGAAAAAATCTACCTTGTCTTTAAGATATGAATAAATATTTTCCAAAACGACATAGTTAATATCTGTGCCAAGATGTCTGACCGATGCGTCGAGCAAGTGAAGGTCGTGCTGAATACAAAGGGTTTTAAAACGGCTTCCTGCGGTGGAGTAAAGTTTTGTTCCCTCTCCGCCAAAAGAAAGATTTATCTTGTCAATATAGTTCATAAGGTCCAAGGCTTTTTTCTTGCCAATATATTGATAAAGAGTACCGCCGAAATCATTTGTAATGTTATACTTTCCGTCGGAAAAGGCTCCTGCACCGCCAAAACCGCTCATAATAGAACAGTTTTTACAACCGATACAACTTTTAATTTTCTCGCCGTCAATAGGGCATAAACGCTTGTTTAGAGGATGTCCTGCTTCAAATACGGCAACCTTGAGTGAAGGCTTCTTCTCAAGTAGTTCATACGCCGCAAAAATTCCGCCCGGACCGGCACCGATAATTATAACGTCGTAATTCATTGTTTACCTCCGAATTTTTATAATTGAACACCACTTAAAATATTATAACAGATATTTTTATTTTTTTCCACATAAAAAAGAAATCTAAACTGAATATAAACTTTTTTTGCAAAATATATTGAAAAAAGAATGGTTTTGTGATATTGTTTTTTATATAGTTTTTTCGACAATAAACTACAAAAAGGAGGATTGGGAACAACTATGCATGAACTCGGTGTGCTAAAAAATGCGGTTAATACCGTTGTTAATGTGGCAAAGACCAATCACATTGAAAAAATCAAGTTTTTAACCCTTGAAATCGGCGAAAATTCAAGTTTTGTTCCCGCCTTTTTTGAAAAACTTTTTCCTGTCGCTATTGACGGAATAAAACTTTTTAAAGAAGCACAACTTAAGCTTATCTCTGTTCCCGGGAAGAATCTTGTGATTAAAGAAATTGGTTATTGAGGGAATTCTATGAAAGAAACATTTGATAAAAATTTTATAGATAATATCGACGAGCAGGGTAATGTTCTTTATCTCGATGAAGAACGGCTTGAGCGTAAAATTGTCGGTTTCCCTAAATATAAGAATAAACCAAACGGGCTTGGAATTTTCAACTTTCTAAAACAGAATGTTATCTATGTAAATAGTAAGCGTTGGTGGATTGCCCGTAAACTTTATCGCTTCTTCGTTGATAAAGCAAAGTGGTTTAAAGAGGACAAAATAAAGGGGAAACTCTATAAAAAGGCAATTATGATTTCGCCTCCAATGGAAAAGAATACGGGCACCTTGGTTATGCCCCTTAATGTAGATATTACCGATATGAGCGAAAAAACCGTAGTGCCTATGGATATGCTCAAAGAGTCGTTGCGCCATGTTGACTATATTTCGGGAATGGATACCTGCCTTTGCCGTGAATCTGCAGACTGTAAGGATTTTCCTCACGATTTAGGTTGTCTTTTCCTTGGTGATGCGGCTAAAACCGCCGTTAAACACGGGCTTGGCAGACAAATTACCTATGAAGAGGCGTGTGACCGAATAGACCGTGCCGCCGACCTTGGACTTATGGCTCAAGCGGTTTGGATTGAGGTTGAACAACTTCTTTGGGGAATTAAAAATGATGAGATGGACCGTTTCCTTGAAGTCTGTTTCTGCTGTCCTTGCTGTTGTATCGTAGGAAAACTTTCAATCAATCTTAAAGATGAAGACCGTGTTCGTTTTCACCCGTCGGGCTGGACTGCGGTTGCCGACCGCACAACATGTGTGGGCTGTCAGCAGTGTGTTAAAGCCTGTCCTTTAGAGGCAATTAAAATGGGCGAAGACGGAAAGATAATTATAAATCAGGAAAAATGTGTAGGTTGCGGACTTTGCAAAACTAAATGCAATGTCGGTGCTATTAAGATTAAACAGACAATGCCTGTTCGTGAGGGCGGACTTCGCGAATATTTTGAAAAGGAATTCAACTTAGACCTTAAAATTTGGAAGGACTAAACTGCTTAATGGATGAGGTTAAAATAATTGAGGTAAAGCAGAGCGTTTTTGAAGACAACTCAAAAAATGCAGAATTTCTGCGTGAGCGTCTAAAACAAGAAAAAACCTTTTTGCTTAATTTAATGTCTTCTCCCGGTTCGGGAAAAACTACCCTTCTTCTTGCCCTTGCAAAAGCCTTAAAAGGAAAACTAAAAATGGCGGTTATGGAGGCCGATATTGACTCTGCGGTAGACGCTCAGACCTTGCTTGATGCAGGGGTGGACTCAATCCAGATTCATACCGGCGGAATGTGTCATCTGGACGCCGATATGACTCGTCAAGGTCTTGAAAAAATCGGTTTTGATTCTGACCTTGTTGTCCTTGAAAATGTGGGCAATCTTGTGTGTCCTGCCGAGTTCGATACAGGTGCTTCTTTAAATATGACTATACTCTCTGTTCCCGAGGGTCACGATAAACCGCTGAAATATCCCCTTATGTACGAAACCTGCGGTCTGCTCGTAATTACAAAAATCGATGTTATGCCTTATTTTGATTTTGACGCTAAAAAGGTTGTCGAATATGCAAAGAAGCGAAACCCCGAAATTGAAATACTTTTCGTGTCGGCAAAAACAGGAGAGGGAATTGATAACCTTGCTGATTTACTGATAGAAAAAGTAAAAAAGTGGACTAATTAAAAGAACGCTATACTTTAGGTATAGCGTTCTTTTTTAATCATTATACTTAAACACATCGGCAACTTCGCTGATGGTTACAAAGGCTTTCGGGTCAATAGTGCGTATAAGGTTTCTCATACGGGAAATTTGAAAACGGTTTACAACAAAATAAATAATGGTTTTTGGATTATTTGAATAACCGCCAACTGCGTCAATTTTAGTTGTTCCGCATTCAAACGTTTCAATAAGAGCCGTACTTATTTCTTCGGGTTTTTCGGTAATAATCATAACCTCTTTCGACCTGTCAAAGCCTTCAACAATAAAGTCAACGGCTTTGAGCCCGAGCGCATAGGTTATAACCGAATATAAAGGAAGTTCCCAACTTTTAAAAACGATTCCGCAAATAACATATAGAATTACATTGTAAATCATTACAAAAGTTCCAACGGTTATATTAAGTTTTTTTGCAAAAATAACCGCCATAACCTCAACGCCGTCAATAGCACCGCCGTAGCGGATAGTCATTCCGCTTCCAACTCCCGAGATAATTCCGCCAAAGAGTGCGCAAAGCAAAAGGTCATTATGTGCAATCGGCGAACCACCGCTAAAATCAATCGGGAAAATGTCGTTAATAAGCCAAGACATAAGCGAGTAAATCGCTACCGCAAAAATTGAATAAATCGTAAAGCCAAGGCCCTGTTTTTTAAGCCCAAACAGGAAAAGGGGTATATTAAGAACTAAAAGAAAGATTGAAAGGGTCAAATACTCGGGAGTAATTTGCGAAAGGAAGATAGAAGTGCCCGAAATACCGCTGTCATAAAGACTGACGGGGGCTAAAAATATATTAACCCCAACCGCGTTTATACAGCCGGCAACAAACAGAAAAATGAAATTTAGCCATTTAAGTTGTTTTAATTCCGACCAAAGATTTTTGAAAAGTTTCAATTATAACTATACTCCTAAATTTTTTCAATAGGTTGAACATTGCCAAAAGTAGTTTTAGGGCCGTTTGACGGCTTTGCCCAATCAACCGCATTTGCTAAAACCTGGCGGATATCGTCTCGGTAATAAATAGGATATTCTTCGTGACCTGGTTTGAAATAGAAAATTTTTCCAAGTCCTCGTTTATAGCAACAACCGCTTCGGCAGACCTCTCCGCCCGAAAACCAACTTATAAATATAAGTTCATCCGGTGCGGGTATATCGGTTCGCTCCCCATAGGTTTCTTCCTTATCAATTTCAATATATTCAGGAAGATTACGGGCAATAGGGTGGCCGGGTTCAATAATCCAAATACGCTCGGTTTCGTCATTCTCACGCCATTTTGCACGGCAAGAGGTTCCCATAAGGAGTTTGAAAGGTTTAGAAAGTCTTGAAGCATGAAGAACAATAAAGCCCATACCGTCAAGAACCCTTTGTTTAACCTTTTCAGCAATTTCGTCGGGAATAGCGTCGTGCTTTAAATGACCCCACCAAATAAGAACATCAGTGTTGTCAAGAATTTCGTCACTAAGTCCGCACTCAGGCATATCGAGTGTAACTGTTTTGGGATTATAACCGAATTTTTCAAGTCCTTCGGCAATAGCGCCGTGAATACCGTTAGGGTATATAGCGGCAATCTTTTCCGACTTCTTTTCGTGAATATTCTCGTTCCAAATAATTACTCTAATATTTTCCATATTAAATCTACTTCCTAAAATACTAAATTTATGCCTCTAAGTAAGCCTTCATTAGTTCTTCATAAAGGCCTTCAACATAGTAGGCAGAACCGTCGGCCTTTTCTTTAACCTTATCGGCGGGGAAATCTTTAATTCCAAACTCCTGGGCTTTAGAAATAACCGATGTGTGAACCGAAGCGGCCTTAATTCCGCAAAGGGGTTCAAGTTCGGGGTTTAAAACCGATTCTACCGCTTGTTTAAACTTGTTAAGATGATTATCAAAGGGATTTCCGTAATCTTTTTTAGTGCCGTCGGCAAAAACACCGATAATGTTCGGGGTTTCGCCGGTAGCGTTATAATAAACGGTACCGTTTGTAAACTTGTATTCAAAAACGGGTTCGCAGTTAGTTTCGGTTGCGTGGGATGCAATATAAAGCATTTTAACTCCGTTTTCAAAAGAAGCGGTTAGTTTACAAGTGTCGTAGTTTTCAATTTCGTTTGCTCTGTAAAGTTCTGCGTTTATGTCGCAAGGAACAGCAGAGGTGGAAACAGTATCACCTAAAACATAAAAAATGTTGTGGAGATAATGTGCGGTAGCGTTGTTTGCAACGCTATCTAAAATAAGAGAACCGTCTTTTGCTCTAAGTTTTCCTGCCCAACCGGCTCCACGGGTATAGTATTCCTTATTTCTGGGCCATAAAACTATTGTTTTAAGGAAAACGGGTTTGCCAAAAGCACCGTCTAAAATGTCGCGCTTAAGTCCTTGAATAGCGTCGGAATATGACCATTGATAACCAATGCTAACATATTTACCATATTCTTTTTCGGCGCAAAGCAAGGTGTCCACATCGTTAATATCGCCGCAAAGAGGCTTTTCGCAAAGCACCTGGCAACCGTTTTTAAGGGCGGTTACAATTTGTTTTGTATGGAAGTGAATTGGCGACGAAATAACGCACAAATCGGCCTTGTTGCCGTCTTCAAAAAAATTATCCATATCGGAATAAATCTTAACGCCAAGGTCGTTTAGTTCACTAATTCTGGGACAAGCCTGAGGGAACGGGTCAACACAACCCACAATTTCACAGTTTGGAAAATTGCCGTTTAAAAGTGGGTTTAAATATGTTCCTGCATAGCCGCCAATGCCAACAAGTAATAATTTAACTTTTTGCATAATTATCTCCGTTCTGCTTTAAAGCATACATATAATTATTCGGTTAGTGCTACAATTTCTTCTGTTACAGCAACCGCAACCTCTACCTTACCGCCGACAACCGTTGTAAAAACAATATATTTGTCATTGGCGTTAAAACGGGGATGAGGGTCTAAATGATAATTGTTTGGTTTATCGGGTGGGTTTAGCGCTGGGTTTTGGCTGTTATAATAAACCTTTTTCTTTGTTTTAGTGTTATAAAGGCCAACGCGTGAGGGACAACCGCGATAAAATCTATCGTTTTCATCAAATACGAAAAGTGTATCGTCCTTAGAAGAAAAACCGTGCCAAGCGTTTACGGGGGCGTAAAGTTTGTGTTCTCCCGTGAAAATATTTACTCCGCAAATACCGTCATTTTGGTTTAAATAACGGCAATAGTAAATTTTTGTTCCGTCACTGCTCCACCATTCGTGGGTTGCTTTTTCAAGGTCAAGCGGAGGCCAAACCTTTTCCTTGCCGTCACGGGTAGTGGTCCAAAGGCGCATAAACACGCCGTTTTCGTCGGTTCTAATAGACTTAAAGTTTTCGTTTTCGTCCTTTTGAAACTCTTCTGCGGTTAGCGCAATATCTTTATAAACCGGGTTAAATTGACCATGGTTTCGCAAAAAGTCGGGTTTTGACCAAATGGTATATTCCTGGGTTTTAAGGTTAAACACACCGGTAATACTGCCTTTATCTGTTTGCGAATCTAAAAAAACTTCGGTTTTATCGGGGCTAAAGGTAATGTGTGTATAAGGGCAACGAATTTTAAGCCCCTTTTTTGCAAAAGCGTCTTCAAAGTTGCAAAGAATTTCGGGTTTATCTTCTTTAAAAGGCGAACGCCTGTAAAGATAACGCTTGTCTGAATAAAAAATACAACCCGTTTCTTCTTCAATACTCGGTAGTCCGCTAAATACAGAATCAGGGAAATAACGAACCTCGTCCGCTTCAAAGTCAACCACACCAAGCGAAAGACGAGGCTCGGGCGGAAAAGAACAATAAAACCATAAGTATTTAGCGTCCTTATCCATACTGGGGCTCACAAAGTAGAAACCTTGTTGCTGCTCTGCTACGTGGGTTTTAAGCACGTAGTAGTCAGCACCGGATTTATCGGTAAACTTTTCAAAATGTTTAGAAGTTTTGATAGTGTACATGAGTGCACCCCACAAAGCAGAAATTATTTTTCTGTAAGTGCTACAATATCTTCGGTAATTGCGACCGCAACGTCGGTATGTCCGTCCATAGCGGTTGTAAAAACAATATATTTGTCATTGGCGTTAAACCTTGGATGAGGGTCTAAATGATAATTGTTTGGTTTATCGGGTGGGTTTAGCGCGGGGTTTTGGCTGTTAAAGTAAACCTTGGTTTCGGTTTTTGTGTTGTAAAGGCCAACACGAGAAGGACAACCGCGGAAGAAACCGTCATTTTCGTCAAAAACGAAAAGGGTATCGTCTTTAGAAGAGAAACCGTGCCAAGCGCTAACGGGAGCGTAAAGTTTGTGTTCTCCGGTAAAAATATCAATACCGCAAATACCATCGTTCATTTTAGAGTATTTACAGTAGTAAATTTTGCTTCCGTCGGCACTCCACCATTCGTGGCTTGCCTTTTCAAGATTTAAAGGAGCCCAATATTTTTCTTCGCCGTTGCGGTTTACGGTCCAAAGACGCATAAACACACCGTTTTCATCGGTTCTGATAGAACGGCGTTTTCCGAATTCATCGTTTTCAAATTCTTCTGCCATAAGAGCAATGTCTTTATGAACGGGATTGATTTGTCCGTGATTTCTTAAGAATTCGGGTCTAACCCAAACCTTAAATTCCTTTGTTTCAAGGTTAAGTGTACCTGCAATGCAACCGCCGGCATTATAACTGTCAAAGAAAAGTTCGGTTTTATCTGGGCTAAATGTAAGATGTGTTGCAGGAGATACTAAATATTCCTTGCGAGTACGGCCTACAATCTCTGAAGGCAGATTGCAAAGAAGTTCGGTAGGCTCGTTAGGATTAGTGGAGCGTCTGTAAATACCCCTATGGTTAGCAAAAATAACATCGCCTGTTTCTTCGTCAACAATAGGTGTAACATCGTGAAAATGAGCGTCGGGGAAATGGTGAACTTCGTCGGTAGTAAAGTCAACTAAACCGAGTGTTCTGTATTCAGCGGGCGGGAAAGTGCAATAAAACCATAAATATCTTGCATCTTTGTCCATACAGGGGTTTACAAAATAAAAGCCTTGTTGTTGGGTTGCAACGTATGTTTTAAGAACATAGTATTCAGCGCCGCTTTTTTCATCAACGCGTTTTTCAAAATGTTTAGATGTTTTGATGTCGTACATAAAATTTGCTCCCTTTAAAATATTTTATGTTAGCCTTTTTTGGCAAGACGAGCCTTTTGTCTTGCAAGAAGGGTTTCAAACCAAAGTTCGGGGTTAGGAATAGCCGAAACTTTTTCCATAGTAGAAACACCTGCTCTTGTAACGGTGCAAGTTTCGCGTTGCTCGGTGTTGCAGTCTTTAGAACCGTTAATAAGTGCTGCACCGTGGGTTCCGATAACTTCGGCCGAAAGAATCATAGCCGAAAGGGCACCACGCTGGGTTAAGGCCATATCGTAAAGTTGGTAAAGAGCCGCAATTTCCTTTTTGTTTTCAATAACTGCAACATTAAAGAAATTATCGCAAAGGTCGCAAACCTTACTGAAAAGTTTCTTCATAGCGTCGGTATTGCGGTCAAAGTCGGCAACACGGCTCATTTCAAGTTGGAACTCGTCACGAATAGTGGCAAGGTTAGATTCGCCGTATTTAATTTCAGGCAGGTTAAACTCGGGTGCTTTGCGAGCGCAAATATCCTTCTGAGCAATATGCTCTGCTGCACGAAGTCCGCCAACCTGGGTAGAGTTAAGTGCGCTTCCGCCGGGGCGGTAAACACCAAAAGTACCTGCGGCTTCGCCTGCAACATAAAGACCTTCGATTTCGGTCTGCCAGTTTCCGTCAACCTTAACACCGCCGTTACAGTGCTGTGCACAAACGGCAATTTCCAAATATTCTGTGTATAGGTCAATATTATGGTCGGCGTAAAGTTCAATAGCGCCAATGTTCATCTTTTCAAGGCGCTCAATAGGAGTGCCGAAAAGTGCGCCAGAACGCTCAAGATAAACGTATGCTTCTTCAGAAAGAACATCAAATCCGTTTTCAAGGCCTTTGGGATTCTTCATAAAGTCTAAGTATACGCGGTTTCCGTTTTTAATTTCCTTTGCAACAAGCAAATCTACCTTAGAAGAACCTTCGGTTTTTCTGGCGTCGAAAGGCCACTGATAGCCCTTAAGGAAAATCATATCTAACGATTCGTCGCCAAGTGCGTCGTAAAGGAATTCACGTTCATTACCTTCGGCATCAACCGATACAAAACGGGGTAATACCTGCTGATAGGTACCCGAAAGATTCCAACGGAATTTTGTACTTGCAATTCCGTACTGCCATTCTTCCATATTAGAAAGAGCGGCACCTGCATCAATAGCAAGACCTGTAGCGCCGTGTTGGCTCTTTGGATAAACGGTGTTTTTGTAAATTCCGGCAGGGCCACCGGTACAAAGAACAACATTTTGGCAACCAATAACCGAAATTTCGCCCGTTTTCATATTAGCGCAAGCAACGCCCGTAACGGCACCGTTATCAGTAAGAATTTTAACAACTCGGCTAAAGTCGATAATTTCAATACCTTTAGATTGTACTGAACGCTCTAACGCCTCGGTCATATATTTTGAGGTAAGAGGTCCGCAAGAAGTTGCACGGGTTCTGGGGTCATGGTCGGTTTTATAACCTGCATATTCGCCGTATTCGTTAGTGGGGAAGGGAACGCCGAGTTCAACAAGGCGCATAAAGCAACGAGCCGAGTAAGAAGCCTCGCAAAGAGCGTGTTCGCCCATAACTCCGCCGCCCGAATAAAGGGTGTCGGCCATTTCTCTTACGCTGTCGCCGTCTGAACCGCAAAGAGAAAGTTTATAGTAGGTCTGTTTGTCGCTTCCGGTGTTACGGGAAGTTCCCATAAGTCTGCCTTCGGTAACAATAGCAATATCTTTAACGCCAAGGTCAAAAAGTTTGTCTGCGGTGTTATAACCTGCGCAACCGGTTCCGATTATAAGTGTGTTATATGTATTTCTCATAACTTTCTAATGTGCATTCCTCCGTCAATAATGAACGACTGACCTGTGGTATAACCAAAGGTTCCGTCGCAAAGGGCTACAACAGCCTTAGCAATGTCTTCGGGAAGTCCCCATCTGCCAAGGGGAACAAGTCCGCCTGCGATAAGGTTGTCGTATTTTTCTTTAACTGCGCTGGTCATACCGGTAGCAATAATGCCGGGGCAAATATCGTTAACGGTAACGTTTTCGCTTGCAAGACGGTCGGCAAAGAGTTTGGTAATCATACCAACGCCTGCCTTAGAAATGCAGTATTCTCCGCGGCTTGTAGAACTTGTGTAAGCCGAGCAAGAAGAAATATTTACAATAGCGCCGCCCTGTTTGTGTGCAACCATTTCGTTTGCAACAAGTTGGGTAAGGAAGAGGGTAGCCTTTGTGTTAATGCCCATAACAAAGTCGTAACTTTCTTCGGTCATTTCTAAAATGTCACGGCGAACCTTAGGAGCAACGCCTGCAACGTTAACAAGGACCGAAACGGTTCCTTTTGCTTTAGCGGTTTCTAAAAGAGACTGTCTGGACTCTGCGCTTGAAAGGTCGCCTTGAACATATGTAAAATCAAGACCGTCAAAATCAGATAAATCAGAAGCGGCAACAACGTCCATACCAATTACCGAATAACCGGCTTTGCAAAGTTTAATTGCGCTTTCTTTACCAATGCCGCCAAGGGCGCCTGTAACAATAGCAACTTTATTCATTATTTTAAAATCTCCTTTAATAAATTTCTGTAATATTCGTTAAATATAGCACAACCCGAAACCTGTTTGTTTCTCATAAGAAGTGTGCAGTTAGAACATGCAAGACAGGTTTTCTTGGGCTCAAAAGTGCCGTTTAGATAATCTTTATAGAAATCGGGGTATGCAAGCCACATTCTGCCGTAACCTAAAAGGTCGCAAATGCCGTTTTCAAGTTGTCTTTCCGATTGCTCGAAAAGGTCGTTTCTGTAATAAGAAAGGCCCGAACCTACAACGGGGAGGGAGGGGAACTTATCTTTAATATGTTTTTCAATAACTTCGAAACGATTAAGTCCTACGCTTGCATCTTCCGGAGAAACATAGCCGCCCTTTCTATAGGGACGATTAACGTGGGGATTGTAATAGGGGTTTCCAACCGTAACATTTAAAACCTTAATACCCTGAGCCATAATCATTTCAATAAGTCTGTCGGGTTCGGTAAAGTCAATCTCGTTTTCTTCGGTTGTTCCAAAACCGTAAGGCTTCGGCACCATATCGGAAACGCTAAGACGGGTACCAATTAAAAGGGTGTCACCAACCGCTTCTTTAACCGCTTTAATGCAGTCAAGTAAAAGTTTAGAACGGTTTTCGAAACTACCGCCGTAGCGACCGGGTCTTGTAAAGCCGGATAAAACTTCCTGGAAAAGATAACCGTGACATGATTTAACATCTACGCCGTCAAAGCCGGCCTCACGAGCAAGTTTTGCGGAAGCGGCATACTTTTCTGCAAGGGTGTCCAGATATTCGTCCGACACAATGTTCTCGTCGGTAACGGGTCTGGTTTCTTCGTAAATAGGGTGACGGTATGCAATCATCGGGACAATACTTTGTCTGCCCGAGTGGGTAAGTTGAAGAACAAAAATAGGTTCAATACCGCACTCTTCTTTAGCCATTTTTTTGAGGTCTTTAACAAGGGCTTTGAACTCGGGTAAATTATCCTCGGTTAACATCATCTGACGGGGATTTGTTCTACCCTCGGGACAAACGGCGTTTGCCTCGAACCAAATAAGTCCTGCCCCGCTTTTTGCGGCGCGAACATATTTTGCAATAGTAAGTTCGCTGGGGCTTCCGTCGAGGTTGCAGTCGCAGCCCTCCATAGGCTGAAGCACTACTCGGTTAGGAATTTCCCATTGGTCAATTTTAAGTGGTTTTTTAATCATAGACAACCATCCTTTATTTTAATATTCTTATTATATCAAATATCATAAATAATTTATATAGTTTTTTTGGGAATAACATTGCTTTTCTTGCAAAGATATGTTAGAATATGGAAGAGGAGGGGTGAGGATAGTGACAGTTTTTGTTAAAACCGATTCGTTTTTGCAAAGTGCAATAGAATATATCGACGAGCACCTTTGCGAAAAGATTTATTTAGATGACCTTGCAAAACATACTTTTCGTTCAAAATCTTCCTTTTGTCATCTGTTCGAAAGTAAAATGAAAATCACTCCTAAACAGTATATTTTGCAAAAGAAACTCGCCCTTGCCAATAAAATGATTAAAGAGGGCGTTCCCGCAACCGAAGTTGCTAAGCAGATTGGATACGAGAATTACAGCAACTTTTACCGTGCCTATAAAAAACAATACCAAAAAGGTCCTACAAAAAAATCCCAAGCGTAATCTACACGCTTGGGGTTTTAATTATTATCTGATTGTTGGAGTTTTTTGTAAAACGATTTTTTTAAGACAAATTTCACTTAATTTCAAGACGGTAAACGTCCTGCCTTCTGTTTGTCAAACTTCCAAGTCTGTTTTTAAGTGTGTTTGCATAATCTAAATCAATTTCTCCTGTAATCAAGGCCTCTCTTTCCTGGTCTGCTCGGGCAATAACCGTGCCCCAAGGGTCGACTATCATTGAATTTCCCCAATAGATTTCTTTGTTTTTAGCGGTTGAACACTGATTTGAAGCAAGAACATAACAAGAGCCTGAAACAGCAATACTTCTTATTAGAATTTCCCAGTGTGCTGACCCGGTTGTGATTCCAAAACAAGCGGGAATACAGATAATTTGAGCACCCGATAGCGTTAAAAGACGGAACAGTTCGGGAAACCTGATGTCATAGCAAATCGACAAACCGATTTTTCCTATATCCGTACCGACCGCTACCACCTGATTTCCCGCAATCACAGTCTTCGATTCGGTCGTGAGGGTATTAGGTTCTGACTGCATATCGCACAAATGAATTTTGCGGTATTTTGCGACCGCCTCTCCGTCTGGAGAGAAAAGAACAGATGTGTTATATGCTTTAAATTTATCTTCGCTGATTTCTTTTACCGCTCCGGCTAAAGTCCAGATATTATGTTGTTTTGCAAGAGCCGACATCGTTTTGTAAAATTCGCCGTCGGGAATTTTTTCTCGAATATCCGGAGTGTATTTGCCTAAATAGTTAAAGTTTTCGGGGAACACAATAACTTTAGCCCCCTTTTGTTTTGCCTCGATAATAAACTTTTCTGCTTTTTCATAGTTTTTAGACTTTATGTTTGATGACGCCATTTGTGCGACCGCAACCGTAATTTTTCCCATAAAACACCTCCAAATATAATTCTTTCTTGTAATTATATGAAAGAGTTGAGATTGACTTGCTTTTGTTTTGCCTTTATAATAACTTTAAAAAGTTATGAGGTTTGATATGGAAAAAATTAAGGTAATGTTCGTATGTCACGGTAATATTTGCAGAAGTCCTATGGCGGAATTCATTTTTAAAAAACTAATTAGCGAAGAAAACTTGTCCGACCGCTTTGAAGTTTCCTCGTCGGCGGTAAGTTTTGAAGAAATAGGCAACCCCGTATATCCGCCTGCAAAGGAAATTCTTGCGAAAAACGGAATTTGTTGCCGGTCTAAACGGGCGGTCCATTTTGAATATGAAGACTATTTAAGTAACGATTATATTCTTGTTATGGATAGCAGCAATATGAGAAATATTTTAAGAATAACAAAAGGGGAAAATGACGGTAGAATAAAACTTCTTATGTCTTACACCGGAACGGATTCTTCGGTTTCTGACCCTTGGTATTCGGGAGATTTTACTACCGCCTATAACGATATTTTATCTGGTTGTACAGCCTTACTTGAACATATAAAGCAAAATATGTAGGGGATATATCCCCTTAAAAAGCGTCCTCGCGAGTCTTTTTTTCTTCCTGTCTTTTTCTTCTGAATCTTTCGTTTGGAAGCCCTTGTGCAATATGCGGAAAAGGATTATCGGTATCGGCCGTTGCTTGCACATTGCATCTTCCGTATTTGTTTACAAGGTCAAAAGAATTGTCTGGGTGTTTGGAATAATCGTTAGAAGACGGTGTGCTTTTGTCTTTGAAATTTTTTGTGTTTTTCATATAAAAACCTCCCGCAATTATTTTTTGCAGGAGGTTTTTTATTATTTAAAACAATTTCTTCAAATTTTCGTTTAAACTTACGCCAATCCAAAGCCTGATATATGCGGCAGAAAAGGGAATGTCACAAAGGGCCGTGATGCCGAGTTCTTCATAAAAATCAACCGTTTCATAAGGGGTTTGGTTTGTCGAAGAAACAACAAAAATCGGAATATCAGATTTTTGGGCTAAAGCACAAAAATCCCTAAAATATTTACTGTCTGTGTTTAGAGTTCCCGAATGATATGCCCTTATTATAATCGCTTTTATACCGTTTAGAGAGTAGGAAAAACTATCTCCCGGAATTGCCGTAATAACCAAAATATCGCTTTTAGGCGAAAGGTAAAAATCTATTGCGGATTCAGAAGGCTTTGGATTTTTTAAAATTTTAATTTTTTCTTTTTCATAGTTAGCAAAGTGTTTTCGGCCAATGCTTTCAAGTCGGTCGTCCGCTTCGCCGAATGTAACGGCGTCAAGAGAACTATGGAACTTGACTTCTTCCCTTGGATTTTTATAGGCAATAAAAACTCCGCTTGAAATCTTTTGTTTTATAAAATCTACTGCCGCTTTAAAATTATCGTTTCCGTTTGAACGCTCGTCTTCAAGAGGGTAGTTTGCACTAACAAAAAGTATAGGCAGTTTGCAGTTGCCAACAGCATAAGAAACTGCTGCTGCCGAAAACTGCAAAGAGTCGGTGCCGTGGGTAATAATAATTCCGTCATACCCTTTGTTTAGGTTTTCTTTTACAGTATCGGTCAAAGAGTTTAAATGCTCTGCCGACAAGTTTTCGCTGAGAACAAAATAAGGCTCACTAAAATCAAAAGTCAAATCATCTTTTGAGCCTTGAAGGTAATTTTCTATAAGAGTGTATTTAGTCTGTCGATGGGGAGAAATTTTACCGTCGGTTACTTTGCTGCCGATAGTTCCTCCCGTAAAAATAACAAGAATTTTCAAATACATCACCTCTGGTAAACATAAGCAAACACGAATAATCCAAACCTGATTTTAGAGGGAGGATTTTCGCCTTAAGCGTTTTCTTAATTATTATAACCTTTTTAAAATAATTTGCAATAAAAAAGCCTCTGTCTACCTGACAGAGGCTATAAAACTAAGTCATTGGTCCGAATCCTTTCGTTTATTTATAAATTCGAGAGAGATTGTACATTTGATTCACCTAATAAAAATATTTTGGCAAGTTAATGTTATTTAAACTTTTGGACTCACGCCTTTACACTTATTTTTATATATACTTAATGGTTTATAAACTTATCAAACTCGGATTTATACCAATCCGAACGGTCGAAGATAAACTACTTAATTCTTTGGACTCACACCTTTCCTCTTAAATTTTAACACTCATTTGAGGTTCAGTTTCCCTTTTCATCGGGTATCAGTCCTTTCCTTTCCAAGTTTTTTCTTAATGTTCTTCTCTTCTGTGTCTTTAATATAGCACATAAACAACAATTTGTCAAGTACTTTGTGAATAATTTTTGTGAAAAATAAATAATTTTTTATTCTATTGACTGCGAATTTTATATGTGGTATAATAATATTTGGATGTGATTAAATATGTTTTCAGTTTTGAATAAAAAACAAATTGAATATATTTATAACACTTATATGATTTTTGACTTTCCGTCCGACGAACTTAAGCCCTTAAATCTGCTGCTTAAAATGGTTGATGAGGGGCTTTGCACCTACTATGCCCTTTTTGATGAGCGCAGTCAGGTGCTTTCTTATTTTGGCCTGTGTGTTAAAAACCGGTTTGCCCTTGTTGACTATCTTGCGGTAAATCCTGAATTTCGAGGACAGGGGATAGGAACAAAAACCCTTAACTTTTTAAAGGAAACCGCAAAAGATAAGACTATTTTAATTGAATGTGAAAATATTGAATCTTCAGATAATCCTGAAGAAAGGGAAGTCAGAAGACGCAGAATTGTCTTCTATGAAAGGTCAGGTTTTAAAGACAGTAATGTAAAAGCCAGGCTTTTCGGTGTTGATTATATCCTTTTAACCTATCCGCAAGATGCAACTCAGGTAAAAAACGGGTATAAAGAGGTCTATCTTTCGATGCTGGGCAAGGAAATGTATGATAAGCATATGGAACTTTAATTATATTGATACATAAATTTGTTTTTGTGTGAGAATAATTTTAGTAGCCTTATAAAAATATTGACAAAACAAAATTAAAAGGTATAATAAAATTAGTAAAAATTACTATTTTAAAAAGGAGATATTACTATGAATTTAAAGGGAACAAAAACCGAAGCAAATCTTATGGCTGCTTTTGCAGGAGAGTCTCAAGCAAGAAATAAGTACACCTATTTTGCTTCTGTAGCAAAAAAGGAAGGCTATCAGCAGATTGCTGAAATTTTTGAGAAAACTGCAAATAACGAGAAAGAACATGCAAAACTCTGGTTCAAGGCTTTAGGAGAACTTGGAGATACTGCTAAGAATCTTTTGGCTGCTGCCGAGGGCGAAAACTACGAGTGGACCGATATGTATGACGGTTTTGCTAAAGATGCTGAAGCCGAAGGCTTTTTCGACCTTGCCGAGCAGTTCCGCAAGGTAGCCTTAATTGAAAAATCTCACGAGGAAAGATACCGTGCTCTTCTTAACAATGTAGAAATGCAGAAAGTGTTTGAGAAGAGTGAAGAAACCATGTGGGAATGCCGCAACTGCGGACACCTTGTAATCGGTAAAAAAGCCCCCGAAATTTGTCCTGTTTGTGCTCATCCAAAGGCCTTCTTTGAAGTAAGATGTGAAAATTATTAAAAAATATATAACGGGCAGTGTATTCTCTACACTGCCCGTTATTTTTTTGCTTAAAGTAATTGTATATTTATATTGTTTTCTTTTGCCATATCTGCAAATCGGTCGTGGCAGGTAAACATTATAAACTGACGGTTTTTCGAGTAATCGTTTAAAAACTCCAAAGCCTTTTTAGCCCTTGTGTCGTCGTATGCGGAAAGAGGGTCGTCCATAAACATAGGAAGACTTTCGCTATCCTGTGTCATAAGTTCCGAAACGGCAAGACGAAGAGCAAGGTAAAGTTGGTCTTCGGTGCCCAAACTTAAATATGCCGATTCCTTAAGGCCAAACGCTTCGGTAGTAGTGACGTTAAGGTTAAAGTCTTTGGAAACCGATACTCCGGTATATTTATCTCCAACAAGCCTTTTAAATATATCTGAAGTTTTTTGCTCAAGTGTACCCGAATAGTTTCGTCTAAGTTCTCTAAAGGCCTCTTCAAGAGTTTCAAGGGCAAGGTCGGCTGTGTTTGCGAACCTGTAATAATCTGAAACCGCATTTTCAAGTTCTTCTTTTTCTCTTATTAGGACAGAAACCGGTTGGGTAGATTCGGCTAAAGCCTTAAGTCTGGCATTCAAAGCGGCAATCTCTGAACGAATATGTCCGCAAAGGTCGGTTTGCGCCTGAAATCTTTCCTTAACTTCGTCAACCTCTTGTTCGGTAACGGCAGTGGATACTCCGCTAAGTGTCATTTCTTCAAGTTTCATCTCGGCTTCTTCTAAACTTTTGCAGTTAGCGTGGTCGGCAAGAAGCGAGATTTTCTGCCTTAATGCTTCGGCAAACCTTAGCGTTTCTTCTGCGGAGGCTATAATCTCTTCAATTTCTGTTGCCGTTTGTGCTTTATCCAATACTGAAATAAATTCTAAAAGTTGAGAAAAGGTTTGGCTATAAAGGCTTTTAGCGTCATTAAGTAGGGTTTCTTTTTGAAGAAGTTCCTGTCTTTTGCTCTCGAGCAGAGCCTTTTTTGCTGCCAAGGCCATTTTTTGCTCGCTTGTTTTCTCTGTTATAGAATTTATCTGCTCATTAAGGCTTTGTTTTTGGTCAAGCAGAGAAGAGAGATTTTGCGAGTTTTCGGAAATTTCAGCATTTACCTGACTGAAGTTGCCTTTGGTCTTAATTTTAAAAACAAGCCCCAAAAGTGCAACGGTAATACCCGCAACAGCGGTCAAAACGGGGATAATTATTTCTATACTTTGCGCAAACATTAAAGCAATTCCGATAATAGCAATAAAGAGTCCGCTAAGAATAAGTATCGGGTTGGGCTTTTTTACGGGAAGTTGATTTTGCAGTTGTGATTCAAGCCGTATTGCGTTCGCTTTGACAGTCTCAATTTTGCCGTCAAGTTCATCTCTTTTAAGATAAAGTTCTTTAATTTCATCGTTATTTACGGAGGGTTCTTCTGTGCTGACCGAGGTTTCAAGGCGGTCAACTTCGGCTTTTAAAGTATTAAGAGAGTCTTCGGCGGTTTTTACTGCTGATTGTGCGTTTTGCGTCTTTGTGCAAAGAGATTTGCCTTTTGAAATAAAGTCGGAATCAATAAAAGAACCGTCTTTAAGTTTTAGTCGTTCTCTTGCGAGTCTTAACTCTTTTTCGCCCTCAATATATCTTTCAACAAAGATACGCTTTTTCATCTTATCGGCATTTTTAAGGGCGTCGAACAGCCTTGAACTTTCGGCTGTATATTCTTTAAGCAAAGATTCTTTTTGGAGAATTTCACCTTTAAGCCTTTGAGCCTCGTCCTCTTTCTCTTTTGCCGAAAAAATAGCGGTGTTAAGTTCTTCAAGTTTTAATTGTGCTTTATCGCATTTTCCTATTTTTCCGCGTTTTGAGAAAAGGCTTTCCTTGGCTTTTTGAAGCCTTGCGCCAACCTTTTCAAACGAGATATCCTCATCGCCCACAGTGGCAATATTGGATAAACGGGAGTTAATTTCTCCGTAGGCGGAATCGCTTTTTGCCAAGGGCTCTGTGTCCTCGAGAAAGACGCTTCTCTCAAACGCTCCGTCGGTAAGACCGAAAAACTTTGCGCCAATATCTTCGCTTCCCGATAGGGAAGATGTTTTGCCCGTATCCATATCAAGCAGAGTTATTTTGTCGGTTGAGTTAGAAGCCTTAAATTCTCTTTCCAAACGGTAAAGATTACCGCCGTGAGTAAAGGTAATACTTCCCGCCATTATGTCCGAGTTCCAAGGACGGTATTTCTTTCTCGGGTTTTTCTCAAGGTCGGAAGATTTTCCTGAATTTCCGTAAAACATCATACGGATAAAGGCCATAATGGTAGTCTTGCCCTTTTCATTTTCTCCGAGTATAACGGTCATACCGTCATTAAAGTCAAGATGAAAATCCTTGAATTTGCCGAAAGCGGCAATGTCTATTGAATTAATCTTCATCACAATCCACCTCGCCTAAAAAAGCATCAAGACCTAAATACATAGCCTCAATAAGCCGTTTTTGTTCTTCACCATCAGCCTCTTTAATCTTTGATAGCATCTTGTTTACAAATATTCCTCTTAGGGATACTTCTTTGCTGATAAGTTCAAGGTCAAGTTTTTGCTTAATTTGGTTTTTAATCTTAACAAAATAAAGAAGATTAACCAAAACCGAAAGAAGTTCAGCGGTGTTAATGTTTTCGGGATTTTCGCAGTTTCCCGTTAAAACAAGTTTATAAAGGTTTTGTTTATATTCCTTTCCATATTGGCTTTCGAGCAACTCCAGAATTGTCTTTACCGCCTCATCAGTGTTTTGAACTTGAGAAAGGTCAATTTTTTCAACCGCGTGAATTCTGCTTGAACAAGGAACAAAATCAAGATTTACTCCCGATTTTGAAATTTCGCCCAGATAAACGCCCTTTTCGCCCGTCTCGTCAAAACCCTGACCTTCGGGACAACCCGGATAGGCAAAACAAGTCTTACCGATTTTCTGAATTTCGGTACGCTTGTGAATGTGACCAAGGGCTAAATAGTCTGCCGAACAATCTTTAATAAACGAAGCGGGAATAGGGTTGTAAACGCTTCCCACCGCCCCAAGATCCGAGTGCAAAAGGAGAAGATTAACCCTTTGGTCGTCGGGCATAGGGGGCATCTCTTTAAAATCCATAGATGAGTGCGAAAAAGAGCGTCCTGTTACCCTTAAATTAAGTTCATCAATAACAACCGTTTCGTATTCAAGGCCGAAAACAGTAAGGTTTTCGGGGATTTTTCCTAAAACAAAAGGGGAAGAAGCGTCAAGAGGGTCGTGGTTTCCCGCAACATAAAAAAATCTTGTGTTTGAGGCCTCTGATATACAGCGAAAAACCGATTCGGCAAAAAGCCGACCTGCTTTATTGCTGTCAAAAAGGTCGCCTGCAATAAGGCAAACTTCGACATTTTCTCTCTGGCAAAGGTTAGTGATATTCTTAAAAACAGTAAGTATTTCATATTGACGGTTTTGTGCGTCGTGTCCTAAAAAGGACTGTTCCGCACCTATATGAAGGTCTGCCGTGTGTAAAACTTTCATAAAAACCCCCCGGTGTTAATTCTTACTTTATATAATATCATTTTTATATCTAATATTCAAGAAGATGTTGCGTAAATCAGATTATTAGTGTATAATAAATAATAATTTAAATTGGGGAGGTATGTCTGTGGATGTTAAGGTAGGCGATACTTTGCTTATGAAGAAAAAACATCCTTGCGGAGCAGATAAATTTTCTGTCCTTAGGATAGGTATGGATTTTAAAATCCGCTGTGTCGGTTGCGGACACGAAATTATGGCACCCCGTGTAAAAATTGAAAAAAATATAAAGAAAATTATTTCAGTCGGAGAAGAATAATATGTTTGATAAACTAAAAGCGGTAGAAATGCGTTTTGAAGAGGTGGGTCAACTTCTTTCGGACCCTGCCGTTATATCTGATAACGAGCAGTTCAAAAAACTTATGAAAGAACATAAGGAACTTTCTCCAATCGTTGAAAAATACCGTGAATACTCCTCGGCTAAAACCGCCGAACAGGAGGCAAAAAGTTTGCTTGACGCAGGCGGACTTGATAAAGATTTTAAAGAACTTGTCGAAGAAGAATATCTTCAGGCAAAGGCAGATATTGAAACCTTTGCCGAAGAACTTAAAATCCTTCTTCTTCCCAAAGACCCTAACGATGACCGAAATGTAATTGTTGAAATCCGCGGTGGTGCGGGCGGCGAAGAGGCGGCTCTTTTTGCCGGCGTTTTAATGCGAATGTATACAATGTATGCTGAATCTCGCCGTTGGAATGTTGAAATTGTAAGTGCCAACGAAACCGAACTCGGCGGATATAAAGAAGTAAGTTTTATGATTGAGGGCGAGGGCGCTTATTCCCGCTTTAAATACGAAAGCGGAGTCCACCGTGTTCAGCGTGTCCCCGAAACCGAAACTTCCGGCCGAATTCATACCTCAACCGTAACGGTTGCGGTCCTTCCCGAAGCCGAAGATGTTGAAATTGATATAAACCCGACCGACCTTCAGATTGACACCTTCCGTTCTTCCGGTGCGGGCGGTCAGCATATCAATAAGACCGAGTCGGCTATCCGTATAACCCATATTCCAACGGGCCTTGTGGTTGAATGTCAGGACGAGCGAAGCCAGTTTAAGAACAAGGATAAGGCAATGAAGGTGCTTCGTTCTCGTCTTTACGAAATGGAACAGGCTAAACAGACCGAGGCAATCGCCTCTGACCGCCGTGCCCAAGTCGGAACGGGGGACAGAAGTGAGAGAATTCGCACCTACAACTATCCTCAGGGTAGAGTAACCGACCATAGAATAGGTTTAACCCTTTATAAACTTGATACAATTGTAAACGGTGATATAGACGAAATCGTAGAAGCGCTTATTACCTATTACAGAACAGAAATGCTCAAGGCTGAAACCGAGCAGTAAGGAAGAAAAAATGCAGACAGTAAGACTTAGTGACAATAAAGAGGGAATAGTCGCTGCCGCCCGAATTTTAAGGGACGGCGGTGTTGTTGCCATACCTACCGAAACGGTCTACGGTCTTGCTGCGTCTGCCTATAACGATAATGCAATAGCCAAGGTCTTTTCTGCAAAAGGAAGACCTCAGGATAACCCTCTTATAGTTCATATCAGTAGCCTTGATATGTTAAACGAAGTAGCGGTAGAAATTCCAAAAGAAGCCGAAAAACTTGCCGAAGCCTTTTGGCCCGGCCCTTTAACCTTGGTTCTTAAAAAGTCTGAAAACGTTGCTCAGAGTGTTTCTAAAGGGCTTAGTACCGTTGCGGTAAGAATGCCCGAAGATAAGGTTGCCCGTGAAATAATTAAGCAGTCCTGTCTGCCTCTTGCTGCCCCCTCGGCTAATATTTCGGGCTCTCCAAGCCCCACCACTGCCGAGCATGTCCTTGCCGATTTGGACGGAAGAATTGATGCTGTCGTTATGTCGGGAAGTTCAAATGTCGGACTTGAGTCAACGGTGGTAACTCTTTCTGTGAGTCCGCCTACTCTTCTTCGTCCGGGCGCTGTCACGGTAGAGCAACTTAAAAAGTTTCTGCCCGACCTTGTTATTGATAAAGCGGTGCTTTGTGAGCCCTTAAAGGACGAACAGGTCGCCTCCCCGGGAATGAAATATAAACACTATTCCCCGAAAACCGAACTTTTTCTTGTCGAAGCGGGTAGCGAAGCCTTTGTCGAGTTTGTAAACGGTAAAACCGACTGTGCGGCAATCTGCTTTGATGAAGACCTTGATAAAATTAAGACTAAAGCCCTCTGCTACGGCTCTGTGTCAGACCCTAAAACCCAGGCAAGCAAATTGTTTTCATTACTGCGCAAGACGGATACTCTCGGCGTGTCAAAAGTCTATGTCCACGCCCCCGAAAAAAGCGGGATAGGCCTTGCTGTTTATAACCGACTTATCCGTGCCGCAGCCTTTAAGGTGATAACGCTATGAAATATGTTCTTGGTCTTACCGGTCCTACGGGTGCGGGAAAATCAACCGCCTCAAAAATTGCCGAGGAAAGCGGATTTTATGTAATTGACTGTGATAAACTTACAAAAGAGGTTTATAAAAAAAGTCAGGTGCTAAAAGCCATAAAAAACGCTTTCGGCGAAGAAGTTTTTTCTGAAAATCTTAAACTGGACCGCAAAAAACTTGCTGAAAAAGCCTTTTCTTCAAAGGAAAACACCGAACTTTTAAATAAAACCGTTTTACCCTTTATCTTGGAATATATTAAAGAGAAGATAAATGATTGTCAAAACGAAAAAATACTTCTTGACGCCCCAACCCTTTTTGAAAGCGGCGCAAACGCTCTTTGTAACGATATCTGTGCCGTCCTTTCCCTGGAGCAAAATCGTTTAAACCGAATAATCTCTCGTGATAATATTACAAAAGAAGATGCTCTGCTGCGTATGTCGGCGGCAAAAAAAGATGAGTATTATAAAGCGAGAACACAGCACATAATATATAATGACGAGAATGAGGAAAACTTTAAAGCCGAATTTTCCCGTCTTTTAATGAAACTTGGAGGAAACTGATATGTCAGAGAAAACTGCTAGTCAAAAACTAAAAGAAAAACTTTTTATCAACAAGGAAAACGGACTTAAAAATATTGACGACAAAAAACTCGAGGAGATTAACCGTTTTTGCGAAGGCTATAAACAGTTTTTGGCTGAGGGCAAAACCGAACGAGAAGCCGCTTTAACCGCTAAAACTATTGCAAAGAAAGCGGGTTTTGAACCCTTTGACCGCAATAAGAAATATAAAGCAGGGGACAAGTATTTTGTGGATAACCGAGGAAAGACGGTTGCCTTTGTTGTTGTCGGCAAAAAATCGGCAGAGGAAGGTCTTAAAATTACCGCCGCACATATTGACTCTCCGAGAATTGATTTAAAACCCAACCCGCTTTATGAGGACAGCGAACTTGCTCTTTTCAAAACCCACTACTACGGTGGAATTAAAAAATATCAGTGGACGGCAATGCCTTTAGCGCTTCACGGAGTCTTTGCTAAAAAAGATGGAAGTGTTATTGAGGTTAATATCGGCGAAGACGAAAACGACCCTTGTTTTGTTATAACCGACCTTTTGCCCCACCTTTCTCAAGAACAGGTTAAGCGTACCCTTTCCGAAGCAATCAAGGGCGAAGAACTCAATATTCTTATTGGCTCACGCCCCTTTAAAGATGACAAGGGAAGCGAACTTGTAAAACTTAATATAATGGCAATCCTTAATGAAAAATACGGTGTTACCGAGGAAGATTTCCTCTCTGCTGAACTCGAATGTGTTCCCGCCGCAAAACCCCGTGATATCGGCTTTGACCGCAGCCTTATCGGTTCTTACGGCCACGACGACCGTGTTTGTGCCTATCCCGCCCTTATGGCAATTTGCGAGATAGAAAGCCCCGAACAAACAGCTATTGCTATCCTTGCCGATAAAGAAGAGGTTGGCTCGGACGGTAATACCGGACTTAACTCCGATTTCTTGCGCTTTGTTGTCCGAGACCTTTGCGAAAATATGGGTGTGGATTATACGGTAGCGCTTAGAAATTCAAAATGTCTTTCTGCCGATGTAAATGCCGCACTCGACCCAACCTTTAAAGATGTTATGGAGCCTAAAAATGCCGCAAAAATCAATTATGGCGCTGTAATAACCAAATATACCGGTGCCCGTGGAAAAAGCGGAACTTCCGACGCCTCGGCTGAATATGTAGCCTATGTCAGAAATATGCTTGACAAGGCTGGAATAGCCTGGCAAACGGGTGAACTCGGTAAGGTTGATTTAGGCGGCGGCGGTACCGTTGCAATGTATATTGCAAATATGGGCGTTGATGTTGTCGATTTAGGCGTTCCCGTTCTCTCAATGCACGCCCCCTTCGAAGTTGTTTCTAAATTCGATGTTTTTGAAACCTACCGCACAATGTACGAATTTTGCAAATAATGAAAAATCTATTAAAAACAGTTTTCATTAAAACCCTGCCTGTAATGACGGGGTACATAGCCCTTGGAATCGGTTTTGGAATTCTTCTTTCCGAAACCGGACACGGAATTTTTTGGTCGGTGTTAATGGGTGCGCTAATCTATGCGGGTTCAATGCAGTATGTTGCAATAAATCTTATAACCGGCGGTGCGTCACTAATCACTACCGCACTGACCACCCTGTTTATAAACGCCCGTCATCTTTTTTACGGTATTTCAATGATTGAAAAATATAAGGGTACAGGTGCAAAAAAACCTTACCTTATATTTGCTTTAACCGATGAAACCTATTCGCTGCTTTGCGGTGACGATTATCCTGAAAATGCAGAAAAAGGCAAGTATCAACTTGCCGTTTCTGTTTTTAACCATATTTATTGGGTTTTGGGTTGCGCTCTGGGTTCGGTAATAGGTCAAACCATACCCTTTAATACTGCGGGAATAGAGTTTTGTATGACCGCCCTTTTTGTGACAATTTTTGTTGAACAGTGGATTTCATCTAAAAAACATTTACCCGCTTTAATCGGACTTTTGTCTTCGGTAATATGTCTTATTATTTTTGGGGCAGATGCCTTTTTAATACCAACAATGGTGCTGATTTCTGTTCTCCTTTTTGCCTTTAAACCAATCTTGCAAAAGGAGTATAAAAATGACTGATACTCAACTTTTGTTAACCGTTTTGGTAATTGCCGCGGTTACGGCTGCCCTCCGTTTTATCCCGTTTTTTGTCTTTTCTTCGGGCAAAAAAACTCCTGATATAATTTTATATCTTGGTAAGTTCTTGCCCTATGCAATAATGGCAATGCTTGTGGTTTACTGCTTAAAGAATGTAAATGTCCTTGCGTTTCCTTTTGGTCTGCCCGAACTCATAGGCGTTTTGGTAGCGGTTTTGCTTCATCTTTTAAAAAGAAACACCCTTTTAAGTATTATTGGATCTACCGCCTGTTATATGTTGCTTATTCAGTTCGTTTTTTAACTCTATTATAACATTCGTTTTAGTTTTTTAAGAACCGAAGTTTCAATTCTTGAAACATAAGACCTTGATATACCAAGTATTCCTGCAACCTCTCTTTGAGTAAGTTCTTTTTTACCGCCTATTCCGTATCTCATTTTTATTATTTCTTTTTCTCGGTCGTCAAGCTTTGTTTCAAGAAGCACCCGTAATTTTTCAAGTTTCATCTTCTTGTCAATCTCGTCTGCTATGTTTATGTCGTCGGCAACAACATCGACAAGGGTAAGCGCATTCCCGTCTTTGTCGGAATCAATAGGGTCGCCAAAATGTAAATCTTGTGCCGACTTTTTATTTGCTCTAAAATACATTAAAACCTCGTTTGCTACTTTGACCTCAATGACACATCTTTCGTGGTCTTTGATAATAGCGGAAAACCAATGCTCCACTTTGTTTACCCCTTGCGAACTATCAGCGACGATGCCACTATCGGTGAGAAGATTGCTTTTTACCGAAAGAAAAGGAATCTGTTTGGCAACGACCTTGCAAACCTTATCGGCATTGACAGAGTAACAATGATACGATATGAGAACGACCAACTTGATTGCCCTTATGATGTGATTATCCGCATATCTGAGGCACTCAATGTGGACAGGCATTTGTTAATGGACGAATACCTGCAGTTCATAGACTATCCCTACTCTGTATTCATAAAGCAACGACGAAAGGAGTTGCATTTGCGACAATGCGACCTCGGTGAGCAAGTCGGAGTTACAAGGCGACAGGTGGAAAAGTGGGAGCACGGGGTCTGTATGTTGCCGAAAGACAGGTATCATAAACTCAAAGAGATTCACTTTATCCCATAAGAAAAATCGGTGGTGCTTGGTTGCACCACCGATTTTCATTGCTTTTCCTTAAGTAATTCATCAACAATCTTGATTTTGTTACCCGAACTGGTTTCGAGTTTAGAGAGGTATTCGCGCATAATCATTATCCTGTAGGTAGCCATGTCTTCTATCAACTTTGACCTATCTTCTTCGCTGTTCGGGTAATGTATGACCGCTTTAAAAGCCATAAATTAGCCCCCTGTGAAAAGATATTCAGTTGTAGAAAGTCTTATGCGTATATCTTTTATCTAGTGAGGGTAAGTCGTTCTCCGTTTGAAGATTTCATACAAAAGTGTCCAAAGTATACGAGATTTTTTTCATTTTGTCAAGAGCAGACGGGCACCTATTGAAAACTTTTTAAAAAAGCGCACAAAACGGACTATAGTCATTGCCATAGTCCGCTTTGCATTACTCTAATATGTTATTGTTTTCGTTGCAGTTGCTTCGTTTCCGCTTGAATCCTTAACATATACCTCTACCCTGTATTCGCCACTTGCCTTACGTACAGTTATTGAGTCTCCGCTTGTCTCAGAAACTAATGTGCCGTTGTAGTACAGTTTTAATACGCAAGTAGTATAGTTGAGCGACCCGCCGCTTTTGCTCATACTAGCAGTAACAATTCCATACATCTCACTACCAGAAATCTCAATGCCGTCACTAATATGTGCAGAAACTGTCAGTGGCGTCTCAGTCACAGTTATCTTGCAGGTTGCAGTATGTCCGCCAACTTTGCTTGTCGCTGTAAGTATAGCAGTTCCTTTGCCCACCGCTTTAACGGTTCGCCCACTTACAGTTGCAACAGAGGCATCACTACTTGTCCAGGTAACACTTTGGTCTGTTGTTGTTTGTGGAAGAACCATTGCATAAAGTTTTTCTGTTTCACCAACTTTTAAGTTAATGTCGGTCTTACCTGTGATTTTTATGGCATTCCTATGGAATCTCTTCGTTCCATTGCTATTAGATATAGTTAGAACACCATTATTGACCTGTATTCCGTATTTGTCCCAATTATTCTTTCTTGCTGCATACAGTCTTACATTACCGCTTCCGCTTGTTGCTAGTGTGTTTATGTTAAAGTTCCGCATAGATATTTCAATATAATCACCTAATGCGCCTAAATCTTGTCGCTTGTAAAAGTATATGTATGAATCAGGATTACCTTCCATATACCACTCAGCATCAAGTGCGATACTTTTATAGCAAGTATCATCGTACATAGTAATACTGCCTTTATCCCGAACAAACTGCTTTCCACCTAAATAAATACAGTTCTCACCCAGTTTCAGATTATGCTTTTCTATCTCCTTTTGCCAAGACTGTGGGTCACACATAATTTGAAAACCACTACTCCAATAATCTGTCGACGGATTCTCAACGAACGCATCGTAGGGATATATCGTATACGGAGAAACAGGCGAACTCACGCCTGAGGGTATTGCAATATTGAACGCATCCAAACTAAGGGATGCCCAACCGCCGCTTTCATATATATTATAGAGGTAAATATACACATCAGCATAACCCTTCAAGTACCATGTTCCTTCATATGGGAGCATTGTTTTTTCGTAATCAAGGGTATTTTGAGTTGTATTACCCGATGTTTCTGGTGGGGTTGTATCAGGCGTTGTTGTTTCATTAGTGCCTGTGGTTGTATCGGGTGGAGTTGTTTCATTAGTACTGGGGGGTGTGGTCCCATTTGTGCTAGGGGTTGTATCGCTTGAATCACCATTAGGTTTGGTATCGGTAGGGTTTTGAGAGCCGTTAGGTTTTGTGTTAGTGCTTGGCTTCTCTGTTTCGGGCGTCGTTTCTTCAATCTCCCACGTTGCAATTAAAGTGATGTCTTCACTCACAGTAGATGAAAAATCAAATCTAACGTCCCCAAAAGTCCAACCAACAAACTTGTAACCTTGCTTTTGTGGAATAGGGGGCTCTGTCATAGTGCCGCCCTTTATAATTTCAACAAGACCCATATCTTGCCCATTCTGATAATCAAGTGTGATATGAACGACCTCAACTCCTTGATTCATTTCATAGACGGCAATGAGCGTTATGTTATTAGTAACAGGAGTCTCAAAATTGTATGGTGTTCCATCTAATTGCCACTCAATAAAGGAAAAGCCCTCTTTTTCTGGATTGGTTGGCCTTGTTGCACTTTGACCTGCCTCAATAGTTTGACTTTCGATAGTTGTGCCACCCGAACTATCAAAAGTAATGGTAACCATGTCCTGGTTCTTGTTGCAAGCACTCATGCTCACCAGCGTTACTATGACCAAAACAATAGACAGAATTTTTTTCATAGTCAGTCCTCCTAATAAAAAAGTGCGTCTCATTAAGAGACGCACCGAAAAATGCTTCCCTCAATGTTGCTACACATCTGCACAAAGTCAGGGAGAGAGAATACATTTTTACCAAATAGTATTCCCCCAACAATGTGCATATTCAGATGTGTAGCAACAGTATTGTACCACAAGGTTCTTTATTTTTCAATGTTTTCTTTTCTTGATTAATTACAAAAATGATATTACGATATAGATACTCCTATTTATATTGTACTGGTGGAATGAAAAAACGGTGGATATTACATTTCCAATGAGGAATATCGAACTGCACACATAAGAAAGCAAAGCCCCTGTTTTGTTTACGACGGGCGGGCTCCTAGATCTAGGAGCCCGCTTTGTCTTTTACCTTTTCTTGATTTTCCGTGAAAAGTACGTCATGCTGTGTTTAGGTTAATTATATTTATGCAGGAGCAATCTTATAAAAACGAAGGAGGAATATACAGCAGTCTTTGAAATGTACACACGCGAAAATCACACACAACACAGCGATATGTTACACCACGACCAACTGTAAACGAGATTCAGGTGCAGCATATCGGGCTCAATCTTAATCGCCATTATCGTGGGCGATTGGTTGAGCACGACCGACGGCAGTCGGTTTATCGGCGGCACGATACCGCTGTTTTGGGGTAGAGGGTGCCTCGGCACCGTCGCCTTTTGACTGAACGATAACGATATTTTTTAGGGTGCTCGCATTGGCGACCACCCTAAACCCCCGCTTACTCAAGTCCGCTTTAACGGGCGGACACAGGGCGGATGTAAGACAGACGCCCAATGTTCGCCCGACAAAGCGGACTATTCTTTCAGAAAGGAGACAAAAACGAATGTCAAAGAGTTTATTTTACCAATTATATTCAGCAACTGTGTTCGTCCCTCACTTTGATAAGCACAGCGACAAGGCCGACAAGCAGTCGGACAATTCTCATATCGTGAAGTCGCTCGCCGCTAAAAAGGCTCTCAACGAGTTCTCCCACGACTTTGCAGGCTTCATCCGTTCGGAGTACCACATCAAACGGGTTGCCGACATCACCCCTGCTATGTGTCAGCACTTCATAGACACAAAGCTTGAGTCTGGAGTCAGTTCCGAGACTGCCCACACCTATCGCAGTTACCTTGCAAAACTGGAAAAGTGTGTTTTAAGAGCATACGGAGCAAGGGTCGATTACTCCGTAACCATTGACGAGAGCAAGGTGCAAAACACAGATACAATCAAGCAGTATTCATTCACCAAAGAGGAAATGGAGCGGATACTGGATGCACCACGCCCCTCTGCGAGCCTGAACGCACTCAAGTTCGCTTATGCGACGGGGGTAAGGGTAAACACCTTGGAACGGCTGGAAGTCCGTCATATCAACTTTCAAAAGGGCGAGGTACTTATCTACAAGGACAAGGGGTCTAGGTCAAGAGTCCTTCCTCTGGACGAGCAGACCGCCAAACTACTCCGTGAGTGTATCAAGGGGAAGAATCCGCAGGACAAGGTCTTTGGGGTTAAAAAGGACTCGGTCAACAAGTATCTCCGTCGCCGTTGTGAAAAATTGCACATCACCACCCCCGACGGTCGGACAAAATCGGGCGTCCACTCTATCCGCAAGTTGTGGGCCGAAGAGCACTGCAAAGTGCACGGCAAGGAGGCGACCCTCAAAGCACTCGGCCACGGCGAACAGCGCGAGGAATTGTGGAAAGTCTACACGGGGAGCAAAAAGTGATTTCCGCTCCATAAGTTATTAATTAATATACTTACTTAAGATATTAATATTAATAACTTATATAAAGTTAATTGCTATTCACCTTATAGTAAGATAATAGGCTAATTGTCTTAAACATAGGTAAAAGATACTTTCGTAAATAGGTTAATAATTATTATCTTCTTTTCTTGACATTTTGAAAAAAATGTATTAGTAGGTTTATTTACAATATTAACGAAAGGTGGTTTTTATATGAAACCAGTAACAATTAACAATGCCAAAAGAGGCACCAAGAACAAGTTTTTAGGTGGTTATATCCAAAACATTTGGTATAACGAGGAAAAGGGTTACTTAACCTTTGGATTGAAAGTTGAAGATGTAGACCGTTCCTACTATGTCAACATTATGGTCTTTGAGTATACCGACCCCGAAACACATCTGCACCTTAATCCTAACTACGGGCTCATAGAGGATGCCTACGAAAAGGGTGTGCCGATTTCCTGTGTCTACCTGCAACAGGAGCGTTGCAACAAACTCATCGGTATGTATGTCAACTTCTCTGCCAATCAATATGCAGACCCACTTGACGACCTACCATTCTAATAAGCCTTGCAAAATATCCGTTTCCATGAGAAAATATAAATAATATAGGAGGTTAAACACATGGAGAAAAAGTTTGCTATATATGTACGTAAATCAAAGTTGACCGAAAAGGGCAACAGTATTCAGGTGCAGATTGACAAGTGCCGCGCACATATTCTCACCGCCTTTGATGTACAGTCCACCGACGAGAACACAGACATCTTTATGGACGAGGGTCTGTCGGGTTTTTATGCTGACCGCAAAGAATTTGTACGGCTTATCAATTCCATTGACAACTATAAATGTCTGTTGTGCTACAAGGTGGACCGTGTATGCCGCAACACAGGAGATATGATGGCGCTTATTGAGCACTTGAACAATCACAAGGTAACATTCATATCTTGCTCCGACAATATCACCAACATCACAAAAGAATCCACCCTTATCCTCGAATTACTGTCTGTTATTAGTGAATTCGAGCGAAATATCATTGCTGAGCGTATTTCTGACAATCTGCACGAGTTAGCAAAAGAGGGGCGATGGCTTGGAGGCAACACGCCGTTGGGATTTGTCTCTCAAAAGGATAATGTCACCATTCGGGGCAAGAAAAGCACAAAAAACCATTTGGAGCCCGTGGAAAGCGAACTGCAAGTAGTCAAAACCATTTTTCGTATGTACCTTGACACCAAGTCTATGAATGCAGTTCGGGACTATCTTAATGACAACGGTATACTTACCCGAAACGGCAAACAGCACACAAGAACAAGTGTCAAGACTATTCTCCGCAACCCTGTATACTGCATTGCAGACAAGGACTCCCTTGCCTACTTTTCGGAGTTCTGCGAAACAATCTATGCAGAGGAGCACGAATTTGATGGTCAACACGGCTTGATGGTTTACAACAAGACAGAACAGCTAAAGAAGAAGAAGGAAAACTCCACCTTTTTGGAGCCAAAGTTTACCCAAATCATAACAAGCAAACCGATTAGTGATTGGATTATTGCCGTAGGCGTACACAATGGCATTATCAGCGGTTTTGACTGGATAAGGGTACAGAAACTGCTCCAACAGAACGTTGACAAGTACGACCGCCCCAAACAGGCCTCCAAGTCTGTGTTGAGTGGTCTTGTTAAGTGTCCTGTATGCGGTGAGCGAATGAATGTCAAAACCTTGTCCAACCGCTACACCAAGTCGGGCGACCTGCGGTTTAATTACCGCTGCCGTAAACGAATGGAAGATAGATTCGGTTGCACAAGCAAAGACATCAACGGCAACGAGTTGGACCAGTTCATTATTGACGCTATCTGCCATATGAACTGCCCCGATGACCGCTACTATGCCCAGTTGCAGAATCTCCGTGAAGAACTGCTGAACGCACAGCGAGACGAGCAGAAAGAAATCAAAGGCCTTGAAAAAGAACTTGATAAGGTCAAAGCGGGTATTGCCGTGCAAATGGAGAACTTGCGGGAAAGCGGCCTGACTGCCGAAGATAAGCAACTGATTTGGGATGACATTCACGCCCTGCAAGAAAAGAGAAACGACCTCACAGACCGAATAGCGGTGCTTAACGAGCAAATAAAGGACGAGGAATACTCGCTTGAACAAATTGAGCAGGTCAAGGCCTCGATTGCTACATTCCCACGCTTAATGGAGATTGCCACCTACGAGCAGACGATTGAACTAATCAAGAAGATTGTTAGTTTTATCGTCGTTAAACATAACGACACCACAGGGGACGATGATGTTCACATCGTCCTCTGTGGCGCGGAGGATTCCGTAAATTTTAATTTGGCACGCGAAAGGAGTGTGATGTGTCATTCAGGTATAGATAGCATTTTCAATACACCGTGCGGCATATGTTGCAAGGCGTATTCCCTTGTTACTCTTAAAGGTTGAAACGGCCTTAATAAGACCTATTGTTCCAATCGAAATAAGGTCTTCCTGTTCTGCGGTGCTACTGTAATACTTTTTAATTACATGAGCAACGAGCCTTAAATTATGTTCAATCAGTTTATTTTTAGCCTCTTCATCTCCTTGTTCCATACGCTCTATGAGGGCTGCTTCCTCCTTTGCCGAAAGGGCGGCGGGGAAAGAACCCGGCCCTGCAATATGAAGCGCAAGGTACATAATTGAAGATGCTATCTGCATTAAAAGTTCAAACATATAAAAACCCCTCTCATACAAATTGTATGAAAGGGGTTAATTTTTTTGCCTGTCCGCCTAAAAACAACAATAATTTAGTAGCCTGTTCGGTAGCGAAACAGTTGACAGTTGATATAATTTTTGTTATATTTAAACTATCAAATCTTTAATTTTGTTGATAAGCAAAAGAAAGGCAGAATAGTTATGGATATTTTAACTCGTTTAGCAAATGCGGGCGTAGTTCCCGTTGTTGTAATTGAAGATGCGAATGATGCAGTTCCTACTGCTAACGCAATGCTCAAGGGTGGAATAGATGTTATGGAAATTACCTTTCGTACCGCCGCCGCTAAAGATGCAATTGCAAAGGTTGCTGAAAGTTGTCCCGATATGCTCGTTGGCGCCGGAACAATCATTACTTTGGAGCAATGTAAAACCGCAGTTGCCGCAGGTGCCAAGTTTATCGTTTCCCCCGGTTATAGCCGTGAAGTAGTTAAATGGTGCGTTGAAAACAATATTGCAATCGCTCCCGGTTGTGTAACCCCAAGTGAAATTATGGATGCAATGTCGCTTGGCCTTAAGGTTCTTAAATTCTTCCCCGCAAATGTCTACGGCGGTCTTTCTGCCGTTAAATCTCTTGCAGGTCCCTTCGGCGGAATCAAGTTTATCCCCACCGGCGGCGTAAACAATCAAAATATTGCTGAATTCTTAACCTGCCCCTTTATTCACGCAGTAGGCGGAAGTTGGGTTTGCCCCAAGGCAGATATTTCTGCGGGTAACTTTGATAAAATTGCTAAACTTTGTGCCGATGCAAGACAGGCAGTTTTAGGCTACGAGGTTGGCCATATTGGAATAAACTGTGATGATGCAGATGAATGTGACTCTGTTTGTTCAAAGTTTAATTCTGCCTTTGGTTTTGAAACTAAAGAGGGTAATTCCTCCAATTTCTCAACCTCGGGAATTGAAGTTATGAAAACCAAATATCTTGGAGATATGGGTCATATCGCTATTCGCACCAACTCAATCGGTGCCGCAATTGCCGACCTTGAAAAGAAAGGTTTTGCCGTAGATATGGAAACTGCAAAATTCAAGGGCGACAGAATGATTGCCGTTTACCTTAAAGACAGTTTCGGCGGTTTTGCAGTTCATCTTCTTCAAAAATAAAACAAACCGAAAGGACCGAGATTTATCTCGGTCCTTTTTTATTAAACTTTTTTAATTTTAAGGGGTTTGTTAAGTTCTTTTGCGAATTCAATCATTGTTTTTGTTCCGCGGCTCTTACCGTCCCAAAAGCAAATTATAAAGTCGGCAACCTGTGCCATCTCGTAGTTTCTTTTCGGTCCCGCACTTTTGCCGTATGTATCCCAGTCTGCAGGGTGAAGTTCGGTTTCAAACCCGGTTTCCTTGGCATAGCGTTCTCCAAGTGAGTCAGTCCCTCTTGCCCCGCCTGACACAATAATCAGTTCATATCTCTGTCTGATTTCAGAAATGCAAAAATCAATAAAATCTTTTGCCTCTTTATAGTTGTTATAATCTCTGCAACCTGCAATAACAACCCTTTTAACCTCTTTCATAATAACAACTCCTTAAAAAAGCACACCCCGAAGAGTGTGCCGAAAAAGCGTCCCTCGGTTAGATTACCACATCACACCGACACTATTTATCCGCAAGGGAGAATAGAGAGAACGCCTTTTACCAAGGTAGTATCCCCCAAGGTTAGATAAATAGTATAATAGATTAAGTTGTGATGTGGTATGCTTATAATAACATAATTTCTTTACTTTTGCAACAAATAAAAAACCGCCTATCTTTCGATAGGCGGTTGTAGGGCGGGGGCTTGCTCCCGCCGTTATTTTTTAAGCCTAAATTATTTCGCAGCCTCTTCAACAGCAACTGCACAAGCAACGGTCATACCAACCATCGGGTTGTTACCTGCACCGATAAGACCCATCATCTCAACGCATTTTGAACTAAATAGATAAAATAACCTTTTCATAACATAGCCCGAAAGCCTTGTTATGACTTGCTTTTTGACACTATTTGATTGTAAAATTTGTCCTGCTAAACACATCGTTTTGAGTTTTCTTGATTACATTATATCGTGTTTTTATATGTTTGTAAGCGCTTTTATATATTTAATGACATTTTGATTAATTTTCATTTACTCGTTTACATGAAACACCATATTCATATATCAACATGGCAGTGGCAAGTTCACGAGCTTCATTTAAAATAATAATTTCAGGTGCGCCCACACTCATTAGTTGACACAAACGTACAGAACGCATTATTAATTCATAAGTGCAGTATCGTTTGCCGATTCGCTTTTCCACTTCAGAATAAATACTTTCTACATATAGTTTGTGATAATTGTTATCTTCCTCGCTGATATTCTCGCCTGCTTCAATATGTTCATTGATGTGTGAAATACGTTCCATATCGAAACCGCTTGAATCAAACGGACGAATATACGTGTCCCAAAATTTTGCCAAATCCTCATTGTCAAGAATCTGTTTTGAAGACTTATCCATATTTTGCAATCCATCCAAGAAGAGTGCAATTTTTTTGATATTCGCATAGTGCATCCTATATTTTTCAAGTATAGTTTCATATTTTTTTATATCCCAATCGATTTGACAACGATAAAAATCGTTTGAGTCCACACCATAGAAAACAGGGATATCAACCATAGCACTATTCGAAGTTTCTTCAAACAAAAGTTTGAGCCACTCGTCGACTGAAATCTGATGAGTATCAGGATAATTAATTCTTTTTACATTCATATTGCATACTCCTTAGTATTATAAAAAATTTTAAAATTAACAATTTCTTTTTCTTCTTCGTTATGGTATAATTATTTCGGTTCAAAGGGAGGCGGTAAAATGTGTAATAACAATTCGCTCTCACGCTTTTTAGAAGCCCAAGAAAAAGTGTATGATATCGCACTTGCAGAAATTAAAAACGGCGAGAAAGAATCTTGTTGGATGTGGTACATCTTTCCCCAACTGCGTGGACTTGGGGAAAGTCGGATGTCATATATTTACGGTATTGACGGACTTGAGGAAGCAAAAGCATACTTTTCTCACCCTGCATTATCGTCAAGATTACTTGAAATCACAGAAGCATTATTATTACACCCAAACGTGATTATCGAGGACTTAATTGGTGATTTAGACGTAATAAAATTGCAGTCGTGTATGACTTTGTTCGCTTTTTTAAGTGAAGAAGGTTCAGTTTTTCACAAAGTGTTAGACTGCTTCTATAAAGGGAAAATGGATGAGAAAACATTGAATATGTTAAAGGTATAGGTGATTAATTTATGAATATTGAGAGAATTCAAGAAGTGACTAACGATTGGCGTTCGGCTAATTGGAAAGTAATCGAGTTTGAAAATCCCGGGTTCAAAGAGGTTCGTAAACTTTTTTTGGAAACATATGAAATCATAGAAAAATATCGAGATGAAAAATTAGTACCAAAAGAGTTAAGTGGGCTACTTCTTGAAATGCAAGAATTTTCTTGGTGGGTTAGTAATTTAGAAGAAACCCCACTGCATCGTTATCATCAAGAGATTGTTTCTATGATGTATGAACTTAAAGGAATGTTTTTGAAAAGTGGTGCCGATACACAAAATATCAAGAATCTAATTGAAAAAATACCAGAAGAAAATACGTGAAAAATAGCAGCCACCGCTGCTATTTTTTATTATGGTTTGCTCTTGTTATTAATCATTATCTTCTAAAAAACTTGCTCTGACATCGTCGGGTACCACATTAAAAACTTCAACGTCTCCAGATATTTCATCATCTTCATCATCCTCGTCGTAGTCCGATTCATCATCACAAGCCAAGCTAATGGTTAAGTTCTCATGAACGTCTCCTAAGTTAACCCACACTTTAAAGTCGTAGTCCTCTTCTTCGCCCGAACAGTTAAGCATATTCGTTTCTACGCAATAAGACAAGCCCGTCGTATCGTCGGAGCTATCAAACAGTTTAAACTCGTTTTCTGTAACAGCGTAGTGGCAGTTTTGGGTATATCCTTCGCCTGTAAAGCTTGAATTTGCAAGACCTAAGTTTTTAAAGCTCATAAGAATTGAAGCCACTTCCGAAGGTAGCTCGTCAATAAGTTCAAGCCAACGGTCGTAAACGTCTTTTAAGGTTGCGTTTTTTAGCATTTCGGCAACCATATCTTCCATTTTATCCTTGGCTTCGTCATAGTCGTCAAATTCATTACAGCAGGCCGCTAAGTATATTTCCGTATTAACATAAATTTTATAGTTCATAATTATTCTCCCATTTGCTTAAAGAACAGTAGTGAATAAAAGTCACTACTGTTCTTTGTTATGTATATGCTTTTTAAATTACTTTAAGACAGGCCATTTTTGCCAAGCGTTACAAGTTTGGTCTGCATTTCTGTCTCTGCCATACCAACCACCGTTTCGGCTTTCACATTTGCCCTTTGTAGCGGATGTGTCGGTTACAACGCATTGTCCGAAATTTTCACATTTTCTGCCACCCGACCAAAAGGCACAGGTTGCACAATACTTCCAAGAATTAGGGAATTGAGCCATTTTATTTTCCTCCATACAATAAATATTTTTAATAGAATAAACCTCTATTATTTACCAAATTCAGTGCAGGAATCGATAGTGGAATATTGTCCTGCATATTGCTGCTGAAAGGTGTACATTGCAACGTGCTTGTTTTCTGCTTCAACAAAAGCAACACCCATCTTTCCACCGTCTAACACCTTTGGATTATAAACTATTTTCCATGTTTTAGTTGGTCCGTAAATTGACATGTTAATCCTCCTTTTTTTAATT
>SVPA01000023.1 GCA_015066085.1 Oscillospiraceae bacterium
AAAGAAAAATCAGTAAAATTCAGGCGTTTTGAATTCGTGTCATTAAGTTCAAAACTCCCAAAAAACTCTCGTTCTTCGGAACGAGAGTTTTTTTATCCAAGCCGACAGGCTTGGTATATCATCACGCAATAGCGTGTATATCATTGCCGCACGAGTGCGGCGTATATCATCACACCGAAGGTGTGTATATAATTTCTGTCGGCTTGATGATATACAAAACTTCGTTTTGATGATATGCAATTCCTTGCGGAATTGATGATATACAATGCTCCGCATTGATTTCTGGCCGTTTTTATGCTATACTAAACACATAAACGGTATTATTCTGTTTAATCTATATCAAGACTGATAATAGCACCGTCATAGGATAGGATAAATTCCGTTCGACAAAAAGCAAGGAGATTATTATGAAAAATTTATTTGATTTGACAGGTAAGGTAGCGATAGTCATCGGCGGAAGTCGCGGACTTGGCAAAGGAATGGCTAAGGGACTTGCCGACGCGGGCGCTACCGTTATAATTTCGAGCCGTGGCAAGGAAGCCTTACTGAATGTTGCCAAAGAACTTACCGCTGAAACCGGAAGCACCGTTGAGGGAATCGCACTGGACATTACCTCTGTAACCGCTATCAACGAATTTGTTGACGATGTTGCAAACCGTTTTGGCAGAATCGATATCCTCATAAACTGCGCCGGCATCAATATTCGCAAGCCTGCCCTCGAGTATACCGAGGAGGAGTGGAACAGCGTTACAGATACTCAGTTCAAGTACGTGTTCTTTATGAATCAGGCTGTGGGCAAATTTATGGTGGAAAACGGTATCAAAGGTAGAATCATAAACGTTGGCTCTATTTCAAGCATGGTCGGCCTTAAAAATATGATTGCATACTGCTCCAGCAAGGGTGCTATCACGCAGATGACAAAGGCGCTCGCAAACGAGTGGGCTCAATATGGCATCACGGTAAACGCTATCGGCCCCGGTTACTGTATGACAGAGATGACAAAGCCACTCCTTTCCGATGAAACAGTGGTTGCAAAATATAAGGAGAAGATTCCCATGGGTCGTCTTGGCACGCCTGAGGATATGGCGACCACGGCGGTATATCTCGCGGCAGATGCCTCCGCTTATGTAACAGGACAGATGATTTACGTTGACGGCGGTTGGTTAGTAAACTGATTGTAAGTATAATAAATATTCTCCGCTTTCGGAAGTATATTTCAGTTTTACATAGCCAAATGTATAAAAGTCAAAAATACCGTTCAATGTAAGTTGGGCGGTATTTTACTTTTTGCTTCTAACCTCTTAACTTTTTTTTAAAACAAATTTCAATAAAATTAAGGAGAGAAAATATGAAATTAGACAACAGTATTATATCAATCGAGATTGCAAATCACGGTGCGGAACTAAAATCAGCAGTTAAAGACGGTTTTGAGTATATGTGGTGCGCAGACGAAAAATACTGGGCAAGAACTTCGCCGGTGCTCTTTCCGATTGTCGGCTCTCTTAAGGATAACTTGTATAAACTTGACGGAAAAGTTTACCCGATGAATCAACACGGGTTCGCAAGAGATAATGAGTTTGAACTTATTGAACACGATAACACATCTGCTACATATCTTTTCAAAGATAACGAAGAAACACTTAAAAAATACCCCTTTAAGTTTGAACTTATAATCAAATACACTTTAATAAACAATATAATCAAAATTGAATGGACAGTGAAAAATAAAAACGATAAAGTTATGAGTTTTTCAATAGGCGCACATCCTGCCTTTAATTTAAAAGAAGGGGACAACTTTTTTAAATTTGATACCAATAACAACATTGTGTATAATCTTCTTGACGAAAACGGTCTTTTAGACAAAAACAGTGTGCATACCTTAGAAAATGACGGATATGTGAAAATAACAGATGATATGTTTGATAATGACGCTTTGATAATTGAAAACAGACAGGCAAAAGAAGTAACTATTTGTGATAAAAACAAATCGGCTTATCTTAAAGTTGTGTTTGATACTGAACTTTTCGGCTTGTGGTCTCCGGCGAAAAAGAGAGCGCCTTTTGTATGTATAGAGCCGTGGTACGGAAGATGCGACCGTAACGACTTTGACGGAGAACTTACAAAGAAGGATTATATTATTAACATAAGTCCCGGCGAAGAGTTCAATGCGTCTTATAAAATTGAATTATTGTAAAAAATCAGTTGCATCTAAACCTTATATAATTAACACAAGCGGTATTGAAATGAAAATTTTACAAGTCGTTTTTTAAGGTGTTATATTGTTTTTTGATAAGAAAATCAAGTATTTCGGAACGATGTTTGCCTTATAATATGCTATAATTTGTGCATACTTTTAGTGACAGGTTTTTGCAAACTTTAGTTAATTGACATCAACTTGTGTAAGTGCTATAATACCTAAAAAGTTTCATTAAATTTTATATCCTAACAGGAGTGATTAAACATGAAATTAATTATTAAAGAAAATTATGAAGCAATGAGTGAATGGGCTGCAGAGCATATCGCTAATGCGATAAATGAGCATAAGGCTGACCGTCCGTTTATCCTCGGTTTGCCCACCGGTTCATCTCCCCTTGGCGTTTACAGAAAACTTATCGAAATGAATAAGGCGGGTAAGGTTACCTTTAAAAATGTAGTTACTTTCAATATGGATGAATATGTCGGCTTACCCAGAGAACACGACCAAAGTTATTGGTATTTTATGCACGATAATTTTTTCAATCATATTGATATTCCTGCAGAAAATATCAATATTTTAGATGGTATGGTAGAGGATTTAGAAGCGGAATGTCAGCGTTACGAAGAAAAAATTGCTTCGTATGGCGGAATTGATTTATTCCTTGGCGGTTGCGGTATTGACGGACATATTGCGTTTAACGAGCCGTTCACTTCGCTCTCTTCAAGAACCGGCGTCCGCTCCTTAACCGAAGATACTTTGATTGCTAACTCCCGTTTCTTTGATAACGATGTTAACAAGGTTCCCAAAACCGCCCTCTCGGTTGGCGTAGGTACTGTATGCGACTCCAAACAGGTGCTTCTTGTAATCAACGGTCACAATAAGGCTCGCGCTCTTCGTCATTGTGTTGAAGGCGGTGTTGACCACGCTTGGACAATCAGTTCTCTTCAGTTACATCCCGACGGAATTATCGCTTGTGACGAGGCCGCTTGCGGAGAATTAAAGGTTGACACATACAAATATTTTAAGGAAATTTACAAAAACGAAAAATAAGTTATGTTGATTTAAAAAACCCGTTTTAAACGGGTTTTTTTCTTGACAAAAAGGGTTAAAAAAGGTATCATATAATAAAATAAACAAGGAGGTATATTATGAAAGATAAAGGCTTAAAGATTGTTCTTATTTGCTTGGTTTCTGTTTTAGCGGTTTTAATCGCCGTCGGTGCAGGATTTGTTCTTATGGCTCCGACTGCCGATTCAAATGGAGATATAGGCAGCAGTCAATCAGGCAAACCTAATGGTCATGCGATTGGTGGTAACCAAAGCGGCCCCCAAAACGGCACCCAAAGCGGAACCCAAAGCGGCACCCAAAGCGGCACCCAAAGCGGCACCCAAGGCGGAAACCAAGGTGGTGACCAAGGTGGCGACCAAGGTGGACAAGGTGGACAAGGTGGACAAGGTGGACAAGGTGGACAAGACGGAAACCAGAATAACCCTCTTAAACCAAAAACCGTAACTTTAACTTTATATGGTTCTGATGGTTACGGAGTTACCTGGCAAACAGACAGTAATCCCGGCAAAGCGGTTATTCAGGTTTCAAAAGGCGCTTCGTTTAACAATAGTTCGTTTGTCGAATTTGAGGCAAAAACAACCAAAGAGTCCGGCATTAACGCCTCCGGAAGTTCATATAATTATTATGTTTCCAAGGCTGTAATGAAGAGTCTTAGTGCGAATACAGAGTATACATATCGTTGTTATGATAAAACAAACAATGTAGCCGGCGAGGTCTTTACTTTTAAAACAAGAACTAATTCTAATTCCTTTAAATTCGTTCATGTTAGCGACTCTCAAACCAATACTGACCCCGAAGATAAAGTTGACGGAACAGGAACCGGAAATTATTATGCCAACACAATGAAGGGCATGAAACTTAACAACTTTAATCCGGACTTTATTCTTCATACCGGAGATGTTGTAGAGTGGTCTAAGTATGAGAGTTATTGGGATAGCATGATTAACGATAACGCTAAGTACTTTGCTGCAATTCCTGTAATGGTTACTCCCGGCAACCACGACACAACCTATCAAAGTTCCACTAATAAAGAGTTTTATAAACATTTTCACTATTATACTACTCAAACAGATGTTAGCAAGGGATTCTGTTATTCCTATGAATATGGCAATACAAAGTTCATAAACATTAACACCAACAATCAAGTATCACCAGGCGGACTGAATGATACAGACTACAAGTGGCTAGAAAAAGAACTCAAAAACAACAACAAAAAGTGGACTATAGTTACAATGCACAGTCCGATGTATTCAGTTGGTTCATGGGGCACAGATGCTTACGATCCACCTAAAAAATTTCAAGAGCAACTTGGTAATTTGTTTGTTGAATACGGTGTTGATTTAGTTCTTCAGGCTCATGACCACACCTATTCAAAGACCTATCCTATCGGAAAAGATAAAGCCATTGATACCAACTATCAATACGATACAATCGGTGGTATAAAATATGCTACCAATCCTAAGGGCGTTATTTATGCAATGCACGGAACTGCCGGCAGCCACGTTAAAAATGTAAAGGTAGAGTCTCATAATAAGAAATATTATGAATATTATGGTAAATCATTAGCTTCGTCTTGGGCAGAAATAGAAGTTACCGATAGCCTTTTAACCGTAAAGGTTTATGGTTATAATAACGGAAGTCCTAAACTCTGGCAAAGTTACGGAATTAAAAAATAAGTTTTAAAAGCACCTGATAAGCATCTGCGCTGTCAGGTGCTTTTGTTTTTCTATAAGTTGTTTCCTTTAAATGCTGCAAACTGATTTATAGCAAGAGAAAATTCCTATGTTTTTGTTGACACAAGCCCTCAAAAATAGTAAAATCTAATTATAAATATATTCTTTTTTAGGAGGATTATCGTGTCGTATTGTTTGGCAGTTGATATAGGCGCTTCAAGCGGACGCCACATTTTAGGCGAGGTTAAAAACGGTAAAATTTTTACCGAGGAAATCTACCGCTTTGAAAACGGAATGATAAATAGCGATGAGGGTCTTTTGTGGGATATAAAATCCCTTACCGAAAATGTAATCAGCGGAATTGAAAAATGCAAAGAACTCGGCAAAATTCCCGATACCGTTGCTATTGATACTTGGGGAGTAGACTATGTTCTGCTCGATAAAGACAAGAAAGAAATAATGCCCGCCTTCGCCTACAGAAACAGCCGTACCGCCGGGGTTCCCGAAAAGGTTTTCGGCCTAATGTCAAAGGAAGAAATCTACAAAAAGACGGGAATTCAAAAGCAGGATTACAATACGATTTATCAACTCTTCTGTGAAAAGGAAAGCGGAAGACTTGAGAGTGCAGAGTATTTTTTAATGATTCCCGAATATCTCTCCTTTAAACTTACGGGAGAAATTAAAAACGAATATACAAATGCCACTACAACAGGCCTTGTAAACGCAGAGGATAAAACCTGGGATACAGAACTTTTAAACGCTTTAGGCCTTAAAAATTCAATTTTTGGAAATCTTTCGCTCCCCGGTGAATATATCGGCAACTTTACCCCCGAAATTAAGAACCGTGTTGGTTTTGATGCAAAGGTTGTTTTCGCCCCTTCTCACGACACCGCCGCTGCAGTTGCCGCCTGTCCTGTAGATGAAAATACAATGTTTATTTCTTCGGGAACCTGGAGCCTAATCGGCACCGAAAACCTCTCTCCCGAAACAGGCGCCAATGCTATGGAAGCAAACTTCACAAATGAAGGCGGAATAGATTACCGTTTCCGCTTTCTTAAAAACATAATGGGAATGTGGCTTTTCCAAAATATTCGTAAAAATCTTGATAAAAAGTATACATATGACGAAATGATGGAAATGGCGCAAAACAGCACCTTTACTGAAAAAATTGACCCCACAAACAGTGCCTTTTTAGCCCCCGAAAATATGATAGATGCGGTAAATGAATATCTCGGAAAACCCGAACTCGCCCTTGGCGACACCCTTTCAAGCGTTTATCACTCCCTTGCTAATTCCTACGCTTTGGCTGTTAAAGAACTTGAAGAAATTACGGGCAAAGAAATTAACCGAATTGCTATTGTCGGCGGTGGCTGTAAAGATAAATATCTAAACGAACTAACCAAAAAATATACAGGAAAGCGTGTAACTGCCGGTCCTGTTGAATGTACCGCAATCGGCAACCTACTTGCGCAGTTTATGTTTTTAGATAAAGAACTAAACCTCGCAAAAGCAAGAGAACTTGTAATAAATACTTTTGATATAAAGGAGATTTAATATGTCACGCTATAATGAGGCAAAAGAAATTTACGCAAAAATAGGTGTTGATACCGAAAAAGCAATTGAAACCCTTATGAATGTTCCCGTATCGGTTCATTGTTGGCAGGGCGACGATGTTGTCGGTTTCGACTCTAAAGAAGCCCTTTCGGGCGGAATTCAGACAACCGGTAACTATCCCGGAAAAGCGTCTTGCCCCGAAGAACTTGCTGCCGATATTGAAAAGGCTTTTTCCCTTATTCCCGGAAAGAAAAAACTCAATATCCACGCTTGCTATGCTGTTTTCGAAAACGGCGATTTTGCTGATAGAAATGAAATTCAGCCCAAGCATTTTGATTTTTGGGTTAGATTTGCTAAAAAACTCGGCATTGGTCTCGACTTTAACCCCACTTGCTTCTCTCACCCCATGGTTAAAGACGGTTTAACCCTTTCTTCTCCCGACGAAACTACTCGAAAGTTCTGGGTAGACCACTGCAAGGCTTGTATTAAAATTTCCGAATATTTTGCCGAGCAAACAGGAATTCCTACCGTTATGAATATCTGGATTCCCGACGGATATAAAGACATTCCTGCCGACCGTATGGGTCCCCGTGCAAGATTTAAGAAATCTCTTGATGAAATTCTTTCGGTTCCTTACGATAAGAGCAAGGTTTACATAACACTTGAATCTAAGGTGTTCGGAATCGGTGTAGAATCTTATACCGTAGGTTCTGCCGAATTCACTCTTTCTTACTCTGCAAATAATGGACTTACCCCCCTTATGGATAACGGACATTATCATCCTACCGAGGTTGTCTCGGATAAAATTTCTTCGCTCCTTCTCTTTAACGAAAAGGTTGCTCTTCATGTTACCCGTGGCGTTCGCTGGGATTCTGACCATGTTGTCCTTTTTGACGACGAAACCAAAGAAATTGCAAAAGAAATCGTTCGTAACGACGCTCTTGACAGAGTCTTCATTGCAACCGATTATTTTGACGCTTCTATCAATCGTATCTCTGCTTGGATTACCGGTGTCAGAAACCTACAAAAGGCGTTACTCTTCGGTCTTTTAGAACCCTCTGATGAGTTCAAAAAATTACAGGACGAGAACGATATGACCTCTCTTATGGTAAAACAAGAGGAGTTAAAAACTGCTCCGATTGGCGATGTTTGGGAAGAATTCCTTATGCGCAATAGTACCGAAAGCGATTATCTGACCGCCGTTAAAGAATACGAAAAGACCGTTTTAGCAAACCGCTAATAATCTAACAATATTAAAGCAAACACGAATAATCCGAACCTGATTTTAAAGGCTCAATTTTCGTCTTTGCATTGTTAAAATACTCGTTAATCCGTTAGGATTAACTGCGTTTTGTGCCTCGCACAGCCAAAAATTCAACTCTT
>SVPA01000011.1 GCA_015066085.1 Oscillospiraceae bacterium
GCATCTTTTTTGGTAGCCAATTATGGTTGCGGGAGCCGGATTTGAACCAACAACCTTCGGGTTATGAGCCCGACGAGCTACCGGATTGCTCTATCCCGCGATATATCTCTTTCGAGTGCTTTGTTATTATACTACAAACCTTTTGAATATGCAACCCTTTTTTTAAAAAATTTAGAATAATCTTTTCTCCCTTTTTCGACATGCTTGTAAAAATTGTCGGATTATAGTATAATATTAAGTAATAATTGCCAAGAGGTGTTTTATGGAACTTAACATTACTTCATCTCCTCATTTAAGGACAAAAGATGATACCAAAGGGATTATGCTTGATGTCATAATTGCTTTAGCCCCCGCAACCGTTTTCGGTGTTCTTATGTTCGGCTTTTCTGCACTTGTGACTATTGCCGTATGTGTAGCGTCGGCTCTTGCAAGTGAAGTTCTTGCCTGCTGGATTATGAAAAAACCGCTTTCAACCGGCGACCTCACGGCTGTTGTTACGGGACTTTTACTTGCCCTCAATCTTCCTGCGGGAATTCCGATATATATGGCGGCAATAGGAAGTGCCTTTGCTATTATTGTTGGCAAAATGCTTTTCGGCGGTCTTGGTAAAAACATAGTAAACCCTGCTCTTATAGGACGGGTATTTATGCTTATTGCCTTTAGTAGCGCAATGACGACCTTTAAAGAACCGCTTTCTGACCTTGTTGCAACCGCAACCCCTCTTGCAAACGGGGAATACACCTTTTCGCAAATTTTCTTCGGCGTTTGCAGCGGAACGATAGGCGAAACCTCTGTGGCTATGATTTTACTCGGCGGGGTATATCTTGTTCTTAGAAAAATAATCACACTGGAAATTCCCTTAAGTTTTATTCTCACCTCATTCATAATTGCTCTGATAGCGGGGCAAAACCCCTTTTCTGCGGTTTGTTCGGGCGGACTTATGCTCGGTGCTGTATTTATGGCAACCGACTATGTAACAAGCCCTATGACCCGACTTGGAAAAATTGTTTTTGGAATTGGCTGCGGTGCTATAACAATGGTAATCCGCCTTTTCTGTTCGCTTCCCGAAGGGGTTTCATACAGTATAATCATTATGAATCTTTTAGTACCCATAATTGACCGCTTTGTGTCAGTTCGTCCTTTGGGGGCAAAAAGGGAGGTAGCAAAAAATGATTAAATTTATCTTGGATAAAATTTCTTTTTATAAGGTTATCCTCTCGGTTTTACCGCTTACAGTTTTTTGCTTGACCCTTAAAGACGGTCTGACTGTCGGCGCAGCCGCTTTTATTATAATTATAATTTCGGCTTTACTGACGCCGCTTATTTACAAATATCTTTCCTCTAAAACGGCTTTTGCGGCAAAAATTTTAATAGCGTCGGCACTGTCAGGTTTGCTCTTTATTCTGCTTAACCTTTTTCTGCCGCAAATTGCTGAAAACCTTGGCGTTTATATGCCTTTAGTGGCTATATGTGCGGTTATCGCTTCAGTAAACGAGAAACCTGTTACCTTTAAAACCTATATTTCAGGACAGTTCTTTTTCGGTATTACTTCATTTCTTCTCCTAACCCTTATTTCTCTTATAAGAGAGTTTTTGGGAGCAGGTTCGTTCTTCGGTTTTGACCTCTTTTCAAAATGGTTTGAGCCGATAGCCTTTTTCTCAACCTCTGCAGGCGCGCTTTTAACCGTTGCAGTTTTTGTAATTGTTTATCAGGCTATTATCAGCAGAGTGAAAAAAGGGGAGGAGGATAAAAAATGAAAATAGTTTTAACTATACTTGCGGCAGGAATTTTAACCGACAATCTGCTTTTTTCAAAACTTATCGGAATCGGTCAAGCCGATAAATCTTTTTCTTCTTTATTAAAAAGATGTGTCGCAGTTTCGGCGATATCCTTTCTTTCCTGTTTAGCCCTTTACCCGTTTAGTGCATTTGTTCTTGAACCTTTTGGTCTGGGCGCTTTTTCCGCCCTTGCCGCTGCGGTTTTTGTTGGAGTAGTCTTTGGCTCGGCGGGACTTATATCGGGCTTTTTTATGAAACCCGTTTTCAAATTCCTCAAAGAAGAATTTCACTCTTTGCTTGTTTCTTCTCTTCTTGTTGTAATTTCACTTGTTAATATAGAAAACAGCCTTGTTACAGGATATTTTACCGCTGCGCTCTATTTTGCGGCATCGCTTGTGGGATTCACTGTTGCTACAATAATACTCAATATGATTTCTTCTTGTTTTGATACCGATGCTCTCCCCAAAGCAGTACGAGGACTTCCTTTAATACTGATTATTGCGGCACTTTTTTCAATGGCACTCGGCTCACTAACATAAAATTAAGCGAGAATGTGAACTCACATTCTCGCTTTTTTAAATGCTTCTCTGCTCGTCAAGAGTAAGATAATAACTATCTATAAATTCATTCATAAATATCTCAACTTCGGGCATATCAAGGCTTTCTATAGTCTTTCTGGTAGAGGCTTCGGCGTCCTTAAATTCCATATTACCCATTTTAATTTCTTCAATGCACTTAATAAGGGCCGAGATTTTGTCAGCCGCCTTAACATAAGCCGTAATCTCGCTGTCGGGACTGTAAATTTCCCTAAAATCATCTCTGAAATCTTCGGGGAGCATAGAAATAAGTTGTTCCTCTGCCACCGCCTCAATTTTTTTATAGGCGTCTTTAATTTCGGGGTTATAGTATTTAATGGGGGTAGGCATATCTCCCGTAATTATCTCGGAGGTATCGTGAAACATTGCGGCAACCGCAATCTTGTCGGGCTTTGTATTCTTACCAAGCCTTTTTTCGCCTATAAGAGCAAGTGCGTGGGCAATAAGAGCAACCTCAAGTGAGTGTTCACTTAAGTTTTCGTTTCGGGTGTTTCTCATAAGGCCCCAACGGTTAATGTTTTTCATTCTCGACAGAATAGCGTAATAATGACTCTGCATAATATTCTCCGTTTTAAAAAATGCTTTGTATTGATAATTATACCACGAAGTGTTATAATATCAATATATTTTTTATTTAAGCAAACACGAATAATCCAAACCTGATTTTAGAGGGAGGATTTTCGCCTTTGCTTTGCTTAAATACTCGCAAATACACAAAGTATTTGCTGTGTTTTATTCTTCGCACAGCCAAAAATCCTCTCCTATAAAATTCTACGACCTAAAAGTAGCAGAATTTTGTGAGGTTTTTGGTGCGGAAGAGTTCATAAGGCTAACGCCTATGAACGATGACAAACCGAAAACAGCCGAAAGTATGCACTTTTAGGCAGGTTCGGATTGTTCGTGTTTGCTTACTGGAAAGGAGGAGTCGGATATCTTGTTTAAAGAATCTAAAAAAGAACTGCTAAACAAAGAAAAAGGGGGAGCACTTTCGGTTTTTGGAATAGCCCTGCTTTGCGCCGCCTGCTTTTTTGTTCCGTATATTATATATGACAAAGGCTATTTTCTCTTTTTTGGAGATTTTAATGTTCAGCAGATACCTTTTTATACGCTTTGCCACGAGGCAATCAGAAATGGCGAAATAGGTTGGAGTTTTATAACCGATTTAGGCGCTAACTTTATCGGCTCATATACTTTTTATACAATAACGAGTCCCTTTTTCCTTTTAACCCTTCCTTTCCCGACAACCTTTGTTCCGTATTTAATGGGACCTCTTTTAATCCTTAAATTCGGTTGTGCAGCCCTTACCTCTTTTCTTTATATCCGCCGTTTTACCCGAAAGGTCATGACGGCTCAACTGGCCGCACTTTTATATGCCTTCTCGGGATTTTCGGTTTATAATATTTTCTTTAATCACTTCCACGAGGCAATAGTTTTCTTCCCTCTGTTACTTCTTGCTTTCGAACTGCTTGTAACCGAGAATAAAAGGGGAGTTTTCGCCCTTGCCGTAGCCGTTTGTGCGGTAGTTAACTATTTCTTCTTTGTCGGAATGTTGGTTTTTGGCCTTATCTATATGATAGTCCGAATAGTCAGCAAGGCGATAAAACCCCGCCCTATGCAGTATTTTGCAATATTTTTCGAACTGATTTTGGGAATTCTTCTTGCCGCAGCCGTGCTTTTGCCCTCCTATTTGGCAATTTCGGGCAACTCCCGTGTAACCGATTTTGATTTTGGCTGGAATTCAATTTTTTACGGCAAAGAAAGTATATACGGAAATATATTTGAGGTTTTCTTCTTCCCGCCCGACCTTCCCGCCCGTCCGGTAATGTTCCCCGAAGCCAATGTAAAATGGTCCTCGCTCGGCGGTTGGATGCCCGTTTTCAGTATGGTGGGCGTCTTCGTCTACTGCTTTGCAAACAAGGGTAGTTGGCTTAAAAGAATAATAATTGTCTGTGCGGTTATGGCCTTTGTCCCAATTCTTAATTCCGCCTTTTATGCTTTTAATGATTCTTTTTATGTCCGTTGGTTTTTTATGCCCATTTTAATGATGGCTCTCGCTACAGCACTTGCTATTGAAGATAGCAAAATTGACTTTACAAGAGGCTATCGGTGGGTTTTGGGAATAACCCTTGTTATTACTCTTGTAATTGGATTCTTCCCAAATACAACCAGCCAAAACGGACAAACTAAAATTGGTTTAGGGCTTTTTACTGAACCCGATAATATCGTTTATATTGTTCGTTTCTGGGTTACCTGTTTAATCGCAATAGCGGGTCTTGCTATTTTGGCAATTCTTCTTAAACACCGAAAGAAAAATCTCAATATTTTCCTTAGAAACTCAATTATTTGCGTGGTAATTCTTTCGGTCGTTTACGCCAATTTCTTTATTGCAAACGGAAAATCCCACTCATATACAAGAGAAGATGTGGTTGATAATCTTATTGAGGGAAGCCTTGACCTTGAGGGAGACCCCGATACTTTTAGAATCGACACCTATTCGTGCATGGATAATACTGCAATGTTTTTAGGTTATTCTTCAATAAATGCGTTTCATTCGATAGTCCCGCCGAGCATAATGGAGTTTTATGAATTTGTCGGTGAAAACCGTGATGTTGCAAGTCGTCCCGAAACAAATATTTATCCAATCCGCTCAATGCTTTCGGTTAAATATCTCCTCTGCCGAGAAAGCGGAGAAAGTTTTGAAAACACCAACTCAAGCACCAAAATGCCCGGATTTAATTATATTTATAACTACGGCGGTTTTGATGTTTATGAGAACACTAATTTTATAGGATACGGCTTTTCGTACGACGCTTATACCGACTATAAATATTTAAAAGATTTAAGTGCGGTTGACCGCTCTAAAATTATGTTAAGTGCAATCTTGCTAAACGAAGAGCAGATTCAAAAATACGGTTATATGTTTGACGAATACACCGAGTATTGCACAAAAACAGGTAAAACAACCGTTATGGATTATACCGACTGTAAACAGGCGGCTCAGGAAAGAAACTTAACCTCGGCTAAAAGTTTTAAGGTCGGCAAAAATTCCTTTACCGCTACTGTGGAAAGAGAAAAGGATACCCTTGTTTTCTTCTCGGTGCCTTATGACAGCGGTTGGACTGCTACCGTAAACGGAAAAAATGTAGAAATAGAAAAGGTAAATGTAGGCTTTATGGCTGTGCCCGTTAAGGCAGGGGATAGTGAGATTGTTTTTTCCTATAAAACACCGGGTCTTAAAACGGGAATAATCGTTTCTGCCGTTTCGGCTGCGGTTTTGGTTTTCTATCTTGCGGCTGTCTTTATCTGGCGCAGACGCCACAAAGTTTGCTGTGAATATCCCGAGGGAGAGGAACTTCTAAAACTTTGGCAAGAACAGGAATATGCAGAACTTATTCAAACAGAAAATCAGGAGGAAGAAATTGAATAGCAATTTAACTTCAAAAATAAACCTGATTCTATCTATGGCTATATTTGGCACCATAGGAATTTTCACATATTATATTCCCTTGCCGTCGGGCGCTATCGCCTTTGTGAGAGGGACAATAGGAACGCTGTGTCTTCTTGCCTTCGCCCTTTTTTCAAAAACAAAAATATCCTTTAAGGATATAAAGGCAAATCTGCTTTTGCTGATATTTTCGGGGGCGGCAATCGGATTTAACTGGATTTTCCTTTTTGAAGCCTATAAAAAGGCGGGAGTACCCGTTGCAACGGTTTGTTATTATATGTCGCCCGTTTTTGTAATTCTTGCCTCGCCGTTGGTGCTTAAAGAGAGAATCAGCCCCAAAAAAATGATTTGTGTTTTAACCTCCCTTTTGGGAATGGTTTTAGTGTGCGGGCTTTTCAGTTCGGGCAACATAGAGGATACGCTTTTTGTCGGCGTTCTTTTTGGACTTGCCGCCGCTGCGCTTTATGCAACCGTAATAATGCTTAACAAGAAACTCGGAGAAATTTCTTCCCACAACCGAACAATAGTCCAGTTATCTGCCGCCGCAATAGTCGTTTTACCTTACAGTCTTATTGTTGAGAATATAAATCTTTCGGATATAACTTTTACGGCAGTGGTTTTGCTTGTTATCGTCGGAGTTCTGCATACCGGTGTTGCATATCTGCTTTATTTCGGCTCAATAAAAGGAATCTCTGCCCAGACTGTTGCAATTTTCAGTTACATAGACCCCGTTTTAGCAATAGTTCTTTCGGCTTTAATACTTGGTCAGTCTATGGATATCCCCCAAATTATAGGTGCACTTTTTGTTCTGGTTTCCGCACTGATAAGTGAACTACCAACAAAAGCAAAATAAAAAAGGCTCAATCAGCGTTTTGCTGATTGAGCCTTTTGTTTTCTAGAAAAAGAGTCCGGCTACCGAGCCGATAATAAGACCCGAAATAAAAACGGTAAAAGTAATAATAAGATTGTCCTTTTTGTTTTTGTTAACTCGGTAAAGAACTAAAAGTCCGACCCCGCCGTTAGTCAGCAGTCCGCAAAGCAGAGGAGCAATACCGAGTGCGCCCTCTAAATAGAGTTCGGTCAAAGTTACCGAAACGGCACAACTTGGAATAAGACCTAAAAGCGAAGCGGAAAGTTGGCTTAAAACAGGGAAATTCAGAATACTTGTCAGTAGATTTTGCGGTATAAGTTCAATCGCAAAATGTAAAACCGCCGAAACAATATAAACAATAATAAGAACCCTAAAGGTGTGCCTTATAGCAGATTTGAATACTCCGCTTTCACACGAACAATGCTCCTGCTCGCAAAACTCGTGTATATGTTGCTCGTTTTCGATATGCTTTCTACGCCTTATAAGGTCGGCAGCAAAACCAACCGTTAAACCCGAAACAAATTTAAGTATAAGGATAAAAACAATTATCCAAACCGACAGTTCTCCCTTAATTACGCTCGGAATCATCATAGGAAGCATTTCGTCGCTTGTTGCTAATATAACGGCAATAAGCGTACCCGCCGTGACCGTGCCCGCCGCGTACATTCCCGCAATAGCGCCCGAAAAACCGCACTGCGGAACAAGGCCTAAAACCGAACTGATAAGGGGTCCAAAACGCCTTGATTTGTTAACAATATTTATAAATTTCAAACTTCCGTTATGTTCAAGCCATTCCATAAAAAGATAGGCAAGAAAAAGAATCGGAGCCATAAGTACGGTCTCTTTTAAAGGGTGCAAAAGACCGTGTTCTAATATCTTTAGAATTTCTTGCAATTCCATTTATCTTCTCCAAAATACAGTTTGGAATTATTTTAGCATAAATAACTCCAAAAATCACTAATTTTTTTGAGCGTTAGCCAACATTTTTTCAACCTCGCTCTTAAACCGAGCGTGCTTGTCTGCCTTTAAAAGCGGGTCGGACAGAATAAGTGCTTTCGCTTGAGCCCCCGCCTCCTTTAAAACCGAAAGGTCGCTTTCAAGGTCGGCAATATGAAGTTCGGGCAGTCCGTGCTGTCGGTTACCAAGAAAATCTCCCGGTCCTCTAAGCGCAAGGTCCTTGTCGGCGATTTCAAAACCGTCTACCGTTTTGCACATAATTTTAAGCCTGTTTTCCTGAGCCGATTTGCTGTCAGAAACGAGTATACAGGTAGATTCGGCCTCTCCACGACCAATTCTGCCCCTAAGTTGATGAAGTCCTGAAAGTCCAAAGCGTTCTGCGTTTTCAATAACCATTATAGCCGCATTAGGCACATCAATTCCAACCTCAATTACGGTAGTCGAAATAAGCAGGTCGATTTCACCCGCCGCAAAAGAGCGCATAACAAGGTCTTTTTCTTTAGGTTTCATTTTTCCGTGAAGCAGACCTAAACGGTATTCTTTGAAAACTTTTTCGCTAAGTTCCTTAAAGTACTGCTCTGCAGAGATAAGACCTGTGCTCTCTTCCTCCTCGTCAATAAGAGGGCAGATAATATATCCTTGAAGTCCTTTTTCTATGTGTTTTTTAATATAGTTGTATATTCTTTCGTGATAAGAAGAAGCGACCGAGTATGTTTTAGTCGTCTGCCGTCCCTTCGGGTATTCGTCAATTACCGAAACATCTAAATCTCCGTGCATAATAAGGGCAAGGGTTCGCGGAATGGGGGTAGCCGACATAACAAGCACATGAGGGGAGTTGCCCTTACTCTGAAGACGGGCTCTTTGTTCAACGCCGAAACGGTGTTGTTCGTCGGTAATAACAAGTCCTAAATTTTTAAAGTATACATTATCCGAAAGTAAAGCGTGTGTTCCAAGAACAATCTGAATTTCGCCCTTTTCTAAAGACTCTTTAAGTTGTTCTTTCTTTTTCTTTGTTAAACTTCCCGTTAAAAGAGCAACCTTAATACCGGAGTCTTTGAAGATTTTTTCAAGGGTTTTAAAATGTTGCTCGGCAAGAATCTCGGTTGGCGCCATCATAGCGGCTTGATATCCGTTTTTAACGGCGCAAAAACAACAAGCGGCGGCAACGGCGGTTTTTCCGCTTCCAACATCGCCTTGAACAAGTCGGTTCATTGGTCGGTCGGACGCCATATCTTTGACGGCGTCATTTATACAGCGTTTTTGAGCAGAGGTCAATTCAAAGGGGAGCAAAGGATAAAACTCTTTTGAGAAATCTTTTTCCATAACGCAGGGTGTTTTGCCTCTGTTTACGTTTTTAATAAGCAAAAGCCCCGACTGAAGCATAAACAGTTCCTCAAAAACAAGCCTTTTTCTAGCCAGTTTAAGAGCGGCAGCGCTACTTGGAAAATGAATATTTTTAATGGCATATTCTCTGGAGCAAAGCCCGTTTTTCTTTATAATTTCGTCAGGTAAAAACTCCTCGATTTTAACGGCGGTAAGGGCCGTTTTAACCGCCTTTTCAATAGCCGAACTTGAAAGTCCCGCCGTTTTGCGATAAATAGGGCGGATTATTTCAAACCCCGTCGGTCTTATCTGCGGAGAATTCATGTCAAACCTAAAAGACTCAAGCGAAAGTTTTCCGTAAAACAAATATTCCTGTCCAATATGAATTTTTGCCGCATCATATTTGTTGTTAAAAATTGTTACGGTCATAAAAGCACTTTCGTCTTTTACGGTAAACTTATATAAAACCATATTCTTTCGAATATAGTTTTCTTTAACTTCGCTAACTACGGTTGCCTTAATGCAAACGTTGCCCATACCGCGAGCCTGTGCAATTGGCGTAACCTTGCTCCAGTCTTCATAATTTCTCGGATAAAAACGCAAAAGGGCGCCGACCGTGTCGATGCCCAGTTTGCCAAAAAGCAGAGAACGCTTTTCTCCTATCCCTGCTAAATATCTGACTTTATCCAATTCGGTCGCCATAAGGAACCTCCGGATTTAAAATTTTTACTCAACCGAAATAATGAAGTAATAAACAGGTTGACCGCCGTTAACAAGGGTAACTTCAACCTTGCTTCCAAACTTCTCCTGAATAACATTATAAAGGGTTTGAGCCTTTCTCTCGCTTACGTCTTCTCCGTAGAAAAGAGTAACATAAGCCGAATCTTTCTTTAAAAGTTGTTTTGTAAGTTTAACAAGACAGGCTTCAAGACTCGTTTCGGTAAAGGTAATTTTGCCGTTGTTAAGGGCAAGAAGTTCGCCCTCTTTAATCTTTTTGCCGTCAAATTCAGAGTCACGTGCGGCAAAGGTAATCTGACCCGTACCGACTTGATTTATTGCGTTATTCATTGCAATAGCATTGTCGTTTGCCGAAGCGTCGGGGTCAAAGTTTAACATCGCCGTAATTCCCTGAGGAATAGTTCTTGTGTGAATAACAATAACATTACGGGTTGCAAGACGGATTGTCTGCTCTGCTGCCATAATAATATTTTTGTTATTGGGGAAAACAAAAACAGTTTCGGCAGGTGTGGATTCAACCGCTCTTAAAATGTCGTCGGTAGACGGATTCATAGTCTGACCGCCGCTTACAACAATATCAGCGCCGAGGTCTGCAAAAAGGGTTGCAAGACCTTCTCCTGCGGCAACCGAAACAAAACCGAAAGACTTTTCGGGGGCTACCGACTTAATAGGCTCGGTGCGGTCGGCATTCTGAGCGGTTTTTTTAGCCTCTTTCTTTGCCTGCTCGTGCTGTTCAGCCATATTTTCAATTTTAAGTTTAACAAGCGCACCAAAGGTGAGTGCTTTTTCAATAGCGTTTCCGGGGTGGTCGGTATGAACGTGAACCTTAATTATTTCTTCGTCATCAACCACAACAACACAGTCGCCGATAGACTCAAGGTATGAACGAAGTTCAGAGGGCTCTTTGTCGCAGTCTTCTGCACGATTTACTATAAATTCGGTGCAGTAGGGGAAGTTAATATCAAACTCCTCAAGTTCTCCTGCTGCGTTTCTAACGGTGGGCTGACTGCTTTCTTCTTGCTGCTCGGGGGCGGCGTTTGAAAGTTCAATCATAACGCCGTCTTTGAGTACCGAGTACATACCCTCAAGAATAACAACAAAACCTTGACCGCCTGCATCTACAACACCCGCTTTTTTAAGAACGGGAAGCATTTCGGGGGTCTGGGCAAGAGCCTCTTTAGCGCCCTGTAAAGCGGCGGCGAAAACCTCAAGAGTATCTTTTCCCTCGTTAAAGGCGTTTTCGGCATATTCCGAAGCAACTCTCGAAACGGTAAGAATTGTGCCCTCTGTGGGCTTCATAACCGCTTTATAAGCGGCTTCAACGCCAAGTTTAAAAGCATCGGTAAGGTTCTCGGGTGTAATCTCCTGTGCACCCTTAAATCCTTTTGAAAAACCTCTGAAAAGCAAGGAGGTAATTACACCTGAATTTCCTCTTGCTCCACGAAGTAAAGCCGAAGCGGCAATTTTAGCAACCTCGCCGACAGTCTCGCCGTCAATACGGGCGAGTTCTCTTGCGGCGTTGCCGATACTCATAGACATATTTGTACCTGTGTCACCGTCGGGAACAGGGAATACGTTAAGGTCATCAACCGCCTTCTTTTGATTGGCGATATTATTTGCACCAGAAATTATTGCATCACGCAGTATGTTTCCGTTAAACATTAAAACACTCCTTATAAAAACGCGCATTAAGGGCGCAAAATAGCAAGGGGGTAGCCAAACGCCCTCAATTAATCTTTAATTCCGTCAACCTTAACGGTAACCTTGTTAACCTTGATTCCGGTTGCCTCGGTAACGGTGTAGTGAACCTTGTGAACTATGCTTTGAGCAATAGCATTGATGTTCATTCCATAGGACACAATAATGTGAAGTTCGATATTTATATTGTCGGCATTACCACGAATTATGATACCGCGGTTAAGGTTTTCCTTTTTGGAAAGAAGACTTGTAAGTTTTTGTTTTCCTCCGCTCGGAACCATTCCGACAACACCGAAGCAGGAGGTAACCGCTTCGCCTATAAGTTTTTGAAGATAGTTTTCGGAAAGATGAATTTTGCCAAGTCTTGTTTCGTAAGATATCATTATATAGTCCTCCGGAAATTATTTTGTTACTTTATATTTATCCAACCAAAGGAAAATGTCGCAACTTGAAATGTTTTCAACGCTCTCAACTCGGTTGGAATAAAATGCAATAGAATTTCTGTAAACAAGGGGGATTACAGGCATTGAGGCAAGCAGTGCGGAAGCCACATCGGCTGAAGTGTTCTCGCCGGATAAAAATCCCTTGACAACTGAAACATATGAAGTTTCCGTAATATAAGATTCGCTTGACTCTTCGGAGTTTTCGTCTCCTCGAGCATCAACCATTCCGTAGGCGGCCGATTTGCCTTTTATAACAAGCGGACTTATATCCATGTTAGGAAGAAGTTTAATTTCTCCAAGATAAAGTTGGAAATAGCCGTTTTTAAGATTGCTGTAATACTGCGAACTGCTAACGGCGTTAATTTGGATTTTAATACCCGCAGCCTTAAGTTGCGAGGCAATAAGTTCTGCCACTGCAACCTTTTCGGTATTTTCCTTGTTTACCATAAGGGAAAGTTCTAAAATTTTGCCCGACGAATTTTCGTAATATCCGTCTGCATTTAATATATTATAACCTATATTTCCCAAATTCTCAACAGATATTTTTAAATCTGCCGAACTTTGCATAGTCTGAAAGCCCGAAACTTCCTTCCAAACGGGGTGAAAAAAACCATTTGCGGGGGTTGCGTTTGAATAAAAAGCCTTCTCGGCAATCTGACTTCTCGATACCGCCGAGGAAAGAATGTAACGAAGCGTTGCGGAGTTTAAAGGCTGATAATTGTGGTTTATTCCGATATAAACAAGATTATTCAGGTTAACCGACGCCTTTTTACCGCTCATTCTTATAATATCGTTGTCAACCGTTTGCGTATAGTATAAATCGGTTGCACCGACTTCAACATAGTGGGTCATTGACTCGTTATCGGGAGCGTTTATAAGATTGATTTTGGTAATTGAGGTAATTTTGTTAAAATAGGTTTCGTTTGGAACTAAGGATTCGTCTTCGCTGCCGAAAACAAAGGGTCCGCAACCTATTGGGACAAGTTCAACGTTGTCTTCGTTTTTAAGATTGTCCGACCCCGTTTTTATAATGGGGAAGGTAAGAAGATTTGTAAAATAAGGGTCGTTTTGTTTAAGGGTAAAAACAACCGTAACGCTGTCTAAAGCGGAAACGCTTTCAACCTCGTAAAAGTAGGGGGAGAAGCGTTCGCTTTTCTTAGCGAGATTGTATGAATACACAACATCGTCTGCGCTGACTTTGGTGTTGTCTGAAAAAACAGCGTCACGCAGAGTCACGGTGCAAACCTTGTCCTTTATACTTGCCGATTTAGCAATAACCGGCAACGGTTCAAAATTATTATCAACCTTAAAAAGAGGCTCAAAAAGCAAATATGCAAGTTCTGCGTTAAGTTTGCTTATTGTTTTATAAGGATTCATTGTGTCATTGGCGCAGTAGAGAAGTTGCAAACTCTGGGTTACCGTAAACTGTTCGTCGTTTTCGTAAGAATCGTTTGAACTGTTGTTGTCGGTGGAAGAACAACCGGCAAGAGCAAGAAAAACTACCGCCATAAAAATTGCAAGAAATTTTTTTAACATATTGTTAAATACTCCAAAATGTTATTAAGTTTAATATTTTACGGTTTTGATGTCTAGGGTTTTACCCGTTTTACTGTCTACCTCAAGAAGAATACCTTCAAGTCGGCACTCGCCCTCGGCAAATATAAATCTGCCCTGTCCGCCGTTTTTTAAGCGGTCTATTATAACAGAAGGTTCAACCCCAAGCACACTGTTTATAGGGCCCGACATACCAAGGTCGGTAATATATCCCGTGCCGAGAGGCAGTATTTGTGCGTCATTGGTCTGAACATGTGTGTGAGTACCGAACACTGCCGAAACCTTGCCGTCAAGGTAGAAACCGAGGGCTCTTTTTTCGCTTGTTGCCTCGGCGTGAAAATCAACAAGTATTATGTTCGCACCGTCATTTTTCGCTTTCTCAATCAGCCTGTCGGCGCAAATAAAGGGATTTTCCGCCTTGTGCATATCAAGATAAACCTGTCCAAGCAGATTTATAACCGCAACCCTGGTATGCCCCATATCTACAAGACAGTACCCTTTACCAAATTCTGCAAGAGGCATATTGTCGGGGCGAAGAAGATATTCGTTCGAGTCGAGTACAGGACGGATATCTTTTCTGCTTAAGGTGTGGTTTCCGCCCGTTATAACATCAGCCCCTGCTCCGAAAATCAGGTCAGCACTCGGCGCAGAAATTCCGTTTGAAGAGGCGGAATTCTCTCCGTTTATAACGGTTAGGTCAACCGAAAGTTGTTTTTTTAAACGGGGAAGATTTTTAAGCAGGGCTTCACACCCAACCTCTCCGCAAACATCACCGAGCACAAGTATCTTCAAGTTTTCACCGCCCAAAATTTCATACATAATTATTATACTATAATAATAGATTTTTTTCAATCAAAAGATTAAAACTAACCAAAAACATCTCGTCCGCATAGGATATAACAAAAAGATGATTAAAACATAAAAGGAATGGCAAAAATATTAACACAAAGTTTTTTCAGGGTGTGAAAAGAAATGACAGTAAAACGCGGAGATATATATTATGCTGATTTGAGCCCCGTTATCGGCTCTGAACAGGGCGGAGTCCGACCGGTACTTATAATTCAGAATGATATAGGAAACAAATACAGTCCAACCGTTATCGCGGCGGCAATAACAAGTCAAAAGGATAAAACCAAACTTCCGACTCATATTCAGGTCAATGCTTCGGGTTGCGGACTTGCAAAGGATTCTATCGTTCTTTTAGAACAGGTCAGAACCATCGACAAACAAAGACTTAAAGAGAAAATGGGCACACTTGATGTATCCTCTATGGACAGGGTCAATAAAGCGCTTACCGTAAGTTTCGGCCTTTCTTCCTAAACTGTATTTTTGGCGAAAAAGTAAAAGACTTCCCGACACCAAAGGTCGTCGGGAAGTCTTTTTGTATCAGTTAAGAACGGCAACGCCAATGTTAAGATATGTCGCAAAAAGGAGCCACAAAATGTATGGAACCAAAAGCCAGAAAGCAGGTTCGTAAAGAGCCTTGAATTTAATGGCAGTAATACCGACCAGAGCGACAAGAACAAGAATTACAACAACGCTTACCCAGTATGCGGAAAAACGGAAGAAAATAATCGGCCAGATAAAGTTAACCGCCAACTGAAGTGCATAGAAAAATAAAGCCTCGCCCTTTTCTTTGTCCTGACCCTTTACTTCTTCAACAATAAGATACGAAGCAATTCCCATAAGTGCGTAGAGAATAATCCAGACAATAGGAAAAACAATTCCCGGGGGAGAAAGGGGCGGTTGATTATAACTTCGGTAGGTTTCGCCGATATTTCCTGTCAGCAGCGCCGAAGCCGCACCGACTGCTTCGGGAATAAGAATGGCTATAATAAGCCGTTTTAAATTAATAGGTTTCATAAAACCACCTCAAGTTAATTATATGAAAAATTTAATGCCGATATACTATGGCAAAAGGGTATGTTTTTTAATATTTTATGATTGATTAAAATGAAATAATACAGTATAATGTAATTTGTAAAAATATGTTTAAGGAAAAATTATGAGCGCAAATGATTTTATAACTCTGCGAAAAAGAGTAATTGAAAAAGAATTTTCAAATATGAATAATATGCAGTTAAAGGCTGTAACAACGGTTAAAGGACCTCTTCTTGTTCTTGCGGGTGCGGGAAGCGGAAAAACAACCGTCCTTGTCAACCGCATTGCCTATCTGATTAAGTACGGAGACGCCTATAACTCTGATAGCGTGCCCGATTTTTTTGAAACAGATGTTGCTGCCGCAAACGATTATTTAAACGGAAAGGCCGACCTCGTTTCTTTTTGGAATATGGCGGTAGAACCCGCAAAGCCTTGGGAAATTCTTGCAATAACCTTTACCAATAAAGCGGCGGGAGAACTAAAAGATAGAATTGCCCTTCGTTTAGGTAACGATTCTTCGGGCGTGTGGGCAGGAACCTTTCACTCGGTCTGTGGAAAAATGCTCCGCCGTTTTGCCGACAGGGTAGGCTACACCCCTAATTTTACAATTTATGATACCGACGACCAAAAGCGGCTTGTTAAAGACCTTATAAAACAAAACGGATTTGACGAAAAAATAGTTCCCGTAAAGTCGGTACTTAGTGCCATCTCTTCTGCAAAGGACAAACTTCAAACCCCCGAAGACTATGCTCAAAATGCGGGTAACGATATCCGTCAGAGAATGATAGCAAAACTCTATTTTCAGTATGAGGAAAGACTTGTTTCTTCCGATGCTATGGATTTTGACTCAATGATAGTAAACGCCGTAAAACTTCTTCGTGAAAATGAAGATGTTCTGTCTTACTATGCCGAAAAATTCAAGTACATAATGGTCGACGAGTATCAGGATACCAACCATGCTCAATACAAACTCTGTAAACTTCTTGCAAGTGTTCACCGAAATATTTGTGTTGTGGGAGATGACGACCAGTCTATCTACCGTTTCAGAGGCGCTACTATTGAAAATATTCTCGGTTTCGAGGAAAAATATCCCGATGCAACGGTTATAAAACTTGAACAGAATTATCGTTCTACGGGTAATATTCTTAATGCTGCTAATGCCGTTATTGCAAACAATATGGGCAGAAAGGGTAAAAACCTCTGGACAGATATGGGCGACGGAGAAAAAATTGTTCTTCATACCGCGCCAGACGAAAACGCAGAAGCCCGTTTCGTTGTTGACAAAATTTTAGAAAATGTAAAGGCAGGGGCAAAATTCTCTGACCATGCAATTCTCTATCGAACCAATGCCCAGTCAAGTTCAATAGAAAATGTCTTTGCCAGAAGCGGAATTACCTACCGTGTAATCGGCGGACACCGCTTCTTTGACCGCAAGGAAATTCGTGATGTGTTAGCGTATTTAAGGCTTATAGATAATAACGCCGACGATATCCGCCTTAAACGAATCATCAACGAGCCCAAAAGGGGAATAGGCGATACTACAATAAACCACGCCTCTGAAATTGCCTCAATGCTTGGCGTTTCGCTTTATGAGGTGCTCAAAAATGCGGGAGAATACCCCGTGCTCTCAAGAGCAAAGGTAAAAATCGAAGCCTTTTGCGATATGATTGAGCAACTATCCTGTGCCGCAAAAGAACTTTCAATTCACGAACTTTTTGACCTTGTGCTTGAAAAAACGGGCTATCTTGCCGCCCTTTATGCCGAGGGCAGAGAAGGTCAAGACAGAGCCGAGAACGTTAAGGAACTGGCAACGGGTATTATGCAGTATGAAAACGAAAACGAAGAGCCTACCCTTTCGGGTTACCTTGAAGAAATCGCCCTTATAAGCGATATCGACTCCTATGAAGAGGGGGCTGATGCCGTTGTGATGATGACGGTTCATTCGGCAAAAGGCCTTGAGTTTAATAAGGTCTTTCTTGTAGGAATGGAAGAGGGGCTTTTCCCCGGCAGTCAAAGTATCTTTGGTCCGTTAGAAGAAATGGAAGAGGAACGCAGACTTGCCTATGTTGCTATAACCAGAGCCAAGAAGCAACTCTATATTACAAACGCAGGGACCCGAATGATTTACGGTTCAACCTCACGAAACCGCCCTTCTCGTTTTGTGGGCGAAATTCCGCACACTCTTTGCGAAGAAACCCGGCAGAAACAAATGGGTTATGATTGGCAAAAACCGACCACCCCGGTTGCTTCTTCTTCGAAAAATTACAGTTATTCTGATGTCTTCAGCCGACCTCAACCGCCGAAAAAACCTGATGTTTCGGGTCTTCAGTATTCTGCGGGAACAAGGGTAGAACACTCTACCTTCGGCGAAGGTTTAATAATTAAAGTTACCCCAATGGGTAATGATGCAATGCTTGAAATTGCCTTTGATACGGTAGGTACGAAAAAGATTATGGCAGGATACGCCCGTCTTAAAGTGCTAAATGATTAAGGAGAAAAAATGATTCCACAACAAATTCCGCGCGGTTCGGTAGTAAAGAGTACCGTCAGAGCCTCCCTTAAAGATAAATATGTTTCGGCGGTTATTGCGGCTTTGTCCCCAATGTTTGCATTTTTGACCATATACTTTTTAGGCAGTATATGGAATGTGCTGTTTGAGGGCAAATTTGCCTTTCTTTCCCTCGTCTTTTTTGCTGTGTCGGCAATCTTTGTTGTTTGTCCTATTGTGCTTGGAAGTGTAAAATATTTTTGGATTGTTACCGAGGGAGGAAATCCTAACCCCGCCGAAGTTTTCTGCTATTTCGGAAGTTTTTTTCGCTATAAAAGAGCAATTAAGACAACCTTACTAATTTGTTTCAGGCTGGGCGCTACCTTCTTTGTCTGCCTTTTGCCGTACTTTATAGTAATGCTTCTTTCTAACTCCTGGCTTTATCAGTTTTTAGGAACCGAAATTCCTCTTTGGGTTACGGGTCTTGTTGTGCTCGAGTCTTTTTTAAGAATTGCGGGTTTTGCAGTAGCCCTCTTTTTAAGCCTTAAAGACTATCTTGCCTTGGCGGTTATTGTTATGGATGACGATATGCTCTTGCTTGAGGCCTTTCATATTTCGGCAATGGTTTCAAGACGCTCATACGCCTCTTTTATAGGACTTGTTTTCTCCCTGCTTTTTTGGATAATAGTTTCGGTGTTTGTGGTTCCTATTATCTACACAGCCCCTTTAATGCTCGGTTGTTATGCCGTTCATTCAAGATATGCTCTTGTAAATTACAATATGAATCTTGACTACTATAGCAAGGAATAGATTATGCAAAAAAACGATATTATAGAACTTGATATTACCGCAATGTCGTCGGAAGGCTCCGGAATCGGAAGATACGAGGGCCTTGCTGTTTTCGTGCCTATGACGGCTCTCGGCGATAAACTCAGGGTTAAAATTTTAAAGGTTAAATCAAACTGTGCTTTTGGAAAAATCGAGGAGATAATAACCCCCTCAAATTCAAGGGTAGAGTCTGACTGTGAGGTTTTTTCAAAATGCGGCGGCTGCGTCTTTCGCCATATTTCATATAGTGAAGAACTAAAAATCAAACAGCAAAGGGTCGAAGATGCGGTAAAGCGTATCGGCTGTGTAGACAAGCCCTCTAACGAAATTGTTTCAAACTTAAAAATAAACGGTTATCGCAATAAAGCCCAATATCCAATAAGCGCCGACTGCTCGGTAGGCTTTTTTGCAAACCATTCTCATAGAATAATACCTTGTCAAAACTGCAATCTTCAGCCCGAAGAATTCAGTAAAATTTCTGCGGTTTTAACCGAATGGATGAAAAAATCGGGCAATACGCCTTATACCGAAGAAACGGGTAAAGGCCTTATCCGCCATCTGTATATCCGCAAAGCCTTTGCCACCGGGCAAATTATGGTTTGTCTTGTTATAAACGGCAACTCTTTAAAATACGAAAATGAACTTGTCTTGGCCCTTAAAGAACTGCTCGGCGAAAAACTTAAAACGGTAGTTTTAAATATCAATAAAAACAAAACGAACGTAATTTTGTCGGATAAATGCAAGACAATTTTCGGCGACGGATATATTTACGATACCCTGTGTGATACAAAAATCCGAATAAATCCGCTTTCTTTTTATCAGGTTAATCGTGATATGGCAGAACTGCTTTACAAAAAGGCAGAAGAATATGTAAACCCAAAAGACAAAACGGTTTTAGACCTTTATTGCGGCGCGGGAACAATCGGGCTTTCTATGGCGAAAAAGGCTAAAAAAATAATCGGGGTTGAAATTATTCCCGAAGCCATATCGGACGCAAAGTTTAACGCTGAAAACAATAATATACAAAACGCCGAGTTTATTTGCGGCGACGCTAAAGAGGCGGCAAATAAACTTGCCCAAAAGGGAATAAAACCCGACGCTGTCATAGTTGACCCGCCAAGAAAAGGCTGTTCGGCTGAACTTTTAAACATTATCGCAAAGGATTTTTGCCCAAAAACTCTGGTCTATGTTTCCTGTGACCCCGCAACCCTCGCCCGTGACATAAAAATTCTGACCGAACTGGGCTATGCTCTTAAAGAATACACCCCGTTTGACCTCTTCCCCCGAACTTCCCATGTCGAAACGGTAGCCCTTATGACAAGATAAATTCCTTTTGAAAGGATGATATAAATGAGAAAATTTATTGCAATAATACTTTGCAAAATCCTCCGCATAATCGGTAAAGCGGTTGGAAAGGGAAGCAGTCTTCCGGGCAAGTTTGCTCTTAAGGTCTGCCCCGATGTTCTTTCCCGTGTAAAACTCCCCGAAAAAATCATTGCGGTTACGGGAAGTAACGGAAAAACCTCTACCACCGAAATGATAGCCCATATTTTAAAGGAAAACGGACTAAATGTAGTCTATAATGCCGAGGGCTCAAATCAGATAGAGGGCGTTGCTACCTTTATCCTTTCAAACGCTACTCTTGGCGGAAAAGTTAAGGGAGATGTTCTGCTTATTGAAAGCGACGAAAGATACGCAAAATACACCTTTAAACACTTTTCCCCAACCTACTATGTAATTACCAACCTCTACCGAGACCAACTTACCCGAAACGGCCATCCTATGTGGGTTTATAACGCTGTTAAAGAATCGGTAAAAGAAGAAACAACCCTTATTTTAAATGCTGATGACCCGCTTGTGTCTATGCTCGGTAAAGACCGTGAAAACACCCTTTATTTCGGTGCGGACAGGCTTTCTTGTGACACAAACGAGTTTGTCGGTGCTTATAACGACCGTGTTTACTGTCCCGTATGTAACGGCCCGATGGAATACTCAACCTATCATTTTAATCATATCGGTCACTTTGATTGTGCCGTTTGCGGACATTCCCGTAAAGATACGGATTTTACTTTAACCGATGCCGACCTTGAAAACGGCTTTATCGTTCTTGACGGAAAATATAAAATTGATTTGGCTCTTAAATCCCTTTACAATATCTATAATCTTCTTGCCGCCTATTCGGTTGCCTCGGTGCTTAATATAAGCGGTGAAAATATCGCAAAGGCAATAAGCAATTATACCCTTAAAAACGGAAGAGTTTTAACCTTTACTTTAGGTCAGCGAAAGGGAACTTTCCTTGTCGCCAAACATGAAAACAGTATTTCATACGACCTTTCTCTTAAGGTTGCGGCGTCAAGCCCTGACGACTGCGATGTTATGATAATCGTTGATGCGGTCAGCCGTAAGTATTTTACAAGCGATGTTTCTTGGCTCTATGACATAAATTTTGATATTTTAAACTGTGACAGAGTACGGAATATAATACTTGCAGGAACCTATGCAAACGACCTTGCTGTCCGTTTTGGCTATACCAATATTGGCGATTATAAAATAAAGGTAACCGAAAGCATTGCCGAGGCGGTAAGTCTTTTAGATAATCAAAGCAAAGCGGGAATTTATGTAATAACCTGTTTTTCCGACAAGGCTAAATTTTTAGAAAGGGTAAAGGTGGACTAAATTGAAAATACTGCATCTGTATCACGATTTAATGAATCTTTACGGAGATTATGCGAACATTCTTGCCCTTTGTAAAATCTTTGATACAAACGGTGTTGAATATACCCTTGAGAAAAAGACCTTGGGCGACGAACTTTCTTTAAATGACTATGATTTTATTTATATAGGTTCGGGAAGTGAGGAAAACCAAAAGGTTGCTCTTTCCCATCTGGCCGAACATAAAGAGGACCTTAAAAACTATATTGAAAGCGGAAAAACCGCCTTGTTTACGGGCAATTCTTTTGAAATGCTCGGCGAAAAAATCGAGAGTTTTCTGGGCGATTTTGAAGGGCTTGGTATATTCTCTTTTACTACTAAAGAGCAAAACAAAACCCGAAATACCGCCGACGCAATTTTCGAAACCGAGGACCAAATCCTTGTCGGTTTTGTAAATAAGTGTTCAAAAATAAGCGGAGTCGAAACCCCGCTTTTTAGTGTAAAAATGGGCCTTTCCAATGATGATACCGACAAAAAAGAGGGTATTGTTTATAAAAACTTCTACGGAACTCATTTGACAGGGCCGATTCTTGTCAAAAACCCCCGTTTTTTACAGTTCGTTGCCGAAACAATAACGGGCAACAGCCTTAATAATGACGCCTTTGCCTATGAAAAGGAAGGTTACAGAATAACGCTCAAAAAGTTGGAGGAAAGAAATGGAGCAAAATAGTAGGGAGCAAAAGGGCAATATTTGGGCGCTTTTGCCGATAGCCACCTTTCTTATCATCTTTTTGGGTTCGGGCATAATTACGGGAGATTTTTACGCAATGCCCGCAATAGTCGCCTTTTTAATTTCTCTTGCAGTAGGTCTTCTTCAAAACCGAAAACTCAAATTCGACCAAAAGGTTGCCGCAATGGCTAAAGGAGTAGGGGACAGCAATATTATAACAATGTGCCTTGTCTTTCTTTGCGCCGGTGCGTTTTCGGGTGTCGTTTCGGCTGCGGGCGGTGTTGAAAGCACGGTAAATTTCGGCCTTTCGGTAATACCGCCTCGTTTCGCCGTTGCGGGACTTATGGTAATTTCTTGTTTTATCTCGCTTTCTATGGGCACTTCGGTCGGCACTATTACCGCCCTTGCTCCAATAGCGGTCGGAATAAGCGAAAAGACCGATTTTTCGGTTGCTCTCTGTCTTGGCGCCGTTGTCTGCGGTGCTATGTTCGGAGACAACCTTTCTATGATATCCGATACAACTATTGCCGCCGTAAAAACCCAAGGCTGTGAAATGAAGGATAAATTCAGAGAAAACTTTATAATAGTTCTTCCCGCCGCAATTATTTCGGTAGTAATCTTCTTTTTGCTGACTTTAGGCGGAGAATATGCCGTAAACAGCGATTTGAGTTATAATCTTTTGCAAGTGCTTCCGTACCTTCTGGTTCTTATCGGGGCAATAGTCGGACTTAATGTGTTTATTGTTCTGCTCGGCGGCACTGCCGTTTCGGTTATAGTAGGAATTGCAACCGGTAAAATAGAACCGGGCGGAATTTTCGGTGCTGTCGGCGACGGTGTTGTGAGCATGTATGATATTACCGTAATTTCTGTAATAGTCGCTTGTCTGTTGGCTCTTGTGCGTCAAAACGGCGGAATTGATTTTATACTTAATGTTATAAGAAAAAGGATTAAAACCTCAAAAGGAGCCGAACTTGGGATTGCGGGGCTTTCTCTTCTTGTCGATTGCTGTACTGCCAACAACACCGTAGCAATCGTTATTTCGGGTCCAATCGCAAAAGAAATCAGTTCGGACTTTGGCGTGTCAAATCGCCGAAGCGCCTCGCTTCTCGATATTTTCAGTTCGGTAGGTCAGGGATTAATTCCTTATGGTGCTCAACTTCTTACCGCCGCCGGTGTTGCTCAAATTTCCGCATTTGAGATTATGCCCTATCTTTACTATCCCGTGCTAATGGGAATCAGTGCTCTGCTCTTTATTCTGTTTAAAAAACAGGTGACCGCCAAATGAAAACTGTAAGTAATTTCTTAAAGGGCTTTTTGGACGGTTTGCCGATTGGTATAGGCTATCTTTCGGTTTCTTTTGCCTTTGGAATAATGGCTGTAGGAAGCGGACTGTCGCCTTTAGAGGCTCTTCTAATCTCAATGACCAACCTGACTTCCGCAGGACAACTTGCTGCTGTGCCTATAATAGCGTCGGGCGGGAGTTTTGTCGAACTTGCCATGACCCAACTTATAATCAATTCAAGATACGCCCTAATGTCAGTAGCCCTCTCTCAAAAACTTGATAAAAAGGTAAAACTGTGGCATCGGTTTTTAATCGCCTTCGGTAACACCGACGAAATTTTTGCCGTTTCAATGGGCAAAAAGGGAAGTGTCGGGAAAACCTACTTTTTCGGGCTTATGCTTTCGCCTTGGCTCGGCTGGAGTCTTGGTACTATTCTCGGCGCCCTTGCGGGTTCGGCTTTACCGGACATTATAACCTCTTCGCTTAATATTGCTATCTACGCTATGCTTATTTCAATATTCGTGCCTAAAGCCAAAAACCATCTGCCGACCGCCCTTTGTGTAATAACTGCGGTAGCAATAAGTTGTGCCTTTAACTTTCTGCCTTTTCTTGCCGAATTTTCTTCGCAGTACGGCGGATTTGTCATAATAATCTGTGCCGTTGTTTCAAGTGCAGTTTTTGCGGTTTTGTTCCCCGTAAAAGAAGAGGAGGGAAAAGCCGATGAATGTTAGAGCAGAAGTTCTTATCTATATTATAGTTATGGCGTTGGTTACCTATCTTGTGAGAATGCTTCCAATGGTGCTTATAAGGGAAAAGATTAAAAACCGCTTTATAATTTCTTTTCTTTACTATGTGCCTTACGCCGTCCTTTCCGCAATGGTAATTCCTACAATCTTCTTTGCTTCGGGAAGTCTTGTTTCCGCTATTGTCGGTTTTTTGGTTGCAACCCTGCTTTCTCTTTTCGGCAGAGGTCTTGTAACCGTAGCAAGTCTTTCCTGCGTGTCGGTATTTCTGACCGAACTTTTACTTAAATATTTAGGTTAATTATACTTTTATACCAATTGACAAACTAAAATTTAGGGTGTATAATAAATACAGACTTTACATGACTGACGGATTTGCGGAACAACCGCAAGGGAGTGTAAGGTTCTTTATGCCGACCGTCTGGGCAATCAGTTTATACTGGTTGCCCTTTTCTGTTTTTAGGACAACCAAACAGGAGGTAAAAATGGAACATAATAATTGGAATGGATTTATCGGTGGAGTTTGGCAAAACGAAATAAATGTCAGAAACTTTATCAAAGAAAACTATACCGAATATTGCGGCGACGCTTCTTTTCTTTCGGACGCTACCGACCGCACGAAAGAACTTATGAAAAAACTAAATAATCTTTTTGCGCTTGAGCGTGAATACGGCGGTGTGCTCGATATTGACACCGTAACCGTTTCTTCGCTTACAAGTTACGCTCCCGGTTATATTGATAAAGAAAAAGAACTTATTGTCGGAATGCAGACTAACCGTCCTCTCAAAAGGGGAGTAAATCCCTTTGGCGGAATAAGAATGGCAAGAACCGCTTGCGAAGCCTACGGCTATAAACTCTCCGACAAGGTTGAAGAGGAGTTCCAATTCCGCACTACCCATAATGACGGTGTTTTCCGTGCCTATACCGACGAAATGCGTAAAGCCCGTAAATGCCATGTTATTACAGGCCTTCCCGACGGATATGGCAGAGGCCGTATAATCGGCGACTACCGCCGTGTTGCCCTTTATGGTGTAGACCGCCTTATTGTCGAGAAAAAAGCCGATAAAGATAAAATCGGTTTAGATAATATGAACACCGAACAGGTTCGCCTTAGCGAAGAACTTTTCCAACAAATAACCTTTTTAGGTTATATGAAGGAAATGGCTTTAATGTACGGCTATGACATAAGCCAGCCCGCAAAAAATGCAAGAGAAGCAATTCAGTGGACCTATTTTGCCTATCTTGCTTCAATTAAGGAGCAAAACGGTGCCGCAATGTCGCTCGGCAGAGTTTCTACTTTCTTTGATATTTATATTGAGCGTGATATTAAAGCAGGTCTTTTAACCGAAGAAACGGCTCAGGAACTTATTGACGATTTTGTTATGAAACTTCGTATTGCCCGTCATCTTCGCACCCCCGAATATAACGAACTTTTCGGTGGCGACCCGATGTGGATAACCGAGGTTGTCGGCGGAATGGGCGAAGACGGAAGAACCCTTGTTACAAAAAGCAGTTTCAGAATGCTCAACACCCTTTATACGCTTGGCTCTTCTCCCGAACCTAACCTTACTGTCCTTTGGTCAACAAGTCTTCCCGAGGGCTTTAAGAAATTCTGTGCTAAAGTTTCGGTTGATACCGACTCTATTCAGTACGAAAACGATGACCTTATGCGTCCCCTTTACGGCGACGATTATGCTATCGCTTGCTGCGTTTCGGCAATGAAAGTTGGCAAACAGATGCAATTTTTCGGTGCCCGCTGTAATCTTGCAAAACTCTTGCTTATTGCTCTAAACGGCGGATATGATACCGACAGTAAAATTGCTATCGGCCCTCAAATGCCCGTAATGGATGCCGAAAAACTTGATTTTGACGCCGTATCCGAGCGCTTCGATATATATCTTAAGTGGCTTTGCAATCTTTATGTAAACACAATGAATGTAATCCACTATATGCACGATAAATATGCCTATGAAAAGACCCAAATGGCTCTCCACGATACCGATGTTCATCGGTTTATGGCTTTCGGCGTTGCGGGAATGTCGGTTATTACCGACTCGCTCAGCGCTATTAAATATGCTGCCGTTTGCCCCGTAAAAGACGAAAACGGTTATATAGTTGACTTTAATACAACAGGCAACTTCCCAAAATTCGGCAACGATGACGACAGGGTAGACTTTATCGCTCGTGATATGGCCCATAAGGTAATCTGTGAACTGCGTAAAACCCCCACCTACCGAAACGCAGAGCATACCCTTTCGGTTTTAACCATCACTTCAAATGTCGCCTACGGCAAAAATACGGGCGCTACCCCCGACGGACGCCCTGCTAAAGCCCCCTTTGCCCCGGGCGCTAACCCAATGCACAACCGAGAAGAAAACGGCGCACTCGCTTCGCTTAACTCGGTTGCAAAAATCAGTTTTGATGACTGCCGTGACGGAATTTCCAACACCTTCTCAATAACCCCCGAGGCTCTCGGCAAAACAAGTGAAGAAAGGGTTAACAACTTAACCGCTATTCTCGACGGCTATTTTGCAAACAAGGCGCATCATATAAATGTCAATGTTTTAAACCGAGAAACGCTTATTAAAGCATACGAAGACCCAACCCTTTACCCCAACCTTACAATTCGCGTTTCGGGTTATGCCGTTAACTTCCATAAACTTTCAAAAGAACAGCAAAAAGAGGTTATCAGCCGTACCTTCCACGAGGCAATGTAATATGTCAGTTAAAGGATATGTAAGTTCAATTCAGTCAATGGGAACTCTCGACGGTCCCGGCGTCCGTTTTGTAGCCTTTTTGCAAGGCTGTAATCTTCGTTGCGGTTGTTGCCATAACCCTGAAACCTGGGAAATCGGCAAAGCCGAGCAGTATTCGGCAGAAGAAATAGCATCAAAGGCAGAACGCTTTAAAAACTATTTCGGTAAAGACGGCGGAATTACCCTTTCGGGAGGAGAACCTCTGCTTCAAGCCGAGTTTTGTGCCGAAATTTTTGCCGAGTGTAAAAAGAGGGGGATAAATACCTGTCTTGATACTTCGGGTAGTATAATAAATGATAATGTCAAGACACTTTTATCCCTTACCGACAGGATTCTTTTGGATATTAAATACCCAACAAACGAGCAGTATCTTCAGTTTGTCGGTTGTTCAATAGAAAAACCTCTGGAATTCTTACATTATGTAAACCAACAACAAATCCCCGTGACACTCCGTCAGGTAATAATTCCCGAACTCAATGCAAACGACCAAAACATACAGTTTTTAAAAGAAATAACAAAAAAACATTCTTGCATTGATAAGGTTGAACTTTTGCCCTTTAAAAAAATTTGTAAGTCGAAGTATGATAATTTAGGAATGTCTTTTGCCTTTGAAAACTATACTTCTCCTACCGAAGAATGTATGAAAACGCTTGAAAGTAAACTTAAAAATAAATAAAACTTGACAAGCCTGCATTCTTCATAGTATAATACGATTTGTAGGTTTATCCTCTGCAAAACTGCAAAGGGAGGGAATAAGATGAGTCAGGTTCGACTGAAAGAGAACGAATCGCTTGATAACGCGCTTAGACGTTTTAAGAGACAGACGGCAAAAGACGGAGTTATTCAGGAAGTCCGTAAAAGAGAGCATTATGAGAAGCCCTCTGTAAAGCGCAAGAAGAAGTCTGAAGCGGCACGCAAACGCAAGTTCCGCTAAAGCGATATTACTCAAAAGCTGAAGCGGTTGCGTGTTGCAACCGCTTTTTCTATTTGGAGGAAAAATGTTTAAGCCCAATTTTATAGTTAGCGAGATTACAGATGTTTCTGTAGATTTTTTAAAATCAAATAATATTGAGGCTCTTTTGCTTGACGTCGACAACACTCTCTCGGTAGCCCACGGAGTTAAAACGCTTCGTGAAGGTGTGCCCGAGTGGCTATATCAAATGAGCGAAAGCGGAATAAAAATGCTTGTGCTTTCAAATGCAAGTAAAAAAAGGGCAAAAGCCTTTGCCGACACAATTTCGCTTGACTGTGTAGGTCTTGCTTTAAAGCCTCTTCCTTTTGGATATATAAAAGCGATAAAAAAATTTGGCATAAAACGAAAGAAAATCGCAATGATAGGCGACCAACTTTTTACCGATATGCTGGGTGCTAAAATGTCGGGAATCAAAACCTTTTGGGTTACCGATATAACCCCTGAACCTAATTTTATTTTTAAAATAAAACGAAAATTCGAGAGAATACTTTTAAAGAGGTGGAAGAATGAGCGCTAAATTCGGCCCTGCGGGCAATAGTGAAAGTTTTACCGCTATGGGTTATAAATCCAGCCTTGATGTGCCCGAATATATTGAAAAAATGGGACTTGACGCCTTTGAGTATCAGTGCGGCCGAGGCGTAAATATCGGCGCTGAAAAAGCCGAAAAGTTGGGTGCTCTTGCAAAAGAAAAAAATATCGCCCTTTCTCTTCACGCCCCGTATTATATCTCAATGTCGTCGGTCGAAGAGGAAAAACGAATAAAGTCGGTCGACTATATTCTTCAAAGTGCTAATGCCGTAAACTCAATGGGCGGAAACAGAATAGTTGTCCATACCGGCTCTTGCGGAAAAATTTCTCGTGAACAAGCGTTAAGTCTGGCGATAGATACTATGAAAATGGCTCTCTCTGCTCTCGACAGTCAGGGGCTCGGCCACATTCATATCTGCCCTGAAACAATGGGAAAGGTTAACCAACTCGGTACACTAAGCGAGGTCTTAACCCTTTGCGAACTTGACGAAAGACTAATACCTTGTATAGATTTCGGTCACCTTAACGCCCGAGACCAAGGGTCACTCAAGCGTTTTGAAGATTTTGAAAGTATTTTCAGCCAAATTGAAAACCGTCTTGGAACGGACAGACTTAAAATTTTCCATTCTCATTTTTCTAAAATTGAATATTCTGCGGGCGGTGAAGTAAGGCACCTTACCTTTGCCGATAATGTTTTCGGTCCCTCTTTTGAACCCGTCGCAGAACTCATTTATAAAAAGAATTGTTCACCAACCATAATCTGCGAATCAGCCGGAACTCAAGCGGAAGACGCTAAGCAGATGAAAGACTATTATTGGAGGCTTCAAAATGAAAAAAATACTGATAATTAACGGTCCGAATCTTGATATGGTAGGAATTCGCGAACCGGGTGTCTACGGAAGTCAGACCCTTTCTTCAATAAACTGCGAAATCAAATCCTATACCGAAAGTGTTGGTATAGATTGCGATTTTTATCAGTCCAACTGTGAGGGCGCTATAATCGACAAAATTCATTCCGTTTTAAACGATTATGACGGTTGTATCCTTAATGCAGGAGCCTATACTCATTACAGTTATGCAATCCGTGATGCAATCTCTTCGGTTAACAAACCCTTTATTGAGGTGCATATGTCAAATGTTCACTCTCGTGAAGAGTTTCGTCACGTTTCGGTAATATCTGCCGTTTGCAAAGGCGTTATTTCGGGCTTTGGCAAAAACAGTTATATTCTTGCCGTAAAAGCCCTTGAGGAAATTATTTAATGGTAAATTCAGTTCGTTATGTAACCGATACAACTGCGGTGCTTATTCATACTCTCGAAAACCGCAGGTATCTTACGGGCTTTGGGTCTTCTTTCGGCTATTTGCTTATGACAAAAAACGGCAATAAACTTTTTGTTGACAGCCGTTATTTCGAAGCGGCAAGTAAAAAAGCGGTAAACACTCAAACGGTTTTGTGTGTCAATTTTCTTGCCCAACTTGAAGAGGAACTTCAAAAACAGCAGGTTAAAAAACTGCTTTTAGAAGACGAAATCTCTTTTTCGCTATATAGTCTTTTTAAAAAGAGCCTTAGCGCAAAGGTGGCCCCGTCTGCCCCTCTTTCAAAGCGTCTTTTAAATCTTCGCTCGGTAAAACGAAAAGAAGAGGTTGAAAGTATTGTCTGCGCCCAAAGAATTGCCGAAAAAGCCTTTGAAGAGGTTTTGGGGTTTATAAAAGTAGGAATTACTGAAAAAGAAATTGCCGCTTTTATTGACTACAAAATGGCTGTTTTGGGCTCGGAAAAACCGGCTTTTGAAACTATAGCCGTATCGGGTGCTAATACCTCTATGCCACACGGGGTCCCAACCGATAAAAAAGTTGAAATCGGCGATTTTGTAACTATGGATTTCGGCGCTACCGTAAACGGTTATAAAAGCGATATGACCAGAACCGTTGCGGTAGGTTTTGCAAGTGACGAAATGAAAAAAGTTTACGAAACGGTTTTAAAGGCTCAAGAAAATGTAATAAAAACAGTCAAAGCGGGTCTGATTTGCAAAGATGCAGACGCCGCCGCAAGAGATATAATTACCGCCGCCGGTTTTGGAAATAATTTTGGTCACGGTACCGGTCACGGTGTCGGACTTGCAATACACGAAAAGCCCACGCTCTCACCCCTTGCGAAGAACGAAAAACTCCGCGAGGGACAGATTGTAACCGACGAACCCGGAATCTATATCCCCGAAAAATTCGGTGTCCGAATAGAAGATATGCTTTATGTCAGAAAGAACGGCTGTAAAAACTTGACAAAAGCGCCTAAACAACTTATAATTCTATAAAGAGGTTTATTTTTTAAACTTATTTGTTAAAAAGTTCTTTTTGGAGGAAAATAAATATGGTAACTGCAGGAGATTTCAGAAACGGCGTAACTTTTGAAATGGACGGAAACGTCTATCAGATTATTGAGTTTCAGCACGTAAAACCCGGAAAAGGCGCTGCGTTTGTTCGCGCTAAAATCCGTAATGTCATTGCCGGTTCTGTTGTAGAACGCACTTTCAACCCTAACGATAAATTCCCGACTGCTTTCGTTGAAAGAAAAGATATGGAGTTTTCTTATGAAGACGGCGGTCTTTACTACTTTATGGACCCTGAATCTTATGAAATGGTTCCCGTTAACAAAGACGACCTTGGCGAAGCCTTTAAGTTCGTTAAGGAGAATATGACCTGTAAAATTCTTTCTTACAAGGGTAAGGTTTTCGGCGTAGAGCCTCCTACCTTTGTTGAACTCGTTGTTACCCAGACCGACCCCGGTTTTGCCGGAAACACCGCAACCAATGCTACAAAACCTGCAACCCTTGAAACAGGTGCTGAAATCCGCGTGCCTCTTTTCATCAACGAGGGCGACCTTCTCCGTATTGATACCCGTACCGGCGAATATATGGAACGCGCATAACGGCGGGTTAGTTGCATAAAATAACTATTACTTACTTTTAAGGAGAAAATTTATGACCATTTCCGAAAAAATTTCTTATATCAAAGGTCTTGCTGAGGGACTTAAACTTGATGATACAAGCAAAGAAGGAAAAATTCTTCTTTCTATTATCGACCTTCTTGATGATATGGTTGACGAAATCGACGCTATAGATGAGGCTTGTGCTGAAATTGGCGAGCAACTCGATGCGGTAGATGAAGATCTTTCTCTGCTTGAAGAAGACTTCTACTATGACGATGATGAAGACTTTGACGATGACGACTACTCTGACGAAGATGTTTACGAGGTTGAATGCCCTAACTGTCACGATATAATCTATCTTGACGAGGCTATGCTTGAAGAGGAAGAAATGGTTTGCCCGAATTGCAATACTCGTCTTGAGTTTGAATTCGACTGTGACTGCGACTGCGACAAAGACGCAGAATAATTAAAATTATTGCCGCCCTTTTTTAAGGTGCGGCAATTTTTTAAGAGGAAAAACAATGAAAAAAACTATAATTTCTTGCTCACTGCTTTTAATCCCTTTCCTTTTCGGGCTTTTTGTAGCCGTAAATGACGGAATAATCTATCCCTTTGAAAAAGCGGTTTTTGACCTTCTTAGTAATCTTCGTCCCGCTGCCGACTATTTCTTTATTCCTTTGACCGAACTTGGCGGAACTTTGGGCTTAATTTCGGTTGTTGCGGTCGTTTTGGTAGTCAGTATATTTACTAAACAATTTTTTACTGTCGGGCTTCCCGCGGGTCTTGTTGCTCTTATCTCAAGAATAGTAAATGTTCTGGCTAAAGCCTTGACCGACCGCCCCCGTCCCGATTTTAAAACTTTAGAAGTTTCTGAAACAAGTTTCCCAAGCGGCCACTCGCAGAATAATATGGCTTTTTATATTGCCCTTCTAATTTGTCTGCTTTTAGTGGTAACTGCTCCCAAATGGCGTGTAATTTTAAAAGCAGTTCTTATAGCGCTTCCTGTTTTGATTGGTATTTCCCGTATTTATCTCGGGGTTCATTACATATCTGATGTTATTGCAGGTTGGTCGATTGGCGCTATTGTAGCAATAGTATTTTGCTTTGTTTATTTCAAAATTTATAATAACATAAAGGAAAAACGCAATGCCAAAAACAGAGTTCTCTCTTAAATTTCAAACGGTTGAAAATAATAATGCGGGCTATCCTGCCGTAATCGTTGCCGCAGGAAGTTCGTCCAGAATGTGCGGAACCGACAAACAGTTTTCTCTGCTTGGAGGAATACCCGTTTTAGCCCGAACTCTTCGTGCCTTTGAAAACTGCGCGAAGATTAGTGAAATAACCGTTGTAACCCGTGAAGAAAAAATTGCTGACATAGAAAAACTGGCAAAAAGTTTCGCAATAAGCAAACTAAAGAATGTTGTTGTCGGCGGTTCTTGCCGTGAAGAGTCGGTAAAAAACGGCCTTATTCTTTATAAGGATTCTGCCGAAAAAGTGCTAATTCATGACGGCGCAAGACCTTTAGTGTCAGATAAAATAATTACTGCTGTTTCAAACGCTCTGACGGATAGCGACAGCGTTACCTGTGCGGTAAAACTTAAAGATACCATAAAGCAGATAAATTCGGACAGTATTGCGGTAAACACTCCCGACAGAACAAATCTCGTTGCCGTTCAAACGCCTCAGGGAGTAAATGTCGGTGTGTTTTTATCGGTTGCCGAAAATTCTGACCTGTCAAGTTTTACCGACGATACTTCGGTTATGGAGTCTGTTGGAAAACAAACCCTTATAGTCGAAGGAGATTATACTAATATTAAAATTACAACCCCCGAAGACCTCGCAGTTGCCGAGGCGTTTATCAGAAAGGAGTGGGAGGCATGAGAATAGGCCACGGATATGATGTTCATCGCTTTTGCGACGACCGCAAACTCTTTTTGGGCGGTATAGAAATTCCTCACACAAAGGGGCTTCTCGGCCATTCTGATGCTGACGTGCTTCTTCACGCTATATGTGATGCTCTGCTTGGTGCCGCCGCTTTGGGCGACATAGGAAAGCATTTTCCCGACAGCGATAATTCTTTTAAAAATATTGACAGCAAGATTCTTCTTAAAAGAACGGCTCAACTGATAGGGGAGAAGGGCTATAAAGTAGGTAATATTGACGCTACCGTTATTGCTCAAAAACCAAAACTTGCTCCCTATATTGAACAGATGAGAAACTGCATAGCGGATATTTGCCAAATCCCCGTCGACCTTGTGAATGTGAAAGCGACTACCGAAGAAAAACTCGGATTTACAGGAAGAGAAGAGGGTATTTCTTCCCACGCCGTTTGCATTCTTTTAAGCAAATAATGGCACAGATAAGAATAGATAAATACCTGTCTGTTGCCCTTGGAATTTCAAGAACAGAGGCTAAAATACTCCTTCGTTCCGGCACCGTTACGGCAGACGGCGTAAAAATCACCAAGGGTGACGCTAAAATAGATGCTTCGGCTCGGGTATATGTCGGCGAAGTCAAGGCAAACTATAAAGAACATATATACATTCTTATGAACAAGCCCGAGGGAATTTTGTCGGCGTCGACAGATAAAAGGGTTAAAACGGTTGTCGACATTCTGCCTGAAAACCTTAAAAGAGAGGGCCTGTTTCCCGTAGGAAGACTTGATAAAAATACAACGGGACTTCTTATCATTACCGATGACGGAGATTTTGCCCACAAGGTTACTTCCCCGAAGACCCATACAGAAAAGCGCTACTTTGCCGAACTTGACGGAGAGGTAAAACCCGAGTTTGTTGACATTTTTAAAGAGGGTGTAACCCTTGTCAGCGGCGAGGTCTGCAAAAGCGCAATACTTGAACCGTCGGGGAAACACTCTGCCTATGTAACGGTGACCGAAGGCAAGTACCATCAAATAAAAAGAATGTTCGGTACCGTAGGGCTTGGAGTTAACAAACTCCACCGCGAAAGTATCGGAAAACTGACCCTCGATAAATCCCTTTCTTTTGGGGAGGCAAGGGAACTTGAAGACCAAGAATTGCGGTTAATCTGGGAAAAAAGTTAGGTTTTCTTCTAAATATTGTGCAAAATAAACAAGTGTGTGAACAGATATTTGTAAATTAAAGTTATAGTATTTTCTCGACACATTTGGTATAATATTATTGCGAAAACGGGTGTATTGCACCCTGTTTCACGATTTTCTAGGAGGCAAAATATATGGCAAGTTTATCACTACGAAATGTTTACAAAAAATACCCTGGCGGTGTAGTGGCTGTTTCTGATTTCAATCTTGAAATCAAAGACAAGGAATTTATTATTCTTGTTGGTCCTTCAGGTTGCGGTAAGTCAACCACTCTTCGAATGGTTGCAGGACTTGAAGAAATTTCCGAAGGTGAAATTCTTATCGGCGACCGCGTAGTTAACGATGTTGCTCCGAAAGACCGCGATATTGCAATGGTTTTCCAGAACTACGCTCTTTATCCCCACATGACCGTTTTTGATAATATGGCTTTCGGCCTTAAACTTCGTAAAACCCCGAAGGATGAAATTAAAAGACGTGTTGAAGAGGCTGCTCGCATTCTCGACATCTCTCACCTTTTAGAGAGAAAGCCCAAGGCTCTCTCGGGTGGTCAGCGTCAGCGTGTTGCTCTCGGTCGTGCAATCGTTCGTGAGCCTAAGGTATTCCTTCTTGACGAACCTCTTTCCAACCTCGACGCTAAACTCCGTGCCCAGATGCGTACCGAAATTTCTAAACTTCACTTAAAACTCGGAACTACCTTTATCTACGTTACTCACGACCAGACCGAGGCTATGACAATGGGTACCAGAATCGTTGTTATGAAGGACGGCTTCATTCAGCAGGTTGATACTCCTCAAAACCTTTACCTCTATCCCGGCAACCTCTTCGTTGCAGGATTTATCGGTTCTCCCCAGATGAACTTTATCGAGTCTAAACTTCTTAAAGAAGGCAGCGACTTCTTTGTAGAGTTCGGAACCGAAGACACCAAGACCCGTGCAGGAATTAAATACAAGGTTAAACTTCCTGCTTCCAAAAACAAGGACGGCGTTCTTGATGGATATGTAGGTAAAGAAGTTATTATGGGTATCCGTCCCGAAGATGTTCACAACGAAGAAGACCTTATCGCACAGTTCCCCGAAGGAATTGTTGAGGCAAACGTTGAAGTTACCGAACTTATGGGTGCTGAAACCTACCTCTATATGAACTGCGAAGAGCAGACTATCAACGCTCGTGTTAGCCCCACTAACACTGCAAAACCCGGTGACAGAATCAAGATTACTCTTGAACCCGGAAAGATTCACCTTTTCGATAAAGAAACCGAAAAGACAATCTGCAACTAATACTAACCTTAAACCGCCGACTTTTGTCGGCGGTTTTCTTATTGCTGCTCATTTTTGCTGCCAAAATTTTCTGTTAATTTTTTGTAACTTTTTTATATAAATCTCTTGCAAAAAAATCTATTATATTGTACAATATATCTGTATAAATTTGTTTAGCGAAATTATTCCTAAAAGAGAGGACGAATAATTAATGGCAAACCGTTTATTTCAGAGTGTAATTCATCAAATGAAAGATGCAATCGACAGAACAATCGGTGTCATTGACGACAAGGGAACTGTTATTGCTTGTAGCGAACTTGGAAAAATAGGGGAAACTGTGTCAATTGACTTTGTTAATGCTTCGGCGTCCGAAACCTTTATCTCGGGCGGCAGTACATACAAAGCAATCGGCTCGGCTCAACTCGGAGAGTATTTTACTTTCGTCAGCGGAGTTGACCCAATGGCAGAAAAATATTGCACGGTGCTTTCTATCGCTTTTTCTAATATTAAATATTATTATGATGAGAAATACGACCGAAGCAACTTTATTAAGAATGTAATTCTTGATAATATTTTGCCGGGCGATATTTACTTAAAGTCGCGTGAACTTCACTTTAATACCGACGTTTCTCGCACAGTGCTTCTTATCCGTGCTAATGAACCTTCCGATATCGTTATTTATGATGTTGTTCAAAACCTCTTCCCCGACAAATCTAAAGATTTTGTTATAAGCGTTAACGAAACCGATATTGTTCTTGTTAAAGAACTTTCCCGTGATATTGAACTTAAAGATGTTGAAAAACTGGCTCTCTCGATTGCCGACACTCTTTCGGGCGAGTTTTATACCGCCGTTTCAATCGGAATAGGTTCTTCGGTTGAAAGCATCAAAGACCTTGCTAAGTCTTTTAAAGAGGCCCAGGCTTCTCTTGAGGTAGGAAAGGTGTTCGACACCGAAAAGACTATTGTAAGTTACGGTAATCTCGGTATCGCCCGTCTAATCTATCAACTTCCTACAACCCTTTGTGAAAGTTTTCTCCGCGAGGTCTTCAAGCGTGGTTCAATCCAGAGTCTTGACCAAGAAACACTTTTCACTATTCAAAAATTCTTTGAAAACAATCTTAATGTGTCAGAAACCTCTCGTAAACTTTTTGTTCACAGAAACACTTTAGTTTACCGTCTTGAAAGAATTAAGCGTATAACAGGTCTTGACCTTCGTGAGTTTGACCACGCAATTATCTTCAAAATTGCCCTTATGGTCAATAAATATCTTCAGGCAAACCCCGTTAAATACTAAAATTCAACTTAAAATTAAAGAAAGGATGACCGAAAATTAACTCCGTCGAATCAGCGTCACCCGTAAAACCAATAATTGAGTTTAAGGGCGTTTCAAAAACCTATAAAACCGGAACCCACGCCCTTAACGATGTTAATATAAGAATAAACCCGGGCGAGTTTGTCTTTGTCGTAGGTGCTTCGGGTGCTGGTAAATCTACCTTTATGAAACTTATTGTAAGGGAAGAAAAAGCCAACACAGGAAGCCTTATAGTAAACGGCTACGACCTTATGAAAATTAAAAACCGTCAGGTGCCCCATCTTCGCAGAACAATGGGAATTGTTTTTCAGGACTTCCGCCTTATTCCCACTATGTCGGTCTTTGATAATGTCGCTTTCGCAATGCACGTAATCGGCGCCGACCGCCGTCAAATCCGTAAAGATGTTTCGGCGGTTCTTAGTATGGTCGGTCTTGGAAAGAAAGCCCGTTCAATGCCTAACCAACTCTCCGGAGGAGAACAGCAGAGAGTCGGCCTTGCAAGAGCACTCGTAAACCGCCCAAGTCTGATAATTGCGGACGAGCCTACGGGAAATGTTGACCCCAATCTGTCCTACGATATAGTTGCAAAACTAACCGAAATCAATAAGCAGGGCACAACCGTGCTTATGGTAACCCACGACCACAACCTTGTTCGCGACTTTCAACACCGCGTAATAATGCTTGAAGAGGGTCGTATCGTTGCCGATAATGCCGCAGGAGGTGGAAACATATGAAACTGAGAAGTGTTTCTTACCTTTCTAAAGAAGGCGTTAAAAATATGTGGGCAAACCGTCTTATGACGGTCGCCTCGGTGGGCGTTCTTGTCGCCTGTATGGTGCTTATCGGTCTTGCAATTCTGGTTTCACTCAACCTTAATGTTGCAATCGGGAACCTTGAAAAGCAAAATGTTATCCGAGTTTTCTTTAACGATAAAACCTCGGTAATTTACGGTAACGCTTCGGAAAAATACAACCCTGAAAACAGTCAGTCAACCTCCTCAAATGAGGATAATAAAATTGATTTTGACGCTATCCCCGAAGATGCCTACCTTATTCATAACGAGGAAGAAGCAAAGGCTCTTTGCGACCGCCTTGCCAAAATTGACAATGTCGCAAATGTTGAGTATGTTTCGGCAGAAGACGCTCTTAAAGAAGTTAAGGAGAGCGGACAACTTCCCGAAGGCTCGGCAGAATACTTTGATTTTGACGACGAGTACGGAAACCCCATCTCCTGCGGTGCGATAGTTACCCTTGAGGATATGTCTGTCTTCAGCGAAACCCTTAAAACTATTGAATCGGTCAAGGGTGTTGACGCAACTCAGTCCCACGCTGACATAGCAAACAAAATCAACGCAATCAAAAACGGAGTTACAATTGCGGGTGTTTGGATAATTGCAATTCTTCTTATAATTTCTCTTGTAATCGTTTCTAATACTATCCGCGTTACTATGTATAGCCGTAAACTTGAAATTTCAATTATGAAAGCGGTCGGTGCAACCAATTCTTTCATTCGACTGCCCTTTATTATCGAAGGCGTAATGATTGGTCTTGTTTCGGCAGTAATTTCTATGGGTATTCTCTATTTCTGCTACCGCGTAGCAATTGAAGCAATTTGCTCTGCTCTCGGTAATATGGAAGCAATCAGTTTCCTTTCGGTATTCCCGCTTATACTCGGTGTTTTCGCCATAATAGGTGTCCTTTCGGGAGTTGTCGGAAGTGTAATTATGATAAGAAAATACCTCAAAAAAGAGGGAAGCGAGTTTACAGCAATCTAGCGGCAAACAAACTAAACGGAGGAAAATATTTTGAAACTCAAAAAGGTTATTTCAATTCTTTTATGCGGAATAATGCTTTTTACCTGCTCTAATATTTCGGTTTACGCCTACACTAAAGACGAGGTGCAAAAAGAAATAGATAGATTAGAGCAGCAGTCACAGCAAATTGCCAACAATATTAAAAAACTGCAAAAAGACAAGGCTAGCCAAAATAAAATAAAAGCAGAACTCGATAAAAATATTGCAATTCTTCAGCAACAAATAGATATCTGCAATGAAAAAATTTCCCAGACCAACGCCTCTATCTCCGCTAACGATAAGGAAATCGCAAAACAGCGGGAGAAAATGAGCGGTCAGGTTCAGGAATATAAAAAGAGAATCAGAACCCTTTATATGTCGGGCAGTACCATCAGCGGAATTGAAGTTCTGCTTGGTGCCGAAGATTTTGCCGATTTTATCGCTCTTTCCCAAGTTTCTCTTAATATTTCAAGACGAGATAAGAGAATGGTCGACGGTATCGTTAAAGTCATAGAAAAAATTGAAGAAAAGATTGCCGAAAACCGAAAACTTATTGAAGAACAAAAGGAAATCAAGGCAACGCTCGATAAAAAGCAAGATGCTCTTGATAAAGAGGTTGCCGAAGTAAATAAGATTATTCGCGGCCTTAACTCTGATATCGCAAGTGAAAACAGAGATAATGCTCAAATCCAAAACGAACTCGACCAGTGGAATAGTGTAATGGCTGAACTCAGCAACCCCGGCGGAAGTTCTGCTGTTTTCAACGGAACTTTCACCTGGCCCGTACCCGGTTTCACCAACCGCACTTCTGACTACGGCGAACGTTGGAACCGACTCCACGCAGGAATTGATATTGCCCAAGCCGGAATTGCCAACGCAAAGGTTGTTGCCGCTGCGTCGGGAACTGTAACGGTTTATTATAGTGCTTGTACCCACAATTACGGAAAGTATAAAAACGGAAGTGTATACAGTTGTACTAATAGCAGTGGATACGCTTGTGGCGGTGGCTACGGAAACTACCTTAAAATAGAACACGGCAAGTACAAGGGAGTTCCTTACCGTACGGTTTATGCCCACCTTGCCCCGGGAAGCATCTCTGTAAAAAGCGGTCAATATGTAACAAAAGGAACAAAAGTTGGACGCGTAGGAACAACCGGACGCTCAACCGGATATCATCTCCACTTTGAACTTCGTAAAGACGGTGTTCCCCAAAACCCAATGGATTTTTATTGATGAACTATTAACAACAAGGGGCTTTTGGCCCCTTGTTTAAAATACTTTTAAGGAAAAATATGGAAGATAAGGAAATAATTTTAGAAACTTTAGAGCCAAAACCTAAAAAACAAAAACTCTTTCTAGCCGTAGTTTTAACTGCGGTTATAAGTGTTTTACTGAGTTCTACGCTTTTCTATTTTGCCTTTCTTTCCTTTAATAAAAACTCCAAACTTTTGGAACTCGACTCTCTGGTTAATAAATATTTTTACGGCCAAGTAAACAACTCCGATTTGCTCGACTCGATTATGTCGGGTTATATGGACGGTCTTGGTGATAAATATGCCGCCTATTATTCGGCTAATGAAGCGGCCGACCGAAGCAATTCTCTTGCTGGACTCGGTCAGGGAATCGGAATGACGGTAGTTCTCCATCCCGACACCAAAAATATTTATGTGGTAAATGTATATAACGACGGCCCTGCCGCTAAAGCGGGTATTTTAGCGGGTGACCAGATTTGTGCTATCGATTCGGTTTCAGTTACGGAAATCGGTTATAATCAGGCTCTTACCAATATCGTGCGTGAAATTGGAGAAACTGTAGATTTAACCCTGCTTCGTAAAGATAAAACCTTTAATCTAACCGTAGAATATTCCGAGTTCGTTGCCCAATCAGTCTTTGGAAAAATGATATCTTCGGATATAGGTTATGTTGAAATAACCTCGTTTAATGACGCTACAGTGCCTCAGTTTAAAAATACGGTCGACGACCTTCTTGAAAAAGGGGCAAAAGCCCTGATTTTTGACCTTCGTTCAAATGGCGGCGGAACGGTTAATTCGGTTACCCAAATGTTAGACTATCTTTGTCCTGAAGGGGTAATTATGACCGTAAAATATAAGGACAAAAGCGAAGAAACAATCGCCCGTTCTGATGAAAACGAAATAGATGTTCCAATGGCAGTGCTTACAAACTCGGCTACAGCCAGTGCTTCAGAACTTTTTACCGCAAATATTAAAGATTTCGGCAAAGGCATCTCTGTAGGCGAAAAAACCTTCGGAAAAGGCGTAATGCAAAATACCTATACCCTTAAAGACGGTTCTCAAGCGGTCTTTACGGTTGCCGAATTCTTCCCAAAAAGCAAAATTTCCTTTAATGAAAAGGGGATTGAGCCCGACATAAAGGTAACCCCCACCGAAGAGGAACTTTTGTATAGGTATATTACCCCAACAGAACAAGACCCTGTGGTTAAAGCCGCAGTAGATTTTTTAGGCAATCAACAGTAACTTAAAAGAAAGGAAAAGTACAATGAAACCTAATGAAATAGAAAAAGACAAAAAGCCCAGGGACAGATATGCCCGTGTAGGTCTTATGTCATTTATCGTTCTTGCCGGCGTAGTTTTGGTTTTCTTTTTTCTTTATAAAATAGATGATGTCAGAAATGCCTTCGGGACCCTCTTTGACGTTTTACAGCCTATTATTCTGGGCTTTGTTGTAGCCTATCTTATCAACCCGTTAATGAAATTTTCAGACAAATATCTTGTCAAATTTTTCGTTAATGTTTGCAAGTTTAAAAAACGCGGTGCTAAAATTGCTCGTTTTATTGCCGTTTTGGTTTCAATAGCCGTATTTATTGCGGCAATCTCCGCTTTAGTTTATTTAATTGTACCCGAACTTATAACAAGCGTTGCCAACATAGTTGACACCCTCCCTTCTCAAATAGAATCCACAATCGCTAATATTGAAAAATTCTTCAGCCAAAACGATATTTTAGCCTCGGCAATGACGGCTTTTCTTGATTGGGAAAAGAACTTTGTTGAAAAAGACCTTGTTTCGTTCCTTGCTTCCTATGCAAGTCAGGTTGCCTCGGGTGTTATTAAAACAGCCTCGTTTATCTGGGACTTAATAATCGGAATAATTGTTGCCGCTTATCTTCTTTTCCGAAAAGAGTCCTTTTGTGCCCAGGCAAAGAAAATTGTCTACGCTTTTGTTAAAAAGCAAACTGCCGACAGTGTTATGGTAGTTGCCAGAAAAAGCAATCATATTTTCAGCGGATTTATAAACGGTAAAATTGTTGATTCAATTATTATCGGAATTCTTTGTTATATCGGCGTTTTAATTCTTAAAATGCCTTACCCCGTTTTAGTTTCTGTAATTATCGGTGTAACCAATGTAATTCCTTTCTTTGGCCCTTATATCGGTGCAATTCCTTGTATAGTGCTTATAGCACTTACAAACCCTTGGCAAGGTCTTTATTTCACTATTTTCATAATCTTGCTTCAGCAGTTCGACGGAAACATTTTAGGCCCCAAAATTCTCGGTGACTCAACGGGACTTTCTCCCTTCTGGGTTATCTTCGCAATCGTTGTTTGTGGCGGTCTTTTCGGTGTAATCGGAATGATAATCGGCGTACCGCTTTTTGCTATAATTTACTATATAGTTAACGAAACGGTAAGAATGAAACTTGAAAAGAAGAATTTACCCGTTGAAACTAAAGATTATATGGCCGAGAGCATAAATTTTATATCCGAAAAAACGGAGGAAGAAATCGGTGAATAAGAAGAAACTAATCGCCAAAATGAGTGAACTTGTTGAGTCCCATAATACTCTGCAGCGTGAACTTGAACTTGCCAAGCGGGAAAACGGCGAACTTAAAACTTTAGTTAAAACCTTAACCGAACAACTCGCGCAAACTAACAAAGCAAAAAAGGAAGAAAAAGAAGTTAGTGAGCCAATACAAACTTCTAAGCCCGAACCCAAAGCAGAGGCTCCTGTTGCCTGTGAGCCTAAAGAAAAGGTAATCCTTGCTGATACGGTAATGGAATACGGCTCGGTTGCAATCGGAAAAATTGTTCAGGAATCAATTAAATATTCGGGTATAGTTTCGGCGTCTGACAATAAAAAAGAACTCCTTAATCTCATTATGGGAAAAGGGGAGATAGCCAAAAACGAAATATATACCATAACCCAGTGTGACTCTTCAGAAGAAACCAAGCGTGAACTAATCGACGCCCAGTTAAACGAAACCCTCGATTATTTTAAGAGTATCGCAGGACAGATATAAAGCAAAGGAGCCTTATAAATGGACAAAAAACGAGACCTATCGGAAGAATACTTTTTTGCCGCTGCGGCTGCCCTTGAAACAAAGGCGGAGGCAAAAAACTTTTTCAAATTCCTTTGCACCGAAAAGGAAACCCAACTTATTGCTCAACGCCTCTATGTTGCAAAACTGTTAAGCGAAAATAGGGTATATAGCGATATAGTCGAGCAGACGGGTGCCTCAAGTGCAACCGTAAGCCGAGTTAAACGGGCAATGGAAACCGACCGTGAATATTTCAAAAAACTACTTGGAAAATTAAATGAGCAATTATAATAATTTCTCGCCCTTTTACGACCTTTTTACCTACAATGTCGATTATAAGAAGAGGGCAGAGTATCTTATGGATATTTTCGCTGATTTCGACAAAAAGCCAACCCTTTTGCTTGATTTTGCCTGCGGAACCGGAAACTTTTCGGGACAGTTTGCAAAAATGGGAATTGATGTAATCGGTGTCGATGTGTCAGAGGGAATGTTAAGCCAGGCACAAATGAAAAACAGTGCCCTTGAAAAACCTGTTATGTATCTTTGTCAAAACGGCACCGAACTTGACCTTTACGGAACGGTAGACGGTGCTGTTTGCTGTCTTGACAGCCTTAATCATATTGTAGATTATACCGACCTTAAAAAGACGCTTTCTAAAATCTCTCTGTTTTTAGAAGAGGGAAGACTTTTTGTTTTTGATATGAACACTCCTTATAAACATAAAAATATTTTAGGTAACAGTTCGTACAGAATGAAGAAAAAAGGTGTGGAGTGCCTTTGGTCTAACCGTCTGCTTGATGACGGCGTAACGGTTGAAATAACCCTGGATTTCACTTATAAATGCGGTCTTTTCAAAAAGGAAACCGTTAGAGAGCAGTTTTGTGAAAGAGCCTATACCGAGCAGGAAATAGAACAAGCCCTTACCGAAGTGGGTTTAAAACTTGAAGCGGTCTACGGGGAAAACACCACCGATGCACCTGGCAGTAAATCACAGCGCAATGTTTATATAGCAAGAAAGGTAAACTGATATTACTATGGGAAAATTAATTCGTTGTATAACTTCCGACGGAGAGGTAATGGCTACCGCCGTTGATACTACCGATATAGTCAATCGTGCCGAAGAAATTCATCATACCTCCGCCGTTGTTACTGCCGCTTTGGGCAGACTCCTGACGGCAGGTTCTATGATGGGTAATATGCTTAAAGGTAAAGATAATTCTTTGACCCTTAGAGTAAACGGCGACGGTCCTACGGGCTCTTTAATTGTTGTTTCCGACTTTAACGGAGATGTTCGCGGATATGTTCAAAATCCTGTTGTAGAACTCCCCCTAAACGAAAAAGGAAAACTCGATGTTGGCGGTGCTGTTGGCAAAAACGGACTTTTATATGTTCTTAAAGATTTAGGCCTTAAAGAGCCTTTTTCGGGCTCCGTTCCGCTTGTTTCGGGCGAAATCGCCGAGGATATCGCTTCTTATTACGCCCTTAGTGAGCAGATACCTACCGTATGTGCCCTTGGTGTGCTTGTAAATCCTGATTTAAGCGTAAAGGCTGCGGGTGGCTATATTATTCAACTTCTTCCCGCTGCAAGTGACGCTACAATAGATAAACTTGAAAAAAGTATAGCAGGTCTTCGTTCGGTCACCGCTATGCTTAGCGACGGAATGACCCCTGAAGATATTGTCAGAGCCGCCCTTGAAGATTTTGAAGTTGAGGTTCTTTATACCCAGGATATAGAATATAAATGTAATTGTAACAAGGATAGAGTGGCAAAGGCTCTTATAAGTCTTGGCAAGGAAGAACTGACCTCAATGGCAAACGATTTGCCGGTTGTTGAAGTCGATTGTCATTTCTGTGATAAAGTCTATAAATTCACTCCCGAAGAGATAAAAAAACTAATCTAAAAAAAGTTAAAAATTTTATAAAAAAGTTGTTGACAAACAATACCGCTTGTGGTAATATAATATCTGCCGCTGGAAATCATGACGAATGATGCGAGCAAAAATGGGGGTATAGCTCAGCTGGAAGAGCATCTGCCTTACAAGCAGAGGGTCACAGGTTCGAGCCCTGTTGTCCCCACCATTTTGGCCTGGTAGTTCAGTTGGTTAGAACGCTAGCCTGTCACGCTAGAGGTCGTGGGTTCGAGCCCCATCCAGGTCGCCATTTTGCCTCTGTAGCTCAGTTGGTAGAGCAGAGGACTGAAAATCCTCGTGTCATTGGTTCGATTCCGATCGGAGGCACCATTTTTGCGGATTTAGCTCATCTGGTAGAGCGCCACCTTGCCAAGGTGGAGGTAGCGAGTTCGAGCCTCGTAATCCGCTCCAAAAGGACGCTTAAAACTCCTTAAGCGTCCTTTAATTAACTCAATAAGGCACCATAGCCAAGTGGTAAGGCAGAGGTCTGCAAAACCTTTATGCCCCGGTTCAAATCCGGGTGGTGCCTCCACAAAATTCGTGCTTAGTGGCACGAAGCCTGAAAACCCTTGATTTTTCAAGGGTTTTCAGTGCTTTTTGGGACAATTTTTAGGAAGAGAAAAAAAGGCACGGATTAAAGTCTTTTTTTGAACCTAAAAAGCTTGGACTGGCAACTTAAATATTAAATGCTCTGAAAACCGAGATTTTCTTTACAAAAATTTGATTTGTAATGGGGATCCGGCTTTTTCTTTACCGGAAAGCCCCGAAAGGAGCTAAAAATGGAAAAAAAGATTAACAGAGAAGTTATCAGAGCAGGAGAAACCGATATTAAGGTGCATTTAATAGATAGTTTCCCAAATCATCCGTATCATGTCTTCGATGATGAGGACATGACAGAACTGGCCGCCAGCATTGAAGCTAACGGCCTGCTTAATCCCATAATTGTGCGCAGCAAAGCTGATGGTCGGTATGAATTGATTTCCGGCCACCGCAGAAAAA
>SVPA01000024.1 GCA_015066085.1 Oscillospiraceae bacterium
ATAAACCACCAATTAATAGCAACCAACAAACAACCGCTGAAACAAACGACAATGGCAATACATCTGACGATCCTATCGTTTGTCAGCACTCCTTTGGTGAATGGAATATCGTCAAAGAAGCCTCTTGCAAAGAAGTAGGTAAACGCGCCAGATCATGCAATATTTGTGAAGAGGTTGAGGAAGAGTCTATTTCCAAAAGTAAAACGCATACCGTTGTTACCGATGCGGCAATTCCCGCGACCTGCAAGAGCACAGGTCTTACTGAGGGTAGTCACTGTTCTGCATGTAACAAAGTTCTCGTAGCACAGACGGTTGTTCCGAAAACTGAAGACCATACCCCTGTTACCGATGCGGCAATTCCCGCGACCTGCAAGAATACGGGATTGACCGAAGGCAGCCATTGCTCTGTATGTAATAAGGTTCTTGTAGCACAGACGGGTGTGCCTAAAACCGAAGACCATACCCCTGTTACCGATGCGGCAATTCCCGCGACCTGCAAGAGCACAGGTCTTACTGAGGGTAGTCACTGTTCTGTATGTAATAAGATTCTTGTAGCACAGACGGTTGTACCTAAAACCGAAGATCATTCATCGTCAAATTGGATTATTGATGTCGAAGCAACCTGCAAATCAGAAGGAGAAAAGCACAAGGAATGTACCGTGTGCAAAATAGTGCTTGAAAGCGAAAAAATTGAAAAGTCAATGACACATACAGCATTGAAAAACAATGTTGAAATGCCGAGCGGATCGTTTTGCGGTGATGAAGGCAGTTGCTTTGTTTCTGTAAGCTGTGAAGTTTGCGGTGAAATGATTTCAAGCGGATATCAGGATATTCCCGAAAAGCATAGCATGGCAAACAGTGCCTGCCAAGTATGTGGTTTGCCCCAGAGTACTACCGGACTGTATTTTGCCTTGAATTCAGATGGGAAAAGCTATTATGCTGCGCCCGGCAGAAATTTCGCCGGCGGCGATGTTGTTATTGGCGTATACAATAACTTAAGCGTAACGAGAGTGAATTTTCATCATTGCGACAGTTTAACTTCCATCGTTATAGGCGATTGCGTTGAAAGAATGGGTTCGTTTGGGTTATGCTTTAATCTAATGTCGGTGACAATTGGTGATCGAATAAAGGAAATACCGCAATATGCTTTCCAATATTGCTCTAATCTTTCGACTATAAGGTTCGGTGACGGTGTTGAGAAAATTGGGGAAAATGCTTTTTTCGGTTGTAGCAGTTTATATGATGCTTATATTTCGGGATCTCACGATTGGCGGTGTGGCGAGTCGAAAATCTATGGTAAATGGATCGAAAGTCCATGCTTTTTTGCCGATTATTTAAAGCAATATACATGGGAATGGTATAGAGAATAAAGCAAATGACATCTAATGACAAGTAATGTTATAGCATTAGCAGAGTGCATCTACATTGTCAACACTTGAAAGAGCCCCAAAATACTAAAAACTCTTGATTTTACTGACTTTTTGAGGGTGGCATCTTTTTTCTCAACTCGTCTCAAAAGATAAAAAACACAACAAATTTTATAAAAATTTGTTGTGTTTTTTTTATGATTATTTAAGTCTAAATGAATAAGTGTTACCGTATTTGTTGCTTTCGAGCACCTGCATATCAGAAAAATCAAATTCACACTCAATGTCTGTCGGCACTTGAAGTTTATAAATAAAAATATCATTAATATTTTCCCACTGAGCACTTATTCTTCCAAAAGGGGAGTCGTAGTGTCCCGTCGCCGACGTTATTTTTTGCATTATTTCAAGTAACTCGGAATTTATCATATCATTTCACCTCGCAACTGATGTAATAATATTTTATCATATATGAAGCTCTGAGTCAAGAAATCCGATTTTTATTTTTAGGTTCGTTACATGATTTACATTGAACTTTCTGAAAATTTTTATTGACATTCAAATTCTAATATGGTAAAATAAAACAAATAAGGGAGTAGTCAGCACACACGTGCGGTGATGCCAACACCATGAAAATTTGTTGTGTTAAGAATTATTTTCTGGTTTCACATTAAATGACGAGACTTATCTGACAACAGGTAAGTTTCGTCTTTTTTTATTACTCTTAAAAGGTTTTGTAACTAATAATATGCAACTTTAAGGAAACTATAATTTTGAAAGGTGGTTTTTTATTTGCAGTTTTTTTCACAGGCAAAAGAATCGGTTTTAGAAATCTTAAACACCGATGAAAAACAAGGTTTAACGAAAAACGAAGTAGAACAGCGTAAAGCAAAATACGGACTCAACAAGTTAAACGAAAAGAAAAAGAAAACGACGTTACAGCGTTTTCTTGATCAGTTCAAGGATGCAATGATTCTTATTCTTATTGCAGCCGCAATCGTTTCTCTTGTCGTAATTTGCGCAGAGAAAAACTGGGGAGAACTGTTTGAACCCGGTCTTATCGTACTCATCGTTGTGTTAAATGCAGTTATGGGCGTATATCAAGAAGGCAAGGCAGAAAAAGCCCTTGATGCCCTGAAAAATATGTCAGCACCTCACGCGAGAGTTATTCGAGATGGTGAAGAAAAGGTCATTGATGCTGCAGAACTTGTTCCCGGTGATATTATTCGCTTGGAAGCAGGAGACTTCGTTCCCGCAGATGCAAGACTTATTCACAGTGCAGGATTGAAGTCGGAAGAAGCAGCACTTACAGGTGAATCAGTCCCCTCTGAAAAAGATTACCTTGCAACCGTAAAAGATGATGCCCCCATCGGTGACCGTGTAAATATGGTTTATTCAGGCTGTAGCATCACCTACGGTACTGCAACCGCAGTTGTTACCGCAACAGGTATGGATACCGAAATGGGTAAAATTGCAAACCTCTTAGATAACGAAGATGAAGGACAGACCCCCTTACAGCAGAAACTTGCGCAACTTGGTAAATACCTCGGTATTATGGCACTTGTTGCCTGTGGTATCATATTTGTTGTAGGTCTTTCAAACGGTATCCCCGTCCTTGAAATCTTTATGACCGCCGTATCTCTCGCAGTATCGGCAATTCCTGAAGGATTACCCGCAATTGTTACTATCGTTCTTTCAATCGGTGTTCAAAGAATGGTTAAGAAGAATGCGCTTATCCGCAAACTTCCTGCCGTTGAAACGTTGGGCGGTGCTTCTGTAATTTGTTCAGACAAAACAGGAACCCTTACCCAAAACAGAATGACCCTTACAAAAGCATACGTTGACGGTGCGCTTGACACCGAAAACATTTCAAACAACAACACAGAAGCCATTAAAAAACTTCTTATGTACGGAACTCTTTGTTGTGACGGAACAGTAGTTTTCCACGGAAGTGAAGAACAACATATCGGTGACCCTACCGAAACCGCTATCGTTTTGGCCGCTCACAAAAACGGAATGGTTAAGGACGAACTCAATAATCAGTATCCAAGACTTGCTGAAATTCCTTTTGATTCAGACAGAAAACTTATGACAACCGTAAATAAAATAAACGGTAAAAATATAGTAATTGTAAAAGGTGCCTTCGATATGATGGCGTCACGTTGTATCGCAGGAGACTTGGAGTCGGCAAAGAAATTTACCGAATCAATGAGCGAAGATGCCCTTCGTGTTCTTGCTATCGGTTACAAAGAAATTGACGAAATCCCCGAAACTCTCACGTCCGAAGAAGTAGAAAACGAATTAACCTTTATGGGACTTGTTGGTATGATTGACCCGCCAAGACCAGAGGCAAAAGAAGCGGTTGCAATATGCAGAAGAGCAGGTATCAAGCCCATTATGATTACAGGTGACCACGTTGTTACCGCATCCGCTATTGCAAAAGAACTTGGTATTCTTCTCGACGGTGACCGCGCAATTACCGGTAAAGAACTTGATGCAATGACCGACAGAGAACTTGACGCGCAGGTAGAAAACATTTCAGTATACGCCCGAGTTTCTCCAGAAAATAAAATCAGAATCGTCAAAGCATGGCAAAGACGAGGTCAGGTTGTTTCAATGACAGGTGACGGAGTTAACGATGCTCCCGCCCTTAAGGCAGCCGACATCGGTTGTGCAATGGGTATCACAGGTACCGACGTTGCAAAGGGCGCTGCAGATATGACCCTCACAGACGACAACTTCGCAACTATCGTTGACGCAGTGCGTGAAGGTAGAGGAATTTACGACAATATCAAAAAAGTTGTTGGCTTCTTACTCGGTACAAATATCGGAGAAGTAATCACAGTGTTCATGGCAATGCTCTTGTGGCACAAAACCCCTCTTCTTTCTATGCAACTTTTATGGATAAACCTCGTTACAGACTCAATGCCCGCAATCGCTCTCGGTATGGAAGCAGTTGAAGGCGATATTATGGACAAGAAGCCTAAACCTAAAAACGAAGGTATTTTTGCTCACGGACTTGGTATTCGAGTAGTATTACAGGGTATGATGTTCGCAGCCCTGACCCTTATCGGCTTTAAACTTGGTGAAAATATGACAGGCACCTTAGAAGGTGGTCAGACAATGGCGTTTATCATCCTCGCACTTTCTCAGGTTGTGCAAAGCTTCAATATGAGAACCGAACATTCTTTGTTTAAAATTGGGCCCTTCACAAACAAGAAACTCAACGGCGCAGCACTTATATCAACTCTTCTTGTAGCACTTGTTTTGTTCACACCTTTAAGATTTGCATTCGGACTTGAAATTCTTTCTATAGAACTCTATCTGATAGCATTGGGACTGACAATTACACCTCTATTCGTAATTGAGATTTCAAAACTCTTGCGTCATATAAAGAAGTAATAAATACACTATAGTTATTTATCTTTAGACCCCCAAAGAAATTTTCTTTGGGGGTTTTCTTATTCGTTGTAATATTTTCGCTGTAATACTTGAAAAACGTTAATATTTGTTGTATAATTCTATGGAAATAACTACGAGAGGTGGAAAATGACAGTCTTTTTATCAACCCTGACACCGATGGCGACACTCTTTTTCTGTATCGCCCTTGGCTTTATAATAAGTAAAACAAAGGCCCTTCCCGATAACGCTAGTAAAACTATGGCGAAGATGGAGACCTGGATTTTTTGTCCCGCCCTCAACTTTATGACAATGATTCGATATTGTAACTTCGCATCCTTGACCACTCACGCTATAAACATATTTATGGCTTGTATTTCCTTGACAATTTCTCTAACGCTTTCTATCATACTTTCAAGATTCTTTGTCAAGAAAAAAACCTCGGAGCGAGGTATTTATAACTACGCTCTTGCCTTTGCTAACAGCGGATACGTAGGCGACCCTATCATTCTCGCTTTATTTGGCGAAGAGGCACTTGCATACTATAAATTCTTTTGTTTGCCTCTAACCATTCTCATCTACACGTGGGGAATTAGCGTTTTGACACCAAGAAATGCAAATAACGCAAGTCCCCTGAAACGAATACTTAACCCGCCCACAATCGCTTTGTTTGCAGGGATAGTTGTGGGGTTATCAGGATTAGGAAATTATTTGCCTACCTTCTGTGTTTCGGCACTCGATTCTTTGAAGGGCTGTATGGGCCCCGTTGCTATGCTCCTTGCAGGTGTTACTATTGCCCGATATAACTTCCTTGATATGCTCAAAAACAAAAAAGTATATATCGCAACAGGCCTCAGACTAGTCATAATCCCCACAATACTCGTTGCATCACTTTTTGCTGTAAAAACACTTCTTTTATCACTTCTAAATATAACAATCGGCAACGAAGTCCTTTTTCTTTGCTTCTTTGCCACTGCAACACCTCTCGGTCTTAATACCATTGTCTTCCCCGAAGCATACGGTGGAAATCCTGAGACCGGCGCAAGTATGGCGATGATTTCTCATACTCTTTGCGTTATATCTATTCCGCTAATGTATGCTCTTATGGTCGGAATATTCGGTAGACCCTTTAACGTTTAATAATTATTTTGTAGGTGCTTATGTCAGAAAAGAAAAAAGAAATTATACGTTCACTTAAATTTTTAATGTTTTCCGTTAGTGCAGGAGTGATTCAAATTGTAAGTTTCACTTTGCTTAACGAAATATGCCACCTGTGGTATTGGGTGTCATACCTTTTTTCACTTATTTTGTCAGTCCTATGGAACTTTACTTTAAACCGCAAATTTACCTTCCATTCGGCATCTAACGTTCCTGTTGCTATGCTCAAGGTTGCACTGTTTTACATAGTGTTTACTCCGGTTTCAACTTGGTGGACAGCGGTTTTAACAGGCGAGAACTTTTTGTGGAACGAGTATGTTGTTTTAGTTCTCACTATGATTACAAACTTTGTCACTGAATACCTGTACGACAGATTTGTAGTATTTCGCGGTAATATCGACAACGATAAATAGTTTAATGAATAAACAAATAAGAACAGGGAAGAAAAAGAACGCTTTTTCTTCCCTGAAACCTTGACAAAGAACAAGATAACAAGTAAAATATAAAAGCATAGTTTAATAATTTGCCTGCATAGTTAAATGGATATAATAAACCCCTCCTAAGGGTTAGTTACAGGTTCGATTCCTGTTGCGGGTGCCAGAAAAAACTCCTTGAGATTTCTCAAGGAGTTTTTTCAATGATGTTTGCCTTGCGGCAAATGATGTCGCTATCGCTTATGATGACGGCTTTGCCTAATGATGTCGCTTTGCTAATGTTTTTGGCAAACATCGCATCATTGCGAGAGCAACGAGCAACATCATATTTGCGAAGCAAATGCATCATATCGCCAAAGGCGATGCATCATTTAATCTTGCCTCTCCACCGCTTTTATGCTATAATACACTCAAGGCGGTGATGTTTTGAAATTTAACAAATCTAATATTTGTACAACGATTTCATATATTTATCTTGTTTTTTTACTCATAATTATATTGATTTATAATCCTGATTTTTCGGAAATTAAAAATTGTTTGTTATTTATTCCGTTGTATGCACCAATTTTTATTTCCTCATATATTAAGCATAGAAATGATGAGTACGCGGAAGGCTTTATTTGGGGAACTAAGTGGTCGTTGATTGTTGTTACGACAATTGTTGCCGCATTTAAAATTATAGTAAATTGTTTTAAATAAATCTTCGGTTTCACCTGGTTCTTTTTCGGACACGAATGACAAACGAAAATCCGTTCACGAAAGAGGACGTATTTTTGTTTGTATTATTCATTTTTCAATATTCATCATTCATTATTCATTAAATGAGAACGGATTTTCAAATGAATAATGAATATTGAAGTCGCACGGCTAATGAATAATGAATAATTATTGCGGCTTCGCCGCTTTTATGTTATAATTAACCCAAGGCGGTGAAATCTCTTGAAAATTAAAAAATATTTTTTTATTCCAATATTAGTTGTATTATGTATAATTCTTTATGCTGTTTTTGCAAAGCCAACTATTGAAACACACACTTGGGTGTTATCAATGGCACAAAAAGCAGAGCCGTTTTATGTAGTAGCACATAAAACTGGATATGATTTTTCTGATGATGACAGTAATATTTTTGCATTTTCTAAAGAAATAGAACTCACCTGCACAGCAAAAGATGGTAAACTTACCATAAGTGACAAAACAAATGGGAAAACCTATGAAGGAATCTACAAAGTCACTTCTTGGGGGAGGTTTACAGGACAAAGTTAT
>SVPA01000025.1 GCA_015066085.1 Oscillospiraceae bacterium
TTCAGCGTTTTACTGGCAGAGGAGAAAATCTCGATGACCTTTTTCAAATCGGCTGTATAGGTCTTATTAAGTCAATTGATAATTTTGATATAACCCAGCAGGTAAAATTTTCGACCTATGCCGTTCCTATGATAATCGGTGAGGTAAGAAGATATCTGCGTGATAATAACTCTATTAGAGTCAGCCGTTCAATTAAAGATACTGCTTATCATGCAATGCAGGTTAAAGAACAACTTACAAATGAATTGAATCGTGAGCCAAATGTAAATGAAATAGCCGAAAAACTCGGAATATCTAAGGCAGAGGTTGTTATTGCCCTTGAAAGTATAGTCGACCCAATATCACTTTACGAACCCGTTTATTCCGACGGCGGAGACACAATTTTCGTGCTTGACCAGGTAGGAGATAAAAATGACGACAGAAATTGGCTTGATGAAATTTCTTTTAAAGAGGAAATAAAAAAACTCAGCGACAGAGAACGCCTTATTTTATCTCTCCGCTATATGAAAGGTAAAACTCAAATGGAAGTTTCTTCCCAGATTGGAATTTCTCAGGCTCAGGTTTCCCGCCTTGAGAAAGGAGCAATTTGCAAGATAAAGGGCTATTCGTAAAACACTTTTCATATAATTACTTGGGTGATAATATGATTCATAGAATAGCCGAACTAAAAGACCGTCAGGTTGTCTGCATTCGTGACGGGTCAATTCTCGGTTTTGTCGGAGATATTGAACTTGATACCGAAAACGGAAAACTCGCCTCTATTGTAATTTTCGGCAAATCTAAAGGCTTTGGGCTTCTTGGACGGGATGACGACATGGTTATCCCTTGGGAAAGTATTGAAATAATAGGGGACGAAACTATACTTGTAAATTGCTAAAAATTGAATTTTTTTGCAGTAATAACCCGTCTTAATGTGCAGATATTAACTATAGCAAAGGTTAGGACGGTGAAAAATGAAAACGGTAAGAATAATTGTTAAAACTGTAGCGGTATTTTTTTCTTTTGTCGCTCTTCTTATATTCGCTTCGCTTATTTATGTTAATAATAGCGTTTCAAATTTTTACTCGGTCAATGCGGGGGAATTTTTGGAACTTGAATCGGTTGTGCCCGTAAGGGTATCATACTGCTCTGAGGAGAACGAAACTGTTAGTTATAGTGAAAAAGCAGGCAACACCTTTAAAATGGACCTCAAAGTGCTGGGAGTCATTCCCGTAAAGCAAATTAGCGTCAAGGTTGTTGATAAGATGCAGGTTGCAGTTCTCGGAACGCCTTTTGGAATTAAAATTTATACCGAGGGTGTGCTCGTAGTCGGCTTTACTGAAGTCGATGCAGTCAAGGGGGATAAGAACCCCGCCAAATCTGCAGGTATAAAAGAGGGAGATTTTATCGTTTCCCTTAATACAATAAAGGTCTATACTAATGAAGATGTTGCAGAAATAATCAAGAATTCTGACGGCGAACCCGTTGTCGCCGAAATAATACACCAGGGCAAGAAAAAGACAATTAGTTTCTACCCGGCAAAATCAAAGTCAAGCGGATGCTATAGGGCGGGAATATGGGTTAAAGACTCTTCTGCAGGTATTGGAACCATGACCTTCTATAGCCCAACTTATAATGTTGTTGCCGGCCTTGGTCACGGAATATGCGACTCAGAAACCGGAACCCTTTTTTCGCTAAGTTCTGGCGAATTTGTAACGGCTGATATTGTGTCATATAAAAAGGGCGTAACAGGCGAAGCAGGGGAGTTAAGCGGCGTTTTCGCCGGTAAAAAAATAGCCGATTTTAGCCTCAATACAAATAACGGTGTATATGGCGATGTTACCTGTGATATTGTTCTAAACGGTCTTATGACCGTTGCTTTAAAACAAGAGGTCAGAAACGCAAAGGGTTACATTCTGACCACAATCGATGGAAATCAGCCAGACTATTACACCTGCAACATCAAGGTCAGAAATCAGGGCGATACCCAAAATCTTCTTATAGAAGTAACCGACGAGCGTCTTTTAAACACAACGGGCGGCATAGTCCAGGGAATGTCGGGCAGCCCAATTATTCAAAATGGCAAGCTTATCGGCGCCGTAACCCACGTTTTGGTGGACAACCCCAAAAAAGGCTACGGCATCTTCGCCGAAACAATGCTCGAATCCGCCGCGGGTGTAGGGCAGAGGCTTGCTCCTGCCGATAAATTAAAAGAAGCATCGTAAACACAAAGCACTCCTCAGTCAAAAGGGAGTGCTGTGATATTGCATAATTTGTTAAACTGTGGTAAAATAATTATGCCAAACTAAGTGAATATTGATATAAAAGTATTTTGCCAAGGGATTATTATATCCTTTTATCATTGTGCTTTGAATTTGATAAAAATGCAAATTCCATCAGCATAATGGCAGTAATGCTCTTATATTGACTTAGTTTGGCGACTATCGGAGTTTGCGTTTTTTGTGCGGTTACTTCGGTAGCCGCACTTTTTATTTTTAGGAGGAAAAGAAAATGAATGAATGGTTTAACTTTGAAGATGTAGGCGAGAAAATTAAAAAACTAACAAAGATTCTGTTTTGGGTAACAAGTGTTACTCTATTGATTGCGGCCATTATTGCTTTATTTGCGATTTTGTACTCACTATCTGAGTATGGTTATTGTGATTGGTGGTATTACGGGATTATAGTCATTGCAGTTGCGGTTATTGGTATTCCTTTATTATGGGCATATTCTTGGTTGCTTTATGGATTTGGTGAAATAATCACTAAACTTAGCGAAATTTCTCAAAATACTTTGGCCGTAAAAGCAATTTCTGCACGTCAGGAAAAAAATGCAATAGCTAATAATAACTCTAACAATTCCGGCAATCAAACACAGCAAAAAGCTGAAGAACTTCCTGACCTTTAAGGAGAGAGTTATGGCAGACAGATACAACAGACTTTATACGTTAGAGGAAAATCTCTATGCAACAGGTAGTCCTATTGTGATTTCGGCTGGTGCCCTTTTGCTTGATACGCAGACACAAAACGCAATTGTTCAACTTAAATTATTATCATTATCAGACAAAATAATCAAATCTGTTTCGGTAAAAATTACTGCAAAGGATACAGCTGAACGAGTATTGGGTGATGATATTACATACAGTTATCTTGACTTAAATGTTTCGCAAGGAAATTTTTTCGGTGCAAAAACACCTGTAATTTTACCCGATAACTCAACAAGGTGCTTTTCGGTAAAGGTTAGTGAAGTAATATTTGAGAATAACCAAATATGGTCGGACAAAGATGCCAAGTGGGTTCAAATACCTACCCAAACAGAGCTTGCGACCGTTTTATATCCCTATGCTTTAAAGACCTTCAAACAGGACTACAACTCAAACGCTAAATATTTGCCCTGTGAGTTTAAGGATATAACCCTCTGTGCCTGTGGTGCTGTTAACAAAAGTGACAGTAATGTTTGTTGTGCCTGCGGTATAGATTTCAAATCCTTGCTTACCCTTGATTATAAGCAATATAACAACGATAAAAAATATGAAAATGCGGTATTATGTTCTAAAAGCGAAAAATCTGAGGAGATTAATCATGCAATTGGCCTTTTCGAAACTCTTTCTGACTGGAAGGATTGTACCGAGGAAATAGCCTTCTGCAAAGCTGAAATAGAGCGTTTGCAAAAAATCGAAGAAGAGAATATAAAAGAGCGTAAACATAAAGAAGAACTAGAGCGTAAGGAATCCGAGAGAGTAGCAAAACGCAATAAGAAAATTACGATTATTATTGGACTACTTCATGTAAATTCTATAAGAGGTGAAAAATGACAGAATTAACATATGGTTTTATAGGTGTTATTGTCGGTGCCGTTCTTAGTGGACTTTTTTCTTTATTCACAACGCAATTGTTAGTTCGTGGCGAAAGACAGACGAGATATAGACAATGGTTAAAAGAACAAATAATTCAAACATATTTAGGATTAGCTCATGAAATATCAAAGAATCCTATATCTGTTTTAGTTGATGAATGTGATAATTCAATTGTGCTCGATTCGGCGGCTTACAAGATTTACAGCAAGAAACTTTATGATTACATAACCCAACATTCGGGCGAGTTTGAGTTGTTTCTTTCAAAAGAAATTAAAGCAAAAATTGTTAAGTTAAACGGATGTTTATATAAAATAGCGTCTTCTAATGAAAAACTTATTTTTGATATTAATTCTTTTCAAAACAAAAAAGGTATAATATACGAAATTGAGAAAATAAAGTCTGAACTGATTTATATGTTACAAGAGGATATTAAAGTATAAGTGATTGTAGGTTTTTAGTCTATATATGCAATACTCGATTCTATTCAATTTGTTGGTCTAACTGATACACATAAACGCACTATTTTTGGAAACAAAAATAGTGCGTTTATATATTTATTTTTTAAGAAAAGGCTTAAAATAAGGCTTTGTGACACTTTTTGAGCCAAAATCCCCTCAAAAAAGTGTTGGTCTATCCTTGACACAATTCTGAGCGGCAGTCCCATCATCCAAAACGGCAAACTCGTCGGTGCGGTCACCCACGTCCTTGTCGACGATCCCACAAAAGGCTACGGCATATTTGCAGTGAATATGTCAGAGACTGCTCAAAGCGTAGCAGAAGAACAACTATATAACGCATCATAAAACTAAAAAAAGCAACAGGAGAGTTATGCTCTTCTGTTGCTTTTTAATTAAAATGTAAAACATACTTGACATAATTTAAATGATGTGATAATATATAAAATGTAAAACACGCTTTACATAAGAGAGGAAGTGTATTATGAAAAACCGAATTGAAGAAATAAGAAAAGACAGGGGAATTTTGCAAGAAGAACTTGCTAAATCAATGGGGGTTTCCCGTCAAACAATAAGTTCTCTTGAAAACGGGCGTTATAATCCTTCAATAATGTTAGCCTATAAAATTGCAAAATATTTTGATATGTCAATTGAAGAAATTTTTATCTTTGGAGAGGAGTAAATGTAATGAGAAAAAAGATTATTTTAAGTATAATATATATTTGCATTGGAAGTGTTTTATTCGGTTTAGGATGCGCCGAAATGGTAGACTCTTTTTGGAGCGGAATGGGCGGCGCTCTAATTGCCGTTGGTATTGTTAACTCGATTCGTGTACTTCGTTATTATAAAGACGAATCATATCGCGATAAAAAAGAAATTGAAATTAAAGATGAGCGCAATAGGTTTATTCGCAATAAATCATGGGCGTGGGCAGGGTATTCATTTGTTTTTATTGCAGCAATTTGTACCATTGCCTTTAAACTGTTAGGACAAGATTTATTATCTATGGCAGCAAGTTTTGCAGTTTGCATTATCATAACGCTTTACTGGATATGTTTCTTGATAATTAAAAAGAAGTATTAAAATATCAAATCGGTGTAAAAAATACAAGAAAAAAATTAAACAGCATTTCACATAAGTGAAATGCTGTTTTTTTATATTTATTAAAACAATTCGTCGAAATAATGTTTTCTGCTGTAATTTTCAATTACATGTTCGTATCGTTTTGATGCAAGGCGGACAGAGTCAAACCAGGAGTAATAAACTTTATCTGCGGCACCTTTGCCAACAGTTTTAAGAACTTCGGGGTCTTTTGTTGCCTCAATGATTGTTTTAGCAAAACTGTCTGAGGTTTCTTCATCGGCTATAAAGCCTGAAATTCCGTCTTCAACACCTTCAGCAGCGCAAGAACCTTTTATAAGAACAGAGGCGCAATTGCAAGCGGCGGCTTCCTTAACAACAAGACCCGAAGTATCATAGGTAGAGGGGAACAAGAATAAATCGGCTCGGCTAAAATATGCTCTAACTTTTTCTCGGTCGTAAATAGCACCGCAAAAAATAGTGTTGTTCGAAACACCGATTTGTTTTGCATATGCCTCTACCATAGGTCTGTCAGGTCCTTCGCCAAGGAAAAACATTTTATAGCGTATACCCGAATCGGAAAGAATTTTTAAAGCATCGAGCGTTATTTTAAGATTTTTGTACCAATTCATTCTACCGCAGTAGAGAAAAACAAGAGGTTCGTTTTCGGTTCGGTAAATTCGGTCGATTTCCGCAATATCTTCCTTTGAAGCCTTGCCTTTAACAAAGTCGGTTCCGTTTGGCATTATTACAACGTCGCCCTCATAGCCTAAATTACGAAGACTTTTAAGAGTGCCTTCTGAAACAGTCCACACCTCGTCTGCATATCCGATATTTGTTTCAACAAATTTTCTGGCAACAATATTAAATGGCTTGTTATCAACATAATTGTCAATGTCAATATCAAACTTTGTATGATAGGTAAGTATTGTCGGGACTTTCATTCTGTAAAGAAGAGAGATTTCGTGAGCCAATACGCTTGAAGCAAACGGACTGTGAACGTGAAGAATATCGAACTTCATTTTTGCAAGGTCGTGAAGAGTTTTCGGCGAAAAAGGGTTGCCGACACGGTAGGGCATAGAAGTAGTTAGTTTTGCGGAATTATATCTGTAAACCTCAAAATCATAATTATCTACAACATTTGGGTATTTTGGAGTTATAACAACAGGCTCGCAGAAACGCCCATTCATAATGTTTGCATAATTATATACAGTGTTAGCAACACCGTCGATAGTTGGAGGAAAAGAGTCGTTAAAAAGACCGACTTTATACATAAAATCACCTCACTAACATTATAAAACTTAAAAAATTAAAGTCAAGCAAAAAACAAGCGCCCTATTGGGCGCTTGAAAGTGTTATAGCAATTATTTCATGCTGTTTTCGTAAGACTCAATCATCTTCTTAAAAGTGTGTCCCGTAGTGCAAACATTGACAATACCGTTATCAGAGGGCTCATTTTCATCGGTTTTTTCGGCATTTTTAATAGATTTATGGCGTTTTCGT
>SVPA01000012.1 GCA_015066085.1 Oscillospiraceae bacterium
TGCGGGCGACGGAGAGGGTGCTACTAAACTTCTTGAATGTAAGGTAGACGGTGCTTCAAGCGCTGCTATTGCACGAACGGTTGCAAAATCAGTTATCTGTTCTTCTCTTACAAAAGCCGCAATGTTCGGCGCAGACGCAAACTGGGGCAGAATTCTCTGCGCAATAGGATATAGCGGCGCAGATGTTGATATAACTAAAATTGATGTTTCTTTCTCTTCTAATGCGGGAGAAATACTTGTTTGTAAAAACGGTGCGGGTGTTGAATTCTCGGAAGAAAAAGCGAAGGAAATTCTTTTAGAAAGCGAAATTGATATTAATGTTTCGCTTAATAGCGGTAAGTTTTCTGCATCCGCCTGGGGTTGCGACCTTACCTATGACTATGTAAAAATTAACGGCGACTACAGAACTTAAACAAAGTTGAGGTATTATTATGATTACCAATGCACAAAGGGCAGAAATTCTTGTTAACGCGCTGCCTTACATAAAGAAATATAATAATAAAGTTATCGTTGTTAAATACGGCGGAAACGCTATGATTAACGAGGAACTTAAAAATGCCGTAATGGGCGACCTTGTTTTGCTTAACACAATTGGTATTAAGGTTGTTCTCGTTCACGGGGGCGGTCCTGAAATTTCGGGAATGCTTAAAAAAATCGGCAAAGAAAGTAAGTTTGTCAACGGACTTCGTGTAACCGACGAGGAAACCGCCGAAATCGTATTACAAATTCTTGCGGGAAAAATCAATAAGACTCTTGTAAACCATCTTCAGAATAGTGGCGGAAGAGCCGTCGGCCTTTCGGGAATGGACGGTCATCTTATTGAGGCCGAAATTAAGGACCCCGCGCTCGGCTTTGTCGGCGAAATAACCGATATCAATATTGAGCCTGTGAGCGACCTGCTCGAAAAGGGATATATCCCCGTAATTTCAACCGTCGGTTGCGATAAAGAGGGAAATGTCTATAATATTAATGCCGATACCGCCGCGGCAAGAATCGCTAGTGCTCTTGGTGCTGAGGCTTTGTTCTTAATGACCGATATTGTTGGTCTTCTTCGTGATAAAGATGATGAAAGTTCGCTAATCTCAAGTGTTTGTGTAAGCGAGGCACCTCAACTTATGCGTGACGGAATTATTTCGGGCGGAATGATTCCAAAAATTGAATGTTGTGTCGAGGCAATCCGTCAAGGTGTGGATAAAGTGTTTATTCTTGACGGCCGAGTTCCTCACTCACTTCTTATTGAAACCCTTACTAACGAGGGTATAGGTACTATGCTCTACGGAGGCTAATCTTAAATGAGTATTACTTCACTTGATAATACGTATGTTGCGTCAACCTACGGTCGCTTTCCTTTGGAACTTTCCTTTGGAAAGGGCGCTCTTGTCTATGATACTTCGGGTAAAGAGTATATAGATATGGGCACGGGAATTGCGGTTAATACCTTTGGCTATTTAGATGAAGAGTGGACAAATGCGGTAATAAAGCAGGTAACCCAACTTCAGCATACTTCAAATCTGTTTTATACCGAGCCTTGTGCAAAACTTGCCGAACTTCTCTGCCTTAAAACAGGACTTAAAAAGGTCTTTTTCTCTAATTCGGGCGCCGAAGCAAACGAATGTGCTATTAAAACCGCCCGCCGTTATAGTTTTCTAAAATACGGTAGTGGCAGAAGTACAATAGTTACCCTTAAAAACAGTTTTCACGGCAGAACGGTTACAACCCTTGCTGCAACGGGTCAGGATACCTTTCATACCGAGTTTGGACCTTTTACCGACGGTTTTGTTTACGCTGAAGCAAATAATACCGAAGATGTAATAAATCTTGCTAAAGAGAATAATGCCTGTGCGGTTATGATGGAACTTGTTCAAGGCGAAGGCGGAGTCATGAAACTCTGTGAAAACTTCGTTAAAGAGATATACGAGTTTTGTAAGCAAAACGATATTCTTCTTATCTGCGACGAGGTGCAGACGGGAAACGGAAGAACGGGAAGCCTTTATGCTTTTGAACAGTTTGATATAATGCCTGATATTGTATCAACCGCAAAAGGACTTGGCGGAGGCCTTCCGATTGGGGCTACAATGCTTGGAGATAAAGTTAAGGATACTTTAACCCCGGGTTCTCACGGCTCTACTTTTGGCGGAAATCCCGTTGCTTGTGCGGGAGCGTATAGTATTATCTCAAGAATAGACGATAAACTTCTAAGAAGCGTTAAAGAAAAAAGTGAATATATTTTTGAAAAACTAAATGGCGCTGACGGTATTAAATCGGTCAGCGGAATGGGTCTTATGATAGGGCTTGAAACCGAAAAGGACGCTAAAGAGGTTGTTGCTCTTTGCCGAGAAAAAGGTGTTCTTGTTCTTACCGCTAAAAATAAGGTAAGACTTCTTCCGCCCCTCAATATTCCAAGCGAACTGCTTGAAAAAGCCGTTAATATAATTAAGGAGTGTGTAAAATAATGGCAAACCATCTGCTTAAACTTATGGACCTTTCCGAAAAGGAAATTACCGATATATTAAATCTTGCGGACCAACTGAAATACGAAAAGAAACACGGGATAGAGCACCATTATCTTAAAGGTAAAACCCTTGGTATGATTTTCCAGAAATCTTCTACCCGTACCCGTGTATCTTTCGAGGTGGGTATGTATGACCTTGGCGGTTCGGCCCTTTTCCTATCAAGCCGTGACCTCCAAATAGGCAGAGGAGAGCCTGTCGAAGATACTGCTCGTGTCCTTTCAGGTTACCTTGACGGAATTATGATTAGAACCTATAAGCAGTCAGAGGTTGAAGCCCTTGCACAGCACGGCTCAATTCCTATTATTAACGGCCTTACCGACTATTGCCATCCTTGCCAGGTTCTTGCCGACCTTATGACCTTCCGTGAGTTTAAAGGCAACTTTGCGGGTAAAAAAATGTGTTATATCGGCGACGGAAACAATATGGCAAATAGCCTTATTGTCGGCGGAATTAAAATGGGTATGACCGTTGCGATTGCCTGTCCAAAGGCTTATCAGCCGGATGCGGAAATTATGAAATGGGCAACCGAAAACGGAGAGTTTATCTGCACTGAGGATATCCTTGAAGCCGCCAAAGATGCCGATGTAATTTATACTGATGTTTGGGCTTCAATGGGTCAGGAAGACGAAAAAGCAGAGCGCGAAAAGGTCTTCAAAAACTACCAGATAAATGATAATGTTATGGCTGTCGCAAAACCCGATGCTATGGTTCAGCACTGCCTACCCGCCCACAGAGAAGAGGAAATCACCGCAAAGGTGCTTGAAGAACACGCAGAGGAAATCTTTGCCGAAGCGGAAAACCGTCTCCACGCCCAAAAAGCCGTTCTTGTAAAACTTATGAGTGATAAATAATAAAAAACCGCAGAATTTTCTGCGGTTTTTCTTATAGATGGCTTTTTATTGCCTTAAATGATTCTTCGCTTATAACATGCTCAATTTTACAAGCATCGTTCGAGGCGGTTTCGGGAGATACGCCGAGTTTAATTAAATACTTAGAAATAACTGTGTGTCTTGAGAGAATTTTTTCTGCCGTTTCAAGTCCTATTTCGGTTAGGCTTAAAAAACCGTCTTTGTCGGAAACAACATAACCGCCTTCTTTTAAAAGACCGAGTGCGCGGCTAACGCTTGGCTTGGTATATCCCATATATTCGCTTATGTCAATAGCCCGAACAGTTTGCTGTTTTCGGGATAGAATAAGTATTGTTTCAAGATACATTTCGCCTGACTCTTGTAAATTCATCTAAATTCTCCTTATATTTTATTTATAAATTATAGCACCTTTTTACAAAATTTTCAACTCTCATTATTTTTAGTAAAAACTTAGTTGACACAAGACTTGTTTGTTTGTATAATTATTGTAGTTAGCAAAGGCTAACTGCTTGTCTTTTTGAATGGAGGCTGTTATGAATCTTAAAGGTGCAAAGGTTGGACAACAATATATTATTAAACAAATACTAACAAGTGATGATGAACTTGATGCCTTTCTGTTTTCGCTCGGTTGCTATTCGGGCCAGCCAATAACGGTAATTTCTCACCTTAAAGGCGGTTGCGTAGTTGCCATAAAAGACGGCAGATATAACATTGATAATCTACTTGCACAGTCCATTATTATTTAAAAGTGGGGAAGACCCCACGATATTTTTTAAAGATTGGTTAGCCGCCGCTAACTTTACGGAGGAAAATTTATGAGAATAGCACTTGCGGGAAATCCAAATAGCGGAAAAACCACTTTATATAACGCTATTACTGGTAAAAATGAAAAGGTCGGCAACTGGGCGGGCGTTACGGTTGAAAAGAAAGAAAGCCCCATAAAGAAAAGTTTTTCTGACGCAGATATTGTTGCTGTTGACCTGCCGGGTGCGTATTCTATGTCTCCCTTTACCAGTGAAGAGAGCATTACAAGTGATTTTATCAAAAACGAAAACCCGGATGTTATAATCAATATAGTTGATGCAACCAATTTAAGTAGAAGTCTTTTCTTTACTACCCAACTTTTAGAACTTGGAATACCTGTAGTTGTTGCTCTTAATAAAAGCGACATCAGTGACAAAAAGCACACTAAAATAAATCAAAAGGCTCTCTCTGAAAAACTTGGTTGCCCCGTTATAAAAACTGTTTCTTCTAAAAAGAAAGGCCTTGAACTTCTAATTAAAACCGCAGTTTCTCTTGTCGGAACAACGCCTACTCCAAATTATCTTGGACAAAATATCGATTTAACCGATAGGTCTTTAGTACTTTTGGCGGATAAAAATAGGTTTGAGTTTGTAAACAAGATAGTAAACCAAGTAGAAAATCGAAAGATTCTGACAAAAGATAGAAATGTTCAGGATAAAATAGACGCTGTTCTCACTAACAGTTGGATTGGAATTCCGATTTTTGCGGTTGTTATGTTTCTTGTCTTTTACATATCACAGTCTACGCTTGGAACTTGGATTGCTGAAGGCTATGAACTCCAAAATGGGTTTACTGTTCCCGGCCTTGTTACCTTGCTTGAAATTTTTCAAGGTTTTGTAGCTGAACTTGTTTCTGATGCTACCCCGATTCTCCGTTCGCTTCTTGTTGACGGAATAATCGGAGGAGTTATTGCGGTTGTTGGTTTTTTACCTCTTGTAATGATAATGTATTTTTTAATCGCACTGCTTGAAGATTGCGGTTATATGGCTCGAGTTTCGGTTGTTTTAGACCCTATATTTAAAAAGGTTGGTCTTTCGGGAAAATCGGTTATTCCTTTTGTTATCGGAACTGGTTGTTCAATTCCCGGTGTAATGGCTTGTCGCACAATTCGTAACGAGCGTGAACGCAGAGCGACCGCAATGCTGACCCCTTTTATGCCTTGCGGTGCAAAACTTCCCGTTATTGCTTTGTTTGCCGGTGCTTTCTTTGGCGAGTCGATGTGGATTGGACCCCTGATGTATTTTATGGGAATTATACTCATCTTTGTTAGTGCTCTTGTCATCAATGCAATTACAGGCTGTAAAGACAAGAAATCATACTTTATAATTGAACTCCCCGAATACAAGATTCCAAGCGTCTGGAATGCTACCAAGTCAATGTTTTCAAGAGGTTGGTCTTATATTGTCAAGGCTGGAACCATAATCCTTGTTTGCAACGCCGGGGTACAGATTATGCAGTCTTTCACCTGGAACTTTACAGAGGCTAAAACTGCTGATGCTTCAATTCTTGCAACTATTGCTACCCCAATCGCTTATATTCTTATTCCTATTGTCGGCGTGCTTTCCTGGGAACTTGCCGCCGCAGCAATTACGGGTCTAATTGCCAAAGAGAATGTAGTTGGCACTCTTGCGGTATGTTTTGTCGGACTTGATAACCTGATTGATACCGAAGAACTTGCCCTAATTCAAGGTGCAGGAGAAAATGTTGCCGGAGTTATGGCAATTACAAAAGTAGCCGCCCTTGCTTATCTTATGTTCAACCTATTCACTCCGCCTTGTTTTGCTGCAATCGGTGCTATGAATGCTGAACTTAAAAGTAAAAAATGGCTTTTTGGTGCAATTGGTTTTCAAATTGGCGTTGGATATAGTGTTGGATATCTGACCTATACGGTAGGTACTTTATTTACAGCACCGCAAACGCTAAATTTATCAGCGGCACTCTGTGGGCTTTTGGCTGTAATTGTTTTTGTCGTAATAGTTGTGTGCTTAATTATTCGTAACAACAGAACAAATAATTCTGGTTATACTTTCGAAAAGGCTTGATATAATGGATAATGTTATTATTATTTTACTTGTTTTGGCGGTTGTCGGTCTTGCGGTTTGGTATATAATAAACTCCAAGAAAAAAGGACAAAAATGTATAGGCTGTCCTTACTCAAAGGAATGCTCCTCAAAAGGCAACTGTCGTGAAAATAAATAGAAAACTGTGCGGATGATTTTCCGCACAGTTTTTTTGCTTGATAAATCAGTATAAATATATTAAAATATTTTTATCTATTTGGAGAGTGATAATATGAAAAAATATCTATATCCGGCTGATGTTTTAATTCCTAAAGAAAACTTCGAAAAATGGTCGGTTATTGCTTGTGACCAATATACTTCGGATAAGAAATATTGGAACGATGTTGAGAGTATTGTTGGCTCAACCCCGTCAACCCTTAAACTAATCCTCCCGGAAATCTATTTAAATGAATCGGAAAAAAGAGTTGAAAAAATCAACGCAACAATGAAGGAATATATAAAGGACAATGTTTTCGGTTGCGAAGAAAACTGTATGGTATATATTGAAAGAGAAATTTCGGGCGGAGCAATCCGCCAAGGAATTCTCGGACTAATTGACCTTGAAGACTATGAATATGAATCGGGTTCAAAAACGCTGACCCGTGCAACCGAGCAGACTGTTCCTTCAAGAATACCGCCCAGAGTCGCAATTCGTAAAGATGCGCCGCTTGAGTTCCCCCATATCCTTATTTTTATTGACGACCCTGAAGATTCGGTGTTTAGCTCTGTTAGCCGAAAGAAAAACGAACTCAAACCGCTTTATAACTTTAATCTTATGAAAAACGGCGGTCATATCGAGGGTTATAGAATTGAAGAAGCTGACCAAGACAAAATAAATGTCTGCCTTAATACCCTTATTAAAGACGGTCTTCTTTTTGCGGTAGGCGACGGGAATCATTCTCTTGCAACGGCTAAAGAATGTTATAGACTAAGCGGTAATCCGCTTTCCCGCTATGCCCTTGTTGAAATAGTTAATATTCATAACCCCGCTATTGAATTTGAACCTATTTACCGAGTTCTTTTTGGAGCCGATAAAACAGATATTATGAATTATTTAAATCTTCAAAACGGCAAAAACGAGTCGGATATTATTCACAAATTTACAGTAATTGATAACACATCAGAGGATGAAATTTCGCTTTTTGCAACCTCAAAACTTCCCGTTGGAACGCTTCAAGGTTACCTTGATGATTATTTAAAATTGCACCCCGAGGTTGAAATTGACTATATTCACGGCATCGACTCGGTTAGAGAACTTTGTGAAAACAAAGATACCGTCGGTTTTCTGTTCGATGGAATGAAGAAGGACGAACTGTTTGATGCCGTAATTCTCGACGGGTCTTTGCCTAGAAAAACTTTCTCAATGGGTCATGCAGACGATAAACGCTTTTATCTTGAAGGAAGAAAAATTAAATAATGGAAATTCTTTATAAAGACTCGGACCTTGTTGTGTGTTATAAGCCCTCAGGCGTACTTTCCGCAAAGGACTTATCCGGAAAAACAAGTATGCCTGACCTTCTGAAAGAGGAGTTGGACTGCAAGGAAGTATATCCCGTTCACCGTCTTGATAAAGAGGTGTCCGGTCTTATGGTATACGCCTTATCTTCGCAGTCGGCTTCAAAACTTTCTTCTAAAACTGATGATTTCAACAAGGAATATATCGCCCTTGTAAGTGGTTGCCCTAGTGAAAATGAGGGAATTTTTGAAGATTTATTATTTAAAGATTCTTCAAAAAACAAAACTTTTGTTGTAAAAAAAGAACGAAGAGGAGTCAAAAAGGCGAAACTTTCGTATACGGTAGCAAAAAAGTTAGGCGATTATACTCTTGTCAGAATAAAACTCTTTACGGGACGCACCCATCAGATAAGGGTTCAGTTTTCTTCTCGCGGAATGTCAATTCTCGGGGACCGAAAATACGGCGGTAAACCAAGTGACAAAGGAATTGCATTAAGGTCTGTTTATCTGTCGTTTATACACCCAACAACTAATAAAAGAATGACCTTTGAGCAAATTCCTGAAATATCCGAACTATATTAAAAATTAACCCCCTTGAATTATCAAGGGGGTTTGCTTTATAGTTTTGAAAATCCGTAGGTATTAACAAGTGCGTCTATCTTAACTCCTTTTTTGCAAAGGGGACACTCGTGAGCGGGGAAGGACGCGTAATCGGGCAGGTCATGTGGATTAAAAGCGGAACGAACGGGAATATTGTTGCATTTATCAACAGTTGCAAATATTGAAGCGATTCCAACAACCATGCCGCCATAATAGTTAACCGCTTCAACGGCTGCCTTTGCGGTATATCCCGTAACAACCGAAGCCGCAAGAACGAGAACATGTTTTCCCTCAATCATAGGAGCCATATTGTCACGGAAAATAATCTGATTGTTAGCGGCGTTTTCAGGGGTAACAACATAAATGGTTTTATGAGCATTTATGTTGTGGAAATGATTCTTAGTGAGTTCGTTTGCAAGACAGGTGCCGATAACTTCGGTTCCGTCAAGACAAAGAATTGTGTCAACAATTGTATTAGCATTATAATAACTTAAAAGTTCCTGTGCAACCGCTTTGGCCTCGGATAAACGGCTTTTTTGAGCAACGATATCTATATAATAATTGATATGCGAACGGCCGGTTGCAAAATGGCCTTTAGCAATTCTAAGGTATAGATTTTTGCGTTTTGTTTCAAGTTTGTATGTGTTTGCAGATGGCATATTGTCCTCCTAAATTCTCAAAGGGCATTTCGTTTGTACGAAAAGCCCTTTTTTTTATAATACTATAAAATTGAAATAATTACAAGGAAATTTTTAACTATTTAAATAAGTTTCCGCCGTGTGAGTCAATTGCGCATATTAAAGGGAAATTATCAAAGGTTAGTTTTTTAACCGATTCGCACCCTAAATCGCAAAAAGCAATTTCCTCAAGAGAGGTAATACAGGCACATGCAAGTGCTCCCGCTCCACCGATGGCACAAAGATAAACCGCGTTGTTTTTACGAATAGAATCGCAAACTTCCTTGTTTCTTTCGCCTTTCCCAATCATACATTTAAGACCCATATCGAGCAAAGCAGGGGAGTAAGCGTCCATTCTCGAGGAGGTTGTCGGTCCGCAACTTCCAATAACCATATTTTCAGGAGTAGGAGTTGGACCGGCATAGTAGATTGCAGAACCGTCAATTTCAAAAGGAAGATTTTCGCCTTTTTCAATTAGTTCAATAAATCTCTTGTGAGCGGCATCTCTTGCGGTATACACTGTTCCCGAAAGATAAACTTTATCGCCTGCAACAATGTTTTTAGCCTGTGTTTTAAGGTCTTTAGTGTTTAAATATATTTCTTTCATTTTTATCCCAATTTTGCGTAAAGTTCAGCAAAATCCTCGCTAATTTGCGACGACGAGTCTTTGTTCTCACTAATCTGTGACTTTGTTTTATCAAGAGAGTCTTGAAGTGAGTCAAGGCGCTCAACAAAGTTTTGTGACGCAGACAGAATATTCTCGGCAATTTCTTTAAGGTCTGCCTGTGTATTTTCAATGTTTACAAGGCTTTTGTCGGTCTGCTGCTCAACAAGAGAAGAGTTTTCCTGCGCCCTATCCACAATATCTTTAGCCGAAGCCTTTGAAACAAGATAGAGTTTTCCAATTTTGCTGCCCATATCTTCAATTTCGTCAATCTTTTTCTCGTATTCTGCAATACAAGCCTTAAGATTGTCGTTTTCAATGGTAAGATTTCCAATAGTTGAAAGACAAGACTGATGTTCTGACTTTAATATCTCAAGTTCTTGTTTTAGGTTGTCAATCCTTGAATTAAGGGTTACAGAAAGTCTTTTAAGTTCCTTGTCTTTTTGAGCAACATATTCAAGCACATCATTTTTATTGAAGCCGAGTAATGCGTTTCTGAATTCGATTGCCATTTTCTCACTTCCGTTTATTATTGTTAAACTACATTATAGCAGATTTTTCGCCATTTTACAACAATCAATTTTTGCTCGACAAATTATTATGCGAATATGCATAAAAAACTTGAAAAATATGCAGAATTGTTATATTATATATAATAAGATACTATATGTATTTAGAGGTGTACTATGACAAGAAAAGAATTAAGAGAACAAGCCTTTATAATGTTGTTTGAATACAGTTTTAGCGGTGAATCAGCCAACGAACTTTTTGATATTGCAAATGAGGTTGGAGTCGAGACAAAAGACGAATATTTTACCGGTGTTGTGTCAAAGGCAATAGAAAATATTTCTTTGCTCGATGAAACCATTTCAGAATATTCAAAAGGTTGGAATACTCAGCGTATTTCAAAGGTTGCTCTTGCGGCCCTTCGCCTTGCAATAACCGAAATTAAGTTTTTTGAAGATATTCCTAATTCTGTTTCAATTAACGAGGCGGTTGAAATTATAAAAAAATACGCTACCGAGCAGGACGCTTCCTTTGCCAACGGAATTTTAGGTTCGGTTGTAAGAGCAGAGAAGTCCTAATATGCCTTTATCGGTTGTAACTGTAAAGCAACTTAACCTTTATGTTAAAAGTTTGCTTGAAGGAAATCAGCGACTGGCATATATAAGCATAAGTGGTGAAACATCCAACTTTAAGCGTCATTTTGCCAGCGGACATATCTACTTCACTCTTAAAGATGATACGGCAAGTCTTAAATGTGTAATGTTCAGAGATTACGCCTCTCGCCTTTCTATTCCTTTTAGTGACGGAATGAAAGTTATTTGTACAGGACGCATTTCTGTTTATGAGAGAGACGGCGTGTATCAACTTTATGCCGAGAATATTGTGCCTGACGGCGAGGGAGACCTTATGGCACAATTTGAGAAAACCAAGGCTAAACTTGAAAGTGAGGGGTTGTTTGACCCTTCCCTTAAAAAACCAATCCCGAGTTTTCCAAAAAAAATAGCAGTTGTTACCTCAGAAACCGGTGCTGCTGTTAAGGATATATTAACTGTTCTTAATAGACGATACCCTCTTTGCGAGGTGTTGCTTTGCCCCGCTACCGTACAAGGCGAAAATGCGGCAGAAAGCCTTTGCCAAGCCCTTTCTCTTGCTGATAGCAGTGATGCTGACTTAATAATTATCGGCAGAGGCGGCGGTTCAACAGAAGACCTTTGGTGTTTTAATGACGAAACTCTTGCCAGAAAAGTTTCTTTGGTCAATAAACCCGTCATTTCTGCGGTCGGTCACGAAACAGACTTTACTATTTGTGATTTTGTTGCTGACCTTCGTGCCCCAACCCCCTCCGCAGCGGCAGAACTTGCCGTACCTGATAAAGAAGAACTGTTGCTTGGTTTTGCTGAAATCTCCCGTTCGCTTCTTATGTGTGTTTCGAATGTTGTTGCAAGAAAGGAAAATGCGCTTTCTTCGGTTACTTCACTTGGAGTATTTTATGACCCCGAAAGAACCCTTTGTGAAAAGAGGAGCCTTTTAGTCGACTCTCTTGCTGAAAAAATAAGAATGCAAACCGAAAAAATCTTTTTGAAAAAAGAATCTTCTTTTAGCGCCCTTGCCGCTAATGTTGAATCAATCAGTCCAATGAAAACAATGCTTAGAGGTTTTTCAGTAGCCGAGAAGGACTCCAAAAGTATAAATTCGGTGGAACAACTTACTGTGGGCGATGAAATTTCGCTTCGTTTTTATAATGGCAAGGCTAAATGTAATGTCGAAAAAATCATAAAGGAGTAACCTTATGTCTGATAAAGATTTATCATTTGAAAATGCCTATGCAAAACTTGAAGAAATTGCTCAAAAGTTAAACAGCAACGATATATCTCTTGACCAAGCCATTGCGCTTTATGAAGAAGGTATGAAACTTACAAAATTTTGCACCGAAACGCTTGAAAATGCAAAACAAAGAATAGAGGTTTTAAAAAGTGTTAAAAACTAATCCGATAAAAGAAAAAATTGCAGTCTATGCTGGTTCCTTTGAAGAAAAACTTGAGGCTGAATTTACCTCTTTGAACAAAGAATATGCTTCGGTTGTTGAAGCCTGTAAATATAGTTTGCTTTTAGGCGGAAAGCGTCTTCGTCCGTTTCTCATTCGTTCTTTCTATGAACTTTGCGGAGGAAAAGACGACGGCTCTTTCGGGTTTGAGGCTGCGATTGAATGTATTCATACCTACTCTTTAATTCATGATGACCTTCCCTGTATGGATAATGATGTTATGCGCAGAGGAAAACCTTCCTGCCATATTAGGTTTGGAGAATCAACCGCACTTCTTGCCGGAGACGCCCTTTTAACCAAGGCGTTCTCACTTGCGGCAAAAGCCAATACCGAAAGTGCAGAAACCAAACTCCGTGCATTATCGGTTCTTTCCGATTTGGCGGGAATTGACGGAATGATAGGCGGTCAGATTGTTGACCTGCTTTATGAAGAAAAGGTTGCAAATGAAGAAGTCTTAAAACTTATTTGTTCGCTTAAAACGGGCGCTCTTATTAAAGCCTCTTGTGTCATCGGGTGCATACTTGCAAACGCCCCTGAAGAAAAAATCAGCGCCGCAGCAAATTATGCTGAGAATATTGGTCTTGCTTTCCAGATAGTTGACGATATTCTTGACGAAACAAGCACAGAAGATAAACTCGGCAAACCCATTCACAGCGATAAAGATAACAACAAGTCAACCTTTGTAAGTCTGTTTGGAATTGAGAAATGTAAATCTCTGGTCGATAAACTTACCGACAGTGCGAAAGATTCACTTTCGGTCTTCGGTGATAAAGCAGAGGACCTAAAACAACTAGCCGATTACCTTTGTAATCGCGATTACTGATTAGGAAGTAGATATTTTGAGTTACAAATATTTGGGAAAGATAAATTCCCCTGAAGAACTAAAAAAACTAGGACACAAAGAACTGCCCGAACTTTGCAAGGAAATAAGGGAAGTTCTTATTGATACCGTTTCTAAAAACGGAGGTCATTTAGCCTCTAATCTTGGCGTAGTGGAACTCACTGTTGCTCTGCACCGAATTTTTAACGCTCCCGACGATTCTATAATTTTTGATGTCGGTCATCAGTGTTATGTTCATAAACTCCTTACGGGAAGATACGAGGCTTTTTCTACAATTCGTAAGGAAAACGGACTTTCGGGATTTATGCGTCCCGATGAAAGCGTTTATGACCCTTTTATTACAGGTCATGCCAGTAACTCTCTTGCCGCCGCTTTTGGAATTTGTAAAGCAAACGAAATAAGCGGTAATAAAGCAACCGCTGTTGCAGTAATCGGAGACGGAGCAATGACGGGCGGCCTTGCCTTCGAGGCTCTTAATAATATAGGCGGAAGTAAAAGTAAGATTATTGTTGTTCTTAATGACAACAAAATGTCAATTTCGGGCAATGTCGGTTCTTTTTCAAAACACCTTAAAAAAATTCGCTTAAAACCTGCCTATTACCGTTTTAAAAGGGGAACACAGTTTTTCCTAAAAAGCGTTCCGCTTGTTGGTATACCGACTTATAAATTGATCTCAAGTATAAAAAAGTCTTTAATCAGACAGGTTTATCAGAACAATGTCTTTGAAACAATGGGCTTTAAATATATTGGTCCCGTTGACGGCCACGATATTGAAAAACTTGAAACTGCAATGAAAATTGCAAAAACCCACAACTCGCCCTGTCTTATACATGCTGTTACCGTCAAGGGTAAGGGCTACAGTTTTGCTGAAGAACAGCCCGGAACCTATCATGGCGTTTCTGCCTTTGATACTCATGACGGGCTTGTTATGAAAAACTCAAAGAATTTTTCTTCTGTTTGTGGAGATTATCTTTGTGAAATGGCTAAAAATGACAACCGTGTTTGCGCTATAACTGCGGCTATGGCAATCGGCACCGGCCTTGATAGTTTTGCCCAAAAATTTGGCGAAAGATTTTTTGATGTTGGAATTGCGGAAGAGTACGCAACTACCTTTGCTTCAGGACTTGCTGCGGCAGGAATGCGTCCGTATTTTGCTGTTTACAGTTCCTTTTTACAAAGGGCATACGACCAGATTATTCACGATACTGCAATTGCGGGGCTTCCGGTCTGTTTCCTTGTTGACCGTGCCGGAATAGTTGGTGATGACGGAGAAACTCATCAGGGCGTTTTTGATGCGGCCTTTCTTTCAACAGTACCGGGAATGACTATCTTTTCTCCCGCAAGTTACAGTGAACTTGAGGATTGCCTTAAAAAATCTTTAACCTTTTCAACTCCCGTTGCAATTCGTTATCCGAGAGGAAAGGAAAAAACGCCATTCTTCTCTGATTCTGCGGAGTTTTCGGTGTTTAATAACGGTGGAAAAATTGCAATTGTAACCTATGGTATTATTTCTTCAAATGCGCTTGAGGCTAGTAAAAGGCTTAAGGAAAGCGGAATTCTCAACGACTTAATTAAACTCAATCAGATTTACCCAACCTCTGAAAAACTCTGTTCTAAACTTTGTGAGTATGATAAGGTTTATTTCTTTGAAGAGGGAATTAAGAGCGGCTCAATAAGTGAGCATATTATTTCTAAAGCAGGGCTTAAAAATTACTCCATAACCGCTATTGACGATAAATTTGTTCCCGCCATGTCGATTGATGTTGCCCATAAAAAGTTTGGCCTTGATTGCGACTCTATGGTAAGTCTGATTGCAGGTGAAAATAATGGCTGATAAATTACGACTTGATACGGCTGTTTTTGAGGCGGGCTACGCTGAAAGCCGTGAAAAAGCAAAAGCGTTTATAATGGCGGGACTTGTCTATGTGAATAACCAAAAGTCTGACAAACCCGGTACAACCGTTAAAAGCGACGATATTATAGAATTCAGAGGCTCATCGCCTAAATATGTCAGCCGCGGAGGTTTAAAACTTGAAAAGGCGGTTGAAAAGTTCGGATTTTCTTTAAACGGAAATATTTGTGCCGATATAGGCGCCTCAACGGGCGGTTTTACTGATTGTATGCTTCAAAACGGTGCTGTAAAGGTTTATGCAATTGATGTCGGTTACGGTCAACTTGCTTGGAAACTTCGAACTGATGATAGGGTTATAAATCTTGAACGTACTAATTTTCGTTATGTTACAGAGGAACAAATTCCCGAAAAACTTGATTTTTGTTCTGTAGATGTATCCTTTATTTCGCTTTCGCTTATAATTCCTGTTATGAAGACTATAATGAAAGAAAACGCTCAGGCGGTCTGCCTTATCAAGCCACAGTTTGAAGCGGGAAAAGAAAAGGTTGGCAAAAAAGGTGTTGTCCGTGACCCTGATGTTCATCTTGAGGTTATTGAAAAGGTAATAAGCATAGCGCAAGAAAACGGCTTTTCTGTTAACAATCTTGACTTTTCTCCAATTAAAGGTCCTGAAGGAAATATTGAATATTTAATACACCTTGTAAATAACAATATTGCTGAGATAAGTGAAAATGTTGCTCCACAAAAAATCGTTGAAGCAGCACATCTCTCATTAAAAGGAGAATGAATAATTTGAAAATTGCTCTCATTCCGAATTTTGAAAAAACGGGCACCAAAGACCTTTTGCTTAATGCTATTAAAATTCTAAGTGACAGCGGCGCAGAGTGTTTTGTTCCTGAAAGCATAATGGTCGACTGTAAAAGTATGCCTGATAACCTGCTTTACGAAAACTGCGATATAGTAATTACTATCGGCGGTGACGGAACTCTTATTAAACATGCTAAAGCAGCGTCCCGTCACGAGAAGTCTTGTCTTGGAATCAATACGGGTCGTCTGGGCTTTCTTGCAAATCTTGAAAAAGACCAACTGGGTCTTCTTGAGAAACTTGTCAGCGGTGATTTTTCTGTAGAATCGAGAATGATGCTTTCTGTTAAGGCGGTCAAAAACGGTTTAGTTGTGTGTGAAGATATTGCGCTCAACGATGCGGTTATTTCTAGCGGTGCCGTTTCCAAAATGACCGATATCAGCCTTAATGTTTCCGGTGATGGAATTGAGTATGTTGCCGATGGAGTAATTTTTTCAACCCCAACAGGTTCAACTGCCTATTCAATGTCTGCGGGAGGACCCATAATTGACCCTGAGGTTCGCTGTATAACAGTAACGCCAATTTGTTCTCACTCCCTCACGGCTCGGCCGATACTAGCCAATGAGTTTGCGCAAATGAGGGTCGGGTTAAAAGATTCCTCAAGAACAAAGGCTATTTTAACCGTCGACGGAAAACACTGTTGTGAAGTCGATTTTGATACTCAAATTTATATCAGCCGTTGCCCATTTGATGCAAAACTTATCAATGTAAGCGATGCTACAATTTATAAAACAATATCTAAAAAGTTCTAGGAGAAACTAAATGAAAAATAAGCGACAAGCGGTAATTATCGAACTTATTCGTAACAATGTTCTGACAACACAGGACGAACTTCTTGAAGCCCTTAAAAACCTTGGATACGAGGTTACACAGTCTACGGTTTCGCGAGATATTAAGGAACTGAGAATAGTTAAAGCACAGGACGAGTCGGGAGTTTACAGATATCTTGTTTCCGGGAAAAATAACGACAGAATTAGAAACCGCAATCATTTTGAAGAGATTTTTTCAAAGTCTTGTATTGATGTGGTTTATTCGCAAAATACCGTCGTTATTAAGTGTTATTCCGGAATGGCGTCAAGTGTATGTGTTGCGCTTGACAATCTGTTTAGTGATATTATATTAGGCTCTCTTGCAGGTGACGACACAATCTTTGCAATAACTTCGGGAGAAGCCGATTCTATAACCCTTACCAAGAAAATAAATAAACTTATTTAACGGAGATATTTTATGCTTAAATATCTACATATTGAGAATATTGCAGTAATTGAGTCTGCAAGCATCGAACCCGACCTGGGATTTAATGTCTTAACCGGTGAAACGGGTGCTGGTAAATCTATTATTATTGACTCAATTAATGCTGTACTTGGCGAACGCACCTCAAAGGATATAATTAGAAGCGGGGCAGATAAGGCACTTGTTTCTGCCGTTTTTAGCGACCTTTCAGATGCGGCTCTTTCGGTTCTTAATGAAAACGGAATTTCTCCGGATGAGGACGGACTTGTTATGGTTCAAAGGCAACTTAGTCTAAAATCAAACGGAAGTATAAGAATTAACGGACAGGTTGTTACCGCCCAGGTTCTTCGAGATATTTCAAAATTCCTCGTTAACATTCACGGGCAGCACGATAGTCAAATGCTGCTAAAACCTGAAAATCATTATATTTATCTTGACCTTGTTGCCGACAACGAAAAGGAAATAAGTGATTATAGAGAAGCCTTTGGCACATTTACCTCTATTCGCAGACAAATCAAAGAACTTGAATGTGATGAAGATAAGAAATATGAGCGAATAGATTTGCTCAATTTCCAGATTAACGAACTCGAAACTGCCGATATAAAGGTTGGCGAAACCGAACAACTTAAGAAGACTCGGGAACTAATTCGCAACTCTGAAAAACTAATAAAAGCCCTCAGTGACTGCTCATATATGCTAAACGGCGATATCGATTCTGACGGCGCTATCTCGCTTGCCAGAAGCGCTCAAAGTTTTATTGAAAAAGTTTCGGCAGACGAACTGTCAGATACCGCTAAACTGCTTTCTGAGTCAATTGACGGACTTGATACTGTTGCTGATACTATCCGCAGTTTCATCGCCGATTTTCCGTATTCAAAAGAAGAAGCCGAAAAAACCGACGAAAGACTTGACACAATCAACCGTATAATGTTAAAATACGGCAATAGTGAAGCGTCTGCTCTTGAGTATCTCGAAAAAGCAAAGGCTGAACTTCTTCAGATTCAGTTTAGCGAAGAAACTCTTGAAAGACTCGAAGGCGAACTCCAAAATGCTCAACAAAGGCTCGTTTCGGCGGGAGAAAAACTGACACAGTCCCGAGTGAAAGCAGCAAACAAGTTCGCAAATGAGGTTTGTGAGTCGCTCAAGTTTATGGATATGTCGGGCGTTCGCTTTATTGTTGATATTGGCAAGGCAAAATATTCTGTTAACGGCTGCGATAGCGTAGAGTTTCTTATTTCTGCCAACGCGGGTGAGTCGGTTAAACCTCTCTCAAAGGTTGCTTCCGGCGGAGAACTTTCCAGAATTATGCTTGCTATAAAAGGTATAATTGCAGACAGAGATAATGTTGATACCTTGATTTTCGACGAAATTGATACAGGAATAAGCGGACGGGCCGCGTCTAAAGTCGCTGTACAACTTAAAAATGTGTCTAAACTTCGTCAGGTAATTTGTGTAACCCATTTAGCACAGATTGCCGCCGCCGCTGAAAGCCATTTTTTAATTGAGAAAAATGTTAAAAACGGCAAAACTTATACCGAGGTTACTCTTTTAGGTCAGGATGACCGAGTAAAAGAGATTGCCCGAATAATGTCGGGAACGGTATTATCAGAAAATACAATCAGTTCCGCTAAGGAACTTTTGGATAGGAGTAAAAATCAATGACCCTTTATGAAGAACTTATTGAACGCGGACTTATTGCCCAGGTAACAAACGAAACCGAAATTAAAGAAATGATTAACAACGGAAAGGCTACCTTTTATATCGGATTTGACTGTACTGCCGATAGCCTTACCGCTGGACATTTTATGGCGCTTACCCTTATGAAAAGGCTCCAAATGGCTGGAAATAAGCCGATTGCTCTTATCGGCGGCGGAACTACCATGATTGGCGACCCTTCGGGCAGAACCGATATGAGAAAAATGTTAACTATCGAAGATATTAACCATAATGCCGCTTGTTTTAAGCGCCAAATGGAAAGTTTTATCGATTTTTCTGAAGGCAAAGCCCTTATGGTAAACAATGCTGACTGGCTTTTAGATCTTAATTATGTTGAACTTCTTCGTGAAGTTGGTGCTTGTTTCTCTGTCAACAATATGCTTCGTGCCGAGTGCTATAAGCAGAGAATGGAAAAAGGTCTTTCCTTCTTTGAGTTCAACTATATGATTATGCAGTCCTACGACTTCTATCATCTTTTCAAAAACTATAACTGCAATATGCAGTTTGGCGGAGACGACCAATGGTCAAATATGCTTGGCGGCACTGAACTTATCCGTAAAAAACTCGGAAAAGATGCTCACGCTATGACCATTACGCTTCTTACCGATTCTCAGGGTAAAAAGATGGGCAAAACCGCAGGAAATGCCGTTTGGCTTGATGCGAATAAAACCACACCTTATGAGTTTTATCAATATTGGAGAAATGTTGACGATGCCGATGTAATTAAGTGCATTAAAATGTTGACCTTTATTCCTATTGAAACTATTCGTGAATACGAAAAGTGGGAAGGCAGTGAACTAAATAAGGCTAAAGAAATTCTCGCTTTTGAACTTACTCAAATGATTCACGGAACTGAAGAAGCCGAGAAGGCTCAAAATGCTGCTCGTGCGATTTTCGGCGCCGGAGCAAACGATGATAATATGCCTACAACTACTCTTTCGACAGATGACCTTACTGACGGAGTTATCGGTATCCTTGACCTTATGAGTAAAGGTGGACTTATTACCTCTAACGGAGAGGGAAGACGCCTTGTTCAGCAAGGAGGCGTTTCGGTTGACGGCCAAAAGGTAACCGACCCCGCTACCAAGATAACCGCCGAGAGCCTCACAAACGGTGTTGTAATTAAAAAAGGCAAAAAGGTTTTCCATAAGTTTAATGTTTAACAGATAAAAATAAACTCCGCATAGCCTACGCTATGCGGAGTTTTAATATTATATTATTCTGCTAGGTGTCCGCCGTCAACTATTGCCTTTGCAATTATTTCGGCATATTCAACACATTTTTCCTGGGTAGTAGCCTCAATCATAATTCTGATAACCGGCTCGGTTCCGCTCATTCTAAGAAGAGCACGTCCTTCGCCGCCAATAAGGCCGTTAACCTTATCAAGCGCTTCTTGAACAGCAGCGTCATTTATAGCCAAATCTTTATTTTTAACCCTTAAGTTTTTCATATATTGAGGATAAAGTTTAAGGGGAGCAACAAGATTTGCAAGGGTTGATTTTGTTGAGCAAACTTCTTCGGCAATCATAATTGCGGTAAGAATTCCGTCACCGGTTGTTGCATATTTCTTAAGAATAATATGTCCTGACTGCTCTCCGCCGAGTGCATAATCGTTTTCCTGCATACACTCATAAACAAAGCGGTCGCCAACGGTGGTTTGAACGCAGTCGATATTTGCCTTTTTAAGTGCGGAGAAAAGTCCGCTGTTTGACATAATGGTTGCAACAACAGTATTTCCTGTTAGTATATCACGGCTTTTAAGGCGTTTTGCAAGAATATACATAATTCCGTCGCCATCAACAACATTTCCGTTTTCATCAACTGCTATACATCTGTCACAGTCGCCGTCAAATGCAAAACCGAGATCAAGGTGCTGTTCCTTAACAAGTTTGCAAAGACGCTCGATATGGGTTGAACCACAATCGGTGTTAACGTTAAGGCCGTCAGGTTCTGCCCCAATGACTACTGTCTGTGCACCGAGGGCACTGAAAACAGCGTCAGCAATTGTCCAAGAAGCACCGTTTGCACAGTCAAGACCGATTCTAAGTTTCTTATAGGAATGAGAAGCGATAGAAATCAGATATGCAATATAGCGGTTTCTTCCTGCTACATAGTCAACAATACAGCCGAGACGCTCGCGGGAGGCAAGGGGAATATCGTCACCCTTTACGCCGAGAGTTGCCAAATCGTTGTCTAAATAGCATTCGATAAGTGCGGTAGTGTTATCATCTAACTTCTCGCCATAACGGTTAATAACCTTAATTCCGTTATCATAAAAGGGGTTGTGAGAAGCAGTAATCATAATACCGCAGTCGAATTCATCCTGACGGGTAACATAAGAAACGCTGGGTGTGGTTGTAACGTGAAGCATATATGCATCAGCACCCGAAGCAGTAATTCCTGCAGCAATCGAGTATTCAAGCATATAACTTGAACGACGGGTGTCCTTACCGATTACAATTCTTGGACGATAACCGGGTTTAGTGTTTCCCGAAAGGGAAGAGGAATAGTACCAGCCTAAAAATCTACCGATTTTGTAAGCCTGCATAGAGGTAAGACCGACGTTTGCCTCTCCTCTGAAACCGTCTGTACCAAAGTACTTGTTTTTAACAGGAACCGAAGGCTTATTGCGGTCAAAAACAACCTCATCGTGTAAAAGGTCGTCGGCTGAAATGCTAAAAAGTTCACAAAGCAAAACAACCTTATCGATTTGTGGGAGCGCCTGGTCCATTTCCCATTTAGAAACTGACTGACGGGAAACGCTAATCTTTTCAGCAAGTTCCTCTTGAGAAAGACCGATAGAGGTACGAAGATTCTGAATCTTTTGACCTATAGTCATACTTAGTCACACTCTTTTCAAATTAATTTATTATAGAATACAATATTATTCTTATTAGTTCTATCAACTATGGATTGAACTTTTTTGCAACCAACGGTTGCGTTTGTAAATGCTTTTACTTTGATATTATACACCAAAACTTTGAAAAATTCAAACAAAACTTGTCGAAAAATCAAAAAAACTCTCCAGACGGAGAGTTTTTTATTAAAATTATAATGAAATTATGTTGTTCATATCGTAAATGCCGTTTTCTTTTCCCTTCATATATATAGCCGCTTTAATGGCGCCAACAGCAAAAACTTCCTTTGAGGTTGCCTTATGGGAAAGGGTAATAACCTCGTCGTGACCGGCAAAAATCACCTCATGTTCGCCAACAATATTACCGCCGCGAACCGAATGAATACCAATTTCGTTTGTGGGCCTTTTTTCTCTTTTTGAATGTCGGTCATATTCATACATCATCTTATTATCAAGAGTGTTATTTATGGCCTCTGCCAACATTATTGCGGTTCCCGAGGGTGCGTCTATTTTTTGATTATGGTGTTTTTCAATAATTTCAATATCAAAATTACCGTCTAAAACAAAGGCCGCTTTCTTGGAAAGAGCAACAAGAAGATTTATGCCAAGTGACATATTAAATGTAAAGAAAAGAGGGATTTCCTTTGAAGCCGATTTAATGGTTTCGGTTTGTGAGGAGGAGAAACCTGTGGTAGCCAAAACAACAGGTAGTTGCTTTTCTTTCGCAAAGGTAAGCAGACTAACTAAAACCGACGGATGAGAAAAATCGATTATAACATCTGCCTTCTCAGTAATCTCTTCAAATTTTTCATAAACGGGATACCCTAATGAACAATCAGTATTGATATCTACTCCGGCAACAATCTCAATATCATCTCTTTGACTTGCACAAGCAGAAATAACTCTGCCCATTTTTCCACAGCATCCGCTTAAAATAATTTTTGTCATTTTAATCATCCTTAACTTAAATATAATGGCAGGAAAAATCCTGCCACATTTTAGTATTAAATAAGGTCAAATTTTTTAAGTTCTTTAATAAGAACTGCTTTTGTGCTTTCTTCCATAGGAGTCATGGGAAGACGAACGGGACCCATATTCATTCCCATAAGATTCATAGCCTCTTTACAGGGAATCGGGTTAACCTCGATAAACAAAGCGTCGATAAGCGAAGAAAGTTCTATCTGCATTGCAGCCGCACCTTCAAGGTCGCCGTTTAACATTTTATCGCAAAGTTCAACCGTTTCTTTCGGCATAACATTAGATAAAACCGAAATTACGCCTTTACCGCCAAGAGCCATAATAGGAACAATTTGGTCGTCGTTGCCTGAATAGATATCAAGTTTATCACCGCAAAGAAGTCTGGTTTTAACAACGCTTGAAATATCGCCGTTTGCTTCTTTAATAGCAACAATATTGTCAATATCGGCAAGTTTTGCATAGGTTTCGGGCTTAATATTTACCCCTGTTCTTGAGGGAACATTATAAAGTATAATTGGGAGCGAAACTCGCTCAGCGATATACTTATAGTGGGCAACAAGTCCGTTTTGTGTTGCCTTATTATAATAAGGGGTAACAATAAGAAGTGCGTCAGCACCTGCTTCTTCAGCCTCTTTTGCAAGGTCGGCAGCACAAGCAGTATCGTTGCTTCCTGCACCGGCAATAATCTTCACTCTGCCCTTTGCGCACTCAATTGCAAAACGAATTACTTTAGAGTGCTCTTCGAGGGTCATTGTAGCAGATTCGCCTGTAGTTCCGCAGATAACGAGAGCGGGAATACCTGCCTGAATCTGTTCATCAATCAGAGTCTTTAAACGGTCAAAGTTAATTGAACCGTCTTCGTTCATAGGAGTAACAAGTGCGGTTGCAACTCCTTCAAAAATTGTGTTTTTCATAGACAAAACCTCTTAAAAATTAGTCCATATAACCCTGTACGCAAAGGAGTTCTGCAAGAAGAACTGCGCCGCCTGCAGCACCGCGTAGGGTGTTGTGAGAAAGGCAAACGAACTTGTAGTCATATTGACTGTCTTCACGGAGTCGGCCAATTGAAACAGCCATTCCGCCTTCAAGTTCACGGTTAAGTTTGGTCTGGGGCATATTATCTTCTTCGAAGTAGTTAAGGAACTGTTTTGGAGCACTTGGGAGACTAAACTCTTGGGGAGCGCCCGAAAACTCTTTCCATTTTGCAAGAATTTGTTCTTTTGTAGGTTTCTTATCAAAACTTACAAAAACAGCGGCCATATGTCCGTCCGAAACGGGAACGCGAAGACATTGCGCAGTAAATTTAGGAGAGTCAGCGCAAACGATTTTGTCGCCATCAACCTTACCCCAAATCTTAAGGGGTTCTTTTTCGCTTTTCTCTTCTTCTCCGCCGATGTAGGGGATTACGTTATCAACCATTTCAGGCCAACGTTCAAAGGTTTTACCGGCACCTGAAATTGCCTGATAGGTGCAAACGAGAACATTCTTTACACCGAACTCGTCAAGAGGGTAAAGTGCGGGAACATAACTTTGAAGAGAACAGTTTGATTTAACAGCAACGAAGCCTTTCTTTGTTCCAAGGCGTTTTCTTTGTGCTTCGATAATAGCGGTGTGGTCAGAGTTAATTTCGGGAATAACCATAGGAACATCATCTGTGAAACGATGAGCACTGTTGTTGGAAACAACGGGGCATTCAAGTTTAGCATAAGCCTCTTCAAGAGCCTTAATTTCGTCCTTTTTCATATCGACCGCACAGAAAACAAAATCAACTGCTTCTGCGATTTTTTCCATATCTTTAACTGCGTCTAAAACGGGCATATTTAAAAGTTTTTCGGGAACGGGTTTGGTCATCGCCCAACGACCACCAAGAGCCTCTTCATAGGTCTTACCTGCACTTCTTGAACTTGCCGCAAGAACCTTTACATTAAACCAAGGATGGTCTGCAAGTAAAAGGGCAAATCTTTGACCAACCATTCCGGTTGCACCAATAATTCCTACTTCGTATCTTTTCACAAAAATCACATTCCTTCCAAACTGGGAAATTATAAAAAATTAGTGTTGAATAAAAGCGAACAATTATATATAATATATGTGGCCAATATATCAAACTATCACAATTTAATATAACATTCATGTGATTGTTTGTCAAATATATTTTATGCTAAACTATATTAATTTGTGACCCTTGGAGTTGTGCATTATTATGAAAACAAGTGATTTTTTCTATAATTTGCCTGAAGAACTTATTGCTCAGACCCCCATTGAGCCTCGTAACGCTTCTCGGCTTATGGTACTTGATAGAACAAACGGTCAGATTGAGCACACTGTTTTTTCCTCACTTTTTAATTATTTGATAAAAGGGGACACCCTGATTCTTAATAACACCAGAGTTCTTCCCGCAAGAATTTACGGTGTCAAGGAAGATACGGGGGCAAAGGTAGAATTTTTACTTTTAAAGAATTTAGAAAATAATGTTTGGGAGGTTCTCGCAGGTCCCGGCAGAAAAGCAAAACCCGGAACATCTTTTAAATTTAGCGATAAACTTTCGTGCGATGTAATAGATGCAACCCCCGAAGGAAACCGCATAATAAAGTTTAACTGTGAGGGCGAGTTTTATTCTTTGCTTGACGAGGTAGGTCAAATGCCGCTTCCTCACTATATAACCGAAGAACTGAAAAACAAAGAGCGTTATCAAACTGTTTACTCAAAAGAACTCGGCTCGGCTGCCGCCCCAACGGCCGGTCTTCATTTTACCGACGAAATGCTGTCCAAATTAAAGGAAAACGGTATAAATATCGGTTATGTTACCCTTCATGTTGGTCTTGGAACCTTTAGACCTGTTAAAGCCGAGGATATAAAAGACCATAAAATGCACTGTGAACATTATATTATTCCTAGTCAAACGGCTGACCTTATAAATAAAACAAAGTCTGAAGGCGGACGGGTTATTTGCGTTGGTACTACGAGTTGCCGAACGCTTGAGAGTGCGTTTAAAAAATACGGCTGTATAAAAGAATGTCAGGGTGATACTGATATCTTTATATATCCCGGTTATAAGTTTGGCTGTATGGATGCACTTATTACTAATTTTCACTTGCCCGAAAGCACCCTTATAATGCTCGTATCTGCTTTTGCGGGTTATGAGAATACAATGTCTGCTTATAATACTGCCGTAAATGAAAAATACCGCTTTTTTAGTTTTGGCGACGCTATGTTAATTGTTTAGGAGAAAAAATGGAAAAATCAAAATTTACTTTACTTAAAACCGAAGGAAAAGCAAGAAGAGCAACCTTTGAAACCGTTCACGGAACTGTTCAGACCCCCGCTTTTATGAATGTTGCAACCTGTGGCGCAATAAAAGGCGCCGTTTCTGCTGAGGACCTTAAGGAACTTCACTGTCAGGTAATGCTTTCTAACACCTACCACTTGCACATCCGCCCTGGCGACAGTCTTATAAAAGAATGTGGAGGGCTACACAAGTTTACTACATGGGAGGGACCAATTTTAACCGATAGCGGTGGTTTTCAGGTCTTTTCTCTTGCCTCGCTTCGAAAGATAAAAGAGGAGGGCGTTACTTTTTCTTCTCATGTCGACGGCAGAAAAATATTTATGGGTCCCGAAGAAAGTATGCAGATTCAGTCAAATTTAGGTTCAACTATCGCAATGGCTTTTGACGAATGTGTTGAAAACCCTGCTGAATATACCTACGCTAAAGAATCCTGTGCAAGAACAACCCGTTGGCTTAAACGCTGTAAAGATAAAATGGCAGAACTGAATTCCTTACCCGATACGGTCAATCCAAAACAAATGCTGTTTGGTATAAATCAGGGCTGTACCTACTCAGACCTCAGAACTCAGCATATGAAAGAAATTGCCGAACTTGACCTTGACGGCTACGCTATCGGTGGTCTTGCGGTCGGCGAACCCGCAGAGGTAATGTACCGAGTTATAGAAGATGTTGAACCCTATATGCCTAAAGATAAAATTCGTTATCTTATGGGGGTTGGAACGCCGTCAAATATTCTTAACGGAGTCGAAAGAGGTGTAGACCTTTTCGACTGTGTTATGCCTTCTCGTAATGCCCGTCACGGACATCTGTTTACATGGAACGGAATTATAAATATAAACAACAATAAGTACGCATCGGATATGCGTCCTATTGATGAAAACTGCGGTTGTCCCGTTTGCAAAAGATATAGCAGAGCCTATCTGCGACATCTTCTTCGAAGCACCGAAATGCTCTCTCAAAGGCTTCTCGTAATGCACAATCTATGGTTCTATAACACTCTTATGGAAGAAATAAGAAAGGCACTCGACGATGGACGCTTTACCGAATTTAAAGCCCACTTTGACCCAATACTTAGCAAAAGAATATAATTTTAAGCACCCAAGAAATATTTCTTAGGTGCTTTGTTTTTATCTTTTGTATTTATTGACTATGTTTTCTATGTGTGCTATAATCTTCAAAAAGGGGAGATTTTATGATTTTTTCATCGCTTGAGTTTCTATATTTATATATCCCCGTATGTCTGTTAATCTATTTTATAATCCCTGCTCATAAACTTTGGATTAGAAATTTGGCATTACTTTTAGTAAGTTTAATATTTTACGGTTGGTCTGAACCGCTATATATTTTTATAATGATATTTTCAATAGTGGTTGATTATACTTGTGGCTATATTGTTGCATTAAATCGTGAAAATAATCGGCAAAAGGCTAAGGCCGCAATGATTGCTAGCGTAGTAATTAATTTAAGTCTGTTATTCTTCTTTAAATATTTTGATTTTGTTATTGAAAGTTTAGCCCTTATCCCTGCTTTTTCGTCCCTTAAACCTCTCGGAATCGCACTGCCGGTCGGTATCTCTTTTTATACTTTTCAAACAATGTCTTACACGCTTGATATTTATATGGGTAAGGCAAAATTGCAGAAGAATATATTCTCTTTTGGCTCGTATGTGACAATGTTTCCGCAACTTATCGCAGGACCTATTGTAAGATACAGTGATGTTGACGCTGACCTGAGAGTCAGAACTCACTCATTTGACAAAGCAGCAAAAGGTGTTGTTCGGTTTATTTGCGGTCTTGCTAAAAAGGTATTACTTGCAAATGCAGCGGGCTCTTTTTATGAACAGTTTTCATCAAATGTATATTCGTCTGAAAATATGCTTTCTGCTTGGCTTGGAATAATCTTTTTTGGTTTTCAAATTTATTTTGATTTCTCGGGTTATTCGGATATGGCAATCGGTCTCGGGTATATTTTAGGTTTTAAATTTCCCGAAAACTTTGACCACCCGTATACTTCGAAAAGCATAAGTGAATTTTGGAGAAGATGGCACATAACTCTCTCGGTATGGTTTAAGGAATATGTATATTTTCCACTTGGTGGAAATCGAAAGGGTAAAGGTCGCACCATCTTAAATTTGTTTATTATTTGGTTTCTTACAGGATTTTGGCACGGTGCAGAGTGGAACTTTATAATTTGGGGACTTTATTTTGGATTACTAATTGCTGCTGAAAAAGCCTTTCTTGGAAGAATACTTGCAAAGACGCCACAAATTCTTGCACGGTTATATACACTTATTTTTGTAATGTTCTCGTGGTACATATTTATTTCTTGTGACTTACCTGATGCGGGAGTATATTTATCCTCACTCTTTACAGCACCTTTTGTTTCAGGCACAGCACTTTACGATTTCCTTCGCTCTTTGTTTTCTCTTTTCATATTTGTTCTAGCGTCTACAAGTATTCCGCTTAGAGTATACAATAAATTTAAAGAACGGCTGTTTTTTAAAGTCATAATGTGTATTGTACTGCCTATTGTGCTAGTTTTATGCACTGCTTATTTAGTAGATTCTTCATACAATCCATTTTTATATTTCAGGTTCTAGGGTGATGACAAATGAATAAAGACTTATTAAATGAAAATTTAAAGACCAACAATAAAAAGATTCGAAATATTATTCTTATTGTTGTTTGTGTTGCAATAGTTGTATCGTCAGTGTCTGTAGGTATAGTATTTTTGTCAAACGGAAATCTTTTTGGTAACAACAATTCTTCAGATGAAAGCACTGCGTCACAAAGTTCTGTTACAACCTCTTCTGATAATGCTTATTCAAGACCGCAGATAATGTGGGGAGATACACCTCTAGACCAGGTGGATTCAAGTTCTGATATAGGCAACTCTACAGTTTATCCTAGTTCACCTAGTAATCCGGTCATAAATACGGGAAGCGTTACTGTTACTGCAACGGCTACTGTTGCAACAGGTGTTTGTGTTGTTACAGGCTATTGTTCCCAAAATACCGAAAAAATTGTAGTTTCAGGTGATAATGTTTCAACTACTGAATTTGTTCCTTTTTCAGGTAAAGATAAAAAATATTTTATGGGACAAGTCAAGTTTACAGCATCATCGGGTATGACTTTTTCAGCAGTGGATAAAGGCGGAAACAAGTTAGCCTATGCTGCAGAATATGTATATTACAGCCCTCTACAGTCTAATCTTATGTACACAGGGGAATATGTTCCTGTCTTTGGTAAAAACAGCAGAATCCATTTTTACAGTGCCCTGTTAAGTTACAGTCTTTCTACCTCAAATTTCACTGATAGCATGAAGAATACAGCAGAAAATAACATAGACAGAATCGTTTCTGTTGCTAAAAATGCAGGTGCTGAACCTATCTTTTTAATAATTCCAACTTCTGCTGATATTTATCCCGAAACATTGCCCTCTGGATTTTCTGAGGCAAAAGGTGACCGTTTGTTCGATGAATTTAAGCGTATTGCTGAAAGTAAGGGAGCTAAGGTTATATATCCGCTGTCAACTATGAAAGCGCATAAAAATGATGGTGTAGGATATCAACTTTATCAGCATACAGATTCACACTGGTCTACTTATGGTGCATATTGGGGTACATACGATTTATTTAATTATATATCTAAAAAATTCCCAAAAGCCAAGCCTCGAACGCTTAAAGAAATGGGATTTTACACAGTTGAGATGAACGGCGGAGATGCACTTTTCAACTTGCCAAACGGTTTGGCTTTTGAAAAGGATAGAAAAAGCGGACTTGTTCCTAATTCGAAAATAAGGGAGTTAACCACACTGTACTCGCTTGAAATGCCAACATCGACACTAAAAGACGTGTATCATTCAAATAGTGCGCTCTACCTAAGTGAAGACAACGCTTCTGCTGCTATTGTTGGTAACAATAAGGGTGACGGACTCCCTACGGCTGTCATTATGCGTGACTCTTTTGGAAAAGTTTCGTATGATATGATGAATGACCGTTTTAAAACAGTATATTGGGGCGAGTTTGACAATTATGTTTTCCCCTATGATACAATAGTAAACGCTAATCCGGATTATGTTATATATATGTATTCTGAGCGTAATCTTCTGAAAATTATGCTTGGAAACTCTAATGCAACAATGCTGAATCTTAGGTAGATATGAAAAAGATATTTGATAAACTTTTTGTTTTAATAATTTCATTGGCAATACTTATAGTTTCTACTTCGTTTTTTGTGGTTAAGGATTCAAAATTTTCCGCCATGGAGAACAGAAGTCTTACGTTGTTTCCATCATTTTCTTCTAAGAAACTTATGTCTGGTGAATACACTTTACAGATAGGACGCTATTTTGCAGACCAGTTTCCGTGTAGAGATGAGTTTATTTGCATAAAAGCATACTCTGAAATTCTTCAGTTAAAAAGAGAAAATAACGGAGTGATTTTGGCTAAGAATGGTGTTCTGATTCCCAGACCGGATAAAGCAGAAGAACGACTGATAGATAACCTTAAAGCAGTTTCAGCCCTTGAAAATAATACCAAAGTTAAAGTTTATGTGGCAGCGCTTCCAAGAACTATAGATGTTTTTAGAGAATATTTACCGTCAGGTTATTCAACATCTAGTGATGATTTAATATGGAAAAATTTTAATGAACTGACTGATAAACTTGGTCTTAAAAGTATTGATATAAAATCACTGCTTTGTGATAGTAATGAGTATTATATGACGGACCACCATTACAATACTCATGGCGCCTATACTACATATGTGAAACTTGGAGAAACTCTGGGATATAGTCCAAAAAACAAAGATGAATTTAAAATTGAAACGATTTCTGATTCTTTTTGCGGAACATCTATGAGAACATCAGGCTTTTATCTGTCAAAAAGAGATACTATAGAGATTTATAGGTATAGCGATGACAGTAAGTATGAAATTGTAGCCGATGGCAAAAATATAGAACTTTATGATTTTGAAAAACTTGAAACAACCGATAAATATGCAGTTTTTCTAGGTGGGAACCACGAAAGAGTTGACATAGTTCTTCCAAATGCAAATCGTGAAAAACTTCTTCTTGTTCGTGATAGTTATGCTGATAGTTTAGCGCCTTTTCTTGCACAACATTTTGATATAGTAATGATTGATTTGCGATATTTCTCGGGAAGTGTTGCAGAAATTATAAAAACATCTGACATAGATAAAGTTTTAGTGATTGAGAGTATATCTGAAATTTACAGTTCAAAGAACTTATCATTGTTAGAAATGCCTTAGGTGATGTTAATATGAAAAAATCAATATCGTTTTTGTCATTAATTATAGCGTTTTTACTTTTGCTTTGCGGATGCAAATCTAACGCTCAGTTTCCTTCAACTGTTGGTTGCGAAGATATTTTAAATGCTGCAATATCTGTTACAAACGCTCCAGAATTTGAACACGAATACTTAAAGTCTAAGAATAATTTAGATTCTTTTTCCTTGTCTCTTTGGAGTGACGGACTTTTTACCGAGTCAGATGAATTTGCATTACTTGACGATTATGCAATTTATGTTTCTGCAGGAACAACTACATATGAAGTTGCCGTACTTAAAGCAAAATCTGATGATGATACGGAAAAACTTTTATCGTTAATTGAAAAGAGAAAACTGACAATTTCTCAAGGTGATAAAGGTATGTATGACCCCGATTTCCAAATGAGAATGGATAATTCCGTTTTAAAAGTTGATGGTCGTTTTGTAATTTTCTTATTAACCGATAATAATGATGATGCAGTTGCGGCTGTTGAAGAACTCAAAGTTAAATAATCCTTGCAAAACTTTAAATATTGTGTATAATATTATTCGTAACATTTTTGGAGGTTTAACAATATGGATTTAATCTTATTAGCAAAGCAAACTCAGTCCGGCGGACTTATGGAAACTATTTTAATGATTGTTCCTATTCTTCTTATGTTTGTTGTTATGTACTTTATTATGATTCGTCCTCAGCGTAAAAAGCAGAAGGAAGAAGAAAAAATGCGTAACAATATTCAAATTGGCGATGAAATTCTTACCATAGGCGGTTTTTACGGAAGAGTTGTTTCAATCAAAGAAGATGCTCTTGTTATCGAGTCGGTCAGCGACCATACTAAGCAGAAAATTGCTCGTTGGGCAGTTCAGCAGAATATGACCGTTCACGAAGATGTTTAGTTCTAAATAATTTTTTAAGGCAGATAGGTTATCCTATCTGCCTTTTCATATATTTATTTAACTGCTCATATAGTTAACAGGAGGGATTAACTATGAGCAGAGATATTAAATATAACTTGAGTGAGAAGTCGGTTATATACGGACTTTCTTTGTTGGTTGGAATAATTTTCAGCATAGCGTCAATGCTCCTTGCGGCTGCACTTTGTCTTGCAACAGATATGTCAGAGGAACTATCCTCGCCAATATCTGCGCTTTGTGTCGGGACAGGTGCGCTCGTGTCGGGCTTTTTATCGTCAAGAAAATTGAAATCGGGCGGACTAATTAACGGAGCAATTTGTGGGCTTGTGCTTTATGCACTTATTTTTTTCTTTTCGTTAATATTCAGCGAGAGCGGTTTTTCGTTTGTATCATTATATCATGCTTTAATTACTATCATTTCTGCTATGATTGGCGGAGTTTTGGGTGTCTTATCGGCTGCGAAGAAAAAAGTTATTTAGTTACCAAGGCATTTAGGAGAGATGATTGGATTGAGAAAATTTGCTGTTTGCTTGATATGTTTTAGTTTAATTATGATATCGGTGTTTACAAATAAGGAAAATGCGGTTGCCGTACAGTCATCTCCAAAAATAAACAAACAAAAGATAATTCTGGATGCCGGCCACGGCGGGTTTGACGGAGGAGCAGAAGCGTCTGACGGTACGAAAGAAAAGGACATAAATCTTTCTATTGCCCTTAAAACAAAGTATTTGCTTGAACAGGGCGGTTTTGAGGTAATAATGACTCGCTTAAGCGACACAGGAATTGAAACCGACAGCAACCAGTCAATTACAAAGCGAAAGGTTAGCGATATGAAAAAAAGGCTTGAGATTATAAGTTCAAATCCCAAGGCTGTTTTTGTAAGCATTCATCTTAACAAATTCACGACATCAACCGCTGTTGGTGCTCAGGTTTTTTATTCGCCAAACTCTGAATCATCCGAAATCCTTGCAGAATCGTTACAGAGTCGGATTATTAGCCAGATTCAACCTGATAACACAAGAAGGATTAAACGGGCTGATAAATCAATATATTTAATGAAAAACGCTCAAATTCCGGCTGTAATAGTTGAGTGTGGCTTTTTAAGCAATCCCAGTGAACTTGCTCTGCTGAAAAGCGAAGAGTATCAGAATAAAACAGCATTTTCAATCTACTGCGGAATATTAGATTATTACAATAGTCAAAAGGCTTGAAAACTGAATATAATAATGTTATTATAAATACAGTTATATTTTTGTGATTAGGAGTAAAATAATGGCTTCTAAATTTAAGACTGTATATATATGCTCTTCCTGCGGTTTTGAAAGCCCTAAATGGGTCGGTAAATGCCCAAAATGTTTGGAATGGAATACTATGGAAGAAGATGTAATAAATGTTGCAAAAACTTCTTCTAACACGCCTTTGCGTAAGGGAAACTCTGTTGCCAGAACAATTAACGAAATAACTGTCGAGAATGAGCACCGTTTTAAAACGAATATTCCTGAACTTGATAGGGTGCTTGGAGGAGGAATCCTTAAGGGCTCTGTGTCGCTAATAAGCGGCGACCCCGGAATAGGTAAATCTACCATATTGCTTCAAATTTGTAAGAACATAAGTAAAGACCTTAAAGTGCTTTATGTATCGGGAGAAGAATCTGCGGTTCAGTTAAAACTTCGTGCTAACCGACTTGGTGTTATTGGAGAAAATATTTTAATAATGGCTGAAACTGATGTTCAGGCCGTATGTGAGTATATTAAATCTTCAAAACCCGACCTTGTTATGATTGATTCAATTCAGACGATGAAGATTGATGAACTTTCTTCTTCCTACGGAAGTATCGTTCAGGTAAGAGAATCGGCAAATATGCTTTTAGGTGTTGGTAAAAGCCTTGATGTCCCGATACTTATTGTCGGTCATGTCAATAAGGGTGGAGAGATTGCGGGACCGAAAGTATTAGAACATATTGTTGACACGGTTCTATATTTTGAGGGCGAACGCAATCAAGCCTATAGAATTTTAAGAGCGGTTAAAAACCGTTTTGGCTCAACAAATGAAATCGGCGTATTTGAGATGACCGAAAGCGGTCTTGTTGAGGTTGAAAACCCTTCTGCGATGCTTCTGTCGGGAAGAATAAATAATGTATCAGGCTCGGCAATAACCTGCGTTATCGAGGGTACAAGACCAATTCTTGCCGAAGTTCAAGCGCTTGTAACTGCTACGGGCTTTGGAAACCCCAGAAGAATGTCTACAGGTTTTGATTACAATAGATTTAATCTTATACTTGCTGTACTTGAAAAGCGCGAGGGACTGTATTTTTCAAGCCTTGACGCCTATCTTAATATTGTCGGCGGTCTAAAACTTGAAGAACCGGCAGTTGACCTTGCGGTAGCAATGGCATTAGTTTCGGGGGTTAGAGATTTTCCAATACCCGACGAAATGGTCATATTAGGCGAGGTTGGTCTTTCGGGCGAAGTAAGGACCGTTCCGAGAATTTTAGAGCGAGTTAAAGAGTCTAAGCGCCTAGGCTTTACAAGTTGCGTTGTTCCAAAGTCTTGCCTTAAACATCTTTCTTCTGTCAAAGGTGATATTGAACTGATTGGAGTATCTACATTATCACAGGCGATTTCATTATTAAAATAGAAAAACCGAACTAACTCATGTTAGTTCGGTTTTTTGTTTTAGTTATGGATTTTTTTAATTTCAACAATCTTTAGTACTTCATCAACCGCTAAAACAGTAAGAGCGGTAACAGGAGCAAGAATCGAACCTTCAACCGACAGACTGCCAAGAGAAAGAAGATAACCAATAGGTGTTATAAGGTTTATGAGGTACACAAACAGACTTGCAACGCATACAATCGGCATTATAAGAGAAGTGAAAGCGCTTTTTGAAACAACGGTCTGCGACAGGTTAGTGCTAAACGCATGAACTGCAAAGGCCAGTGTAACTATTGCAAAGGTTGTTGAAGATGCACATTCGTATCCATTATTAAGTGTTACTGCAAACCCAATAACAGAAATCAGTGTAACGACCAAAGAGGGTAAAATAAATTTAAGAAGAGAAATTTTGTCAAATAATATTTTACCTTTAGGAACAAGGCGTAACGGCGTTTTTCCGTTTTCTGCCATAATTGCAAGACAGGGAAGTATTAAAGAAAGTAGAGATAATACCATAATTCCTGCCATAGATATAGGCGTTTTTCCAAAGATGAGCAAACAAAAGAATACCGTTGAGAAAATAGAAATATTATATGTAAGATAATAGTTTAAACACTTTTTAATGGAAACGAAAATATTTCCGCTTTCCTGAATCGCTTTAACTATTGTTCTGAAACGATTGTCGTTAACAACAATTTGGGCTTGGTCTTTAACCATATCTGAGGCGGTGCGACCAAGAGCACAACCGACATCTGCTTGGCTTAAAGCCTGAGCCTCATAAACGCTGTCAGCGGTAACAAATACCTTTTCTCCGCACTGTTTCAGGGCGCTTACAATTCTTGCTTTATCTTCGGGTGCAATTCTTGCAAAAACAGAAAATTTATGTATGTTTTCAATAAGGGTGTTATCGTCCATCTCTGCGAGTTGTTCGCCCGTAATTGCTGACTCCTCATTACTGATAATACCGACTCGATATGCTGTACTAATGGCAGTTTCAAGGTGGTCACCCGTAATCATAACGACACGAATACCCGCTTTATTACATTCCTTGTAAAGTTTTACTGCTTTAGTATCAATCTGGTCGGCAAAACCAATAATTCCCGTAAAGGTCAGTTCGTTCTCTAATTCTTCGCTGTTTGGGTTTACGGGGATTTCGTCAAGATACTTTATTGCAACCGCAATAACCATTAAACCCGATTTCGCGTACTCGGTAGTGATTTTTTCAATTTCACTGCCTTCAATATTGGTGCAACGCTCGGCAATTACCTCGGGCGCACCTTTAATAATTGCAACAGGACTGCCGTTAATTGCGGTTACCGTTGTCATAAGACGGCGTTCAGAATCGAAGGGCAGTTCGGCAAGTTTAGGATACATTCCGTCAATATCGTTCTTGTTAGCACCGATATATTTAATAGAGGCCGATTCAATTGACCTTTCAATATTGTTTGAGTGGCGCTCGGCGTGTTCATCGTGGCGAAGATTACTGCAAATTAGTGCAAGTTTAAGAACAGCAGCACTCGCTTCATCGCAATTTTTACTCGTTAGGTCAACCGTTTCTTTTCCGTTGTAAATTTTAGAAACTCGTAAATTTTCTGTTGTAAAAGTACCTGTTTTATCTGCGCAGATAACCGATATGTCTTTGATATCCTCAAGTATGTTTGTGTCTTTTACGGTTATACCCGCCAAATTCAATCTGAAGGCTGAGCAGGTAGTTGCTATTGTAAGAAGCATAGGAATTGCTGTTGCCAAGGAGGCAACATAAAGCGATAAAGATAGGAATAAGTGTGAAACAACTATGCTGGCAAAATTAGCGTTTGAGAAAAAGTTTGCAAGTATGCCGGCAAGAAAAATTACAACAAAGGATATAATTGCCGTTTTGTTGCAGATTTTTTTGATTTTTAATAGTTTTGAAGTTAGAATACTTTCGGTCGTTTCAACCGAATTTGCAAGTGTGTTTTGGCTGCCTATCTCGGTAGAATCACCCGTTTCGGTAACAACAGCAAGACCTTTACCGTTTACAACAACACTGCCGCAATAAACCATATTAAAACGCTTAGCCAAAGGGGTTATGTCTTCGTAGAGACTATCAGGAATTTTGTCAACAGGTACTGTTTCGCCTGAAACCGCATACTCGTCGCACTTTAAAACATATGCATCGATAAGTCTTCCGTCGGCACGTATATAGTCACCCGCTTTTAAAACCATTATATCTCCTGGGACAAGCAGTTTCTTATCAAGCGACATTTCTTTTCCGTCACGAATAACTGTAACAGAGGAGGAAACCGTATTTTTAAGTTTTTGTTTTTGATAATTTGAAATGTACTTACAGATTCCCGAAATCAATGCAATTAAAAGAGTAACAAGAATTACAACAAGAGCATTTTGCCAACCGCTAAGGTCCAAAAGCGAAACGAGTACCCAGTATATAACCGAAACTGCAAGTAAAAACAAAACCGAAAAAGATTTTAACTCGTTTAGTATATAGCAAAAGATATTTTTCTTTTCGGTATTTTGATATTCATTTTTTCCGCATTCTTTAAGTCGAGAGAGTGCTTCTGATGATGAGAGGCCGTTTTGTTTGTCAGAATTAAGTTCTAAGAGAACCTGTTCGGCAGTAGAGTTATGCCAAATCAAATGAATCCCTCCAAAATTTTATATATAACAATTTTACTATACACAAAGAAATAAATCAACAATAAAATACAAATCAAATACTTCTTTATTTTTTAAAAAAATATGATATAATAAATGAATAATAATGAAACGGAGATAATTTATGAATTGGACTGAAATTTCTGTAAAGGTTAATTCCGAATATACAGAACAGGCTGCGGCTATTGCTAATATGTCGGTACCCTACGGAATTTATATTGAAGATTATTCTGACCTTATAGAGCAATCCTGGGAAATTGCGCATGTGGACCTTATTGAACAGGAACTTTTAAATAAAGACCGGAGTTATTCCGTTATTCATATTTACATTTCTGAAGAAGACAATGCTGTAGAGGCCTGTGAATATATAAAAGAACTTCTTTTGGCGTCTAAGATTCCTTTTGAGTTTGTCAGCCGTGAGGTAAATGATTCCGATTGGGCAGACGGCTGGAAAAAGTTTTTTAAATCTACAAAAATCGGCAATAAACTTGTTATAAGACCGAGTTGGGAAAACTATGAAAATACTTCCGACCGTGTTGTTCTGAGTATCGACCCCGGTGCAGCCTTTGGAACGGGTACTCATGCAACAACTTCTCTTTGTCTTGAGATTCTGGAAAAATATACAAATAATTCATCAAGGGTGCTTGATATTGGATGTGGAAGCGGAATTTTAAGTATTGCTTCGGTACTTCTTGGTGCTACTTGTGCTGTCGGTGTGGATATTGATGCCCAGTCGGTTAAGGTTGCAAAAGAAAATGCTGAAATAAATAATGTTTCCGATAAAACAAGATATATTGTCGGCGACCTTGCTGATAAAATTACTGATAAATATGATATTATTTGTGCTAATATCGTTGCCGATGTCATTATAAAATTACTTGAAAATGTTGAAGATTATATGAATGATAATGCAGTTTTAATCACTTCGGGAATTATTGATGTTCGTGAAAATGATGTTGTTTCTGCTTTTGAACGCTTTGGCTATCAAATAATCGAAAAACATACCAAAGATAACTGGTGTGCATTTGTCTTAATGAAAGGAAAATAATATGCTCGAATTTGAAGAACTTGGACTGAAACTTTCTTCCTATAAGGATGAACTTTGTGACCTTAAAGATGCAATTGGCTATGAAAGTCTTGTTGAACAGGTTGCAAAACTTGAAGCCCAGGCTGCTGCTCCCGGTTTTTGGGACGATATTGAGAAATCACAAGCGGTAGTGCAAAAAACAAGCAAACTTAAAAGCAAAATTGAGGAATATGACCAACTTACTGCCTTGTATGACGATACCGAGGTTTTAATAGAAATTGCCAATGAGGCTCAGGACCTTTCGGAACTTGAAGAGGTTTCTTCTTCAATAGAAGAATTTGTAAGCTTGCTATCTAAAATGCGTCTTGCAACCCTGCTTACAGGTGAGTACGACAAGAGTAATGCTATCTTAACCTTCCACGCAGGAGCTGGCGGAACCGAGGCACAGGACTGGAATCAAATGATTGTAAGAATGTATAGCCGTTGGGGAGAATCTCACGGCTTTAAGGTTACGATGATTGATTTTCTGGACGGCGATGAAGCGGGCCTAAAAAGTGCCGTTTTGCGAATAGAGGGAGAGAATGCATACGGTTATCTTAAAAGTGAGGCAGGAGTTCATCGACTGGTTAGAATTTCTCCTTTTGACGCTTCGGGAAGAAGACATACATCTTTTGCGTCGCTCGATGTAATGCCTGAAATTGACGATAGCGTTGAGGTTGAAATCCGCCCTGATGATTTAAGGGTTGATACCTATCGTTCAAGCGGAGCGGGCGGTCAGCATATCAACAAAACTGAATCTGCAATACGAATTACCCATCTTCCAACGGGAATAGTGGTTGCCTGTCAGAACGAGAGAAGTCAGCACCAGAATCGTGAGATGGCAATGAAAATGCTTAAATCAAAACTTATTGAAATCAAGGAAAGGGAACACCTTGAGAAGATTGAAGATATAAAGGGAGTTCAAAAGGAGATTGCCTGGGGCTCTCAAATAAGGTCATATGTATTTATGCCCTACACCCTTGTTAAAGACCATAGAACTTCTTTTGAAAGCGGAAATGTTAGTGCTGTAATGGACGGAGACCTTGACGGATTTATTAACGCCTATCTTAAGGCGTCTTCGCTAAATCAATTAAAGGAAGAATAAATTTATGAAGAAGTTAGTGGCAGTAATGCTGTCAGTTATAATTCTTTTGCTATTGTTGGTTGGTTGCACAAGTAACCTTTACTATAAATACGATATGAAAGAATTTGTTACGCTCGGTGACTTCTCTTTTGAAGTCGACCGCAATTCGCCTGAGTATATTGACGCTACCAAATATTTTTATACCGAAAGTTTTGGAACTGATTTAAATTATGAAACTGCAAAGGGACTTGTTGAATACGGGGACACAGTAAACATAAATTATGTTGGCGATTGTAACGGTAAAACTTTCTTGCACGGAACCGGCGTCAACTTTGACCTTACAATAGGCTCAGACTCTTTTGCCGTTCCCGGTTTTGAAGACGCTTTAATAGGGGCTGAAATTGGTAAGGAAACTTCTTTTGTGGTGACACTTCCCGAAGACTTTATAAATAGCGAGGTAGCGGGTAAGAAAGCGTCTTATAATGTAACCGTTAATTATGCCGTAAAGGGTGCTTATCCAACTGATGATGACGCAAAGAAATACGGATTTGACTCGCTAAAGGATTATGAGGACAAGGTGGACAGATATGCAGTAGGTGTCTGCATTTTTAGCAATGCTTTTGAAACTGCTGAAATTAAAGATTATCCTAAAAAAGAGGCTGATTTACTCTTTGACCAAGCCTTTAATGCGTTTAAGAAACTGTGCTCTGAAAACGGAACAACGGTTAATAAATATGTTAGTGATAACAAAATTACCCTTACTGTGCTTAAAGAACATATTATGTCCTATGAGGTTAAGAAGGGAATGGAAACCTATTTAGTTGCTTACGCTCTTCTTCAAAAATATGAGGTTAAACTAACAAGTGATGATATTCAGTCCAAACGAATCAAACTTGAGAAAAAGTATCAATACGATTTACTTGCAAATGGCTTTGATGAAATAAATATTGAGCAGGCTGCTGCCTATGATAAGGCGGTTGAAACACTATATAACTATGCTGTAATTAAATAATGATAAAAAAGCACTACAATTTTTTGTAGTGCTTTTTGTCGAAATAAAATCATTTTTATAAGGTTAATATTTGGCATCTCAGGCAATAATTTTAATGCGGAGGTGTTCTTTTTGTATATAAATAAGGTTGTAATTTGCGGAGTTGACACATCTAAACTTCCTATTTTAAAGGAAAAGGAAAAAGAAGTGTTACTTCTTAAAGTAAAAGAGGGTAACAAACAAGCACGAGAGGAGTTAATAAACGGTAATTTACGGTTGGTTTTAAGCGTAATTCAGCGTTTTACTGGCAGAGGAGAAAATCTCGATGACCTTTTTCAAATCGGCTGTATAGGTCTTATTAAGTCAATTGATAATTTTGATATAACCCAGCAGGTAAAATTTTCGACCTATGCCGTTCC
>SVPA01000002.1 GCA_015066085.1 Oscillospiraceae bacterium
GGAGAGGATTTTTGGCTGTGCGAAGAATAAAACACAGCAAATACTTTGTGTATTTGCGAGTATTTAAGCAAAGCAAAGGCGAAAATCCTCCCTCTAAAATCAGGTTTGGATTATTCGTGTTTGCTTAGGAGAAAAAATAATGTATTGTGTAAAATGTGGTGTTGAACTTGCTGACACCGAAAAAATATGTCCTCTTTGCAAAACCGCCGTTTGCCATCCCGACTTTTTTGGCAAAACGGCAGAATCGGAGTATCCCTTAAAAAGTCTTCCCGACAAGGAAAAGCAAAGCCGAGTTGCCTGTTTTATAATTTCGGCGGTCTTCCTTATTGCCCTGTTTATAATCCCCCTTTGCGACCTTCAATTTGACAAAACGGTTGACTGGGCAGGGTTTGCAACGGGAGGAATCTTGCTTCTTTACGAAATTTTTGTTTTGCCTTTTTGGTTTAAAAAACCTAATCCCGTAATCTTCGTGCCTTGCGGTTTTGCGTCGGTTGCGGCATACCTTTTTTATGTTTGTTTTGCAACATCGGGCAACTGGTTTTTAACCTTTGCTCTTCCCGTCGTTTTTGGCCTTTGCCTTATTGTCACTGCCGTTGTCGCTCTTTTGCGATATGTCCGCAAAGGACGGCTCTTTATTTTCGGCGGTGCGGGAATTGCCCTTGGTGTGTTTATGTTTCCGATAGAGTTGCTAATAAATCTAACCTTTGGTATGACCTTTGTTGCCTGGTCAATGTATCCGCTTATCTGCCTTGTTTTAATTGGCGGTTTGCTTATTTTCCTTGGTATCTACCGACCCGCAAGAGAACTTATGGAGCAAAAGTTCTTCTTTTAAGGAGTAAAATATGAAAGTGTTTAAAAAAGTTTTAAAGGTAACGGCACTTGTTTTAGCCTGTGTTCTGCTCGTTTACTCGGTTATTGCCGTTTTCCCGAGATTTGATAATTATAAGGCAGAAAACCCAATGAGGACAACCGAAAAACTGCCTATTCTTATTGCCCACGGCGGCGGAAATAAGGAATTCCCCGACAACACCCTTGAGGCCTTTTATAATGCTTACAGTGTAGACAAAAAGGTTATGATGGAAACCGATGTCAGCATTACTAAAGACGGGGTTATAATTCTTTCCCACGACACAACCCTCGACCGCAAAACCAATGTAACGGGGGCTATTGCCGACTGGAATTATGCCGATTTAATGGCTCAAAAGGTTGACTTTGGCTATACTAACCCTACCGACGAAAACGAAACGCTTTGTGGCGAAAGGGAGCATTTTAAGGACGAAAACGGAAACGAAAAATATCCTACCGATGTTACATATCCTGAAGGTATTACCGCCAGAGATGAAAAGGTTTTCCTTGCTACAACTCTTGAGGAACTTATTCTTTCTTTCCCCGAAAACCGTATAAATGTTGAAATAAAGCAACCCGGCGAACTAGGTATAAAGGCAATAAAAGAGGTTCTTCGTCTGCTTGAAAAACATAACGCCTTCGATAGGGTAGTTTTAGCCAGTTTCCACGAGGAACTTTATGATGAGTATGTTCGCCTTCAAAAGTCGGGCGAAGTTCCCGAAAACTTTATGTATTCCCCAAGTTATGACGCTACAACCGCTTTTGTGGTTATGCAGATACTTAAAGTCGACCTTTTCTTCGGCGACGGTCTTTGCGTTTTCCAGGTTCCAATGGAGGAAAAAGGGGTTAACCTTGCTAATAAAAGTTTTGTAAAAACTGCCCACCGTCACAATATAGCGGTACACTTCTGGACCATAAATGACCCTAAAGAGATGAAACACCTAATAAGCATCGGTGCCGACGGAATTATGACCGACTACCCCCACCGCTTGAAAGAGGTTTATGAAGCCTATAAATAAAAAGAAAAAATTAAAGCCATCCAAGTTAACTTGGATGGCTTTTTATTTGTTGTAAATTAAGCGTTTTCTGCTTCGAATTTTTTAATAAACTCGCAAAGAGCGGCTACGCCCTCGGTAGGCATTGCGTTATAGATAGAAGCACGCATACCGCCGACACTGCGGTGACCCTTAATATTAGCGAAACCTGCAGCGGTTGCTTCCTTAACGAATTTAGCGTTGATTTCGTCGTCTTCTGCTCTGAAGGTTACGTTCATCATAGAACGGCTTGCCTTGTCGTTGGGATTTTTGAAGAGTTTGCTGTTTTCAAGGCAATCATAAAGCATTTGAGCCTTTTTAGCGTTAATTTCTTTCATAGCCTCAAGTCCGCCAAGACTTTTAATCCAGTTAAGAACAAGACCGCAAACATAAATGGGGTAGCAAGGAGGAGTGTTGTACATAGACTCGTTTGCTGCCATGGTAGCATAGTTGCACATAGTGGGAACGCTCTTGTCAAGGTCTTCTGAAAGAAGGTCCTCTCTTGCAATAACTATTGTAAGTCCTGCGGGAGCAACGTTCTTCTGGGCACCGGCATAAATAAGACCGAACTTGCTAACGTCAACGGGTTCCGAAAGAATGCAGGAAGACATATCTGCAACAAGGGGAACGTCGCCAGTGTCGGGGATATAGTCCCACTTGGTTCCGAAAATAGTGTTGTTAAAGCAGATATGAACATAGTCTGCATCAGGGCGAAGGTCAAGTTCTTCCTGACGGGGAATTCTTGTGAAGTTTTCGTCCTTGGTTGTAGCGGCAAGATGAGCATCGCCGAACTTTTGAGCCTCTTTATAAGCCTTGCCCGAGAACTGACCGGTAACAATATAGTCTGCCTTTCCGGTTTTCATAAGGTTCATTGCAACATTAGCAAACTGCATTGAAGCGCCGCCCTGAAGGAACATTACCTTATAGTTGTCGGGAATGTTCATAACTTCACGAAGGTCAGCCTCTGCCTGCTTGATAATTGCATCATAAACTTTCGAACGATGGGACATTTCCATAACGCTCATACCCGAGCCTTGATAGTTCATCATTTCGTCTCTTGCCTGCTCTAAAACGGGAACAGGAAGCATAGAGGGACCTGCCGAAAAATTATAAATACGATTATACATAGATTATTCCTCCATAATATAAAACTTTTCATCTATTATACGCCAAAAGTTCAAGACTTGCAATAGGTTTTTGTGAAAAAATTATCAAAGGAAAGAATTTTTTTGCGTTCAGGCGCTTTTTGATTGACTGTAATGAATAAGAACCTTTTGCATAAAGTCCTCGGTAACTCCAAAACGGTCGGAAAGCGTAGAAAGGTCTTCGTCACCGTCTTTAAGAGCCTCAACAAGTTTTGGGTAGGGGACAAGCAGATTTATAGCCCATCTGTGTGCCGCCTGTTCGTTTTTTAAAATGGTTTTAGGGTCGTCGCTCGGGCAATATACCGCACCGGTCGCAAGATGGCCGAGTTCGTGCGCAAGGGCAACTCGCTCGGCGGCAGTTCTGCCGACAAGCCCTTTGTCAAGGGCAATAAAACCTTTGCCGTTAAGGTCTAAAGAAAAAGCAAGGTTTTCTTTGAGCGGCATAAAGTCGACGGTAATTCCGCTTTCTTCCGCATAATTATATAGTTTGTTTATCTCCATTTTCCCGTTCCTTAATATAAGTAGCATACCGTAGCACCTCTTGGAGCATTTCGTCGGTAATACCGTTTTCTCCGCCAAAAAGGGCTATTTTAAGATTGATATCGTTTGTATTTGCGTTTTCTCCTGTTAAAAGGTATTCGACACTTACCGAGAAGTATTCGGCAATTTTCTGCAGAGTGGAGGCGGAAACCGACCTTCTTCTCCCCATTTTAAAGTCGGTCAAAGACGCCCTTGGAATAGACAACCGTTTGCACATTTCGGTAACATTTATACCCCTTGATTTGCAAAGTGATTCAATTCGTAAATAAGTGTCGTTCATAAAGACTCTCCTTTGTGTACTTTTAACAAACTACTGAAATCAGTAAAATATGTCCTTGACAATTACTGAAACAAGTAATATAATAGGCTCACACTACTGAAAGCAGTAAATTTAACCTCTTTGAGAGGATTATATTACACAATTCAGTAAAAGTCAAGCATTTTATAAGGAGGACGATGTAAATGTACTGTTGTACGGACTGTAAAAAAGAATTTGAGTTTGTTGAGGTGGTTTTTGAAAGCCACGGACTTGATACCCCTCCTTATGAAAGGCGTCACCGCTGTCCTTTTTGTCATTCGGGCAATTTTTTCGAACTCCCCGATAATCACTGCCGTTTTTGCGGCTCGAAAATGGAAAAAGAGGGGGACTACTGCAGTGAGCGTTGCAGGGTAGCGGGAGAAAGTTATTTTGAAAAACAAAGGAAAAGTCGCGAAATTTTTGCTTCTTCCCCTGTCGCAAAGGCGGTAAGAGAGATTGCCGAGTATAACAAGAAAAATGGCACGAAATACTCCTACGGGCAGTATTTTTCGCTTAAAGGAGAGGGTAAAATATGACAAGAAAAGAAGTAAAAGCCTTTTTGTCTGAATATAGGGAGTGTATGGCAAAGGCCTACCGCCTGACCGATGAAATTAAGCGTTTAACCGCAAGCGCCGACTGCATAAGAAGGGAAATCGAGGAGTGTAAATCCCGCTGTGAACTAATTGAAAGCATAATAAATTCTCATACCGATTTTACCCAACGAGAAATACTTATCCGAAGATTTATTTACGGAGATACCATTGAAAAGGTTGCCGAAAAACTTTGCTATTCCCCCCGCCATATCCAAAGACTGACCGATTTAGCCATAGTTTCTTTAACGGTTAAGGTCGAAAAGGCGGCATAAGATAAGCCTATGTACAAGGTTGTACATAGGCTTTTTTTACATTTTTTTAAGTTCTTCAACAACATTTTGAATAAGGGAAGAAAGGGTCAGGTCTTTCACTCCGACAATAAAATTATCGCAAAGGTTAATGGGAATAAGCAGTTTTTTTGCCCTGCTTTTTCCAATAGCAACCGCCATATCAGAGGTTACCTCTCCAAGCAGAGAGTCGGCAATAACAATTCCGATAGGACCGATAATTACATCGCATTTGTTGGCACAGACAATTGCAGAATTTTCGCCTGTTGCAGCGGCGTTGGCGCCCCCTTTGAGCATTGCGGAGGTTGCAATACTGTTTGTGCCAACGGCTATTATTTCGGCGGTAATATCAGAGGCTTTGATTCCTTCAATAACGCTTTTTCCAATCTTTCCGCCCTGTCCGTCAATAACAAGAATTTTAAGCATTTTTCCTCCTATTTCGACCTAAACACAACGCCTACTGCCTCAGGTCCGGCATTTATCGCAACGGCGGCACCAATCTGATAGGCGTCGCTTGGCGGATAGCCTAAAACCTCGCTAAGCAAAGCGGCAAGTTGGTCACGAAGTTCACTGTCTTCTCCGCAGATTACACAGTAAGGGGAGTTTTTCTCAATGTTTTCGGCACACTTTTCGCTGATTTCGGGGATAACGGCGCTGTCGCCTCGAACCTTGTTTTCGAGAATGATTTCTCCGCTATCAATACGAAGAATGGGACGAAGTCCGATAAGTTCGCCTACAAAAGCGGCTGCGGCAGGAATTCTGCCCGATTTTTTGGCGTATTTAAGACTGTAGATGCCAAAATAAATGACACAGTGTTCAAACCAATCTTCAAGATACTCTGCAATCTTTTCGGCACTAACGCCCTTGTGGGCCATTTTAGCCGACTCAACAACGGGAAATCCGTATCCTGCCGAATAGGTTTTAGAGTCAATACAGTATATATTGAAAGTTCCGACAGCGTCCGGGTTATCCTCAAAAAACTGCTCTTTAGCCTGAACCGAGTTATAGTATGTTGCCGAGCCGTTTGAATTTAAAGAAACATAAATAATATCGGTATAACCTTGCTCAAAATAGTCGCCGAACAGTTCGCCGAACTCAAAAGCGGTAATCTGACTGGTCTTGGGAATTTCGTCCGCATTTTCCATCATCTCGAAGAATTCGGCGTTGTCAAAATCAACTCTGCTTAAATAAGATTCATCGCCTATGGCTATCTTAAAGGGGAGAACATCAATATCGTACAGGTCCTCATGTTTTCGGGCGATATCGCTGCCTGAGTCTGTAACGATTTTAATTTTAGACATCAAATAACTCCTTTTGAAACAAATGAATTATGTTTTGTTAAATTATACTATACTCAATACCGCAAATCAACAAAAAGTTTAAAAATAGAAAAATGTTCTTGTAATTATATTATTATAGGATTATAATCAAAATATAAAAGTGTTTAGGACGAAAGACCTCTGGTTAGCCTTGTGCTAGGCAGTTCCAATTTCGCAAATCATAACGGAGGTTTCGCATGAAAACAAGAACTAAAATTCCTAACAGACTTATTAGCCTGCTTCTTTGTCTTGCTGTGCTTTCAACCTGTCTGCCTCTGACCGTATTGGCGGCAGATTCAGGAAATACTGCGTTTAACCGAGAAGTCGACGCTAATACTATGGACGGTTGGCAAGATTACTTCGATTTAGAAAATCTTGACACCTCAAACGCGGGCGGTGTTTGGACCGATAAATCGGTCTTTCCTAATGCGGACGCCTTTCCCGATAGCATCAATATGATTGACGACGGAAAAAACTTCCTAACCGCTTTATCAGCAATAGCCGCCAACAAAGAGGTTATCGGTTATTCTACCGTTCCTACCGATACGGTCTTTGTGCTTGACCTTTCAAATTCAATGTCGGTAAGTTCAATGACCCAACTTATTGAGGCAACCAACCAGGCAATAAACACTCTTCAAGGAATAAATAACAATAACCGTGTTGGTGTTGTTCTATATTCGGGTAAAAGTGCAAACCGCACCTATTCAACTGCGGTTTCTCGCCTCATGCCTATCGACCGCTATACAACTACCGACAGAAACGGTGCCTTTATCAACTATTCAAGCGACAATGTTTGGGTAGATGAAACAAAGGTTAGCGGAACAAAGGCTAATATAGAATTCCAAACAAAACAACACGACGGCGCTACCTATATTCAGGCAGGGCTTTGGGAAGCCTATAAAATGTTTAATGAGGTGCCCGATTCCGAAGTTATAATCGGGGGCAACAACTGGCAACGTGGCGAATACCGTATGCCAATAGTTGTTCTTATGTCCGACGGCGCTCCAACCCTTGGTGCCAGCAAATATGATGATGTTGAAAATCAAACCTATGGCAACAATTCTTTTGGCGCCGATGTCGGCGACGGAAACGATACCGGAATTACGGCGGGGCAAGGTTTCCTTGTTCAACTTACCGCCTCTTATATCAAAACTCAAATCGAAAATAAATATAAGGTTAAAGATGAAAACGGTGCAGGACGAAGCCTGTTCTACACCCTCGGCTTCAATATTTCTAATGATAATAACCCAGATACCGTAACTTCGGGTGATATTGCATACAGCGTACTTAATCCAAACGGTTCAAATATTACCGACGCTATGTGGAGCACCTATAACGACTCCAACTCCAACACAATGCAGGTAACCGTTGAGTCAAGAACTTCAAACAGAACAACAAATGTTACAATTACTAAGAATTCTTATGTAACAAACAAAAACTATGTAGACGAATATTATTCGGCTTCGGGCGACGGCCTTAGCGGAGCCTTTATCGAAATCGTAAATGAAATTGTTCTTCAGTCCCGTTACTATCCAACCCATCTTGAAGGCGGAAATCCTGACTTTTCGGGTTATGTTGAGTTTACCGATACTCTCGGCCAGTATATGGAAGTAAAACACATAAACGGAATTCTTTTAGGAAACACCCTTTTTGACGGTCATATGATGGCATCGAAGTTTGCCGACACTTCATCAAGCGGACTTGGAACGGTAGAAAACCCCACCGAACTTGGCGACGAGTTTATCCGTTCAGTAAAAACCCGTCTTGGAATTGCAAATACCGCAGACGCTCAACTGCTTGTAAGCAAGGCCTTTGCAGATGGTCAACTTAAATATAACGGTGAAAACGACTGGTCTAACTATATCGCGTGGTATGCCGATGTTGACAACAACTATTTAGGCTTCTATGACGAGGACAAAACCGAGCCCGTTCCCGCCGATGCTGTTTACATAAATCGCTCTTACGGATTTTTAGGAGCAACTGATGGGCATATAAGAAGCAGCGATATGATGCACGTGTCGGTTCAGGTAAAAACTAATATTCAAACAAGAATGCAAACCGTTTCCTGGAAAATTCCCGCCGCCCTTATTCCGATGATTACCTATGAGGTAGCCCTTCAGGGAATAAATGTCGACCTTGCAAGTGATGTTAAACTTACCGTTAAAGATGCTGATAAAATTTCTCCCATACGCCTTATCTACGAAACAGGCCTTAGGTCTGACATTAACGAGTTTAATGTTACAAGCATTATGGGCGATATAGTCACCGATTCTCCAAAGAACGACAAAAATCATATAGATAAGGATGGTTATACCCGACTTTTCTGGAACAATTCTTTTGATATTTCGGCTCCTTCCCACGACCAGCATATTACTGCTATTTCTGAATTTGTTCCCAATAAAGAAAACGAGAGATTTTACTATACCTTTGATTCGGCTGTCTATACAAAACAAGGCTCTTCCTATGTCTTTGTCAGCACGGATGAAACTTTAAACCCCGATGGAGAGTATTACCATCGTCGTTATGTCTTTAAAGAAGGGGTTTCAAAACCTGAGTTTTTCTATGAGCCAATGTCTAAGGAATCTATTCTTTCGGCTAAAATAGTGGAAAACTTTGAAACCCTTGACCACCAGACAACAGGCGCCTGGGTTGTTCCCAAGGGAACTCCCGCGCGTGAACTTCAAATGTATGATAGGCAAAAAGAGGAGAACCTAACTCGTTCGGCACATATGGTTTTCCATCCCTACATTTCCGAGCAAAACAATTTTGTTTATGTTGATATGAACCTTGGAAATAACGGCCTTTTGTCCGTAACCCCGGCAACAGGACTTAAAATTTCCAAAACGGTTGATGTTTTTGAAACAGGAACTTCTGATACCTTTAAATTCCGTATAACCCTATCTAAATCGGGAAGTTTCGATTACTGGATAACCGACCTTGACAAAATTCCGAGTGCAGACCCTCAAAAAGCAAACTTTACAAACGGCGTTTTCGAATTTGAAATGAAAAAAGACCAGACTTTCTGGCTTTCGGGAATCTCGGCGGGAACGGATTATGCGGTTGAAGAAATTCCCTTCAATGCCGACTACAAAATAAAGTCTGTTCAAATTAACGGTGTTTCGGCGCAAGATGTTGCAAGCGGAACAATAACCCAAAGTCTTATTGAAGATATTGATTTTGAAAATACCGCAATCGGCGAAGGAAATCTTACCGTTACCAAACAAGTTGTCGACAAAGACTCAAATTCTGTTGATATCAGCGATAGCGTTAAGTTTACCGCTGAAATATATCTTACAGATGCTTTAGGCACCGCTTTAAGCGGAACCTTTGAATCTTCGGACGGTAATATCACGCTTGAAAATGGTAAATATACCGCAACTATTGCCGAGGGCGAGTCTTTCGTAATCAGAAATCTGCCCGAAGAAACAAGGTTCTTTGTTACCGAAAAGAATATTCCAAGCGGATTTACTCTAAACGGCGAAAAGAGTTCTCTTTCGGGAAAAATCAACTCGGAACAGAATAATCAAGCAATTATTTTCAACACATACGAGCCAGTTTCGGTTAGTGGAGAGGACATTGGAATCGATATCATTAAGGAAATTACAGGTAACCGAACAAACTGGTTAATCGGCGAAAATTATTCCTTTAATATTGAAAAACTTACCGACCTTACCTCAAACGGAACCCTGCTTGATTCGGTAACTATTCATTATAACGATACCGATAAGACCCACCTTTTCAGACTTTCGGGCGAAAACTTTACTAAAGCGGGAATTTATTATTACTGCGTAACCGAACAACAGGGAACGCAGGGCGGTGTGACCTATGACACTGCCAAGCATATTTTCTCGGTAGAGGTTTCAGATACCGATATGAACGGTAGTTTGGAAATTGTTTCGGTTAAAAACGAAATGAATACCTCGGTTGAAGGGAACTGGACCGTAAGTGCACGGTTTAATAATATCTATGCACCCAAAGGTGTTGCAACCGCAACAATCAATATTAAAAAGGAAATAGGTCAAAACTACGCCCTTAGCGGATATCAGTTTGCTCTTTATGACTCTAACCCGGCAACTAATTCGGGTGCTAACGAAGTAACAAGGTCAAACCTTACAAATTCTCAAGGTCAGGCCGTAATAACCCTTAACTACCCCGCAAGTGAAGTTGGAAAAACTTTTAACTATTTCCTTGCCGAAATAAATAGCGGAAAGATAATAAATAATATCAAGTACTCAGATAAGGTTTACCCTGTGACAGTTACTGTTATCGACAATCTCGACGGAACTGTTTCTGCAAATCTGCAGATATCGGGTCTTGCTCAAGGAACTACAACTCCTACCTTTGTAAATGAGTATATTCCCTCGGCTTCCGACTTTGTAACTATTTCGGGTAAAAAAGAAATTATCGGCGACCGAATTCTCAACGCCAATGAGTTCGAGTTTAAGTTAACTCCCGTTACCGCAGGTGCGCCTATGCCCGCAGACGATACTGTTAAAAACTTGGCAAGTGGCTCGTTCAGTTTCGGTGCAATAGAGTTTAAAGACGCTCATAAAGGTCAAACCTTCGTTTATACCGTAACCGAACTTGATGAGCATAAAATCGGCGGTTTTACCTCGTACGACAATTCAGTATATACGGTTACCGTAACAGTTGTCGACAATGGAAACCAAACCCTGACCGCCACCGCTGTTACAACTAAAAACTCGTCGGCTGTGAGCGATATTGTATTTGAAAACACATACGATGCAACCGACGCAGAAGTTACCCTTAAAGGAACAAAAATACTTGAAGGCAAAACTCTTCAGGCAAATGAATTCGAATTTAAACTAACCGCCGTTACAAGCGGTGCCCCAATGCCTCAAAGCAGTCTTGCTAAAAACGCCTCAAACGGAGAATTTGCTTTCGGTAAAATTACCTTCTCCAAGGCGGGTACCTATGTATATAATGTTACCGAAGTAAACGGCGGAATTCTAAATTACGGTTATGATAGTTCAGTTTATACCGTAACCATAACCGTAACCGATAATGCGCAAGGTTTGCTTTCGGCTAAAGTAGAACTTTTAAAGAATGACTATCTTGCGAGTCAAATTGTCTTTAAAAACACCTTTGTTCCAACTCCGATTTCATATAACGACCTTTATACCGACTTTGGCGGAACAAAAATCCTTGAAGGAAGAAATATGTCGCCCGGCGAGTTTGCCTTTGCCCTTATTAACGAAAGCAACGGCCAACAGATTGGAGAATATGTTTTAAACAACTCAAACGGAAACTTTAAATTCCCCCCAATAACCCTTTCCGGTCCCGGTTCTTACGGCTTTAAGATTGTTGAAGAAAATGGAATACTTCTTGGTGTTACCTATGATAGAACTTCTTATCATATTCGTCTTGAGGTTGTTCAGGACGATAACGGAATTCTCTCAATTTCCGATAAGCAACTTATAAAGGGCACCCCGGTAAAACAAGACATCGGCGGAGTTTTAACCGAAGTCATTTCCTACGAGAATATTACCGATAGCGGTAAAATTGTCTTTACAAATACTTATTCTGCTAAACCCGTAAACCTTACCCTTGAGGCAACAAAGGTACTGACCGGCAGAGACCTTGTCGACGGCGAGTTTAAGTTCGACCTACACAAAACCGACAGCACCTTTGCCTATTCAAGTTCAACCCTTGTTCAAAATGATGTTGTTTTAACCTTAAATCCGGATAAAACGGGCAGAATAACCTTTACTGAACAGGAGTTTGACAAAGAGGGAATCTACTACTATGTTATTCTTGAAGATGAGCAAAGCGAAAAGGGTATAACGGTTGACCAAACCGAATATAAGGTTCAAATTTCGGTTGTAGATGACCTTATCGGAAATCTTAAAATCTCTGATATAAAGGTTAACGGAAATACTGTTTCGGGCGATATCTTTGATAGCGTTGTTTTCCGAAACACTTATGAGGCAGCCGCTACTGGAATTGTGATTAAAGGAACTAAAACCCTAAACGGCCGCGACCTTAAAGACGGCGAGTTCTCGTTTGAACTTTATAGCCAAAGCGGTCAAAAAATTGAAACGGTTAAGAACGCCCAAAACGGAAGTTTCGAGTTTAGTGAGATTCCCGTGCAGCAAGCAGGGGAGTACACCTATACCGTCCGCGAGTTAAAGGGCGAAGCCGAAGGCATAACCTATGACTCGGCGGTTTATACCGTTAAGGTAACCGTAACCGATAATCTCGACGGAACCTTTAAGGTAGAATATGACTACTTAAAGGGAACAAAAACGGAAGAAAGCATAATCTTTGTTAACGCCTATGCTGAGCCCGTTGTGCCCGAAATACCCGAAACGGGCGACAATACAAATATTCTTCTTTGGATAGCCCTTCTTCTCGTTAGCGGCGCCGGAGTGATAACCACAACCGTTTACACGGTTAAAAGAAAATCCAAAGAAAAATAACTAACTGAAAAACGCCCTCTCTGATATCAGAGAGGGCGTTGATTTTATTTCGGTAAACGCCGAACCTTATGTGGTTCAAGTCCTACTTCACAGGTTCTCGTCCTGCCATATACAAAAAAGATATTTTGGATAAGTTTGCGAACAGATTCGAACTCTCGTAAAAATGAAATCCTTGCTGATGCAAGGATGAAATCAGCTAACGCTGATGAAATCTTCGGCTTTGCCTCAGATGAAATTAAATCCACCCACTCGCCGTCGAGGCGAATTTCATCCAACGAAGTTGGATTTCATCGTCGAAAACGATTTCACCCACCCGCAAGGGTGGATTTAGTTGAAAACGACAAGTTTCTGTCGAAACTTGTCGTTTTCTGGTGCGGGTGACAGGACTTGACCGCCTGCTTCGCATACTATCCGCTTGTCGACCCAAGGCTACGCCTTCGGTACCCGACTGCACGCTCTGGCTAAAAAACAGTACACTGTACTGTTTTTCTAAACGCCAGACCTTCACAGGTTCAAGTCCTGCCATATACAAAAATTAAGAGGAACCAACCTTGCGGTCGATTCCTCTTAATTTGGTGCGGGTGACAGGACTTGAACCTGCAAGCACGAGGCACTGGTTCCTAAGACCAGCGTGTCTGCCATTCCACCACACCCGCATATTAAGTTTTAAAGTTTTGACACATATTAGCGTGTTTATTCATTTTATTATAATTATGGCAAAAAGTCAAGCGGTATTTAGTATTTTTTCCTTTTAAATTCTTGACTTGATTTAGTCAGTAGTGTATTATAAAAATATAATAAAAACTAGGAGAAAACATTATGTCATTTTGCCCTAATTGCAGAACTGAACTTCCTCAAAATGTTGAATTTTGCGAAGTTTGCGGAACAAAGGCGGTTAAAAACCTTGAGCCTAAATCACATGTTGCGCAAAAAAAATCCCGCTTCGCACAATCTTCTTTTAAAATACCGTCTAAATATTTAAAATTTGGTGTCGGAGCAGTTGCCGTATTTATTGCGGTTTTAATTCTTTTTTCGTTTATCGTTCCAAAAGGTACGCCTAACGGCTTTCTTTATACAAAAAATGAGGCGCTTTACTTTTTAGATACAGACAGTAAAAGCGTAAAGGTGGCGGACGAAGAAATAGTCGCTGGCGCTGACGCAAAATTTTCTTCAGACGGCAAAAAAATCTTCTATAAAGAGCAAGATGGCGGAAAACTTTTATACAAAAATACTTTTAATCTTGAAAAAGAACCTGTTTTACTCTCTGTAAACGCTATCGACTTTTCTGTCAATAAAAAGGGTAACCTTGTTACATATATTAAGGGAAGCGACAGAGACCTTTACCAAAACGACCTTAAAAAGCAGGGCGATAAAATAGACGAATCTGTAATATGGTTTATAACCAATGATAACGGCAAGAGAATTTTATATTGCAAACAGAATACGGTCGGTTCATTAGAACTTTGGATTTATAAAGCAGGTAAAAAACCCGAAAAAATTGTAACAGGATATGAAGAGTATTACGCTGTATCTGATGATTTAAAGTCATTTTACTTTACAAAAAACAGTACAGTTTATAAATACACTTGGGGCAAAGAAGCCCAAAAGGTTATAGAAAACTATTCAGAAATCGTTGCAGCATATAAAACGGGTGAGATATATTATTCAGCCGAGTCAGAAGATAATACCCAACTGTGTTACTATAACGGAAAAACCTCAAAAACAATTGCAGACAGGTTTACTTCAAGAATATGCTCTGCGGTTGACCGACCTGTTGTTGTCTTCAGTTTTAGAGACCCCGAGAGAATGACAACCTCCAACTATATAGCGGTTAAAGACAATATTACTGAACTTGACTATGATATTTCAGAGGCTCATCTTGATGCTACGGGAGATGAACTCCGTTTCATTTGCGATGTAAATACCGTTTCGCTTGAAGGAACTCTTTATAAGGCGACCGTAAGCGACAAGACGGTTAAATCAGTAAAAGATATTGAAGCGAATGTGTTTAGAGGCTTCTTTGTAAATGACGGCGAGTTTGTCTATTTTGCTAATCACGATAAAGATACAAATACGGCGGAGTTATATAAGAACGAAAAGAAAATTGATGCTGATGTTAATGTAGATTCTATAATTTACATTCCTCAAAAAAATAGAATTATCTATTTTAAGGATATTGATATAACAAACGGAACAATGTATTTGTTTGACGGCAAAAAAACCTTAAAGGTTGACGATAATGTTCGGGAAAATGAAGTTTTTGTCGATGAAAGCGGAGAGGTTGCTTATATCCGTAATATAGGTTCAGACCTTTACATACTGAAAAATAGAAAGCCAAAACTTATAGAAGAAAATGTTAAATCAATATTAAAGATTTCAACCTATACTAAAGAACAACTCAAAGAGCGCGGATATCTTTATTAAAAAGAAAATGCTGGAGGTTCGTAAAAGAACCTCCAGCATTTTTATGCTTTTTTAACTAGTCGATGAATTTGTCGTGAACCGCAATGACTGCTCTGTCAGCATCCTTCTCATCAATAAGAACCGAAATCTTGATTTCGCTTGTAGAGATGTTCTGAATGTTGATATTGGCGTCAGAAAGGGCTTCAAACATTTTAGAAGCAACGCCGGGGTGTGTTTCCATTCCTGCACCAACAATAGAAACCTTGCTGATAGAATTGTCGGCAGAAACGCTCTTGAAGGTAAGAACATCACGCATAGCCTCGATTGCTTCAACAGCCTCTTGTGCCTGGTCTTCGGTTACCGTAAAGGTAATATCCTTTGTTCCGTCACGGCCTACAGACTGAAGGATAATATCTATGTTAACCTTAGCCTGAGCAAGTTTGTTAAAGATTTTAAAGGCAACGCCGGGGGTATCATCAAGACCTACAATTGCAATTCTTGAAACATTATTATCTTTTGCGACACCGCTTATAAGCATTTTTTCCATAGTAACTTTCTCCTTTACGATTGTTCCGGGTTTGGCTTCAAGGCTTGAAAGAACCTCAAGTTGAACGCCGTATTTTTTAGCCATTTCTACCGAACGGTTGTTAAGAACCTGAGCACCGAGAGATGCAAGTTCAAGCATTTCGGAATAGGTAATCTGGTCCATCTTTTTTGCCTTTGGTACTTTTCTCGGGTCGGCGGTGTAAACGCCGTCAACATCGGTATAAATCTGACAAAGGTCTGCGTGCATGGAAGCGGCAATAGCAACCGCACTTGTGTCGGAGCCTCCGCGTCCGAGTGTTGTTAAGTCGTCGTGTTTGTTAAGTCCCTGGAAACCGGCAACAACAACAATTCGTCTTTTGTCAAGTTCGTTTCTGATTCTTTCGGGGTCAATACGCTTAATTCTTGCAAGAGAGTGTGTTGAGTTGGTCTGGAAACCGGCCTGCCAACCAAGCAGGGAAGTAGCGGGACAGCCAAGTTTCTCAATTGCCATAGCAAGAAGAGCAATCGAAATCTGTTCGCCCGCACACAGAAGCATATCCATCTCTCTCTTAGATGCTCCGCTTGGGTTAATTTCTTTTGCTTTTGCAATCAGGTCGTCGGTTGTATCGCCCTGTGCGGAAACAACAACGACAACATCGTTGCCTTTTTTGTAGTCCTCAATGATAATGTTTGCAACATTAAAGACTCTTTCGGCGTTTGCAACAGAACTTCCGCCGAATTTTTTTACCATAAGTGCCATAATGTTCCTCCAATATAGAGCAGTTTAGTCGATTGCGTGAAGGGTTTTAACTACTTCACTGCAAGACAAACTGTTAATTTGTTCTCTTAAGTTTCTTTCAATATCCGTTTCGGTAAGGATTGCAACTTCGCTGTTATCCTTACTAACTATATATGAAGCACCGCTGAAAGTGGTTTCAATCTCTTTAATTGCTTCGGCCAGATTGTCGGTTTTAACAAGAACATAAAGTCTTGTAATATCATCTATTGAATCGGCAACATAGTCTTTTTCGCCGTCAATCCAGTGAAGATATTTTCTGGCGGACAGATGTTTTGCACAGTCGATAACATCGCCGACTACCGCACTTGCGGTCGGGAATTTACCTGCACCTCTGCCGTAGAACATAACATCGCCGACCTCGTCGCCTCTAACCATAATAGCGTTGAAAACATCGTTAACGCCTGCAAGCATATTCTTTCTGCTGACAAGGGCAGGGTAGACGTTAGCGGTAATTTTTCCGTTATCTAATTTTCTTGTTCTGCCGATAAGTTTAATTACCGAGTCGAAAGCGTCGGCATACTCAACATCAACAAGAGAAATGTTTGTAATTCCTTCGGTTTTAACCTGGTTTGGATAAACATGTTTTCCAAAACCTAAGGAGGCGAGAATGCATATCTTTCTGCAAGCGTCGTGACCCTCAACATCAGCGGTCGGGTCTTTTTCTGCGTAACCGAGTTCCTGAGCGAGTTTTAAAGCGTCGTCAAAGGACATATTTTCGGATATCATTTTCGTAAGAATGAAGTTGGTAGTTCCGTTTAAAATACCCGTAACTTCGGTAATTTCGTTTGCGGTAAGACACTGCGCCATAGGACGAAGCACCGGAATTCCTCCGCCAACACTTGCTTCAAAAAGGAAGTTGACATTCTTTTCAAGAGCAATATCCAAAAGTTCCGAGCCTTTTGCCGCAACCAACTCTTTGTTAGAGGTGCAAACGCTTTTCCCTGCGAGAAGACAAGCCTTAACATAGTCGTATGCAAAGGTGCATCCGCCCATAACTTCAACAACGATTTTTACATCAGGGTCATTTAAAATGACACTGAAATCCTTTGTGAACTTATCGGAATATTCAAGCCCCTCAAAATCACGAAGGTCAAGAATATATTTAACATTAATATTCTCTTTTGCTTTTTCTGCTATTCGTTTTGAATGATTATGTAAAATTTCGGCAACACCCGAGCCAACGACTCCGTGTCCCATAATTGCTACATCTATCATAAATAACCTCCTAAAGGGTGTTGACGAAAATTACTCCGTCAAGGTTTTCAATATTTTCAACAAGATTGTCAAGCGGATTTTTAAGCATATCAATACCAATCACGAAAGAAATGGTTGCGAGTCCGTTTTTAGGCTCGGTCTGATTTACCGTAATTATATTTGCTCCGCTTTCGAAAAGGGTATTGCTGACCGCCGACAAGACGCCGGCTTTATCGGCAAGAACAGCCTGAATCTCAACCTTTTCGGGGTCGTTGTTTTTAGCCACAAAGACCGAATCTTTGTATTTGTAAAAAGCGCTGCGGGACAGACCGCACATTTTAATTGCCGTACTGATATTTTTTGCGGTTTTGTTTTCAAGAAGTTCTTTAGCGGCAACAACCTTGTTAAAAACTTCGGGAAGCACCTGAGCGTCTACAATATAATAGGTTTTCTTTTCCAAACTGTTCACCCCTCGCATACACTTGTTTTTGTACTTGATACAATATACCACATATTACGGGTATAAATCAACACTTTTTTGCGTAAAATATAAATATTGTCATTTTGCTTAATAGTACTTAATTTTCATTAACGTTTTTTGTTAGAAAGGAGCAAATAGTGACAAAGGCCAGCAAAATAAATTTTCTTGTGAATGCAGCGTTCTATACTATTGTTGCCCTCATTCTTTATTTTACCTTCCGTTTTCTTTTTATTTACCTTTTTCCCTTTTTAATCGGACTTTTTATAACCATTGCCGTTCAGAAACCCGCAACCGTTTTATCAAAAAGGATTAAAACCCGAAAGGGCTATTGTGCTTTATTTCTTGTAATTCTTTTTTATCTTCTGCTTGTCGGAGTAGTTGCGCTTGTTGTCTTTCTTGCGGGGCGCTATCTTTCGGGGGTAGCGATTTGGCAAAAGGATTTTATCGGTCACATTACCGATTTGTTAACCGCCTATACAGCCGATATAGAAGAGATAATAAAAAAACTTCCCGAAAGTATTGAAAAACAACTTTCAACAGGTTTTAATTCTCTGATAAACGGAATAACCGCCTATATTTCTGATTTTGCCGCCAAAACCGCAAAAGCGGCGCCCATGTTTTTTACAAGCACGGTCGTTACCGTTATTGCCTCTTGCTATATTGCCAAAGACTTTGAAAGATTTAAAGACAGTATTTACAGCGTCTTACCCCAAAAGTTTCAAGAAGCAATCGGACAGATAAATATTCTTATTAAGGAAAAAATCCTGAAAATAATTGTCGGCTACGGCAAGATACTCGCTATTACTTTTTTAGAACTTAGTATCGGGCTTTTGCTTTTCAAAGTGCCAAACGCTGTTTTAATTGCTTCAGGAATTGCCCTGCTTGACCTTCTGCCCGTCTTGGGAACGGGAACGGTGCTTGTGCCCTGGGCGGTAGTCAGTCTGCTTTCTTCAAAGGTGTATTTAGGAATTGGGCTTATTATAATCTATGTAATAATTATAGTTGTAAGGAATATAATCGAGCCGAAAATTATCGGAAAACAGATAGGACTCCATCCGCTAATCGCTCTAATATCGGTTTTTATCGGGCTAAAGGTGGTCGGAGTAATCGGAATTTTCCTAGCCCCGCTTACAGTAATTCTTATATATAATATGTTCGAAAGAGGAATTTTCGATATGCTTCTTTCGAAAAATGAATAAGGGAGAGCCTCGCTCTCCCTTGTTTTATTGTTTGTTTTTTCTACATTCTTCTACCGCTAACGCAATCTGGGCGTTTGAAAGGATAGGTTCGCCCTTGTTAGTGTTGTGCAGTTTCTCATAACAGGACAAACATAATTGACCGCACCCGATTTCGTAACATTCTCTAATCTCAATCGGGGTCGAAACGGCAACAACCGTTCTTTTTTTACATAAAACACACTGTTCAAATTCGTCTAAAACCGAAGAACTCTTATTTGTTTTCTTTTTTCTGAAAAGGGAGAACCTTTTTTTGTTTTTATCCAAAATCACACCACGCCAAACCTTTTTTATTACTTTTTATTTTTGCGGGGGAGAAAAATAAGTACAATACATACAGTAAGACTTATAATCATAACAACAAACCAAAACCAAACGTTACTGTTATCGCCCGTAGGGGGAGGGTTTGTTTTATCAGAGTTATATGTGTTTATAAACTTAGCGGTAGCGTTATCGGTAATATTTCCGTCTAAAGCAACGGCATAAACAAGATTACCTTCATCGCTTATGTCAATCGTTACTGTAATGCTGTATTCTTTTTGGTCATAAATAACATCTTTAAGACCGCCGTTTATTTCAAAAAGTCTGTAAGAATAAACTTTTCCGACGTCAGCACAAGTGAAAGGCAGACAAAATACGGCAGAACCGTTTTCGTCGGTTTTAAGCGAAAGTTTTTCAAAACTTTGGGTGTTTTCCAAAACAAACTCAAAACCCTTGGGAGATAGAGTATTGTCGCCGGTGTTTTTAACCTCTTTATCAACCTCAATCTTAACTTCAATTTCTTCCTCGCTCGGTATAACGGGAACAAAGGTGTTATTAAAGGTTACAAATATGCTAAAACCGCCGTTTTCTTCCCTTACGGTTGCGTTCTGTGAGGCGGTTACACTGCCGATTTCAAGTTTTCCGTCCATATCGGTGTCACTAACTCTGACAGAAAAGTAATTAACGCTCTTGTCGTAATGTACATTTTCAAGATTTCCCGCCACCTCGGTCATACGGAAACTGTAAACGCCTACCTTTTTAAAGGAGAGCGAATGAATCAAATCGCTGAAATCAAAATGGTTAAAGGTAGAATTGTTTGCGTTGTATTCAACCGTTTTTGTGTCTATAACTTCAAAAACGCCATCGCTGTTTTTCTGTTCTAAAGCAAAGGAGAAAGTATCTCCTTCTTGCCAATCTCGGCCTTCAAGAATTTTTTCTCCGCTAACAAATATATTTGTCGGCTTAACGCTTTGCGGGGTATATACATTTATGTAATCAAATTCTAAACTGCCGTCTTCACAGACGATTCCGTTTACTGTAACAGCATCGTCTTTAACATTAAATCCACTGTCGGTCTTTTGGATTTCGGTAACGGTTACCTTTGTTCCCGTGTCTATACCCTTAAGGGCAAAGGTTTCGCCGGGTTTTACCGAAACAACAAGAGAACCGTTTGGGTCAGCAACCATATCTTCTTTTGTTGTTTTTATTGTTGTGTTTGCGTAAAGAGAACCGAGTTCAACCTTAAAATCAAAAGAGATGTTCTCGGGGATTACATATCCGTCCCCTAAAGAGTGTTCAACTGTTTTGTTTATAATAAGGTTATTTATAATGCTTTCAAACGGAATAAAGGTGTTTATAAGACTGTCCGTTTTGGTTACAATAAATCCAAGGGTAGTGTTTACGGCAGAAGTCAGCAATATAATTAAGGAAAGGGCAAGGGCTATTCTTCGCAAAAGTTTATTCTTAATCATTAAGTTGCCTCCGAGCAAACAAGGTAAAAGCAATCAAAAAGCACAAGCGACTTTGCTTATGCTCTTTGATTGCCGCCTATCCCTCATAGAGAGGGATAGAACGGACTTAAAATGAACAAAACAGATTAATCTTTGATAACAGTTACACCATTAAAGGAACTAATACCATAAATTCCTTTTCCGTCACGGGCACCAAATAGAAAATCAAATGCAATCAGTTGATTATGTGTTTCATCAGCATCGTGGTCGCAAGCGGAAAGGTCGATACCGCCGTAGCCAAGACCTGCTTCAACACGTCTAAACTTGTATTCGCCGGCCTCTGCATAGCTGGGCGTGCCATAGCTTGCATCTTCACAGTAGTGATAGTTTGCCCAATCGCCGAAGATTACCTCAACGTTTTCGCAAATAACACGTGCGGGATTTGCTTCTGTTCTATCATTTACCGTATGATTGTCGCGAACGTCTGCTACAACCATACCGCAAGTTCTATAGTTATACCATTGATAGTTAGAAGTTGCGTCGTTGTAAACGTCTAATTTACATGCAATTTTACTGTTTTTAATAACAACATAGTTTCCTGTGTTCATTGCACCTACAACACCACCTACACGAGTGTCGTAAGAGCCCCACCATGAGCCGATGGTAGTGGTATCTTCAATGTTGATTCCATCGAAGGTTGTGGTTGTGCCATTATTGGAGCACCATGCAACAATACCCCCTGTGTTGTGATTATAGTTTACAACGGTTGAGTTTTTAAGGGTAATATTTTCAAAGTTAGAAGCGCCTGCATAAGCTGCGATACCGCCTGCATAACCCGAACCGTCATTTTCAATTAATGCACCGTCTAAAACAAGGTTTTTAACAGTACCTTCATAAACTGCGCCAAACAAAGCTACATGTTTAGAGTTACAGTCTTGGCGCAAATTGAAAATGGTTTTATTATTTCCGTCGAAAATACCGCTGAAATCTGCGTTTGATGCATCACCGATAGGCTCAAAGAGAACTCTGTTTCCGTTTTCATCAAGAGCATAAAGGTCGATGTTCTTTGTAAGGGCAATAGTTTTACCTGCAAATGTATTGCCTTCATCAACAAGCTTAGCAAGACCTGCAAGCTGTTCTGCAGAGGTCAGTGAGAATTCTGTATCGGTGTCATTATACCAAGAGGTATCAGCTGTGCCGTCCCAGGCATCAACCAAGCTTGCTTCATAATTATCAATTGCACCGGTAAACCATTCAACACAATAAACTTCGCCTGTTTCTGTGTTGGTAGTCTCGGGCACACCGAAGGATGTGTCAAGAGCGTTCTTAGCAGCGGCGTAAGATGTAGTCGTTCTTTGGAAAGCGTCGTTTGCATTTTCAAAACCTGCGGTCTGAGTGGCCTGAGAAAGAACTAAGATATCATATTTTCCGTTTCCGTTTCCATCAAGTCTTTCAACGTCTTCGTTGGTTGCATCTTTGCTTAAATAAACCTGAAGAAGCGAAGGAATTGTAGTCTCGCCGGGTTTTACGGGAGCAGCATGAACGAACTCCATTATGTTGTACTTGTAACCGTCAATTTCCTCTACGAAATCGTTTGCAATGTTCCAAGCACCGGGGAAAGAAAATTCGCTTCCGTTTTCCGAGTTAATGGAAATGCCTATCTTGTTGAATTCTTCGTAAGTAAAATCACCCATTTCAAATGCGATAAGTGTACGAACGTATGCATCGCTTTTGCCGGTGTTTTTTACTGAAACATACTTGTCAACAACATTATTCATTGTAAATTGACGATATGCACCATCGGCATTTTCGGTATTTTTCCAACCGAGTGTACCAACATAAGGGTAGAGAGGCTTATCTTGTTCGAAATCAACAAGATTTCCGTTTTCATCATATTGTTGCTCAATTTGCTCAATTTTAACGTTGCCCATAGTCATAACGTTAACATCGCTGTCTTCGCTGGTTAAAAAAGCCAAAGTTCCGCCAATAGCGAGTGCGGCAACTAATACATAAGCGACGCCCATTAAAAGAACCTTTTTCATTTTTGACATATGTATGCCTCCTTAGTTTGCTTTTGCCAAACGGCAATCAAAAGACAAAAACTGCTTCGAGTTTTTGCCCTTTGATTGCCGCCCACTATCCTCTCATTAGTGGACGGCGCGAGGAAAAAGGATGAAGACAAGAAACCTTCTTGTTCTCGCTTTACCTAAGCAGTTATAAACTGCGGGTAAACAAAATAAATTAGCGTTTAACAAAAGGAATCAGAGAAAGCCATAGCCTTCGTCGTTTTTTAAGCCAAAAGCGTCTTTCCTGTCCTTTTGCTCTTCTGACTTCCATATTCAAATATTTAAGTTCTCTTGTAAATTCGCCTAAAAATTCAATAAAAACAATCAGAATCAAGACCAAAATAAATAATGATAGTAAAATAATTAAGCCGGGGGAATTATTCATCAAATGTGCAACCTATAGTAACTTCGCTTTCATGTGTGTTTGTTTTTATATCTGCAAATCTTCTTTTAACCGATTTAGCCTTTTTTGTTCTTTTAACAATCACAAAAATGCAAACCGCTAAAACTCCGCCAACGGCAGCGCCTATAATAAAGGGTAGCATAGCGTTCCTCCATTTTAAAAATCTAATTTATATCAGCAATCAAAACATATAAATTCAAACTTATATGCTTTGATTGCCGCCCGACATAGTGTCGGAACGGACTTAATTTAATGTTGTTTATTATTCAACAATGTTGCCGGCAGCATCATAGTAAACAGAACTGCTGAATCCATAACGGATGGGAGATTTAGCAGTACCGAGAAGAACAAAGGTATTATTGTTGTTATAAATATCTAAGTTTAAGCGATTGTTTATGGCATCATTGCTATGGGTGTTGCTGTTTAAATCACCAATGTAGTTGTGTACCCAGAAAGCACGGGTATTTCCAATTAAAGTACTGTTGGTAATTTTAACGTTATTCATATCAAATCCTGAGTTGAATACACGAACAGCACAGTAATTTGAATCAATAGTACAATTATTCATATTCAGGGTTACTTCGCCCCAGTTATTCAAATGAACACCAAAAGTCATATCGGTACCGTCAACCTTCAGGGTTACATTTTCCATATTGAGAACACCGCCTGCGGTGACATCAAAAATGGCTGCCATATAGTTCCAACCTTGATTCTTGGTGGCAACAAGTTCGAACTTGCCGTTTTGAACAGTCATAGAACCTTTTACAACAAATGCTTCGCGGTTTCCTGTTCCGTTTGCAACAGCAGAAACAGAATGTCCGTTAAGGTTTAATGTTACATTTTTTCCTGCTGCAACGGTAATGGCGTTGTCTGTGTTAAAGTCAGAAATGTCTTTATTTACAATTACTTCGCCTCCGTTTGCAATAGCAGAGGCTAATTCGTCAGCAGTATTAACAATAACGGGAATTTCTGCATCGCCAAACCATTCGGAAACTTTTGCTTCGTCAACTGCGCCGAAAGCGGTGTCAAGAGCAGTAGTTGCGTTTGCAAAACCTTCGGTCTGAACGGCCTGGGACATTACAAGAATTTCCCAAGCATCACCGAATTTTGCACAGTCTTCGTTAGTTGCTTTTTTGTCAAGGAATACCTGCATTAAAGAGGGAGCAGATTTTTCGTTTGCGGCAATGGCCTCGTTGTATGTGCAGCACATAACATAGTAGGTAATATTATTAATGTCGGTTAAGAAACTTTTTGTTACAGTTACATCTGTACTGTTAAAATTGATGTGAATTAAATTATTGGGGTCGCCTTCGGGTGCTTCAATAGCAATAAGGGTACGAACAAAGGCATCTGATTTACCGGTGTTATTAACGGTAACGATTTTGTCAACGACATTCTTCATATCGTTTGAGAAAACCTTATATTCGTCTCCGTTTACATTAACCCCTTCTTCTGCCCAGGCTTCAGTGTCATAAACTGCGGGGAAAGCGGGTTTTGCCTGAGAGAACTCTACAAGATTTCCGTTCTCGTCACGCTCGTACTCAACCTGCTCGATAGAAACATTACCGAGGGTCATTACATTGACATCTGAGTCTTCGCTTGTAAGGTATGCTAAAGTTGAGCCGATAGCAACTGCACCAACAAGAACAAAACTTAAACCTGTAAGCAATACATTTTTGATTTTCATAATCTATTGTTTCCTTTCAAAAATTTTATTATGCAACGGTTTTCCGTTTACATTAGGGGTTAGTTCTGCTTGGAATTTTTGACCATGCGTCTGCAGCGGTTGTGATATTATCATCACGCTGAACTGCATAAGCGGTAACGGTGAGTTTAGGATAAGAATCGTTTTGGTCAAGTGCGTTAAGCATCTGCTTGGTAACGGTTTCCTTAACCGTAACAGCGTTATCCTTAATAACAACAAATTCAGCGTCGGTATCTGCCTTGTCTACCGCTCTGTAATAAACGCCGTCGGTGTTTTCAAGTGCGGTCCAACCGTCTGCGATTTCATAGGTCATAAAATCATCAAAATTAGCGGTTTTTTCAAGTTTTACAAAAAGCCAGGAATTCTCGCTGTCCGCCTTAACGGTTACAAGCGGGTCCTTGGTAACTGTTTTACCGGGAATCATTGTATATTCGTTTGTGTTAGCGTCGCCGTCGCCATCAAGACCTGTATCGGTTTCGTGGAGGGTGATATTGATATCGCCGTAGGTGAAAGTGTTTACTACAGGTGCAGTGTCGGCAATAAGCCAAGCAACCGTTGTGCCGATAATACCGCAAACCACAAGGGTAATAGCGGTCAGTAAAAGTGCAAGTTTGGTTTTAGAAAGTTTTTGCTTCATATTTGTTTTCCTTCTTTCTTAAAACTAGTTCATTTGTTGGTCAAAAGAGTTCCAAGCCGTTTGGGCATTTTCAAAACCTCCCGCTTGAATAGCGTGACCAACAGCAACTATCTCAAGGTCGGCAATTGCTTTCATATCGTCTCGGTCAAAAAAAGCGGGAACGGTAATGGAATTAAATAAGGGCTCAAGAACAATGTCGGCATTTTCTAAAGCCGTAACCTTATTTATATAACGGAATTCGTAAGTAACGGTGTTTTCGGTTTCGTTTCTAACTTCGGTCTGATAAACCCATTTTGAGCCGTCAAAACCGTTGAAAATTGAGGTGAGTTCGGCTCCGCTCGGAGCAAAAATTTCGTCAAGTTCTTTAAGGCAGTTTACCTTAATGAGCATACGAACATAGGCCTCTTCGCTACCCTTAACAACGGTTAGAGTAGGGTCCTTTGTATAGGTCATACCGGGCACAAGATGATAGTTGTTTTCTTTTACTCTCTCGGCGTTTTCTACAGGTTTTCCGTCTGCGGTAACCTTTGTTTCATCAAGGGTAATTTCAACATCGCCCACTGTAAATGTGTTAACAACGGTATCCTGGCTTGTAAGATAAGCGAAGGTACCAAGAGTTGCGCCTATTAAAATTGAAGCAAGGCAAACCGATAAAATTAAAATTTTACTCTTTTTCATAAGATAACCTCTTTCTGGTTTGATTTTTTGAACTTGAAACAATAATGCTTGTTACAAGTTCAAAAAGAATAAGAATTCCTGAAACTGCAAGTGCTACATATTTCCCGGGAGGGTATGATATATAGGTTGCTAAAAACCCAAGAAGCGGAATACAGAATACAGGCTTTCCGATTACACTCTCAAATGTTACCAAAGTGCCGTCGGCTATGTTGTTTTCGTCGCCTTTGGTTCTAAAAAGAACCTTTGTATTGGTTTCGTCCGGAACCAGTTCAATAATTCGGTGGGTTGCTACTCCGCCGTTTGGCATTCTAAAGGTTATCGCGTCGCCCGTTTTCAGACCTTCGGGATTAACCTTGTCAACATATATCATTGAGCCTGTCGGATAAACCGATTCCATTGACCCCGACAGTACGCAGTAGGGTTTAAGTCCAAAAATGTTAAAACCGTAAAGCAAAAAGGCTAAAACGGCAACAATAGTCACAAGCGTATTCGAGACTATTTTTAGTGCTTTCATTAAATTATCCTCAGTTGGTTGGTCTTTCTTTAAAATACTGTTTTATAGAAGTGTAAATCACTCTGAAAACATGCTCTGCAAAAATTTCTTTGTCAGGCATCTGGTTGTTATGCACCTTTATCGCGAAGTCAAGAATTACATTAAGGATATGATTAAGTATAAGCCAAGTGTCCGCCTCTTCTATTAAGGCGTCGTCAAATTTGCTGACAAGCGGGGCAAATCTTTCTTTATGAATATCGGCTGAATACTTAATAAAGTAAGTCGAGTAGAAATAACGCATATATGTTAGGCATTTCTCGCGATTTGAAAGTAAAAATTTCCATACCGCGAAAAAATATACACGGCATCTCGTTTCATACTCTATTTCGGACATATACATTACTTCAACAAACTGCATTGTCTTTGCAAGAAGTTCTTCATCTAAAGAGTCAAAGGTCTTTGCAAGAAGGTCCTCTTTATCTTTAAAACAACGGTAAATATATGCTTCATTTACTGAAGTTGTCAGTCCGATTTGTTTGGTAGAGGCCTTGTCAAGCCCCTCGTTTGCAATAACAGTGATAGTACCTTCAATCAGTTTCTGACGGATTTCGGCTTTTTTCATTTTTATCCTTCTTTCTTGCTGTAAGTGTTTACTACACTTTTTGGCAAAATAATGCAAACGCCGAGCGTTTGCGCAGGCGGACAATTTTTGCAGTTGTCCGTAGGTTTGAAAAAATAAAAATCCGCGCCGAAATTTAAATGCTGTGAAACGAAGTTTAGTCTTCTTCTAAAGGCAATATGTTCACGACGCTCTCTTTACCGCATCGTTTACATTTAATAGGTAGGTCCTTGATTTCGGTAGTGGGAAGAAGCCAAAGTACCGTGTGTTTGTTACATATTGGACAGAAAAAGCGTCGTTGATTGGTTGAGTTTTCCTTGTCTTGCAATTTGTTTTGTAAGATTTCTAACAATGGATATCACCTCGATTTTATGCCTTTTAGTGCAAGGCTAACAAAAAAAGCCTGCACCATAATCGCTTTCGCGATTAAATGGCACAGGCTCTTAGGCGCAGGCGCAGATTAAATTTTAGAACAAAATGCTAAAAAATAAGAATCACATAAATGATTTTGGTTTATTATACACGCTGTTTTTATCTATGTCAATTGACAAATTGTAAAAAAACAATAAGTTTTCGGTGCTTTTTTGTGCAACTTGTTAAACTTTTCACAAAAACATCACTATTTTATATAAAGATGAAGTTGAATTTTCGTGTTAGGACATGCCGTATATATAAATGAATGTTTTCCGGTTAATTATCGCTTTTGCCGTCTAATTATATCTGTATTAAAGATAAAAGTCAATATCTTTATTACAGATAACACATAATAATCATGAGGTGATTATTGTGCAGTTCAAGAATTTGAGAGGAATCAGAGAAGATAAAGATATTAAACAAAAAGATATCGCTAAATATTTAAATGTATCGCAAAACACCTATTCCCAGTATGAAACAGGGGTAATTTCCCTGACCGCCGAAGTGTTAATAAAACTTGCCGATTATTATAATGTAAGTATCGACTTTCTGCTTGACAGAACAAACGACCCCAATACAAAATAAAAGGACTGCATTGCAGTCCTTTTATTTTGGTGCGGATAACAGGAATCGAACCTGCACCGAGTTGCCCCGACTAGAACCTGAATCTAGCGCGTCTGCCAGTTCCGCCATATCCGCATATTTACTTTCGCGGTGTAAAACCGCAAGAGTTATTATACCTTTTGACCGTTATATTGTCAAGAGGGGTTTCTCTTTCTGAAAGCAAGATAATCTTCTAAAATCATAACCGCCGCAACTGCGTCAACCGTTGCTTTTCTTTTTTTGCCTGAAACATCATTCATAGTAAGAACGGTATGGGCAGAAAGGGTAGTAAGGCGCTCGTCCCAAAGGGCAACTTCAAGACCCGAATCGGCAGAAATTTTACCTGCAATTTCCCGACATTCTTCCGCTCTGAAGCCTTCGCTTCCGTCCATATTTTTAGGAAGACCCGCAACAATCAGTTCGGCTTCGAGTTCTTTTGCCGTGTCGCATATTTTTTTGACTAATTTGTCCTTGTTATATTCGGTAATAACGCCTTTGGGAAAGGCGAAATTCTCGTCGGGACTGCTAATTGCAATTCCCGTTCTGGCATTGCCCAAATCTACTGACATAATCTTCATCGTTAGTCCTCTTTTTTCCACATTCTTGTAACGCTTCGTTTTTCGGGAGGTATTAACTCATCGGGGATATGACTGTCGTCATTTAAAAGTTCAATTTTAAACTTGTTGTCCTTATAAACAACCAGCGAAACTGCGGTGTTAAACGCCCAGGGAACATCTCTGAGTTTTTCTATATCATTATATAATAGGTAACAAAAAAGGCACCTCGTTGCTATCCCGTGGGAAGCGACAAGCAAGGTTTTCCCTTCGTTTTTAGGGTCTTTTGCAATATTGTTGATGCCGTTTTTAACCCTTTCATAGACCGCCCTCATACCCTCACTCTTTTCGGGGGCAAAATTTTGCGGTTCGTCGTTCCAAATCTTTTCAAACTTGGAATTTTCTCCGAAAATTTCACTAAAGGGTCTGCCCTCAACAACACCCCCGTGCATTTCGGCAAAATCGCTGTTCGGCTCAACCTCAATACCTTTTGAGTCTACGGCGGCAAGGGCGGTTTTATACGCACGGATTAAAGGGCTTGAATAAGCCCTGTCAATATGTATGTTTTCAAAACGCTTTTTTAAAAACTCTAACTGTTTTGTGCCGTTTGCGCTTATATCGCAGTCGGTAGAGCCTTGAAATATTTTTCTTATATTACCCTCGGCTTCGCAGTGGCGAACAAGATAAATTTTTACCAAAAATTTTCAACTCCAAAGAATTATATATGTGATTATACAACGATATTTACCCCTTTTCAAGAACGAATCTTGTATTTAGGCAAAAAAGGTGGTATTATATATTAAAATTTTAAAGGGGGAGAATATTATGAAAAAAATATTCAGTAGAATTTTCATAGACGGCCTTTCGGGTATGGCGTCGGGCCTTTTTGCCACTTTAATTGTCGGTACAATTATTGCCCAGGTTGGAAAACTGGTTCCCGGAGAAATCGGAGAATATCTAACCGTTATCGGTAGTATTGCCAAAACCATTACGGGTGCCGGAATAGGTGTTGGTGTTGCGGCAAAACTCGGCGCATCTGCGCTTGTTACGGTTTCTTCTGCTGTTGTGGGAATGATAGGGGCTTTCCCTGTTGTAGAAAAGTTTGCCCTCGGCGCTCCGGGAGAGCCTCTCGGCGCTTTTATTGCGGCATATGTAGCGGTTGAACTTGGCGGGCTTGTTTCGGGAAAAACCAAGGTGGATATTATTCTTACCCCCCTCGTTTGCGTTTTAACAGGAAGCGCTGCAGGTTTTCTTGTAGGCCCCCCTATCTCAAAACTTATGAGTTGGATTGGCGTAATTGTTAATCAGAATGTTGAAGCAAACCCAATTATCGGCGGACTTATCGTTTCGGTCGTAATGGGTATCTGCTTAACCCTTCCTATATCCTCGGCGGCAATCGGCGTTTCGCTCGGCCTTTCGGGTCTTGCCGCAGGAGCCGCAGTAGTTGGCTGTTGCTGTAATATGGTTGGCTTTGCGGTCGCCTCTTTCCGTGAAAACAAATGGGGCGGACTTGTAGCCCAGGGACTTGGAACTTCAATGCTTCAGATGCCTAATATCGTCCGCCGTCCTCTTATCTGGATACCCGCAATAGTTTCAAGCGCTGTTTTAGGTCCCGTAGCCGCTGCTGTCTTTAAAATAAGCAGTTCTGCAATCGGTTCGGGAATGGGAACCTCGGGTCTTATCGGTCCTATTGAAACCTATTTTACAATGGTGGAAGCGGGAACCGACCCCGTTATAGTCCTTGTTTTGGTTGTTCTTATGCTAATCGTTCTTCCGGGAGCCTTAACCCTTGCTATTAGCGAGGGAATGCGTAAGGCGGGCTGGATTAAAAAGGGCGATATGAAACTTACGGTATAATGACTAAAAAAGAACGGGCAACAAAAGCGGTTGAACTCCTTAAAGCCGAGTATCCGACCGCCATCTGCTCACTTAACTATACCGACCCTTTCCAGTTGCTTGTGGCGACAAGGCTTTCTGCCCAGTGTACTGATGCAAGGGTAAATATGGTAACCCCCGAACTTTTTAAAGAGTTTCCTACCGCCGAGAAAATGGCTAATGCCGAACTGTCAAAGGTCGAAGAACTTATAAAAACCTGCGGTCTTTACAAAACCAAGGCAAAGGACCTTATAGAAATCGGAAAGGGAATAACCGAGCGTTTCGGCGGAAAAGTCCCCGACACGATAGAGGAACTTATAACCCTTTCGGGCGTTGGCAGAAAAACGGCAAACCTCGTTGTCGGTGATGTTTACGGGAAACCTGCCGTTGTAACCGATACTCATTTTATCCGCCTTGTTAACCGCATAGGCCTTACCAAACAGAAAGAGCCCTTTAAGGTTGAAAAGGAACTTAAAGCCCTTTTACCCGAAGATGAGTCCAACGACTTTTGCCACCGCACCGTGCTTCACGGAAGGGCGGTTTGCACGGCAAGACACGCCTTTTGTGAGAAATGCGTACTTAACAAAATATGTGAAAAGGTTAATGTAAAATAATGAATGAAATATTCTCCCGAACAAAAGCCCTTTTAGGCGAAGACGCAATGAAAAAACTTAAAAATTCAAGGGTTGCTCTTTTCGGGCTTGGCGGAGTTGGTTCTGCCGCCTTCGAGGCTCTGCTTCGAAGCGGGGTTGGAAAAATTGATGTTTTCGACTATGACAAGGTTTCAAAAACCAACCTTAACCGCCAACTTCTCGCAACGCTTGATACGGTTGGAATGGATAAAACCGAGGCGGCGGTGCTTAAAGGAAAAATAGTCTGTCCCGAAACCGAAATAATAGTTCATAATATGTTCTATCTGCCCGAAAACTCGGGGGAGATTGATATGAGTGAGTTTGACTGTGTTATTGATGCGGTCGACACCGTAACCGCAAAACTTGAAATTGTCCAAAACTGCTCAAAAACAGGAACTCCGCTAATAAGTTCAATGGGAACGGGGAACAAAACCGACATAACAAGACTTGCTGTTTCGGATATTTCAAAGACAAAAGACTGCCCCCTTGCCCGTGTTATGCGAAAGGAACTTAAAAAGAGAGGAATAGAGAATTTAAGGGTTGTCTTCAGCGACGAAAAACCTTTTTCTAAAGACTCTACGGGCGACCTTAAGGGAAATCGTCCCGCCCCTGCGAGTGCAATTTTCGTTCCTTGTGCCGCAGGACTGATTTTAGCACAGGAAGCGGTAAAAATAATAATAGAAAAATAAAGAATCCTCTTTAACTAAAGAGGATTCTTTTTATATATCGCAAGATGTGACAAATTTCGACAAGAGAAAAATGCTATAATCAATATGTAATTACAAAAACTACATATTTAGGAGAATAAAAATGAAAAAAATAGCAGTTATTTCGGCAACCCCTGAGAATTGGTCAAAATTTGAAACTACATATCAGTCGGATATATTGTTCGATAAACTGAAAAATATAATAACCCTTTGTGTAAAAAGGGGGGAGGCGGACTGCCTTGTAACCTCAATGAATATAGGTCTTGAAACAATGGCGGCTCAAATAGCCCTTGCGGTAAGGCAGGAAACGGGGCTTAAACTCGAGTGTGCTCTGCCCTTCGAGGAACAGGCAAAATATTTTTCAGAGCCAAACCGTGACCGTTATTTTGATATAGTCGCCCAATGTGATACCGAAACGCTTATTGACACCAAAAGAACAAACAACAGCAGAGTCAAATGCTATAAGTATATGATTGACTCATCTGATATAATTATCGTCGGTCTTACAGGTAATGTGCAGATAGAACGACTTTTAAATCAATCGGATAAACAGATAATCAGAATGGATATTGGTGCATAAAAAAAGAGCCTTACGGCTCTTTTTTTAATGCTTTTTTATTAAGTATGGCTCGGTAGATAATCATTCCAAGTAAACTAACTGCTCCCGTAATAAGAAAGAGAAATATCCCTTCAAGATATTTTCCGTTTGAGAAGAAATCGCCTCCGATAATTGAGGAGATTACCGACGGAATACGGGCAAGAAGCGAAATTGTAAGAAACTCGGAAAGTTTAATTCGGGTAAGCGGAACAACATAGGTAAGAAGGTCTTTTGGTGTCCCGGGAATCAGAAAAAGAAGAAAAACAAGGGTATAAAGTTTTTTCTCGCTGTTAATAAATTTCAGTTGGTCGATTTTTTTGGGGTCAACAAAAAGTTCAACCGCCTTGATGCCAAACTTTTTAACAATAAGAAAAACAATAGTTGAGGCAAGGGCAACGCCTATGTAACAAAGAATAGTGCCCTCTATGTAACCAAACGCCATTCCAAGTCCGACCTCTACGAACTCGCCCGGAATAATCGCAATAAAAACCTGTAAAAACTGAATACCTAAAGCAACACCTCTGCCCCAAATTCCGTAACCCTCAATAAAGTCCTTAAAACTTTCGGCGGTGTTTTCAATGCTTAAAAACTTGTAAATTACAAAATAGGCAATAAGGAAGAAAATTACCGCAACCGCAAATAAAGAAACAAGAGCGATAATCCGTTTTTGCCAAAGCCTTTTTTTCTCATTTGTTTTCATTTTCTCATTTACAGAAAAATTTTTCTAATCTCCTCAAAATTTTTAGCATGGTATGTAGGGGCGTATGTAAATTCATTCGTCGTGTTAAAATAACAGGTATCAATTCCTGCGTTTATACCTCCTAAAATGTCTGAAGACATACTATCCCCGATAATGCAGATGTTTTTTAGGTCTTTCTCGTCAATAAGGTTGAAAACCGCCTCAAAAAACCGCTTTTCAGGTTTGGTTGAGCCGAATTTCTCCGAAATAAAAACATCTTTAAAATAGGGCAGAAGACCTGACCTTTCAAGACGGCTTTCCTGAACGGCGGTAATACCGTTTGTAACGATATAAAGAGTATATTTTTGGGATAAATCTCTGCAGAGTTCTTTTGCTCCGTCTAAAACCATTCCGCCACGGCTTAGCGCTTCAACATAGTCCCTTGCCATACAAACAGGGTCGGCGTCGGTGCCGATATAAAGAGCAAATTCTATAAAACGCCTAAGTTGAATTTCCTTTCTTGTAATAAGCCCTTTTTCAAGTTTTTTCCAAAGATTTAGGTTTATTGCCGAATAGGTTTTTCGAACTTCTTCGCTATATGGAATATTATATTTTTCGCAAACGGTTTTTATAGCAGACGCTTCGGCGCTTATAAAATCAAGCAGAGTATCGTCGGCGTCAAGCAGAAGAGTTGTATATTTTTTCATATAATCACCAAAACAGTGTATATAATTCCCATAATCAGATTTACCGCAATAGGAATAAACAGCGTTGCAATCGAAACCCCGCCAAAAGAGGCGATTTTTTGGCTTATATCAGGACCGTCACCGAATTCAAGTTTGGCCTTTTTAATCCGTTTGTTTGCCGAAAGATAATAAAAATAATTTGTAAAACCCGATAAAAAAACGGGAAGAGCCGAGCGTACAAACCACAAATCAGCAAAGTACATTATATTTCCAAGAAGGGTGTTGCCGCTATCTTCACGCTTTTCTAAAATACTTAAAAGAGCGTTATTCGGGTTTACTGCGTCTTCGCCCAAATATTTTTCTGTGTTCTCTATAATGTCTTCAACAAGCGTTTTATATTCGTTAAAGAACACTTTATCCGTATTATAGTTTAAGACATAGTTTACCGAAGTGAATGCCACACCGCAAAGGGTAAGAGCAATAGCGACAGGGAACATTTTTCGGTAAAAAAAGTAGACCGCCATTCCGAAAAAGCCAAATAGAAAGCCTAAAATCAAAACGGGAAAAGACCAGTTAAGTTTTCTGCCAAACAATTTAAAATTTATAAGTTTGGGTAAAACGTTATGGGAATTTTTGCCTATATAGGTTTCAAGTTCGCCGTAGGTTACGCCGTCAAAATCAATTTCGGTCGCCCTGTCTTCAAAAGAGGAGGGGGCAGCCGAAAAACTTTGGTCGCTATATCTGTCTACAATCGGAAGGGAAGCGCCACAGTATTTACAAAAGGAAAAATTATCTTCATTTTCTGTTGAACACTTCACACAGATTTTACTCATAAAACTCTCCTATAATGTAATCAGTATAGAAATAAGATTAGGCAAGAACTCAAAGGCCGCAAAAGCAATTAAAAAGCCTATAAAACTTGTGCCGGAATATTTGGCCTCGGCAAACTCTGGATTATCGGCGGCCTTAATTTTTCTGACAGCCTCAACAACATACTGTTTGTATATCCAGTCGCCGTATACTGCCGTTATAATATGAACGGCGGCGGACATTAAAACTCCTATAAAAACAAGCAGAATCGGCAGTAAGCCTATTTGCTGAATATATTCGGGTTGTTGCTCTAACAAACCGAATATACTTGTACCCTCGGGAGAAACGGGCAACCCCTGTAAAGCGAGGTTAAAAGGTATGTTAAATATATTCGAAATTATAAGAAAGGCGGTAGCAATAACGCTTTCTTTATACATTTTGCGCCAGGCAAGCCAAGCGCCCGGAACTAAAAAAGCCGCCCAATTCCAAGAGAGTTTGTGCTTGTCGTTTAGTTTTAGAAATTTTGCTATATATCTAAACGGGTTAACAAAAACAACCTTCGCTGCGTCAACCGCTTTAATATCCTTTTCAATTTCGGCGTTATCTTCTATTTTAGGGGTCTGAAATATAACCGTTTCTGCTGTGGGCATGCCACAGAAAGGACAAAACCTTGTATCAAAAGGTATCTCTTTTTTGCAAGAAGGACAAAGCCGTCTTGCAAAAGGCGGCTGTTTTTCTTTTTTATCCGTCGGTTCGGTTTCTTCCTTGTGGGTTGCCTTATCTTCGCGGGAAAACTCCCCGTCTGTCCCGTGAAGATGTTCAAGACCACAGTGACCGACCGAGTTATAACACTCTCTGTGATGAGGAGCGCTGCAAACAGGACAGTAAACGATGTCGTCCTTTTCGCCAAGTTCGGCGTTACAGACAACGCATTTTTGTCCTTTAATTTCTAAACTCATTAGGGTTGCTCCTTTTGCGCGGTTTCAAAACCACGGCGCATTTTTTCTGCATAATCAAATACAGACTTAAAATATTCCCTGCCGTAGTTGTGGTATTTTCTTTCTTCAATCATTTTTTTAAGTTCGTCTTCGGTAACCCATTTTACCTCGGCAACTTCGCTTTTTTGAAGACGAAGTCTTGTTATATCGGCGTCGCACCGTATAAACCATACGTCCAAAAAGGAATTGCGGCGCTTAAGTCGTCCCATAAGTTTGAGTGAGCCTTTAGGGGCGCAAATGCCAAGTTCTTCCTGAAGTTCCCTCGCCGCAGCGGTAAGAGAACTCTCGCCCGATATTGCCGAACCGCCCGTTGAAGCCCATTCTCCCGGCATAAGCCGTCTTTTTTCGCTTCGGCGCTGAATAAGGAAATCGCCGTTTGAGGACATCACCCAGATATGCACTACAAGATGATATTCTCCGTGGCGAAGCACCGTTCTGCCTCTTACAGCGGTTTTTCCGGTTACCCGACCGTTTTCATTCATTATGTCCCAAAGTTCCATAACAAACTGACGGCAAAAGCCGTCTTTCCACCCCTCAACTAAATTCGTTTTGCAATTTCGCCTTGCTTTTTGTAAATGCTCTTTTCGGGAACACAGCCTCGAACGGAAGAAAGAGGATATACCGAAGACTCTCTTCCGATAATTGTACCGGGATTTAAGATGCTTCCGCAGCCAACTTCAACAAAGTCGCCAAGGAAAGCGCCAACCTTTTTAAGATTGGTTTCAATCTTCTCGTCGCTTTTGATAACAACAAGGGTCTTGTCGGATTTTACATTTGAGGTAATACTTCCCGCACCCATGTGAGATTTAAAGCCAAGCACCGAGTCGCCGATATAGTTGTAGTGGGGAACCTGAACGCTGTCAAAAAGAATAACATTTTTAAGTTCGGTAGAGTTTCCTACAACACAGCCCTCGCCTATAAGAGCGTTGCCTCTTATAAAGGCGCAGTGGCGCACTTCGGTTTTACTGCCTATAATGCAAGGACCGTTTATATTAGCAGTGGGAGCAACAACGGCGTCCTTTGCAATCCAAACATCTTGACCAACCTTATTAAATTTTTCGGGGTCAAGGGTTGCGCCAACCTCAAGAATAATATTTTTTATACTGGGTAAAATTTCGAAAGGATATACTGTTTTTTCAAGATATTTTCCCGCTACAGAGTGGGATAAGTCAAAAAGTTCAATTGTTTTTGGGCATTTCATAAACATTCCTCCATTATACTTTTTTATAATTGTACCAAACTTATAATCAATATACAACACTTTTTTGATGAATATAGTATGAACAAAAATAAGTCTTGTAATCCTTTAAGAAATATATTATAATATAATGCAGTTGTAATCACTTTATCTGTGTGATAAGGTGTGCGAATGGGCTGGTCCTGTGCGACGGGTCGCTGTGAACCATGTCAGGCGGGGAACCGAGCAGCATTAAGCGGTTGTTTCCGTGCGCCGCAGTCAATCGGTTCATTCGTACGCCTTATTACACAGATTTTTTAAAATAGTAGGCTCGCTTTCATTATTTAACTTTTCGGAGGATTTTATGGCTTATAAAGCGTTATACCGAAAATACCGTCCTAAAACCTTCTTGGAGGTTTACGGTCAGGGTCATATTGTAGAAACTCTTAAAGGAGAACTGCGAGAGGGTAAAATTTCTCACGCTTATCTTTTTACGGGAACAAGAGGAACGGGAAAAACCACCTGCGCAAAAATTCTTGCAAAGGCGGTAAACTGTCTTTCTCCCGTAAACGGAGAGCCTTGTCTTGAGTGTGAAAACTGCCGTCTTGTTGCAAGGGAAGAGGCTACCGATATTGTCGAACTTGATGCCGCTTCTAATAACGGTATTGACCACGTGCGAGTTCTTCGTGACCAAATTGCCTTTTCGCCAAGCCAACTTAAATACCGGGTTTATATAATAGACGAGGTTCATATGCTTTCACTTCAGGCGTTTAACGCTCTTCTTAAAACCCTTGAAGAACCGCCTGAACATGCGGTATTTATTCTTGCAACTACCGAAGTTCATAAACTCCCTGCGACAATTCTTTCCCGTTGTCAGCGCTTTGATTTTAAGAGAATTGAAGCCGAGCAGATTGTTGCCAGAATAAATGATGTCGCTAAAGATGAGGGCTTTACTGTAAGTAAACAGGCTGCGGCTCTTATCGCCTCCGCTGCCGACGGCGGAATGCGTGACGCCCTTTCTATTTTAGACCTTTGCGTTTCGGTTTCCAAAGATATAACCGAAGAAATCGTTACCGATGTCTGCGGAATGTCGGGCAATCTCCATCTTAACAGTCTGTCCGACGCTATTATTTCGGGCGACGCCTCAAAGGCGCTTGAAATTATTGACCAACTTTACACAGGCTCGGTTGATATGCTCCGCCTTGCAAACGACCTTTCTGTGCATTTTCGTGATATTATGGTCTTCAAGACGGTTTCTGCCGACAAAAAGCCTATAATCTGTTCGTCCGAGCAACTTGAGGTTTACCGCAAAAAAGCAGAAACCTTTGAAATAAAGGATATAATGCGCTGTCTTGATAAACTTTCAGTCTGTATTTCCTCAATGCAGAATGCTAACCGAAGAAGTCTGCTTGAAATGACGATAATTGAACTGTGCAATCCCGAACTTTGCTGTGATATTTTGTCGCTTGAAAAAAGGGTAAGAGCCCTTGAACTTGGCGGCGTTAGTGCCCCTAAAAAGAACGAAAAGAAAGAAACTGAACCTAAACCGCAACAAAAGGTTCAGCCCGTTTTGCCAAAAGAACCTGAAGTTTTAAAAGAAGAAAAGAGAGAAGAAAAGAAAGAGCCCGGTTTAGATGAAACTCCGGTTGAAGAGTGGGGCGAGGTAATGAAGATTCTTGCCGCCACCTGTCCTCCAATCTGCGGAGTGTTAAACGGCTCAAGAGCGTTTGTAAAGGGTCAGTTTCTTCTTATAGATGCTCCTAATCCAATGTTTAAAGGTATGATAAACTCTTCAAGCAGCACCTTCCGTGACGCTATTCGCAAAGCGGCAGAAAATGTGCTCGGAGAGGTTTATAAATTAGGCCCTTATATTGCTAAAAAAACGGGCGATGACCAAGACCCCTTAAAAGACCTTGCGGAAAAACTCCGCCAATTTGAAATTCCAAGTAACCGGTAAAGGAGAAAATATAATGAAGGTAAGAATTCCTAACGCTAACGGCGGTATGAGCCAACAGCAAATGCTTAAAAAGGTTCAGCAAATGCAAGAAGATATGGCAACCTTGCAAGAGGACCTCGATAACCGTGAATATACCGCAACTGCGGGTGGCGGAATGGTAAGCGTTACCGTAACGGGCAAACACGAGGTTAAGTCTATAACAATAAAACCCGAAGCCCTTGCCGAATGTGACGGTGACCCCGAAATGCTTGAAGATTTTCTGACTATTGCGGTAAACGAGGCAATAAATACCGCTGCTCAGACAAGCCAAAAAGAAATGGACGCTTTAACCAGCGGCCTTAATATTCCCGGTCTTCCAGGTATGTTCTAAATGGCATACAGTATAACTTCGCTTAACGAACTCACGGCCCAGTTTGAAAAACTGCCCGGAATAGGAAAGAAAACGGCTCAAAGGTTGGCGTTTTATGTTATAACCGCCCCCGAGGAGTACGCAACCCGTTTTGCCTCGGCTCTGACTACCGCAAGAAGCAAGGTTCATCTTTGCTCGGTTTGTCAGTCACTGACCGACAGTGCCCTTTGCGGTGTTTGCGATGACCCTCTTCGTGACAAGAGCATAATCTGCGTGGTAAGCGACCCTAAAGATGTTCTTGCTTTTGAAAGAACAAGGGAATATAAAGGGGTTTACCATGTGCTTCACGGCGTAATTTCTCCGCTTGACGGAGTAGGCCCCGAAAAACTTAAAATAAGGGAACTTCTTGCCCGTCTTTCAGACGGCGGGGTTAAAGAGGTAATAATGGCTACCGACCCCACCGTAGAGGGCGAGGCAACCGCGAGTTATATTTCCCGTTTTATAAAACCGATGGGAATTAAAATTACCCGCCTTGCCTACGGTGTGCCTGTCGGAGGCGACCTTGAATATGCCGACGAGGTGACTTTAAAGCGAGCCCTCGACGGAAGAAACGAAATTTAGGAGAATTTATGGTAACTCAAAAGGATATTGACAGAATAAACGAACTTGCCCGTAAATCCAAAACGGCAGAGGGCTTAACCGACGAGGAAAAGGCTGAACAAAAGGAACTGAGGGTAAAATATATCAACTCCTTTAAAGAAAGCCTTGAAAGTCAACTTAGCGGTATAACTATAGTTGAGCCCGACGGAAGTAAGCATAAGGTTAAGAAAAAAGATGAAAATAGTCGTTCTTGAAGCGGGCGTAATGACCCCGGGCGGACTTTCTCTTGATGTTTATAATCAGTTTGGCGAGGTGGTCCTTTACCACACCACTAAACAAAATCAGGTAATTGAAAGAATAGGCGACGCCGACATAATTCTTCTCAATAAACTTATAATTGACAAAGAGGTAATGGACGCCTGTAAAAACCTTAAATATATAGGTCTTTTTGCTACGGGTTTTAATACTATTGATGTTAAATATGCCGCAAAAAAGGGAATAACCGTCTGTAATGCGGGGAACTACTCTACAAATGCCGTTGCCCAGCATACTATGGCTCTTATTCTTAATCATTTCAGTCAGATTGCCAACTATCATAACGCTGTGCAGTCGGGACTCTGGGACAAAAGCGAACTTACAACCCTTTATGATTTTCCTACCGACGAACTTTTCGGCAAAACTATCGGAATAATCGGATACGGAAATATCGGCAAAAGGGTCTCGGACCTTTGTCTTGCCTTTGGAATGAAGGTAATAATTTATACCAGAACGCCAAAACAGGACGAAAATGTTGAGTTTGTGTCTTTTGAAAGTCTGCTTGAGAGAAGCGATATAATTTCGCTTCATTGCCCCCTGACCGACCAAAACAGACTTATGATGAACGAAACCGCCTTTAATAAATGTAAAAAAGGAGCCCTTCTTATAAATACCGCAAGGGGAGGCCTTGTTGATGAAAACGCCCTTAAAAATGCGGTAGAAAGCGGAAGACTTTCGGGCGCTGCGCTCGACGCAATAACGGTTGAGCCAATGCGAAACTGCGTACTTAAGGGTGTAAATAATATCGTTATCACGCCCCACTGCGCCTGGGCACCAATGTCGACAAGAATCAAACTTTTAAATATTACGGTAGACTGTATTAAAGGTTGGCTAAACGGCAACCCTGTAAATGTTGTTTCAAAACTATAAAAAGCGTCCGAAGGGAGACACTCTGTAAGGAAGTTGTCTCCTTTTTTGTATATAAAAATGACACTTTCAGAATATGAAAGTGTCATAGTGGGTTACATACTTTGTCTTGTATTATTCAAAGAATGTTCGTATTATTGTTCTTCCGAATGAAACACAGTTTCGATATACTTGAAATCATCAACAATTTCTGCGTGGAGTATTTCGTCTGCGTCTACAGAGAGTTCAAGATAATGCGTTTTACTATTTTTATTTGACAATTCGTAGTAAACAAATATATTTTCAGCATTCGGCTCACCAAATCTGATTTTAAATTTTGAAAAACTATTTGAATTCTCAAAGAAGTTTTTTACATCATCTATGTTGAGTGTGTCAGTTGATGATGAATATTTGTGTGGTTGCCCGTGAATACAGCGTATTTCTTCAGTTACTAACTGTTCTGTATAAACTTTAAGTCCAACAGAATCTTCGATTTTTGCATCTTCATCATAACATAAGGCACAGTACTCATCAGAAGTGTAAAACTCTAATTGCGTTATACCAATTTGTTTTTTATTCGTTGTGTTTTCATACATTAGGTTTAAATAGCACCAAAAATATGTATTACCGGATCGAATAGGAAACACTGCATTTGCAGACTTGTATTTTTCACCATATTCATAACTTGCTTCACCAGCTAACAAACCATCCCAACCGATTTCGTCAGTAGGTCCTTTATATACTAATAGCAGTTTATCTATCTGTTCTTTCAATTCTTTGTCCTGTTCCCTGACAGAAGGAGAAAATAAATCATACACAGCATCTGCATTCCCATTATCTAAAGCATTAAACAAAGAAGTAATGGTTTCAGTATATGCTTTCTGTTCTTTGGTGTCATCTACATAAATTCCATTGCAACTACAAAAACACACTGTACAAACAAGCAAAAGAAGCAAACAGAACAGTTTTTTCATAATTTAAACCTCCATTAGCAATTTTTCTATGACAAGCATATCATAATGGTGGTATATTTGCAAGATTACGCTTGGATTTACAACATTATCTTGCTAAATGCCTTTGTGGCACCTTCCTTACGGAGGGTGCCCCAAAGGATGCTTTTTATATATCTTCCAATTCTTTATTTATGTAGTTTAAAACAGTTTTCTTATCAGAACTCCAAAGAGGTGCTACCAAAAGCCGTTTATCTCCGTCGCCGGTTAGGCGGTGAATTATAATTTTTTGGTCTAGCGCTAAAAGGCAATTTTTTAGTATTTTCGTATACTCTTCTAAACTTAAAACCGAAATATTGCCCTTTAAATATTCGGCTTCAAGGTCGGTTCCTTTTAAAATATGTAAAAGATGAAATTTAACCCCGTCTACCCCTAAACTTGAAACGAATCTTGCCGTTTCTATGGGGTTATCGTTCGGTAAACCTATAATAATATGGGCAACCGTTTCAATATTTGCGGCCTTAAGCCGTTTTACTGCATCGGTAAAAACGCTTGTGTTAAAACCGCGCCTAATATACTGCCCAACACTGTCATCGGCCGTTTGAAGACCTAGTTCAATCCAAACGGGTTTTATCTTATTTATCTCTTTAATAAGGGCTATTACCTCGTCGCCTAAACAGTCGGGCCTGGTGGCTATGGCGAGCCCTACAACATCGGGGTGCGACAAAGCGCCTAAATATATTTTTTTAAGGTAATCTATGGGGGCGTAGGTGTTGGTAAAAGACTGAAAATAGGCTATATATTTTCCGCCTTTGTTTTTAGCCTCTACCCTTGTCTTTGCGCGTTCTATTTGGGCAAAAATATCGGTAGAATATTTTTCGGCAAACTCTCCGCTACCCCCACTGCTGCAAAAAATACAACCTTTATTTCCAAGGCTGCCGTCACGGTTAGGGCAGGTCATACCGCCATCAAGTGCCAGTTTATAAACCTTAACGCCAAATTTTTCTTTAAGATATTGGTTTACAGTTTTTCTTTTCATACCCTTAAAACCCTCGGCCTCCTTTGTTGTTTTCTTAATTTTAGCACTCAAAAATAAGGGTGTCAACTTGTAAAAACAATAAAATTTTGGTTGACAAAACAGGGGGTATTAGGTTATAATCTTAAACTGATAGGCTATGTATAAGGGAAACTATCCCTATCTATATGCCAATACTATATTAAGGAGGGTTCAAGATGAAAAGAACTTACCAGCCTAAGAAACTCCATCGCAAGAAGGAACATGGCTTCATGAAGAGAATGGCTACCGCCAACGGACGCAAGGTACTTGCCCGCCGCAGAGCAAAGGGCAGAAAGCAGCTCACATACTAATTTCTTATGTACTGTTTTAAAAAACTGAAACTCAGTTCTGATTTCAGACGAATTTACGGACGCGGAGAGGCCCTTGTGAGCCCCGCGTTCGTAGCCTATGCGCTCAAGAATCGCACCAATAATATCAGACTTGGAATAACGGTCACCAAAAAAATCGGCGGCGCAGTAGAGCGTAACCGTGCCAAACGGGTGCTAACGGCCGCTTTTGCCGAAATTGTGGGAAAACTACCCTCAGGCTATGACTTTGTGCTTGTTGCCCGAACCAGACTGCTTAAACTTAAAAGCAATGATGTTGCCACTTTGCTCGAAAAAGATTTTCGCAAAGCGGGTATAATTAAAAATGATGCGTAAAATTCTTATATCCTTAATAAGATTTTATAGGCGGTGTATTTCGCCTACCAAAGCCCCTTGCTGTCGTTTTTATCCAACCTGTTCAGCCTATGCTGTTGAGGCTTTAGAAGTTCACGGCGCTTTAAAGGGCACCTTTTTTGCAATATGGAGAATACTCAGGTGCAATCCGTTTTGTAAAGGCGGTTGGGACCCTGTCCCACCCAAAATAAATAAAAAGAAAAGTCGTGTTTTTCTGCCAAAAGATAGGGCAGACACGAATGGTGAATAAATGGGATTCTTAAATGTACTTTTTGAGATTATAAATATACCGCTCAGTTATATTCTCGGTTTCTTTTCGGATATTTTCGGAAACAGTTTTGCTTGGGCGGTTTTCGTGTTTACTGTTTTTATAAACCTTGCGTTTATTCCGCTTACTATTAAAAGCCAGAAAGCCTCTGTTAATCAGATGCGTATAAAACCCAAACTTGACGAACTTAAAAAGAAATACGGCGACGATAAACAACGTTACAGCCAGGAAATGCAGAAACTCTACCAGGAAGAGAATATCTCTATGTCGGGTGGTTGCCTTCCTCTTCTTATTCGTACGCCCATTATGTTCTCAATCTACTATCTTGTAACCAAGCCCATCACTTATCTTATGAAAAGTGTTCCGGCTACGGCTATTGATAGTGTTTGGGAAAACCTTAAGGGACTTGAACTGTACTCCAAGGTTCCGGAAAATCTCCGTGAACTTTCAATAATTGAGGCGGTTTCTGCTAACCCCTCGCTTTCCCCCGAAATTGCGAAAGAAATCGGCTCAATCGACTTTAATCTTTTCGGCTTTATCGACCTTACTGAGACCCCGAGTTTCAGCATAAACATTTTTGAGGGTTATCAGCATGTTTGGCTTATTCCTATAATGGCGTTTGCCGCTCAGATGTTAACCTCTGTACTTTCTATGCAAATGCAAAAGAAACTCAATCCCGATGCTCCAAGCATGGGCTTTATGTTGCTTTCAATGCCTCTAATCTCGCTCTTTATCGGCTTTACCGTTCCCGCAGGTGTTGGTTTCTACTGGGTTTGCTCAAGTCTTATTGCGGGTGGAATCCAACTTGCTACCCAGTATTTCTACGGTCCGCATAAAATGCTTGCCGCAGAACGTGCTAAAGAGATTGTGGCAGTATATAACGAAGAACAGAAATTTATAAACAAACGAGTTTCCGACGGCAAGAAGTAAGTCGGACTTAAAGAAAGAGGGCAATTCCTTTGATTAAAGAATATATAGGAGAGGGTAAAGACCTTTTGGAAGCCACCTCTGTGGCTAAAGAGGGCCTTATCCTTGAAAATAACCTAAAAAATGAAGATGATATTAAAATTGAAGTAGTTTCTGATTTTAAAAAGAAAACTTTAGGCCTTTTCGGCGGCTCAATGGCAAAGGTTCGTGCCTTTGTTGAACTGCCCGACCCCAAACCTGTAAAAAAGGTTGAAAAGAAGACCGAAAAGGTAGAGAAAAAGGCCGAAAAGAAAACCCAAAAGGTCGAGAAAAAGGTTGAATCCGCAACTCCCGAACTTAAACTTATTCCCGCTGAAGAACTTAAAGAGGGTACAAGTGCCGCAAAGGCCGCTGCCTATATTAAGGAAGTAATGACCAAACTCGGCTGTGAAAATGTTTCGGTTTCCGCCGCAGAAAACGACGGTGTTATCTATCTTCATTTAGACGGAGAAAAACTCGGAGTTGTTATCGGAAGAAGAGGCGAAACTCTTGATGCTCTTCAGTATTTAACAAGCCTTGCCGCCAACACAGGAAACGGCTACCAAAAGGTAACCCTTAATATCGGAAACTATCGTGAAAAGCGTGAGCAAACCTTAACCGCCCTTGCAAAGCGTGTGTCGGCTCAGGTTATCTCAAACGGCAGAAGCCGTACACTCGAGCCTATGAACCCCTATGAACGCCGCATAATTCATACCGCCGTTCAGGAAATCGATGGTGTTGTTTCAAGTTCGATTGGTGAGGGAAGCGGAAGACGGGTTGTAATAAGTCCCGAAGGTGGCGACAAACGCCCCCCAAGAAATAATGACCGCCGTTCCCGTGGTTCAAGACCCGCACAAACCGTAAAAGCGGACCCCGCTCGTGAGCCTAAAAAAGACGCTCCCGACCTACCCCTTTACGGAAGAATTAACTAATTTAAAAGCGTTGTGCTAAGCACAACGCTTTTTTCAATTGCCGAAGGCAATATCACTCGGCTTTTAGCCGAATATAACTGCGAAGCAATACAACTCGCCTTTAGGCGAATAAAACTGAAAAAACAGAAGGCGTTCACACTGTATTTTTAATGCTCTTAAGCATTAAAAAACAAACAAAAACAGTGATATTGTGAGACGGACGTCTCACAGTGATATTTTTGATAAATCAAAAGTGATATTAAAACCTGCGGTTTTAGTTATATTTTATTCACCTTAAACTGCCGAAGGCAATATCACTCGGCTTTTAGCCGAATACAACTGCGAAGCAATACAACTCGCCTTTAGGCGAATAAAACTGAAAAAACAGAAGGCAAACGCCTTCTGTTTTTTCATACCCACTCGGTCTGTAAGCCGGGTTCTGTACGGAAAATTCCGTGACGGTCATCTATCTCGATTTGCCGTTGCCGACAAACTCCAGCCGCTTTTCGAAACACATCGGGCAAATGTATCGTTTCACTTAGCGTTGCATCGGATAGAGTTTACAGACGGGAGATGTCTCCATTCCCGTGGTGAGCTCTTACCTCGCCTTTCCACCCTTACCACAAAAAGTGGCGGTATATCTCTGTTGCACTATTCCTAAGGTCACCCTCGGCGGCCGTTAGCCGTTATCCTGCCCTTTGAAGCCCGGACTTTCCTCAGACAGTCGAATAAATCCGCTGTCCGCAACCGTCCAACCGACTGAGCAATATGTATTCTATCATAATAAAGCCTTTTTGTCAAACAAAGTGATAGAATAAAGAATTTTAAATGGCTTATTGTCTTTTCATTTGTCTTATGAATAGTAAAATTGCAATGAGCATCAGTACTGCCGAATACCCGAGCACCCACCAAAGATGAGGGAAAATGCCCGAAAAATTACCCGAAAGTACCGCCCGCTCAAGTTGAACGGCGTGAACAAACGGAAGCATATAAGCAATCTTTTTAAATGCTCCGCCAACAAGGTCAAGGTCGAACCATATTCCCGAAAGCCAGGCTGAAAGGTTTGTAAGAAGTGCTCCGCAAATTCCGCCAACCTGTTTAATGTTTAAAAAACTTCCAAAAAGAAGTCCAAGTGAAATAAAGAGTACTGAAATCGGAAGGATAAACAAAACGGCATATAAAATATTAACCGTAATATCGAGCCCTAGAAAAATAGCAACAATATAGCATACAACACTTTGTGCAACAGAAATAGGTATAATCGGCAGGGTATAGCCAATTATAAAATCGGCAGGAGTCAGAGGTGTTGTATAAAGACGGCAAAGAAGCGAACTGTCCCTGTCTTTTGAGATAGTTGTTGCCGAAAAGAGGGTCATAAACGAAAGCCCAAATACCACAATTCCCGGAGTTAAACGCTCTATTACAAATAGTTCTACGGGGATATTTGCCTGAATTACGCTAAGCAGTAAAATCAGAACAAGCGGAAAACCAAGCCCAAAAGAAAGGTTTAAAGGGTCTCTTAGAATTTCTTTTGCGTTTTTTGCAGCGAGAGTGAGCATCTTCATTTTTTTGCCCCCTTTACAATGCGAATAAAAGCCTCTTCAAAATTATCTGTACCTGCCGTCTTTTTAATATTCTCGGTAGTGTCGCAGATAAGAAGTTGTCCGTCTTTCATAATTCCGACACGGTCGGAAAGAGCCTCTGCTTCTTCCATATAATGGGTTGTAAGAATAATCGTAACTCTATCTTTAAAGGAAAGAATTAAATCCCAAAGTTCGCTTCGTGCAATTACGTCAAGCCCCAAAGTAGGCTCGTCTAAAAAAAGAATTTCGGGCTCACTTATAAGAGCCAGAGCGATACTGAGTCTTCGTTTAAAACCGCCCGAAAGTTTTCCTGCCTTTTTGTTTAAAACCGACTCAAGTCCTAAAAGACCTGCAAGTTCGGTTATTTTAGCCTTTGTCTTTTCTTTTGAAAAGCCGTGAACCCCGCAGAAAAATTCAAGATTTTCTAAAACCGAAAGTCCCGTCGCTACCGCCGTTTCCTGAGGGGATACGGCAATAATCTTCTTAATGTCAGACGAGTCTTTACTAATACTTTTCCCGTTTAGAAAAGCGTCACCGCTTGTCGCCTCGGTAAGACAGGACAACATTTTAATGGTGGTTGTTTTACCCGCCCCGTTTATACCAAGCAGAGAAAAGAGTTCGCCCTTTTTAACCGAAAGGTTAAGGCGGTCGACAGCAAGAGTATCTTTATATTTTTTGGTTAAATCTACTGTTCTTATAGCGTCCAAACTTTATCGCTCCAATCTATTTACTAAACCTTTATAACAATCTGTGAGCATTTTGCTGACCAGACTCCAGTCAAGGTCAAGAAAACCCGTCGCAAACATGGTAGCAATTCCGTGAACAAAAGCCCAAGTCTCGAGGTGAAGCAGTTTTGCCTCGCTTTCGTTTAGCCCCGTATTGTTTTTTACAATGTCTTCCATCTGCTCTGTAAGTTTTGACTCTTCAGTTTCGGTTTCTTTAGTCCTGTCGCGCATATAAAGGAGTTTAAAAAGTTCTTTTTCTTCCTTTGCAAAAAGGATATATGCCATTCCGTTTGCCTTGTAAACGGGAAACTCGCCACGCTGCACCTCTTTTTGCATATATTCCTGACAAAGCATATCGGCTTTTTCAATAACCGCAACTTTAAGTTCATCCATTGAAGAAAAGTTTGAAAATATAGGCTGGGTGGAACACTCAAGATATGATGCTACAGTTCTTGCGTTAAGAGCCTCTGCTCCGTTTTGTTGAACAATTTTAACAGCAGCGTTTACAATGTCATCTTTTGTTATTTTTATTTTAGGCGGCATGTTACATCTCCTAAATATTTCATATGTTATATATCAAGTGTTATATTAACACAAAAATATCCAAAAGTCAATAAAAAAAACAGATGCATTTGCATCTGTTTAAAGAAGATAAATTCCCGATTTTAAAACGGCAATTTCATATTTGTTTATAAATTTATAATCCAGAACAGGCTCTTCAAATTGGTAGTAAACTTCGCTCTGGTAGGAGGAGGTGTCCATTTTCATTATAGCGTTGTTACCTTTGCAACAGATAAACAGTTTACTTCCCGCCGAAAAAAGCCCCGTTGCTCTCATAAGAGGAGAATTGTCCGAACCAATACGGAGTTCTTCACGCAAGGTCTTAAGGTTATAACGAATAAGTACGCTATATTTAGGATAGGATACCCAAAGAACATTATTATCAACCGAAACCCCGCCGGGCGCAGTATCTTTGTAAAGCATTTTTCCGTGCCATAAATCAAGCCCGTCGGTATCGAAAAGGGTAGCCGAGCCGTCGCTTTCGATAATAAAAGTCTGCCCGTTTTCAAGAGGAATGCTGAAACAGGTAAGATAGTTCTTAATGCTTCCTATAAAGCGTTTATATTCCGCACCGAACTTTGTTAGCATATATATGCTTTTAGTAACCCTTGAAACCTTTCCCGTTTCAAAGGAAACCATTTTATATCCGACTATATAACGGTTATCTTCCTTTTCAATAAGATAGGAATATAAGAAACCGTCGGGCAGTGGGTGGAGTGAATAAACCTTATCTCCCGTAATTTTTTCCATTTTTATAATCCTTTATAATTTAATAATTTCTTTATCTACCATACTTTGTGCGCCAAGTAAAACTCCCGCTTGTCCGCTATGGAAATTAAGGCCCCCTTGAAGCCAGGCGGCATAGGGCTCACGAAGCGGAGCGTCGGCGGAAAGTTCAATAGAAGCCCCAAGCGTAAACGCACCCGCCGCCATAATAACCTGGTCGTCATACCCCGGCATATCCCAAGGTTCGGGGGTAACAAAAGAGTCAACCGGAGCCCCCTTTTGCATTCCCTGACAAAAAGCAATAAGTGCTTCGGGGGTTTTAAGCAGTACGCTTTCAATAATATCGGCTCGTTTTTCGTCAAATTTAGGGGTTGACTCATAACCTAAAAGTTCGAATAATGCGCCTGCATAGGTGGCGGTTTTAAGGGCTTCGCCTACCGTGTGCGGTGCGGCAAAAAGGCCCATATAAAGTTCTCGGTTGTGACCGAGAGAAGCCCCAACCTCTCTTCCGACACCGGGGGCAGTAAGCCTATAGCCACAGGCTTCAACAAGGTCGTGTCTTCCCGCAATATATCCGCCCGTCGGCGCAATTCCGCCGCCGGGATTTTTAATAAGCGAACCTGCAATAAGGTCAGCACCAACGCTTGTCGGCTCAATAGTATCAACAAATTCTCCGTAACAGTTGTCGACTAAAATAAGGGTTTCGGGAGAAACCTCCTTAACCGCTTTGCAAATCTCTCCTATTTTTTCTACCGTGAGGGAGGGACGAAGAGAATAACCGCGCGAACGCTGTATGTAAGCGACCTTGTATTTCTTCTCTTTAAGACGGCGTTTAGCCTCGGCTATATCAACCTCACCGTTACCGTCAAGGTCAACCTGTTCATAGTTTACGCCGAAATCTTTAAGAGAACCGTCGCTGTGAGAGTCAATTCCCAAAACGCCTATAAGGGTGTCGTAAGGTCTGCCTGTAAGACAAAGCATAGTATCATTTGGGCGAAGAACACCAAACAGCATAACCGTAAGGGTATGAGTACCCGAAACAAAATTGTGTCTTATAAGACTATCTTCTGCGCCAACACAGTCGGCAAAAACCTTTTCAAGCGTATCTCGTCCTCGGTCGCCGTAACCGTAACCGGTCGAAAGTCCTAAATGGGATTCACTGACCCCGTTTTTAATAAAGGCAGAAAGCACCTTGTGCTGATTGTGCATAGCGATAGCGTCTATCTTCTCAAAAGTCTCTTTGCACATCTGCCTTGCCTTAATATCAAGTTCAATTAGTTTTGGATGAATGTCAAAAAATTGTTGCATTTAGTTTCTCCTGGCAATAACGGCGTTATTTAAAAAACTAAAGCCGTTTTTAATATAGAATTCAAGGGCTTTTTTACCCGAACAAACAAAAATATCCTGCCCTATAAGTTCGCAAAGTTCAAAAAGTAAAGAGGAGCCGAAACCTTTGCCCCTTTTTTCGTTTTCTACCGAAATCCCGTTAATAATACCTCCGTAAGGGCTTAAAAAGGCAAGAGCCGAGCCTTTTTCGTTTACGATTGCCGCCGCTCCGCCGTGTCTTAAACGGTGGGAAACATCGGGGGCAAACTCGTCAAAAGAGGGAAGGACTATATCCCCGTCTTCTCCTGCTTTTAGTCCTTTATAAAGAGCCGAAAGGGAAACTTGCTCGGTTTGCTTTTGCCTTTGTTCTGCCCTTAAAAACAAGACCGAAAACTCCTTTTTCGGTTTAAGGTCAAGTTCTAAAGCAACCTCTTTATCGCAGAAAATTTCGCTAAATCCTATAAGATTTATAAACTCTTTAATCTCGCCTAAATTTTTCTTGTCCGAATAAATATATATCCGTCCGCCAAAACGGGCTAAAACCGAGCAAACCTCGTTTTCTTCGGTCTGAACCCAAATTTCAGGGGCTAAAACCGTGCCGCCAAAAGCGACCTTCAGACTGTGAATATGAGCAAGAGCAATATCCTTTTTGTAGAAACTCAGGTTCTCTGAAAGGGTAATCATAAAACTTCGCCCAAGCCTATTTTATAGGTTAGTTCCTTTACGAGCAGAAGCATATTTTCAAGGTCGCCTAAATCGGCAACACAACAGGGGGAGTGTATATATCTGCAGGGAAGAGAAACCGCAATCGTAGCCACACCCGATTTAGAAAGACTTATAGCGTGACTGTTATTTCCTCCCGCAACAAAGTTTTTGGTTTGGTGTAAAACCTTGCTTGTCCTTGCGGCGTCAAACAGTTTTCGGTTATACAAAGTGCCGTTGTCCATAAAAGAAACAGCAGGACCGCTGCCCAAAAGGCAAACTCGGTTTTCTTCGTCGGTGCCGTGTATATCTGCCGCAGTAGTTGCTTCAAGGATAATAGCAAAGTCGGGCTGAACTTCAAAAGTGGCGGGTCCGGCCCCTCTGCAACCAATCTCTTCTTGCACGGTAAAGGTCGCATAAAAGTCAAATTCAGCCTCTTCTTTTAAAAGGGTTATAAGACAGGCAACCCCCGCTCTGTCGTCAATCGCACGGGCTTTTATTTTGTCTTGGCCTAAAAGGGTTACCTTGCTGTCAAACACCGCAACATCACCCGGTTTAATAACTTCTTCGGCTTGTTCTTTTGAAGTTGCACCGATATCAATATAAAGTGCTTCTTCGCCTGGGAATTTTTTTCTCTCGTCGGCGTTTGAAAGATGAACGGGTTTCATTCCGACAACGCCTTTTACGCCGTTTTCGAAGGTTACCCCCTTGCAAAGCATTACGCCGACCTCAATTCCGCCAACCGTCTGAAATTTAATAAAACCGTCGTCGGTAATTAAGGTCGCTATAATTCCAACCTCGTCCATATGAGCGTCGAGCATAATCTTTTTAAGAGGGGTCTTTTTTCCTTTTTTAAAACAAATAATGTTTCCGTTTATATCGGTTTTTGCCTCGCAGTAAGGGGAAACCTCGTTTAAGATAAATTCTCTTAATTTGTCCTCTCTTCCCGAAACGGCAGGAATTTCACAAAGGGTTTTTAGAAGTTTTATCATAACGCACCCCCTGAAATTATATAGTTTTCAAGAATATCGCAAACCGAGTCTAAATCCGAAAGGTCAACAACTTCTAAACAGGTGTGCATATTGCGAAGCGGAATAGAAACAAGTCCGCAACCGATTCCCGTTTTCGAAACAGAAATAACATCTGCGTCTGTACCGGTACTGCCGCCCATTACCTCAAACTGATGAGGAATTTCTTTTTCCTTTGCAATAAGGCAGAGTTTGTCGGAAATTTTTCGGTTTAAAATGGGGGATATACCAATCATAGCCCCGCCACCGAGTTTACCGCATTTTGAAGACGGAACATCTGGAGCGTCGCCGAAACTGACATCAAGACAGACAGCCTCGTCACAGTCTATCTCAAAAGAGGCACAACGAGCCCCCCTTGTGCCGAGTTCTTCCTGCTCTGAAAGGCAGAAAACAACATTAACGGGAAGTTCTTTGCTATATAGTCTTGAAGCCACTTCAATAAGACAGGCAACGGCAACTCGGTCGTCTAACGATTTTGAGCAAATTCTGTTTTTCCCAAGGGGTGTAAACTCGCTGTCAAAGGTTGCAAAATCGCCCGGGGACACAATCTCTTTAGCCTTTTCTCCAAGACCCGTATCCGCAAAGGTGTCGTCAATGGATAAAGCCCCGTTGTCCTTGTTAAGATGCGGCGGGGTAGAAACAAAAACCGCAGGGGTTTTTGTCTTTGCGTGAATAACAATAGGCAAAGCGGGAAGAATTCTACAGTCGTTTCCGCCGACATTTTTAAGTTTCACAAAACCGTCATCAAAAACATAGGTCACAATAAAACCTACCTCATCAATATGAGCCTCCAACATAACGGTTTTTTCTTTGTTTTGGTTTATTTCTCCAATAAGGCCAATACTTCCAAAATCTCTGACAGCACAGTATTTGCCAAGTTCCTCTTTTGCAACCGCTTTAGCACCGTCTAAATGGCCTATACCGACAGCCTCGCTGAGTTTTTTAATAATTTCAGTGTTCATTAAAGTTTCATAACCTTTTCTTTAAAGAATTTGCCCCTTGCGGCAAAGTTGGGGAAAGCGTCGAAAGAGGCACAGGCAGGGGATAAAGCAACAATATCTCCGCTTTTAGCCGAGTTGTGCGCCAATTCAATCGACTCGCCAAGGTTTTTAGTGCGAACAATTTCGGGTGAGCCCTCTTTATAGTCGGGGTCGGCTTTAACCGCCTTTTCAATAGCGTCGGCGGTCGGACCGCAAAGATAAAGGGTCTTAACCTTGTCTACAACATAGGGGGTCATAGGCTCAAAAGGAATATGCTTGTCGTAACCACCCGCCAAAAGAATAATTTTCTCTTCAAAGGCTTTAAGACAGGCGATAGTTCTTGTCGGGCTTGAAGCAATTGAGTCGTTATAGTATTTTACGCCGTCTTTCTCTCTTACAAACTCAATTCGGTGTTCAACCCCTCTGAACTCTTTTGCAACCTTTCTGATGTTTTCGGCGCTAACATAGCCCCAAACGGCAGCAATGGCCGTAAGATAATTTTCAACATTGTGGTCGCCGAGAATAGTAATATCTTTTTTGGACATAATCGGAGCGTCAATTCCTCGGTAGGACATATGAAGGGTTCCGTTTTGGTCAAGCCAGGCTCCGTTTTTAACCCTTCTCTCCATCGAAAAGCCTAATGACTGACCTCGAACATAGTCCCTGAAATCGTTTGTAATATCGTTATCATAGTTTAAAACAGTACGGGAAAAAGCGTTTTGGTGAAGAATAATATTCTTTTTCGCCTCAACATATTCGTCCATATCCTTGTGAATGTCAAGGTGGTTGGGAGCAACGTTTGTAACTACCGCAACATCGGGACTTTTTCTCATAGAAATAAGTTGGAAAGAAGAAAGTTCAACAACAACGAAATCTTCGGGTTTAATGTTATCAATTTCGGGAAGAAGAGGGTTTCCTATGTTTCCGCCGACATGAACCGTTTTACCCTGCGCTTTAAGCATTTCGGCAATAAGGGTGGTGGTTGTCGTTTTTCCGTCAGAACCCGTAACGGCAAAAATCGTTGCGGGGCAAAGGTCGAAGAAAACCTCCATCTCGCTTGTTACCGCAATTCCTTTTTTACGCGCTGCGGTAAGTTCGGGAAGATGAAAACTCATTCCGGGCGTTCTGAAAATAATATCAACCTCAAGGTCGCTAAGATAGTCTTCTCCCAGACGGAGTTCTGCTCCTGCTGCTTCAATTCGGTCGGCAAGTTCGCCAATCTGTTCTCTGGTTCTGCGGTCACAAGCGTAAACACGAGCACCTTTATTTAAAAAATTCATTATAAGCGGAGTGTTGCTTATTCCAATTCCAAGCATTGCAACTTTCTTTGAAGAAATATTTTCCCAGAAGTGTCTAATATCCAAACTACTTCCTCCTCAACAAGATATATCTATTTTATTATACTTATAAATAATAAAAATATCAATAATCTTTAATAAAAAAATTGCCCAACATCCAAAGATGCTGGGCAAAAATCAGTTACACTTAAAACAGGTGCTGTCGGCTGCGTCCTTAATTCTTCCAACCGAGGTGTTGTCACAGTTACGGCAGCGAAGTTCGGGTACAGGATTTTCCTTACATTCAAATCTGTAATCTCTACCCGTTTTGTTTATATGGGTGCAGATTACGTTGTGCGAGGGAACTATATCTTCACAGGGTGCGATTATCTTTTGGAATTTAAAGAAATCGGCACCGTCTTTCAGATTTTCAACCCTTTCATAGTCTTCTCTGTATCCCGTAAACTGAACGGTATTTTTAAGAACGTCACGAACGTAGCTTACGTTTTCGTGCAAACAAAGAGGAGCAGGGAAGTTGCCGTCGGGAATAACCTGTTGCCACTCCTTGTTTTCATACTTTTTAAGCAGTTCTGCCGCCTTGTGAAGATGGGAGATTTCCTCTTCTAAACACTCTTCCCAAATGCATTTAACATATTTGTCGGTTTCGGTCATATAACAAGACCAATAGAGGTAACACTCGGTATACTCGTGCCAAAGCAGCATCTCAAGCCAGGTAGCGTTAGAGTCAACAAGTGCGCCATACTGGGTAACGTGCTCTTCTTCAACAAGGGCAATTTCCTGATAAAGTCGGCGGAGTGCGTCGTTTGTGGCAAGATTTGTGATGTTCATATAGTAGTTCATGGTCTGCTGTTCTGCCGCCGTAATAATCATAGTTGAAAGAACGGTCTCTTTGCTCGCCGTTTTGGAATTTATATTCCGTTTTACATTGTCAAGAGGGCAACGGTGGTGAGCAATTGTCGGCCTTCCGGGCATAACTTCGGTGTATTTTCCGACAAGGCGTTCTGCTCTGAGCCCCTGCTCCATTTCAAGTTGATTTGCGTACCTGTAAAGGTGGTCAAAGTCTTCAAGAAGTGCGAAATCAAGAGCCTTTTTGACATAGCAGTCGCACTCTCTTTTGGCAAGTTCTGCCGTAAGGTCAACGGCAAGTTGTTCGTAACTTATTGTGTGTTCAAGGGGCGACTCGTTACAGGGCTTTAGAAGAGAAATTTTAAGTTGTTGCTGTTTTTCAACCTCTCTTGTCATAGCAAGTTCTCGCCTTAAATCACAGTTTGAGATATGACGCTGAAACTGGTGCGAAAACCAGTTTGCCTCAAATTCGGTTCCGTTCATAAGAATAATTCGGCATTTGGTATAGGGGTCAACCGTGTTTTTATCGTAACTTTTCGGATACATTTCCTTAAAACTTTTAAACCCTTCATAAATCGGCTTCGGTTTTTGTGTAAATGGATTCATAAACAATTCCTCCTTTAATCGTGCAATTATATTGTATGCGTAAGATTAGTTGTTTATGAAGGTATAACTGAGCGATAAGAGAAAATCATAATAAAAGGCGGTGGTAAAATGTTAAATGAATCGGTTTTCAGAAATGTCGAATTGCCCTCTTTTGAAGGTCTTTCGTCGGACAAAACGACCGATGTTCTTATAATCGGCGCAGGAATTGCGGGAATACTGACGGCATATTTTCTTGACTCAGCAGGAGTAGATTATATACTGGTCGAAAAGGATAGAATATGTTCTCACACAACGGGGAACACAACGGCAAAAATAACCCTTCAGCACGGGCTTATTTACAGTAAAATCTTAAAATCATCAGGAAAAGAAGAGACACAAAAATACCTTTTAGCAAATAAAAAAGCCCTTGAAAATTATAGGGAACTTTGCAAAAATATTGACTGTGATTTTTCGGCACAGGACAATTTTGTTTATTCGACTGTAAGCCGTAAAAAACTTGAGGACGAAATAAAAGCCCTTGAAATAATCGGTCAGCCTGCAGAGTTCTGTGAAAAAATTCCGTTACCCGTAAAAACGGTTGGTGCGGTGTTCATCAGGGACCAGGCACAGTTTCACCCGCTTAAGTTTATAAAGGAAATCTCCAAAAATTTAAATATTCTTGAAAACACCTTTGTAAAGGAAATAAGGGGCACAACGGCGATTTGTGAAAAGGGTAAAATAAAGGCGAAACGGGTTGTTGTTACTACCCATTTTCCCTTTATAAACAAACACGGGAGTTACTTTTTAAAACTCTATCAACACCGCAGTTATGAGATTGCCCTTAAAACGAGCGAGAAAATAAGCGGAATGTATGTTGATGAGGATAAAAAGGGACTATCTTTCAGAATGGCGGATGACCTGTTTCTTCTCGGCGGCGGCGGTCACCGTACAGGCAAAAAGGGGGGAAGTTACAGCGAACTTTTCGCCTTTGCAAAAGAAAACTATCCAAAAGCCGAAATACTGAACAAATGGGCGGCGCAGGACTGTATAAGCCTTGACTCAGTCCCTTATATCGGGCAGTATTCGGCGTCCACGCCCAACCTTTATGTTATAACAGGCTTTAATAAATGGGGAATGACCTCCTCTATGGTGGCGGCGGATATCCTCTGTTCGCTTTTAACCGAAAAAACCCCCGAATACGCCTCGGTCTTTTCCCCCTCAAGAAGCATCTTAAAACCGCAACTTGCCCTAAACGGGCTTGAAACGGGGCTTAATATGCTTACCCCAACAACCAAACGCTGTTCTCATCTTGGCTGTGCGCTTAAGTGGAACAAGGCGGAGCATTCCTGGGACTGCGCTTGTCATGGCTCGCGTTTTACGGAGAATGGCAAATGCCTTGACAACCCCGCAAATACCGATTTAAACTAAAACTCTGTTGACTTTTTTGTAGCCTATTTGTTATCATATAAAAAAACAATAGGTGACTTTATGAATATAATCGAAATTACAGACTTTAAAGCCAAAGAGTTAGACATATATGCAAGGCTAACCGAGGCGCAACTGCTTAATCATCATTTGCAAAAAGAAGGGCTTTTTATTGCCGAAAGTCCAAAGGTTATAATGAGAGCCCTTGAGGACGGTTATGAGCCGGTTTCTTTCCTTGCTGAAAAGTCAAATATGACCGGGGAAACCCTTGAGGTAATAGAAAAATGCGGTGATATACCCGTTTATACGGCGGAGTTTGATGTGCTTACAAATCTTACGGGTTATATGCTAACCCGAGGAATGCTTTGTGCAATGAAGAGAAAACCTCTGATAGACCTTCAAGAACTACTCGATAAATGCGAAAGGGTAGTTGTTCTTGAAGATGTTATGAATCCGACAAACCTCGGTGCAATTTTCCGCTCTGCCGCCGCTTTAGGCATGGAAGCCGTTCTTCTGACTCCCGGTTGCAGCAACCCTCTATACAGACGCTCCTCCCGTGTTAGTATGGGAACGGTTTTCCAGGTTCCTTGGACCCACCTTGAAGACGATTGGCAAATAAAACTTAAAGATGCAGGTTTTAAAACGGCGGCAATGGCGTTAACCGATGAATCGGTTCCTATTGACCACCCCGACCTTATAAAAGAGAAAAAACTCGCAATCGTCCTTGGAACCGAGGGGGACGGACTAAAACCAACAACAATAGCAAATTGCGATTACACCGTAAAGATTCCAATGTCCAACGGTGTCGATTCGCTTAATGTTGCCGCTGCGGGCGCAGTAGCCTTCTGGCAACTTTCGAAAAAATAAAAGAGAGCCTAAGGGCTCTCTTTATTTTTTTGGATATCTTTCTTTTTTTACAAAGATTGTGTCTTTTGGATATGTTTCAAAGGTTTGATAAGGCATATTCTCAATTCTGTTGTCAACAACTATAAACTGCTCCTCTTCAAAGTCGGGTTCATCAACATGTACGCGTTTATGGGTCGTTTTATAGCGTCTTTCTATACTACTGTAGCGGCGTTTTTTTCTTTTTAAGTGTTTAATTCTTAATAAAACAAGACACCCCAGAGAAAGGGCTAATAAAATCCATCCTATAATAGTAAGAACGCTTCCCAGTCCGTCGGTAATTGTATAACCAAAAAAGAAAAAAACAAAAGAAGCGAAAAAACAAACCGAACCGATAGCGTTAAAATTATATTTGCGTAGCATTGCCTTTAATTACTCCAACCAAATGAAATATTCGTGTTAAATCAGGGGAAATCCCTACATGTCATTATATCACAGCAAAATTTGAAATTCAAGGCTAAAATTAGCCATTTTTGAGTTCTTTTACTGAGGAAAAACTAATCTGAGGACCTTCAATATATTTTATAATCTCCTCGGTATCTTCCGATACAAGATAAAGTTTACGGCAATTATCTTTTATAAAGCCTTTTTCAATAGCACCGTCAACCGCTTTTTGCATATCGTTATAAAAACCCATAATGTTATAAACGGCAATCGGTTTTGTGTGACGGCAAAGTTGTTTTAATGTCAGAATTTCAAAATATTCTTCATAGGTTCCAATACCGCCGGGGGTAACAATAAATGCTTCGGCAGCATCTTCCATAATCTGCTTTCTTTCCCTCATGGTATCAGGGGTAAAAACCTGGTCGCAAAAATCGCAAAGTTCTTCAACTTCGGACTCGAAAAAGAATTTAGGGATAACCCCGATAATGTGTCCTCTGCCTTTCTTAAAACCTCTTGCGGCGGCGCCCATAAGACCGCCTGCGCCTCCCCCGAAAACAAGGGAATGACCCTTCTCTGCAAGGTGGCAGCACAGGTCTTCAACCCTTTTTATATATTCAGGGTCAATAGAAGATGAAGCCGCTCCGTATACACAAATTCTCATACAATGCACCTCCGATGCAATCTTTATTATATGGATAATGTGTGACTAATATAACACGGGTTTAATGATTATCAAGAAGTGCCTTATAGAATTCCGAATAGTCGGTTCGGTTATCGTTTGTAAATTCAATAGCCTCTCTCGGATGTCGGTTTAAAAGCCCTGTAAACATATACTGCAGGTCATATCCCCAGTGAACGCCTTGTTCTCGGAGTACAGGCATATGTTTTTCAATAAATTTAAGAAGATGATAGATATTGTATTTTGGATTTTTAAGAAAACCAACAAGCAGTTCGATTGAGCAGTTTCCTGCCCCTCTGCCAATGCCCTGCATAGTAGCGTCCATAAAGGACAAACCGTATGACATGGTTTCAATAGTATTTGCAAACGCAAGATTCTGATTGTTGTGAGCGTGAAAACCGATTTGTTTTCCCGTTCCTTCTACCGCCGCAATGTATTTTTTAGCAAGTTCCGAAGCGTTTTCGGGGTAGAGTGAGCCATAACTGTCAACAAGATAAATTACGTCAACGCTTGACTTTGCCAACATTTCGAGCGCCTGCATAAGTTGGTCGTTGTTTACCTGGGATACCGCCATTATGTTACAGGCGGTTTCATATCCTAAAGAATGAAAATGTTCAACCATTTCAATTCCCGCAGGAATCTGATGAATATAACAGGCAACCCGCACCATATCTATAACGCTTTCGCTTTTGGGAAGAAAATCTGTCTTATAGTCGCATCTGCCAACATCTGCCATAACCGAAATCTTCATATCCGAATGATTTTCGCCTACAATCGCACGAATGTCTTCTTCCTTGCAGAATTTCCACTTTCCGTATTTGGTTTCGTCAAACATTGATTTACTGGCTTTATAGCCGAATTCCATATAATCAATTCCCGATTTTACATTTGCTCTGTAAAGGTCGGAAACAAACTCGTCTGAAAAATCGAAATTATTGCAAAGTCCGCCGTCACGGATGGTTGCGTCAAGAACCTTAATGTCCTGTCTGACATCCATCAGGTTTCCTTTTCTTGGCATAGTCATATATAAAACTCCTTAGAATTTACACTTTTTAAAAATATAGGGGTATAAACCGAACAAGATAAATACAAAAGCGAGATACTTTAAAGCGTCTGAAACAAATATTAACTGAACATACTCTTTCGGGTCAATTAGGTCGATTGCACATTTAACAACAAGAGCAAGTAAAAGGCCCGTAATAACTCGAAGCGCCTTTTTCCACCAAACAATATTATAGTCAATAGGCGCAAATTTTTCTTCAAATTTAACCGCTAAAACAATTCCCCAGAACATACCGTAAAACTTGTAAAGGTCGGCAAAGAGAGGGTCGTCGCTGAAGACAAATAAAACAACGAACGGGGTAAGGCAAAGAATTGTCATCAGAAAAAGACGCTGTTTGTTTTCGAAAAGGTCGTAAATAAAGTTGCCTACAAAAGCCCAGAAAACGCCAAGAGTAACCCCCACAAAAACATCGGTAGGGTAGTGCGCTCCAAGAAAAACTCTGGAAAAAGCAACAAGAAATATAACAAAACCAATTAAAACCCAAAACAAAGGCTTTTTAATGTGACTGGCCAAAACCGTGCCCCAGGTTGAAACATTTTGAGTGTGTCCGCTTGGAAAAGAATATCCCGTTGCGGTCTGCGGTCTGACGCAAGAAACCTTTCCGCTTTCCCACGGCCGTTCAATTCTGACGCAGTTTTTAATAATACTGTTAATGGAAAGGGAGGTGGCGGTAACGAAGAAAACTCTTTGAGCAAGACGCTTGTCAAAAGCGAACCAAAGAACTGCCAAAAGAATCATCATAGGTACATCTTCGCCAATAAAGGTAACAAACTCAAAAAAGGCATTCAGAAAATCGTTTCTGAAGCCCTCTAAAAATCTTAAAATGTCGGTTTCAAAAGCAAACATAATGCTTTCCTCACATTACTAATTATAAGCGGTACATTTTGCCGAAAAACCTCGAAAAAACATCTGTACAGTATTGTAACACTTTTTAAGGTAAAATACAATAAGAAAAATAAAAACCACCTAGTGTTCTTAAAAGGTTGGTGGAGACGGAGAGGATCGAACTCTTGACCTCTTGAATGCCATTCAAGCGCTCTCCCAGCTGAGCTACGCCCCCGTAAGTTAAGAAACACTAAGTGATTTATTTGAAAAACAATTTCGGAAAAGATATCCTCTAAACCGATGTTGATAATATACCACATAAGAAGAAGAAAATCAAGAACAAAATTATTTTTTTGCTAATTTCTTCTTGACTTTAATAAAAATTGGTATATAATAATATCGTTGCATTGGGGCATCGCCAAGCGGTAAGGCAACGGACTCTGACTCCGTCATTCCTAGGTTCGAATCCTAGTGCCCCAGCCAAGAAAAACGACAAGTTTCGACAGAAACTTGTCGTTTTTCAATGATATCCGTTCTTCCGAGAACGGATGATATATCTTCGATATGATATCCACCTTCGGTGGACGATATATGCCTGCGGCATATGAAGGAACGGATATTATATCATACTTGCGAAGCAAGTATATCACTCGGCAACGCCGTATATCATATCGTGCAAGCGATATATCATTATTTATGCAAGAGTTCGAATTCATACGCAATAATACCGAAAATATCTTTTTTGTAGCCCCCAGCCAAAAAAACAAAAGCCAACCGTCGCGGTTGGCTTTTGTTTTTTGTTTGTGGCGTTAATCGGAGGCGAATCGTTTTGCCAAAGGCAAAACGGTCGTCGAAGCAGTCCGAAACGCGCGTTAGCGTTTTGCGGTCATTATGTTGTATTATTTTTCCTGTAAATTTTTATAATAAGATACTGCAAGGGTGTCACAACGCTCGTTTTCCGGGTGCCCTGCGTGTCCTTTAACCCAACAAAACTCAACCTCGTGAACTTCGAGTAAGGGCAGCAGTTTCTCCCATAAATCAACATTAAGCGCGGGTTTCTTGTCAGCCTTTTTCCAACCGTTTTTCTGCCAGGAATAAACCCATTTTTGAAGAACGGCATCACAAACATACTTTGAGTCGGTCGTGAGCCTTACCTTGCAAGGCTCTTTAAGTGCCGAAAGCGCCTCAATAACGGCGGTCAGTTCCATTCGGTTGTTTGTAGTGTCCTTTTCTCCGCCGAAAAGTTCCTTTTCTTTTCCGCCAAAGCGAAGCACCGCGCCCCACCCGCCCGGGCCGGGGTTTCCCGAACAGGCGCCGTCAGTAAAAATTTCAACAAACTTTTTCATAATCAGTACTTCCTGTAACTTCCGATAACTTTACCCAGTATCGAAGGATTTTCGGGATAAATCGGGTCAAAGTCGGGATTTTCGGGCATAAATATTATCTGTTTATCCCTTATAACAAGGCGTTTAACGGTAGCCTCGTCGCCGTCCATACCAATTATAATATCCCCGTTTTTAGAAACGGCGTCTTTATCGGCAATAACAATATCTCCGTCCAATATGCCGACATCCTTCATACTGTACCCCACAACCTTAAGAGCAAAAAGCCCTTCGGCGCTTGAGGTAGCGTAAGGGATATAGTCCTCAATTTCGTGAACCGCAAGAATCGGCTGACCTGCCGTAACTCTGCCGATAACGGGAATTTGTGCGGTAGAAGAAGCCCCCGCAATTCTTATTGAACGGGAATATCTGGGGTCACGCTCAATATACCCGTTTTCCTCTAAAACATTCAAAATTGCATGTACCGTAGAGGTAGATTTTATCCCCGTATCTTTACAGATTTCTCTGACAGAGGGGGGAACTCCGTTTGCAAGAGTTTTAACAAGAAAGTTATAAACCTTAAGTTGTTTTTCGGTAAGTTGGGGCCTTGACAAAGAGGACTCCTCCAATCGAACAAATATTCTTTTCATATAATAGCACAAATGTTCGCCTTTTGCAACAAAAAAGATGTATTGACAAATTTCTTGTCAATACATCTTTAAAAATTCTACTCAAGATAATTGTGCGTTGTACAATAATCGCCGGCGTATGCTATATTAAAGCATCCGTAAGCGTCACAATATTTATAGTAGGAAGTCTCTGTATGCGTTGAGCAATATTCACCAGAGGCATAATTAAAACAACCGTCTTTTTGACAAATATCGTTATTGTTACGATAACCTATAGCATCGAATTCGCCAAGGGTAACGGTACGGCCTTCTTTATCTATTACTATCATGTTTTTATTTGTGTTCATGACTACTGCGTATCCATCGCTACTCATATCATATGCCTTTACGTATTGATAACTTATAACAGTTTCTCCTTTGGCATTGATATAGCCCCACCTGTCCCCACTCTTTACGGCTGCCATACCATTTGAAAAAACATTTGCATCTACAAATTGGGGATTTACTACATATTCACCTTTAAGATTTATATAACCGTATTTGTCTGCTACTTTGATAAGTGCAATCTTTTCATAAAAAGAATAGGCGTAATCGAAAGAAGGATTGATAACATATTTTCCTGTTTTGTCAACATATCCATACTTATCTCCAGACTTTACACAAGCTAAACCGTTATAAAAATTATCAGCGCTATCAAATTGCGGATTTATCAGGTATTTTCCTTTTGAATCTATGTAACCGTATTTACCGTCAACCGTTACAACAGCGATACCATCTATAAAATCTGAAGCACTATCAAATTGAGGATTTATAACAAATTTGCCACTATTATCTATGTATCCCCATTTTTCTCCTGTTTGAACCCTCAACAAACCACTGTCAGAAAACAGTTTGTCATATTCGTCGTTCGTATTTTTAAGCGAAGAATTAGAAAATAACATGAATGAGGCTAATGTGCCGGAAAGCACTAATGAAAGTGCTAACAATATAGCAAGTATGGTAATTACAATGGCACAGGCCTTTTTCTTTTTCTTTTTCTTTTTCTTGACGGGCGTGGCGGTTTTTGTAGTTTTTTTGTTTGAATTATCAGATAGTGCTTGTGCGGAGATTTCTTCGGGTGCACTACTTTCGTTTTTGTTTTGTTCTTGAGGTTCATTTAACTCTTGCGTTGTGTTGCTAGCAACTTTTTCTTTTTTTGACATAGTTTTTCTCCTTTTTGTGATTAACGGTATACCGTCAACAAAAGTATACCATAAATCTCAAAAAAGTCAACGGTTAACCGACAACTTTCGAAAGGACAGTAATATATACTTATCCTTGAGGTAGGTGATATTATGACAATTTCTGAGGCTGTTGCAGAACGCATTCTTGCTTTGTGCAAAGAAAGAAATCTCACGGTTAACAAACTATGTACTATATCGGCAGTAACACAATCTACCGTTAATGATATAGTAAACAAAAAAGCGCATAATATCGGTATAGTTACAATTAAAAAACTGTGTGATGGTCTTGGCATGGAAATACCGCAATTTTTTGATGATGAACTTTTCTACGGATTAGAACAAGTTATTTTTTGATTTCTCTAAAAACAAGGATTGATGTGAAAATGCATCAATCCTTATTTTTCTTCTTAAACACCGAAATAATCTGCCAAAGCCCCGCCCCTATTAGCAGACCGCCGAAAATTTTTGCAATAAACTCTGCCCCGATAACCGACGAAAGCCAGACTCCGAGTGCTGCCCCAACAAGCCCCGAAATTGAGAAAAAGAGCACTGTTTTCCACTTTATTTGTTTTTTAAAAGCGTAAATAATAACGCTGAGCATTGCAATCGGGATAAAAAACAAAAGGTTTATACCTTGGGCGGTAAGTTGATTTGTATTTTTAAAAAGGGCAAGATAAATAAGTAAAACGGCACCGCCGCCAAGCCCCATTGCCCCGATTATTCCCGAAAGGAAACCCGCTATAATTTCGGTCATCTTAAAATCAGCCTCACTCCCGCATAAATCATAAAACCTCCGAAAATTACGCCAAGCCATTTAGGAGATATTTTTTTAAGAATAACCGTGCCGAGTCCGGCTCCCAAAAGTCCTCCCGGCAGATAAATAAGGCAGTCGGCAAACTCGACCCTCCCGTTTACAAGGTAAAGAATTGCCGAAAAAACGGTTAAGGGCAGAATTACGGCAACGGCGTTTCTGTGAGCGTCTTTTTGGTCAAGTCCCATCTTTTTAAGGGCGGGAACTGCAAGCATACCGCCCCCTGCGCCTAAAAGTCCGTTAACAAAACCAACAAAAAGCCCGAAAAATAGAGTAATAAGTTTTCTTTTCATAAAAATATTCTCTGCAAATGGAATATTTTTATACAAAATACAAAACTTACTTTGTTGAAATTAAACTATAATTATGTTAAAATATAGTTTAGTACACTAAAGGAGTTTTAGTACCAATGTATAAAATTGTTTCTAAAAAAGAACTTAACCCGACCGTCACCATGATGGAAATCGAGGCGCCTTTTGTTGCAAAAAAGGCCGAGGCGGGTCAGTTTATAATACTTAGAGTAGATGAGGACGGCGAACGAACCCCCTTAACCATTGCCGGTTTTGACCGCAAGGCAGGAACGGTTAAAATAATTTTCCAGATTGTAGGTGCAACCACCAAACTCCTAAACGCCAAAAACGAGGGAGATTATATTACCGATTTTGCGGGTCCTTTGGGCAAAGCCACAGAAACCGAGGGCAGACGCAAGGTTGCGGTTGTCGGCGGAGGAGTAGGCTGTGCTATCGCCCTTCCTATTGCCGAAAAACTTCACGCTCAAGGGGCTGAAGTTTGCTCAATTATCGGTTTTAGAAACAAGGATTTAGTAATTCTCGAAGAAGAATTTTCTGCCGCTTCTGACCGACTTATACTTATGACCGACGACGGCTCTAAAGGTAGAAAAGGTCTTGTAACCGAGCCTCTTGCCGAAATACTTAAAACCGAGAACGACTTTGACGAGGTTATTGCGATAGGACCTCTTGTTATGATGAAATTTGTGGTGGCTACAACCCGTCCTTTCGGCGTTAAAACCACCGTTTCAATGAACCCGATTATGATTGACGGAACGGGAATGTGCGGCGGCTGCCGACTGACCGTTGGCGGAAAAATGAAATTCGCCTGTGTTGACGGTCCCGATTTTGACGGTTTCGAGGTCGACTTCGACGAGGCAATGCAGAGAGCGTCGATGTATTCCGATTTTGAACATCATCGCTATGAAGAAACCTGCAATCTTTTAAATAAGGAGGTAGCGGAGTAATGGCAGATATGAGTCCTAAAAAGAATCCAATGCCCGTTCAGCCTCCCGAAATTCGCTCGACTAACTTTAAGGAGGTTGCGCTCGGCTACAGCGAGCAAACCGCCCTTGCCGAAGCCGCAAGGTGTCTGGACTGTAAAAATATGCCCTGTGTAACGGGTTGTCCCGTTAATGTTCATATACCCGCCTTTATAAACAGAATAAAGGAAGGGGACTTTAAGGGAGCCTATCAGGTTATTGCCAAATCCTCCTCTCTTCCTGCCGTTTGCGGACGAGTTTGTCCCCAGGAAAGTCAGTGCGAGGCAAAGTGCGTCAGAGGAATCAAGGGCGAACCCGTTGGCATTGGCAGACTTGAGCGTTTTGTTGCCGACTGGCACAATAGCCATATGGAAGAAAATTTAGAAAAGGCAGAACCTAACGGCCATAAGGTTGCGGTTGTAGGTTCGGGTCCGGCGGGGCTTACCTGTGCCGGAGACCTTGCTAAAAAGGGTTATAGCGTAACCGTTTTTGAGGCGCTTCATCTTGCGGGCGGTGTTCTTGTTTACGGAATACCCGAATTCCGTCTTCCTAAAGAGATTGTTAAAAAAGAGGTTGACGCCCTTAAAAAACTCGGCGTTACGATTGAAACTAATATAATAATCGGTAAAACAATAACGGTTGATGAACTCTTCAGTTTAGGCTATGAAGCGGTCTTTATCGGTTCGGGAGCAGGGCTTCCTCGGTTTATGGGAATTGAGGGGGAAAGCCTTAAAGGAGTTTACTCGGCAAACGAGTTTTTAACCCGAAATAATCTTATGAAGGCTTATGAAAAGACTTCCGAAACCCCTATTATGCACGCTAAAAAGGTCGCTGTTGTCGGAGGCGGGAATGTGGCTATGGACGCCGCCAGAACGGCTCTTCGCCTTGGCGCCGAAAAGGTATATATCGTTTACCGCCGCTCTCTTGACGAACTCCCCGCAAGAAAAGAAGAGGTTGAACACGCTATGGAGGAGGGAATTGAGTTTAAACTGCTCACAAACCCGACCAGAATTTTAGGATATAATAATCCTGATGATAGGCGTGACATTAAAAATGGCTTTGTTAAGGGAATTGAGTGCGTTAAAATGGAACTCGGCGAACCCGACGCTTCGGGCAGAAGAAGCCCGATAGAAATTAAAGACAGCGAGTTTGTGCTCGATGTCGAAAGTGTAATAATGGCAATCGGAACCTCCCCCAATCCTTTAATTAAGGACACTACCGAAGGCTTAGAGGTCAACCGCAGAGGCGGAATTGTCGTAAGGGAAGAAAGCGGACTCACCTCCAAAAAGGGCGTTTATGCCGGCGGAGATGCCGTAACGGGAGCCGCCACCGTAATTCTCGCAATGGGTGCGGGAAAAACGGCAGCCAAAGCAATAGACGAATATATTATGAAATAAAAAAACAGATGGGCGTTGCCCATCTGTTTTTTGCTGTTTAGAAAATTAAAAAGTTGAAAATCAGCGCAACCGCAAGTCCTAAAAGCATACCTGCTATAACCTGCGCATTTGTGTGTCCTACAAATTCCTTAAGTTTTACATCGTCGGGAATAGTGTTGCTTGACATTTTATTTATTAAGTCGGTTATCTGATTAAGAATTTTAGCCTGTTTTCCCGTTTCAAGCCTTACGCCTGTTGCATCATGGCAAACAATTATTGCAAGAATTGCACTTATTGCAAACTCAATAGAAGCAAACCCGAAGTTCATCGCACACATAGCCGCAACCGAAACGACCGTAGCCGAATGTCCGCTTGGCATACCGCCGTCCCCGAAAAGACGCCAAAAATCAAATTTACGGTGAACAATAGTGTGAATAATAAGTTTAAGAACCTGTGCGACAAGCCAGGAAGCAATACCCGTTATAAGAAACTTATTGCTTATAAGTTCAAAAAACCAATCCATAAAACCCCTCCGTTAAAGATTGTCTTTTGTCGAATTTAACTCATAATAACACAAACAATATAAAAAGTAAAGTTTTAAGGAAAGAAAAATAGCGACGCAAACTATGGTTTACAAACCTGAAAACAGGGATTTTTGTGTAAAAGCAACAAAAATCGACATTAAAAATTGGTTGACGCTTTATAAATTTCACAAAAAAACTCTTGAAAAAAATGAAAATATTTGGTAATATTATGGTAATGAGATATATTGTATCTAAAAACAGATTGTTTTTAACTATTCAGAGGTGAAAAATGTTCCATACAAGCAAAAGTATAGAAGAAAGACTTAACGCTTTTCATAATGAACTTTGTGCCGACACTTACGAAATTCTCGGCCCCCACAGAGTCGGCGAAAAGGTTATTTTCAGAGTTTGGGCGCCAAACGCTTCGGCTGTCAGCGTTGCAGGTGATTTTAACGGTTGGAATGTCTTTAGCAATCCAATGTTCAAGGTAACTTCGGGAATCTGGGAAGCGCAGATTGAGGGTGTCAATAATTTTGATGCCTACAAGTACGCCGTTACCGATTTTGCGGGGAACACCGTCTTTAAAGCCGACCCCTATGCCCGTCACTGTCAGACCGCCCCCGAAACCGCTTCCCGTATTTATGACGGCGAAGACTACAAATGGGGCGACTCAAAGTGGCAAAAGAAACAGGCGAAAGAGAATATTTATTCTTCTCCGATAAATATTTATGAAGTTCACTGTGAGTCCTGGCGTAAATACGAAGACGGCTCTAACTTTGACTATGTCAAACTGGCAGAAGAACTTTCGGAGTATGTTAAGGATATGGGTTATACCCATGTCGAGTTTATGCCGATGACCGAGTATCCCTTTTCGGGCTCTTGGGGTTATCAGGTTACGGGCTACTTTGCCCCCACCTCACGCTACGGAACTCCCGATGACTTTAAGCGTATGATTGATATTTTCCATAAGGCGGGAATAGGCGTTATTTTAGACTGGGTTCCTGCCCATTTTCCGCGTGATGAACACGGGCTTTTCCGTTTCGACGGAACCTGTTGTTATGAATATGACGACCCAAGACGGGGAGAGCATAAGGAGTGGGGAACCTGTGTCTTCAACTACGGCAAGGTTGAGGTAATGAACTTCCTCTTATCCTCCGCTTGTATGTTTATTAAAGAGTTTCATATTGACGGTATCCGTGTTGACGCAGTTGCTTCTATGCTTTATCTTGATTATGCAAGAAAAGACGGCGAATGGGTAGCAAATCAATACGGCGGAAATCAGCATATTGAGGCTATCGAGTTTTTAAGACGACTTAACGAGGCCTGTTTTAGCGTAAATCCGAGCGTTATGATGATTGCCGAAGAATCAACCGCCTGGCCAATGGTTACAAAACCTGCCGATTGGGGCGGACTCGGCTTTAACTTTAAATGGAATATGGGTTGGATGAACGATACCTTGCGTTATCAGTCGCTCGACCCGATTTACAGAAAGTTTGAACACAATCTTACAACCTTTTCGTTTATGTACGCCTTTAGTGAGAACTTTATACTTCCTATTTCTCACGATGAGGTGGTTCACGGAAAAGGTTCGCTTATAAACAAAATGCCGGGCGACTATGACCAGAAGTTCGACAATTTCAGGGCGTATATGACCTATATTATGGCACACCCCGGCAAAAAACTTCTCTTTATGGGAAGTGAGTTTGCTCAGTTTATTGAGTGGGACTTTAAAAAGGAACTTGATTGGTTGCTTCTTTCTTACGATAAACACCGCCAGACTAAAGATTTTGTAAAGGCTCTCAACAAATTTTACCTTAAACACCCCGAGTTTTACGAACTCGATTTCAGCGAAGAGGGATTTCAGTGGATTTCGGGCGAAGATTATATGCAAAGTATAATCTGCTTCCGCCGAAAAGCAAAGGACGGAAGTGAGATTATTGTGGTCTGCAACTTTGTCCCTGTCGACCGTGAAGGGTATCGCATCGGCATTAGTCAGGCGGGAGAATATAAAGCCGTTTTCTGTTCTGACTGGACCGAATTTGGCGGAAAAACCAAAAAAACTACCCGTAAAATCAAAACCCAGCCCATTGAAATGCACGGCGAAAAAAACTCTGCCGAAATTTTTATTCCGGGAATGTCAACTACCTTTTACAAAAAGGTATAACCTGTCCCAAATCCGAATATAAATTGATTATCATATCATCAGGAGATGAGTATTATGAAAAAAACAGAATGTGTAGCAATGCTTCTTGCGGGCGGTCAGGGAAGCCGTCTTGGTGTTCTTACTAAAAAGATTGCCAAACCGGCCGTTCCCTATGGCGGAAAATACCGTATTATCGATTTTCCGCTCTCCAACTGCACCAATTCGGGAATTGATACGGTTGGAATTCTAACCCAGTATCAACCGCTTGCCCTGGCTGACTATGTCGGTTCAGGCAAACCTTGGGACCTCGACAGAACCGGAGGTGTACATATCTTACCCCCCTATCAGAATACCGACGGAGCAGGTTGGTATAAGGGTACCGCAAACGCAATCTATCAGAATATGAACTTTATTGAGCGTTATAACCCCGAATATGTTTTAATCCTTTCGGGCGACCATATCTATAAAATGGATTATTCCGATATGATAAAACAACACAAAGAAACAGGTGCTGACTGTACAATTTCGGTTATTGAAGTTCCTATGGAAGAGGCTTCCCGTTTCGGTATAATAAACTGTAACGAGGACGGCTCAATTTACGAGTTTGAGGAAAAACCGAAAGCCCCCAAAAGCAACCTTGCTTCAATGGGAATATATGTTTTCAACTGGGAGAAACTTCGTAAATATCTTACCGAAGACGAGGCAAAAGAAAATTCTTCCAACGACTTTGGTAAAGATGTTCTTCCCGCAATGCTAAATGACGGCAACAAAATGTTCGTCTACCGCTTTGCTGACTATTGGAAAGATGTCGGAACTATTGAATCCCTGTGGGATGCTAACCTCGACCTTTTAAATCCGAAAATCGACCTTAATCTTGCCGACCCGAAATGGAAAATCTACTCGGGAACCCAGAGTCTTCCTCCCCAGTTTATAGGAGAGTCTGCCGAGGTTGAAAACTCGCTTGTAACGGTTGGCTGTAACGTCTACGGAAAACTTGACTTTTCGGTTCTCTTTGAAAATGTTACGGTCGAAGATGGGGCAAGCGTTGAGTATTCTCTTGTAATGCCGGGTTCGGTAATTAAAAAGGGAGCCAAGGTTCGCTATGCTATAATAGCCGAGGGTACCGTTATAGAAGAGAATGCTGTTATCGGTCAAAGTCCCGAATCGGTCGGAAATATTGATGATTGGGGAATTGCCGTTATAGGCGACGGACTAAAAGTAGGTAAGAAAGCCAAAGTTTCTGCCGGCAAAATGGTAACTGGCGATGTTGAGGAGGGTCAAACAATATGAAAACAAATAATACACTTGGAATAATTTTTGCCAACTCTCACGATGCACTGCTCGGTAAACTCACTAAACATCGCTCAATGGGTTCTCTGCCTTACGGCGGAAGATACCGCCTTATAGATTTTTCGCTTTCCAATCTGTCTAATGCGGGAATAGATAAAGTCGGCGTTATAACGAAGGCTAATTATCATTCTCTTATGACCCACCTCGGAAGCGGTAAACCTTGGGATTTGGACCGTAAAAACGGAGGACTTTCGATTCTTCCGCCCTATGCTTCCCCCGATGCACAGGTCTATAAGGGAAGAATTGAAGCAATTTACGGAATTTTAGAATATCTGATTGAATCAACCGAGGAATATGTAATTCTCTGCGACAGCGACGTTGTTGCAAACATAGATATTAAAAAGGTAATATCTTTCCATAAAGAGAAAAATGCCGATATTACGGTTGTTTATACCCACGGCGACAAGCCCGAAGGTCAAAACGATATGATGGACTTCAAGTTTGACGCCGACTCAAGAATTATCGGCGTAAACTTTGAATCCGCAAAGGACTGCGACTACAGTCTTGATATTACCGTAATCGGCAGACAACTTCTTATTGATACGGTTGTCAGCGAAATAAATACCGGCAGAGTAAGTCTTTCCCACGGTATTTTCGGAAACGGATATCATAAGTATAAGATTTACGGTTTTGAACATAAAGGTTATTCTGCTGTTATGGACAGCGTAGAGAATTACTTTAAGTCTAACCTTGAACTTCTTGAAGAAAAGGTCAGAAGCGATGTCTTTGACCGAGAAAATCCGATTTACACCAAAACCCGTGACGATATGCCCGCAAAATACGGCATATCAGCCCTTGCAAAGAACTCTATAATTGCCGACGGCTGTATAATAGAGGGAACTGTTAAAAACAGCATTCTCTTTAAAGGGGTTAAGGTTGGAAAGAACGCAGCAGTTGAAAACTGTGTACTTATGGAGGGGGCTGTTGTCGGAAACAACAGCACGGTTAAAAATATTATTGCTGACCGTTTTGTACAGATTACTGACGACCGACAGGTTGACGGAAGTAATAACACAATGTACATAGAAAAGGATTCGGTTATTTAGAAAACGGAGGACATAAATGAAAATACTTTACGCATCCAGTGAAGCCTATCCCTTTGCAATGTCGGGCGGACTTGCCGATGTTGCGGGTGCGCTTCCTAAAGCCCTTCGCCGCCGACTTGTCGGCTGCAGAGTTGTAATGCCTCTTTATGATGGCGTTCCCGAGGAACTTAAGGCCGAAATGAAATTTATTACTTCAATTACCGTGCCTGTTGCCTGGCGCCGTCAGTATTGCGGAATTTTTGAGGCTCGTTATAACGGTATAATATATTATCTGCTTGATAATCAGTATTATTTTAAGAGGGACGGACTTTACGGCCACTATGACGATGCCGAGCGTTTCGCCTTCTTCTCCCGTGCCGTGCTTGAAATCATACCCTATATTGATTACACACCCGACATAATTCACTGTAATGACTGGCAAACCGCAATGATACCCGTCTATCTTGACAGGTTTTATTGCCACGACCTTAAATATCTGAATATTAAAACTGTTTTTACAATTCATAATATTCAGTATCAGGGTAAATTCGGCTATGAACTTATAGAAGATGTATTAGGTCTGCCAAATGAGGATAAGGGCCTTTTGGAATACGAAGACTGTGTAAACCTTATGAAAGCGGCTATTGAATGTTCTCATATGGTTACAACCGTTTCTCCAACCTATGCAAACGAAATTTTGACTGCCGAGTATTCCCACGGACTCAGTCCCGTTTTGGAGCGTAACCGCCATAAACTTTGCGGAATTGTAAACGGTATTGATACCGCCGTTTATGACCCCGAAACCGACCTCGAACTTTTTGCAAATTACAGTGCCGCCGCCCCCGAAAACAAAGCGGTAAACAAGGCAGAACTTCAAAAATATGTGGGACTTCCCGAAAACCCCGATACCGCGGTTATAGGTATTGTTTCCCGCCTTGTAGACCATAAAGGTTTTGACCTTGTAAAATGCGTCTTTGAAGATATGCTTAAGGCAAATCTTCAGTTTGTAATTTTAGGTTCGGGCGACTGGGAGTTTGAAACCTTCTTTTACGAAATGGCGAAGAAATATCCAAGCAAGGTTGCCTTTAAACTTGGCTTTATTCCAAGCCTTGCAAGAAAAATCTATGCGGGTGCCGATATCTTCCTGATGCCCAGTAAAAGTGAACCTTGCGGTCTTGCCCAAATGATATCCCTTCGCTACGGCACAATTCCGATTGTCCGTAAAACAGGCGGTCTTAACGATACTATTACCGATGTTTTAGAGGAAAATGCAAACGGTTTTGCTTTTAGTGATTATAATGCCCATCAGATGCTTGAAACCGTCTGGCGTGCAATCGGTATGTATGAATATGACAAAGAGGCTTGGACAAATCTTAAAAATAAGGCGCTGTCTATTGACAACGGTTGGAATGTTTCGGCCGGTCAGTACATAAAACTTTACAAAGCGCTTCTTTCATAGTATAATAACGGGGTCAGCGTTTCGCTGACCCCATCAAAATGATTTGGAGAAATTTATGTTCGATATTTTAAGGTCAATCATTCTCGGCTTTATCGAGGGAATTACCGAATGGCTCCCCGTAAGCAGTACAGGACATATAAAACTCGCAGGCGCCTTTCTTGAATTTGAAAATGTAAGTCCGGGTTTTACCGATATGTTTGACTATGTGGTGCAACTCGGTGCAATCCTTGCGGTAGTAGTAATGTACTTTAATAAACTCTGGCCCTTTGTTTCAAAGGAGAAAGGGTTTATAAAGCGTAAAAGCCTAATGATTTGGTCAAAGGTTGCCGTTGCAATGCTCCCCGCCGCCGTTGCGGGTCTGCTTTTAGATGACCCGATAGAACAACTTTTAGGCGAGGGAAGACGGGAAGCAACCGTAATTTCTGCAACCCTTATTATTTACGGTATTCTCTTTATTATAATTGAGGCAATAAACAAAAATCGAAAATCCAAAATAATTTCGGTAAAGGCAATGACCTATAAAGACGCTATTCTAATTGGTCTTTTCCAGGTGCTTTCAATAATTCCGGGAACCTCCCGTTCGGGCGCTACAATCCTCGGCGCAATGATTTTAGGCGTATCCAGAACAGTTGCCGCCGAATTTAGTTTCTTCCTTGCCGTTCCCGTAATCTTCGGTGCAAGTTTACTTAAAATTGCTAAATTCCTTTTAGAAAACGGCTTTGCCTTTAGCGGACTTGAATTTGTAATTCTTGCCGCAGGAATGATAATTGCCTTTGTGGTTTCAATTTTAACAATTAAATTCCTTATGGGTTATATCAAGAAAAAGAGTTTTGCCGTCTTCGGCTACTACCGAATAGCCTTGGGTCTTCTCGTCCTGCTTTTCTTCTGGGTATTAAAATAAGAAAAAAACAACTCCCAAACAGTAAAAGGCTGTTTGGGAGTTTTAATTTTCAAAAATAATAAATTAGAAAACGAGAGAAAAAACGAGTAAAAACGAGATAAAAAGAGCAAACAAAATTTAAATTAAAATTTATAGAAAAAGTTGTTGACAAACCCTTTCTTCCTTGTTATAATATCAAAGCACTTTAAAAATGAATATTATCGGAGGTAAAATTATGTCCACTTTTATGGCTAAACCCGCTGAAATTCAGCGCAAGTGGTATGTAATCGACGCTGCCGGCAAACCCCTCGGAAGAACTGCAACCAAGGTTGCTGACCTTCTTCGCGGTAAGGGTAAGCCCGAGTTCACTCCTCACGTTGACTGCGGTGACCACGTTATCGTAATCAATGCTGAAAAGGCTGTTCTCACCGGCAAAAAGCTCGAGAAAAAGTACTATCGTCATCACACCGGCTACATAGGTAGCCTTAAGGAAGTTAAGTATGCTACTTTAATGGCAACCAAGCCCGAAAAGGCTATGGAACTTGCTGTTAAGGGAATGGTTCCCGATACTACTATCGGCCGTGCCGCACTTACCAGACTTCGCATCTACAAAGGTTCTGAACATCTTCACGCTGCTCAGAAACCCGAAGTAATCGACTAAGAAAGGAGCACAGAGTAATGATTGAAGGAAAGCCTTATTTTTACGGAACCGGCAGAAGAAAGAGCTCTGTTGCCCGTGTTCGCGTTTACAATGGAACTGGTAAAATTATAATCAACGACCGTGAAATCGACGATTATTTCGGTCTTGAAACCCTTAAACTTATTGTTCGTCAGCCCCTCGCTCTTTGCGACCTTGAAGGCAAGTTCGATATCGTTTGCCGTGTTGCAGGCGGCGGTGTTACCGGTCAGGCTGGTGCAATCCGTCATGGTCTTTCCCGCGCCCTTCTTCAGTATGATGCTGAACTTCGCGGCGCCCTCAAGAAAGCAGGTTTCTTAACCCGTGACCCCAGAATGAAGGAAAGAAAGAAATACGGACTCAAAGGCGCACGTCGTGCACCCCAGTTCTCCAAGCGTTAATCATATTATCGCAAATTTCAAGGCTCTGTGGAAAACCACAGAGCCTTTTTTCTTGACTTAAAGTTTAAATAGCGGTAAAATAACATATCATAAAGATGTAATTTTCTGTAAGGAGTTTTATATGACTGTGAAAATAGGTATTTTAGGTTATGGAAATTTAGGTCGAGGCATCGAATGTGCGGTAAAGCAAAACAGCGATATGGAACTTAAAGCCGTTTTTACCCGCCGGCCCCCCGAAAGCCTTAAAATTTTAACTGATAATGTCCCCGTTTATCATATTGATGATATTTTAAACCATAAAGACGAGATTGATGTTTTAATTCTTTGCGGAGGCTCGGCTACCGACCTGCCCGCCCAAACCCCCGAATACGCCAAGTATTTTAATGTGGTTGATAGTTTTGATACCCACGCTAAAATTCCTGAGCATTTTGAGAATGTTAACAACTCTGCTAAAGAGGGCGGCAAAATTGCGGTAATCTCTTGCGGTTGGGACCCCGGTATGTTCTCTCTTAACCGCCTTTACGCCTCGGCTATTCTGCCCGAGGGACAAGACTATACCTTCTGGGGCAAGGGTGTAAGCCAGGGCCATTCTGATGCTATTCGCCGAATCGACGGCGTCCTTGACGCAAAACAGTATACAATACCTAAAGAAGACGCTCTTGAAGCCGTCAGAAGCGGAGCAAACCCGACCTTAACGGCAAGACAAAAGCACCTTCGTGAATGTTTCGTTGTGGCTGAAGATGGCGCCGACAAAGAGAGAATAGAAAACGAAATTAAAACAATGCCCAACTATTTTGCCGACTATGATACGGTAGTTCATTTTATTACTATGGAAGAACTTAAGAAGAACCATAGCGCAATTGCCCACGGCGGTTTCGTAATCCGTTCGGGTAAAACGGGCATAGAAAACCAAAATACCCATATAATTGAGTATAGCCTTAAACTCGACTCAAACCCCGAGTTTACCGCAAGCGTAATTGTTGCTTACGCCCGTGCGGCTTACAAAATGTATAAAGAGGGAAGCGTTGGCTGCAAAACAGTATTTGATATCCCCCCTGCCTACCTGTCCTACAAATCCTCTGAAGAACTCCGTAAGGAAATGTTATAATAAAAAAAGCACCCTATGGTGCTTTTTTTATATCCCCAAAAACCCGTAAAGAGCGTTTGCACAAGCCTCTTTGTCTATCATAAAGGAGCAACCGTGGTCGGCATTTTCAACCCAAACCGCCTTCTTTTCGCAGGCGGTGGCATTGAAAATTTCTTCCCCCATACAAAAGGGGACAAAACCGTCACTTTTCCCGTGCAGAAAAAGAATAGGAACGCTGGAACTTTTAACCGAGGTAACAGCACTGCATTCCTCAAAATCAAACCCTGCAATCAATCTTGTTACCGCCCTTGTTGTGTAATATAAAGGGAACAAAGGCAGTTTCATATCCTCTTTAATAACCTTTTTGATTATCGCCCCCGGGCTTGTAAAACCGCAGTCGGCAATAATTCCTTTAACATTTTGGGGAAGCGAAAGCCCCGAAGCCATTAAAAGTGTCGATGCCCCCATAGATACCCCGTTTGCATAAATTACTCCGTCTTCAATTATTCGGTTTATATGCTCCATCCAACACTTTGCGTCATATCTTTCTTTAACTCCGTAGGTAATAAATTTTCCTCCGCTTTTTCCGTGGGCTCTCTGGTCGGGAACTAAAAGATTAAACCCTTTGTCAAAATAGAACTTAAAAGCACAGGAAAAATCGTGCATAGGTCCTGAGCGGTAGCCGTGCATCAAAAGAACGGTTATTTTAGAGCCGTTGTTTTCATAGAATCTGCCGTAGAGTTTTGTCCCGTCAAAAGATATGATTTCCTGTTCTGTATAAGGGATACCCTCAATCCATTTTTGTCCCTTTGTAATGTCGTCTTTAAACATAGTATCAAAACAACTTGAGTTTATGCTTTTCCCTGGAAGTGCCATTGGTTTATTCTTTCGGACCACCGCCATATTCATTCCAAAAAGGGAAACCGCCCCTAAAAAAATTAAACCGACAACAAAAACTGATACTGCAATTATCATACCAAACCCGCCTTTTGAGAATTTACAGTTAGTTTTCCCAAAAAAACAGCGGATAATAGCCGAAAAAATAAATATTACAGTCTTTTTGTGCATATATATGGAATATGCAAAACAAATGAAAGGTTGATAATATGAAGGGCTTTTATCCTGAAGGATGGCAATCATCCGATAAGGACGCAAAAAAGGTAAATTACAGTTTAACTCAACTTAAAGAGGCTTCTTTAAGCGGAGAAATTCTTGAAGCGGTTGCCTATATGTGCGACAGCGACCACAATCTGCTTGTAAATTTAGGCTCAATCAGCGGTGTAATACCTCGTGTTGAGGGCGCAATAGGTATTGAAGAGGGGAAAACCCGTGATATAGCCCTTATTTCCCGTGTTGGAAAACCCGTTTGCTTTACGGTGGAAGAAATTTTTGAAACCGAAAATAAAAAACCGTGCGCCTTGCTTTCAAGACGCAACGCCCAAAGGCAGTGTAAAAGAGAGTTTTTAAACCGTTTAAGCCCCGGAGATATTATAAACGCCAAGATAACCCATCTTGAAAATTTCGGTGCTTTTTGCGATATAGGTTGCGGTAATATTGCCCTTTTGCCGATAGACGCAATTTCGGTTTCAAGAATATCCCACCCTGCCGACCGTTTTAAAAACGGCGATAATATAAAGGTAATTGTTAAAAACATTGATGAGGTGGGAAGAATAACCCTGACCCACAAAGAACTGCTGGGCACCTGGCAGGAAAACGCCGACCGTATAAGCCAGGGTCAAACGGTCTCGGGCATAGTCCGAAGCATAGAAACCTACGGAATTTTTATTGAACTCGCCCCAAACCTTGCGGGTCTTGCCGAGCCGAAAGAGGGGGTTCGGGTAGGACAGACGGCGGGCGTCTACATAAAAAGCATTATTCCTGAAAAAATGAAGGTAAAACTCATAATTATCGATAGTTTTGATTCTTTGGATATTTTGCCCTTTGAATATTTTTATGAGGGGGATAGAATGGAACATTTCGTCTATTCTCCAAAAGAGTCTCAAAAACTAATTGAAACAATTTTCTAATATCATCATTGAAAAATACTCTGATAAGCGGTATAATAATACTAATAGTTATTATCATCGTTTATTGGAGTGATTTTTTTAATGGCAGAAGAAAGAAAATGCAGCGAAACCGGTTGCGACGGCAACTGCGGTTCCTGTTCAAAAGCGGGCTCGTCAAAACCTCAAAAAGAGGCCCTAAATAAAAATAGCAGCGTTAAAAAGGTTATCGGTGTTGTGTCGGGAAAGGGCGGAGTAGGAAAATCTCTTGTTACTTCTATGCTTTCTGTATTGATGACACGAAAAGGTTATAAAACCGCAATACTCGACGCAGATATTACCGGACCTTCAATTCCTAAAATGTTCGGTGTTCATACTCGAGCCGAGGCTGACGAGGACGGAATTTTTCCCGCAACAACGCTTAGCGGTCTTAAACTTATGTCGGTAAATCTTCTTCTTGAAGATGAAGAAGCGCCTGTGGTCTGGCGCGGTCCCGTAATTGCAGGTGCAGTAACTCAGTTTTGGACCGATGTAAATTGGGGCGAGGTTGATTATATGTTTGTCGATATGCCCCCCGGAACGGGCGATGTACCCCTAACCGTTTTCCAGTCGCTCCCCGTTGACGGAATTGTTATTGTAACCTCTCCGCAGGACCTTGTTTCAATGATTGTTAAAAAGGCCTATAATATGGCTAATGCTTTAGATGTCCCCGTTCTTGGAATTGTTGAAAATATGTCCTATGTCTGCTGTCCCGACTGCGGTGCAGAGTTTAGAATTTTCGGCGAGGGCAAGACCGAAACGGTTGCCGATGAACTTGGCGTAAAACTTCTTGCTCAAGTTCCTATTGATGTCCGTTTGGCTGAACTTGCCGATTTAGGTAAGTTTGAGTATTTCAGCGCCGAATATATGAACTCGGCGGCAGATATAATTGAAGAAATTTTTAAGGATAAGTAATATGAAAAGAATACTTTATTTAGTAAAGCGAATTCTTAAAATGGATTATAAAGGGCTGTTTAAAACCGTCAACCGTGTTCATAAAAAAACTAAAATAAACAAAATAAAACTCTTTTTCGATATCGTTAAGTGCGGACTCAAATACGGTGCGGGTTATAAGGATTATGAACTTTGCGAGTGGTACAACCTAAACTCCGAGCAAAGAGAAACCTATGTCACAAGAGGAATCAACAATAGAATTGTTTCCCTTTTAAATGACAAAGAGTATTATCATATTCTGGATAATAAAATAGAGTTTAACAATACTTTCGGCGAGTTTCTCGGCAGACGGTGGATTGATATGACCACCGCTACTTTAAAGGACTTTGAGCAGTTCGCACAGGGGCTGACCTTCATTATTTCAAAACCTGTTGCCGAAGCCTGCGGTCGTGGCGTTGAAAAAATAAATGTAAGTGATTTTGAAAACACTACTGCGCTTTTTGAACACCTAAAGTCAATAGAATCGGGTCTTTGTGAAGAATTTGTTGTTCAGCATAAAGACGTTTCCGCCCTTTATCCCCATTCGGTTAATACATACCGTGTAGTAACTGTCTTGACCGAGGGCGAGGCTCATATTGTTTACGCCTTTATCCGAATAGGTAACGGCGGACGGTTTGTTGATAATATAAACGCCGGCGGAATGGCGGCGCCGATAAATACTCAAAGCGGAATAATTGAATATCCCGCTTTCGATAAAGACAGTATTTACTACGAAACCCACCCCTATACCAACTGCGCCATAAAGGGTTGGCAACTTCCTTTTTGGAAAGAATCGGTCCAAATGGTGCTTAAAGCCGCAAAGGTTATACCTCAGGTTGGCTATGTTGGCTGGGATGTTGCGGTTACAGAAAACGGACCTCTGCTTATTGAGGGCAATCCTTTCCCCGGTCACGATATTTTACAGATGCCTCCCCATGTTCCCGATAAAATCGGAATGCTCCCACAGTTTAAGAAATATATTAAAAACCTATAAAAATACCCCTCAAGCCTTGCTTGAGGGGTTAATTTTATTTTTCAACTGAAAACTTGTACGCAAACATTACCGAAAAGAAGGCAACCGCAATTCCCGTAAAAGAGGGAACGGGGTTTAAATGAATTGCCTGTTCTATCATAAAAAGGTCTGCAATTATTCTCGGAACAGAACTTATTGCCGAAACATATCCGCAAAGCAAAGACAGAGCGAAGACAAAGCGCGCTTTTTTTGTTGGCTGACCGCATTCAATTTTTGAATAAAAAAGAAAGGTCACAAGGGCAAGACACATAGCCACGGTTTCGATTATTGTGTCGGAAATTGCCGAAATAGAAGAAAATCCCGAAAAAACAATAATAAGCCTTGAAATTAAGAAAATAACGGGAGTAAGGGTTAAAATATGCAAATAGCGCTTCTTTAATAACTTTAAAATTCCAATATAAATTAAACTGCCAACCGCCCCCACGGCAAGAAGGTAGTGAAGCAGTCTTTGGAAAAGACCTACTCCAAAAAGAATGTTTGAAAAAAAGGTTTCGTAAATAATTGCAAGGGCAAAAACAAAAAGCGAAACCGAGAAAAGAATACCGCGAAGATTTAAATCTCGGTCGGCTATTTTTCGAACCGCTAAAGAGGAACCAAAAATAAGCAGAGCCCCTAAAGTAAGGGCAAAGACAATTATTATGGTAGGAGTAACATATTCGGGTTTTATAAAACCGCTTACAGAATCTACCGCAAAAATTAACATAACCGTTCTAAGAGCAATTCCCAAAGTTGCGGTAATAAGAAAAATAATCCAGTTTAGTTTAGCAGACATTTAAAGCCTCCAATGTGGTATTAAAAAACATAACTTCTCATATATTTTAGTATTATATAGGACAAAAGTCAATAAAAAAGGAAGGACGATTTATGAAAACAGTATATGTAACAATTATGATGGTAACCGCAATGTTTATGCTTCTTTTGCCGATAACGGCCGGGGCAAAAACCGAAACCAAGGTCGAAGGTCTTTTGGCTTCGGGCGAAAATATTACCGAAGAGGAGAAACTGAGCAAGGTAAAAGTTCTTATGTCCGATACAAAGGAAATTACCGAATTTTCTCTTGAAGACTATCTGTTTGGAGTAGTTGCCGCCGAAATGCCCGCCCTTTATGAAGAGGACGCCCTTAAGGCGCAAACGGTTGCGGCATACACCTATTTTTTAAGAAAAAAAGAGTCAAACGCTCAACAGGATTACGATATAACCGATGATTATACCGTAGACCAGGCCTTTGTAACCCCCGAAGAGGCAAGAAAAAAGTGGTCAGACAGCGCCGAAACTTATGAAAGGAAAATCAGAAATGCTGTTTTAGATGTTATGTATAAAAAGTTAACCTACGATTCAAAACTTGCCGCAACGGTTTACCATGCAATTTCCTTTGGGGTAACCGAAAATGCGTCGGAAGTGTGGGGAGGGCAGTACCCTTATCTTGTTTCGGTTGACTCAAGTTTTGATAAACTTGCCGACAACTATCTGTCTACCGTTAATCTAACATCTGAAGAACTTAAAACCGCCCTTTCAGGCAAAGCAGAGGTAAAAAGTCTGACCGAAAACTGTGTTTCGGATATAAAACGGACAAAAGCAGGTTCGGTAAAGAGCGTGAGTATAAGCGGCGTTTCGGTAAGCGGAAGCGATATCAGAAAGGCGCTTGAACTTCGTTCAAGCGATTTTGATGTTTCCTTTGCCGACGGGGTTTATACCTTTACGGTCAGAGGTTACGGCCATTTTATAGGAATGAGTCAAAATGGGGCAAACTATATGGCAAAGCAGGGTAAAAATTGGCAGGAAATTCTGCTTCACTATTATCCCGGTTGCAAAATTGAATAATAAAAAAGTCGGGAGTATGAAAGATACTCCCGACTTTTCTTATAGTTCAAATTGTTCTGCAAACTGTGCAAAGGTTGCTTCATAAATTGCGTCGGCGATATTATCAAGACTGATTTCGCTTTCTTCGCCGTTTTCCATACACTTAAGCCGTGCCTTACCGTTTTCAAGTTCGCTCTCCCCAAGGACAAGGGTAAACCTTGCGCCAATTTTATTGGCGTATCTCATCTGTGCCTTAAGGCCTCTGCCGACAATATCGGTCAGCGCCTCAAAACCTTCGTCACGAAGAGTGTTACAAAGAACACTTGCCTTCAGGGTTGCCGCCTCGCCCATTGGAGCAATATATAAATCACAGGTTTTTGGTGTGGGGATTTCAACATTCTGACTTTCAAGGACCATAAGCAGTCGCTCAATTCCCATCGCAAAACCTAAAGCGGGTTCTTTCGCTCCGCCCATCTGTTCAAGAAGACCGTCGTATCTTCCGCCTCCGCAAACAGTTGCCTGTGCGCCGATATCTCCCGAAATAAATTCAAATACCGTTCTTGTGTAGTAGTCAAGACCTCGAACAATTCGGGGGTTTATTTTATAGGCTATTCCCATAGCGTCAAGGTGAGCCTTGACCCCGTCAAAATGGGTCTGACATTCGTCACAAAGGAAGTCAATAACCTTAGGAGCGTCCTTTGCAATTTCTGCACATACGGGGGACTTGCAGTCAAGAATTCTCATAGGATTACGCTCAAGTCGCTCGTTACAGGTTGCGCAAAGTTCTGTCTTTTTGCTTTCGAAAAACTCTTTTAAAGCCTTATGATATTCGGCTCTGCAAACAGGACAGCCGATAGAATTTATTTCAAGCGAAATTTTATTTATTCCAATATCACAAAGAAGTTGATTTGCAAGGGCAATCATCTCGGCGTCGGCCGCAGGAGAAGCGGCGCCAATACATTCCGCGCCGAACTGATGGAATTCACGAAGTCTGCCGGCCTGAGGTTTTTCATAGCGGTAACAACCGCCACAGTAACAAACCTTAACCGGAAGCGCAGCGGCGGTAAGCGAATGTTCAACAACACTTCTTATTACCCCTGCGGTAAATTCGGGGCGAAGCGTAATGGAACGGTCGCCCTTGTCTAAAAAGGTGTACATTTCCTTTTGAACGACATCGGTTGTGTCGCCGACATTCTTAACAAAAACTTCGGTATGCTCAAAAACAGGAACTCTGATTTCTTTAAAACCATAAAGCCCTGCGGTGTCAATCAGTTTTTGTTCAACAAACTGCCACTTATAACTTTCACCCGGTAAAACATCATTAGTGCCTCTGGGTGCTTTGTTTATTTCAGCCATAAAAATCTCCGTAATTATTTTTCGTTTCTCATATATTCGCGCCAATCAAGGTCGCCTCGGTCAAGACCGCGGATTAGCATTTCTGCCGTTGCAATATTGGTGGCTACGGGAATCTGATGCACATCGCAAAGACGAAGCAGAGAGTGTTCATCGGGTTCGTCGGGTTTTGCGGTTAAGGGGTCGCGGAAGAGAAGAAGCATATCTATCTCGTCGCAGCCTATTCGTGCAGCAATTTGCTGCGAACCGCCGTGTGCTCCGCCTAAAAAAGTAATAATATTAAGTCCGGTTGCTTCGGAAACCATCTTCCCCGTTGCGCCGGTAGCAAGTATTGTGTGTCGGCTGAGTATTCCGCAGTACGCAATGCAAAACTGTGTCATAAGTTCTTTTTTGGCGTCGTGTGCAATTAAAGCAATGTTCATCGTTTTACTCCTTTCGCATTTTTGGGTGAAATGCTATACATTATATTTTTTTAAGTTTTGGCAAAGGCTCAGCCTTGTCGTAAATTCTTTTTACAATTCGGGTAAAGGCTTTAGCCTCTTTCCCCTTAACTGCAAACTTTCCGTTTAAAAAGGCAAGAGAAAGTCGGTCGCTATAGGGTACTATTCCAAGAAGCAAAAGTCCCGACTGGTCAATAATTCCGTCAATATCCTTAAAAACGGGGTTTTTAATAAAATAAGGTTCAAACTTATTTATAATAAGCCTTCCGTCACGGTCAATTTCTTTAAGAAGTCTGCCAATAGAACCGGCATCTCTGACCGAAACGGGATTAGCGTTACAAACGCATATAAATTCGGTATGAACAGGGAAAGCACGGTATAAAGTCTTGTCTGACCCTGCGGGCAGGTCGGCAATTACTGCGTCAAAGTCGCTGTCCTTCAAGGTTGCTAAAAACTCGCTGAATTTATTAGAATCAACAAGTCCTTTTTCGGCAGGGGCGGCAAGAAGCGATATGTCGGGGAATTTCTTAATGTTTAAAAGACAGGAAGAAAGGTCTCTTCCGTTTAAAGCGTCCGAAAGGTCAAAGAGAAGGTTTTCACTAACCCCAAGGAGCATATCAAGACAACGCATACCCTCGTCCATATCAATAAGAAGAACCTTTTTACCCTGTTTAGATAGGGCAATAGCAAGTCCTATACTGCAGGTAGACTTTCCTGCACCGCCTTTACCGCTGGTAACGGCAATAACTTTTACCATAGCGTTTCTCCAATCAATAATTTACCATACAAAGTATAGTTTGTCAAATAAATATCAAACTTTTAAGCAAATATTTTTAGCCTATAACAGTGTTGGGTTTAGTCTGGTCTAAAGTCGTTTTGTCCGAGAAGAAATATGCGTCAAGCATTGAACGGGCAACCGACGAACAGGTTCTTGAAGACGAGCCGTGTTCAAGAACAATAGCAACCGCAACCTCGGGGTTATCAAAGGGGGCAAAACAAATAAATACCGAATGGTCAGCGCCGTTTGCAACCTGTGAAGTTCCCGTTTTACCGCCGACCTTAATGCTGTAGTGGTTAAATGTGGCGCTTCCCGTACCGTCCTCGGTAACCGAAAGCATTCCCTCCTTAACCGCCTGAATGACCGTTTCTTTAATAACAAACTGTTCCATAATTTCAGGTTGGGTGGTTTTATAGGTGTTGCTCATATTGTAGGAAACAACCTTGTTAACAAGGTTTGCCTTATATCTTGTTCCCTCGTTTGCAAGGGTTGAAACATAAACCGCAAGTTGTAAGGGGGTAAAAGCGTTCATCTGCCCGATAGCGGCCTGAAGGGTATTTCCGCCCCCGCCCTGTGAAGATTTTTCAATCAAAAGACCCGACGAGTCGTTGACATCTACTCCGGTTTTTACTCCAAGACCAAACAGTTTAAAATACTTGTTAATGTTGTCAAGCCCTAACCGATAGCCCATTTCAAAGAAGAAGAAGTTACAGGATTTAGAAATAGCCTGATTAAGATTCATCGTTCCGTGATAATGCATACAACGGGGCTGATAACTCGAATATTTGGTATATTTTTGAGAGCAGAAAACCGTTTCTCCGTGTTTTAGTTTCTCGTTTTCAAGAGCCGCAACCGCAACCGCAGGTTTTACGGTTGAACCGGGCGGATAAATTCCCTGAAATGCTCGGTCATTAAGCGGAGTATTAGGGTCGTTTAAGAGTTTGTTAAAATCCTTTGAATAGGTCGCAAGATTATATGACGGATAGTTGGCACTTGCAATAACCGCACCCGTTTTTACATTCATCATTACTGCGGCGCCGCCCGTAACCGAACCGCCTCTTGACTTAAGGGTCTCAACCGCATCTTTAAGAGCGTTTTGGGTTGAAATCTGAATACTTTTATCAAGGTTAAGTACAACCGTTCTGCCGGGGACAGGGTGTTTGGTTATCTCACTGGAGAGAATGTTTCCTTTAGCGTCTATTTTATAGGTAATTTCGCCGTCTGTGCCGTGAAGGTCGTCTTCGGCAAGGGCTTCAATACCGCTTTTGCCTACCTTATCGTTAAAGGAATATCCTTTGTTTTTATATTTGTTCCATTCTTCTGCATAAATCGGTCCAACCGTACCGATAAGGTGGGGAGCGAGAGTACCGTCAACATACTCTCTGAAAGGAACGACATTTATGGTTACTCCCTCTAAAATAACGCCCGATTCTAAAATAATCTGCATTATTTCACTTGAAACATCTTCAGAAAAGGTAAAAGGATTAGATACCGAAAAATTATATACTTCAAGCGAGTATCTGACCCCCATGATAATTCGCCTTTCTGCCTTAGAATAGGCCTCAAGGGAGTATCTTTCGGTCATTTCTTCTATACAGTTCTCTACCGTTGCATAGTGGGCAAGACCCAACTTGGATTTAAGATTTGCAACCGCTGCAGTATCGTTTGTAAAACTATAGGGAGAAGTAGTCTCAATGGGCAGAGAGTCGGTCCAGGAAGCGCCCTTTTCTAAAAGCATATTACAAAGGCGAAGAATCACGCTGTTTGCGGTTTTCATATTGAAATACGCCTTGTTAAAAACAATATTATAGCCCTCACGGTTAACAGCGATTTCCCGTCCGTTAGCGTCAAGAATTTCGCCTCGTTGAGCCTTTATTACAGCCTTTCGGTAGGAAATTCCCTGCGCCTGAGCAATATACTCCTGAGCGTTAGACACCTGAAGCGAGAAAATCTGACAGGAATATATAAAAAGGACAACAGCCATTATTACCGACAAGACCGAAAGTCTTTTTCTTGGATTCTTTTTAAATGGCAATTTTTATCTCCTTAATAAGAACTGAGTTTTTTGTTGAGAAAGTAAAAGGGGAAAACCCATACAGCAGTATAAACTGCCGACGGAATAAGGTATAAAATGAAATAGTCATAATTTACCGAAACGCCAAAAAACACAAAGTAAATAATGTATTTAAGCATAAAGTACAAAAAGGACATTCCGGCGGAAAGACATAAAGCCGCCTTTAAGTTTCGGTTAAGAAATCTTGAAGAAAGCACCGAGCAGACCGCACAACCGATAGTGAAGAAAAGGGTATTAAAACAAGATGAGTCGGAAGATACGCTGTCAATAAAAACACCGGTTAAAAAACCTGTGAGCAAACCTATGTTTTCAGAGTAAAATATAGATATTGAAAGAGCGGCAGGCAAAAGAATAAGAGGAACCGCCTGACCGATATTAAACACCGCAACTCCGCTGTAACGAAGCATAAAGGCTGCCGCTAAAAGCAGAATATTTACAAATGCGGCTATAAAGCGTTTTCGTTTGATGTTCATATTATTCTCCCGAAATAAGCTGGTTACCCTGACCTGCAAAATCGGTTAAAATCATAACATTTCTTAGTTCCTCAAAATTTACTGCGGGCGAAACCGTGGCATAAAGCGAGGAAGAAATTGGGTCGCTTGAAATGTTACTTACCGTACCGATTATGAGTTTGTCCGGGAAAACACCGCTTCCCGAGGTAACGATTATATCACCTACTGCAACCGAACAGGTTCTCGGAAGGTTAAAGAATTTTGTCTGGTTCTGGGTAGCGAGTTCGGTTGTGCCCGAAAGTGCGCCTGCGTCATTTGTACGAGAGTCGTACGCTCCGCAGGTAAGCGAAGGGCTTAAAACAGTAGTTACTTTCGAGGTTGTAAAGCCAACCTCGGTTATATATCCTACAAGACCCGCTTCGGTAATAACGGGGTCGTAAAGAGAAACTCCGTTTAAACTTCCGGCGTCAAGGGTAAAACCGCTGAAAATATCGTCGGGGTCGGTCGCCGTAACCATAGCGGGACAAAACTTGAAGTCGGGATTTTGTTCTTTTATTTCAAGATATTTTTTATATTCTTCGTTTTGGTTAAGAATATCGTAGTAATCTACAAGTTGACCTCTGAGTTCGTCGACCTGAGCCTTTAGTTCTTCCTTTTCGGCGTTAAGTTCTGTCGCCGACCGAAAATTTTCGGCGAAGTCGGAGAATGCACCTATAACCGAGTTGGAAAGTTTTTGGAAAGGTGCAGTAAAAATTCCTACAATTCCTGCCTGAGGCGACATAAGACCGCCGAAAATTCCTGCTAAAATAGAAAGGGCAAGAACAATAGCAATAATACATAATATTTTTTTAAATTGACGGCTTCTGAGAAAGAAACGCAAATGTTTCACCTTCTGTAATTAAATTATCTGTACTTCTTGCCTCTGCGGAAAACATAGTTGTCAAAGCGGTGTCCGGGTTCAAGGCGTTTTGCCGTACCCGCAACAACGCAGTCACTCGGGTTGTCGGCAATTCTTACCGGCATATTGGTTTCCTTAGCAATAAGTTCGGCAAGACCACGAAGCAAAGAACAACCGCCCGTAAGGGTAATTCCGCTTTCAATAATATCTGCCGCAAGTTCCGGAGGGGTTCTTTCAAGGGTTGTGCGGATTGTTTCAACAATAACCGAAACAGTATCGCTCATAGCGTCGCGAACCTCTGCGGAAGAAATAATTATATTTTTCGGCAGACCGTCTAAAAGGTTTCTACCTTTAATTTCAACCGTTTTTTCTTCTTCAAGGGGAAGAGCAGAGCCAAGTTCAAGTTTAACCTGTTCGGCGGTTCTTTCTCCGATAAGAAGATTATATTTTTTACGGATATATCCGATAATTGCTTCGTCAAGGTCATCTCCTGCGGTTCTTACCGACTGGGCGGTAACAATATCGCCGAGAGATATAACCGCAACCTCGGTTGTACCTCCGCCTATATCTGCAATCATACAGCCTTTAGCCTCCCAGACGGGAAGACCGGCACCAACCGCTGCCGCCATAGGCTCCTCAATAATATCAACATCGGAAGCACCCGCCTGTTTTAAAACTCCGTGAACGGCTCGGCTTTCAACCTCGGTTACACCCGCGGGAACGCAGATTACAACCCTGACTTTTGAGAAGATAGAGCCTTTAAGAGCCTCTTTAATAAACCGTTTAAGCATTGCCGCCGTAACATCATAGTCGGCAATAACTCCGTGTTTTAAGGGGCGTACGGCAACAATTGAACCGGGGGTACGGCCAATCATTTCCTTTGCCTCGGTACCAACCGCTCTTACTGCGTCGTTTCGAACATCATAAGCAACAACCGAAGGTTCTCTTAAAATAATACCTTTGCCTTTTTGGTAAACCAGTGTGTTTGCGGTACCTAAATCTATACCGATATCTCTTGTAAATAGCATAGTTTATATCCTCTCTAAATATAGTCAATGGGAAGTGTTGCTGTGGCGTTGAGTTCGGGTCCTGCCGTGTTTGAATTCATATACTCAAAGTATGCCTGAACGCCGACCATAGCGGCGTTATCGCCACAGTATTTAAGTTCGGGACGGAAAAAAGAAATCTCTCTCTTTTTACATTCTTGTTCGAGCCTTGTTCTAAGTTCGCTGTTTGCCGAAACACCGCCCGCAAGAACAAGGGTTTTTCTTCCCGTTTCTTCAAGGGCAAGTAAAGTGTTTTCAATAAGCATATCGCAAACCCGCTTTCTAACCGTTGCCGCAAGAACGGGAATGTCAACCGTTTCTCCCTTTTGCGAGGCGTTGTGCAAGGTGTTTATAACGGCAGTTTTAAGTCCCGAAAAAGAAAAGTCATAAATACTGTCCTCAATTTGCGGTTTTGGAAGCGGATATTTTTTAAAATCGGCTGTGGTTGCAATTTTGTCAAGGTTTACTCCGCCCGGGTAGGAAAGTCCCATAGCCCTTGCCGATTTATCAAAACATTCTCCCGCTGCGTCGTCACGGGTTTGCCCGATAATACTGAACTTGGTGTAATCGGCCACATCGGTTATAACCGAATTACCGCCCGATACCGTAAGGCATAAAAACGGGGGTTTCAGTTGTTCGTTATCAATATAGTTTGCCGCTATATGCGAGCGAAGATGATGAACGGGGATAAGGGGCACGTTAAGACTCATCGCAAGACCTTTTGCAAAGTTTACTCCAACAAGCAAAGCCCCAATAAGACCGGGAGCAAAGGTTACCGCAACCGCATCAATGTCGCTATAGGTTTTTTTAGCGTCGGCAAGTGCTTTGTCTACTACCGCCGATATATTCTCGCAGTGTCTTCTCGAGGCAATCTCGGGAACGACTCCGCCGTATTTTTTATGTTCTTCAATTTGTGTGTTTATTACCGAGGACAAAATATGTCTACCCTCAGTTACCGCCGCTGCCGTTTCGTCGCAGGACGTTTCAATAGCCAAAATCAGCATAGTTTAAAAACCTTCTGTTGTCATAATTATTGCATCTTCTTTAGGAAGACTGTAAAAATTCTTTCTTTTTCCAACCGCTTTAAACCCTTGTTTTTCGTAAAGGGCAATAGCGGGTAAGTTTGACTCTCTTACCTCAAGGGAAATAAATTTCAGACCCTTTTCTTTTGCGAGTTTTTTGCTCTGCTCAATAAGTGCCGAGCCAACCCCTTTTTTTCTTGTTTCTTTTGTTACCGCAACATTGGTAATATACCCTTCGTCAAGCACCGTCTGCAATCCTACATAACCCAGCACCCGACCCTCTTCTTCAAAAAGCAAAAAATAGGTAGAGTTTTCAAGCGAGTCCAAAACTGCGTTTTCACTCCAGGGAGAAGAAAAACATTCTTTTTCTAAAAGGGCAATAAATTTTTCGTCCCCCGCCTTAAACTGTCTAATCATAAAATGTTATCCTCAATAAGTTCATCAACAGCCGAAAAAATCTCGTCACGGCATTCTCGGTATCTGTCAATTCCGCAGCCAAACGGGTCGGAAATTCCGAGAATATGAATTTTAAGTTTATCAACTCCGAGTGCCTCTAATAAATCGGCGTGGGAGGAGGACATACAAACGATTACATCTGCCGTTTCGGCGTCGCCGTAACCCATCTGCTTTGATATATGTGAAGAAATATCAATGCCCTTTTCAAGCATAGCGTTAACGCTATGTGTTGCGGCAGGAGAACCGTCTGCGGCAAGACCTCTGCTTACGATTTCATAGCCCGTCGGTTTTTTAAATTTAAGGTACCCCTCTGCCATGGGTGAACGGCAGGTATTACCCGTACAAACAAAAACAACTTTTTTCATCAGCCCTTCGCCTCGTACCAACTTTTTCCGATGTTAACATCTGCCGTCAGAGCCACTTTAAGTTTTACCGCATTTTCCATTTCGTGTTTTAGTATTTCGGCGGCTTTTTCGGCGTCCTTTTCGGCGGATTCTATAATCAGTTCGTCGTGAACCTGAAGAATAAGTTTTGCGTCAAGCCCCTCTTCTTTAAGACGGGCAAAAACATTAACCATAGCAATTTTAATTATATCGGCAGCCGTTCCCTGAATAGGGGCGTTTCTGGCAACCCTTTCGCCGAACGAACGAAGCATATGATTAGACGAGGCAAGTTCGGGCAGATACCTTCTTCTTGAGAAAAGGGTTTTGACATATCCGTTTGCCTTTGCCTGCTCAATACTGCTGTTCATAAAACGGTCAACGCCCGTAAAGGTGGAAAGATAACTGTTGATATAATCTTTTGCCTCTTTGTTTGAAACGCCAATATCTTTCGCAAGGGAGAAAGCCCCTATACCGTAAACAATACCAAAGTTAACGGCTTTTGCTCGGCTTCTCATAATCGGGGTAACCATATCAATCGGCATACCGAAAACTTGAGCCGCGGTAGAGGTGTGAATATCCGCCCCGCTTGAAAAGGCGTCGCACATAGCCTTGTCGTCTGCCATATGGGCGAGAACCCGAAGTTCAATCTGCGAATAGTCGGCGTCAAGCAGAACCTTTCCGCTTTCGGCTATAAAGAATTTTCTGAAAACCTTTCCTTCGTCGGTTCTAACGGGAATGTTTTGAAGATTAGGTTCTAAAGAACTTATTCTTCCCGTTCTCGTTTCGGTCTGGTTAAAGGTTGAATGAATTCTCGAGTCCTCTGCTACCGCTTCAAGAAGCGAGTCGCAATAGGTGGATTTAAGTTTTGCAAGTCCTCGGTATTTTATAATCATTTCTACCGCAGGATGAAAAGCACGAAGTTCTTCAAGCACTTCGGCGTTGGTCGAATATCCGCTTTTGGTCTTCTTCTTTGCGGGAAGCCCTAAATGCTCAAAAAGGGCGACCCCCAACTGTTTGGGAGAATTCAGGTTAAACTTATAACCGATAAGGTCGTAAATTTCGGTTTCAAGGGCACCGATACGCTCTTCGAGTTGCTTTGAATGAACCTTTAAAGCCTCACTGTCAATTTTAACACCGCAAAGTTCCATATCTCCAAGCACGGCAGCAAGAGGAAGTTCAATTTCGCTTAGAAGTTTTGTTTGCCCGGTTGCTTCAAGTTCGCTTTCAAGCCTTTTCGAAACAAAATAGGAAAGTGAACAAAGGCGGATACCCTCGTCTTCGGTGTCAACTTCTGCGTCAGCGCCGTACTCTGTCGCCAAACGCTCGGTGGTGTACGAATTGCTTGAGGGGTTGCAAAGATATCCCGCAAGCATACTGTCAAAAACAATATTTTTTGGGGTAACGCCAAGTTTTTTAGCAAATTTATAAATGTTTTTATAATCGTAAACGCTTTTTGCGGTCTTTTCGTCTGCTAAAAGGGCAAGAGTTTCGTCTGCCGGAAGTCTTGTGCAAATCTGTCCGTCGCAAACGCCAAAATCTTCCCCTAAAGAGATAACTTCAACCAAAGAATGTGCTTTGGATAAAAACTCACGGGGCAAAACGGCGGTAAGTTTTTCGGCTTTTTCGGTTTTAGAAGGAGAGTTCGGGGAAATCCCCATTTTTTCCATAAGTTTGAAAAACTCAAGTCTGGTCATAACCGAGGCTACGGCCGACTCGTCAATATCTTTGTTATAATAAGAATTGATGTCTAAATCAATGGGGGCTTCTTTACAAATGGTACCAAGCCAACGGGAGAAGAAAGCCGATTCTTTTCCTGCTTCAAGTTTGGCTTTAACCCCTGCTTTAATGTCAAGTTCTTCTAAATGCTCGTAAATGTAGTCAATATTTTTAAATCTTGTTATAAGGTCGGTAGCGGTTTTTTCGCCAACCCCACTGACCCCGGGAATATTATCCGACGAGTCGCCCATAAGGGCTTTAAGTTCAATCATCTGACTAGGGGTAAGACCGTATTTCTGGAATAAAGCCGCCTCGTCGTAACTGACAATTTCGGGAGAACCCGCCTTGGTCGAAGAAAGAACAACACGAACATTATTCCCGATAAGTTGGAGTGCGTCACGGTCACCCGTAGCAATAACACACTCGTTATCGGTTTTCTGACAAAGGTCGGCAAGGGTGCCTAAAATGTCGTCTGCCTCATATCTTTCGCATTCAATAACGGTGTATCCCATTGCGCGAAGCCATTCTTTAAGAGGGGCAAACTGTTCAAGAAGTTCCGGGGGAGTAGCGTGGCGTCCTGCCTTATATTCGGCATACTTTTCGTGGCGGAAGGTGGGTTTTTTAAGGTCAAAGGCAACGGCAATACCGTCGGGCTGTTCAGCCTCTTTAAGTCGGTTAAGAATATTTATAAAACCGTAAACGGCGTTAGTATATCTGCCGTCCTTGGTGGTCAGCAGTTTAATTCCGTAAAAGGCGCGGTTTATAATACTGTTTCCGTCTATTGCCAGCAACTTCATACAAAGAAAACCCCATAATAAATAATATTTATATTATTATAACAAATAACATATAAATTGTCATCATATTTTTAATATTTGACAAGAATTTTTTTTGCGGTTATAATTATCCCGTTATGAAGATAGGAAATGTAACTGTAAACGGTTTTGCTGCTCTCGCTCCAATGGCTGGTGTTGCCGACATGGCAATGAGAGAAATATGTGAAAAATACGGCGCCGCCTACTCGGTTGGCGAACTGACAAGCGCTAAAGCAATTACTTTGGGGGACAAAAAATCTCCCGAGTTTTTGTCAAGGGGAAACCTTGCTTGTTTTGGAAACCAACTTTTCGGCTGTGAGCCCGAAATTATGGCAAAAGCGGCAAAAGTTGCCGAAAGTTTTGCCCCCGATTTTATTGATATAAATATGGGTTGTCCCGCCCCCAAAGTTGCTAATAACGGGGGAGGCAGTTCCCTTATGAAAGACCCGAAACTAGCATGTGAAATAGTAAAAGCGGTTGTAAACTCGGTAAAAGTTCCCGTAACGGTTAAAATCCGAGCAGGGTGGGACGAAAACAGTTTAAACGCCGTAGAACTCGCCAAAATATGCGAAGCAAACGGTGCAAGTGCAATTACCGTTCACGGAAGAACAAGAGCACAGATGTATGCCCCTCCCGTAAATCTTGACATTATAAAAGAGGTTAAAAAAGCCGTTAATATTGCCGTAATCGGAAACGGAGATATAACCGACGGCCCCTCTGCCGCCTATATGTACGAATATACAGGGTGCGATTTTGTTATGGTCGGCCGTGCGGCAAACGGAACCCCTTGGGTTTTTGATAAAATAAACGCCTACCTTAAAAACGGCGAAATTTTAGAGGACCCGCCCCTTGAAAAACGGCTCGAAATTCTAATGGAGCAACTTTCTCTTATGCAAAAATATAAAAGTGAAAGAACCGTTTTATTAGAAGCGCGAAAACACGCCGCTTGGTATATGAAAGGGGTTAGAAATGCCGCTGCTCTTCGTAAAATGTGCGGCGAAATAAACTCTTTTTCCGATATTGCTTTAATATGTGAAAAAGCCCTTGCCGAAGGCGAGGATATGTGATAAAATAGCAAAGTCAAAATGTTAAAGGAGAGTTTCTATGTCAGGACATTCTAAATGGAATAATATTAAGCGTAAAAAGGAAAAAACCGACGCCGCAAAGGCGAAAATCTTTACTAAAATCGGCCGTGAAATCTCGGTAATCGTAAAAGCGGGAGGCCCTAATCCCCAGGAAAACAGCAAATTAAAGGAAATTATTGCCAAAGCAAAAGCGGCAAATGTTCCTAACGAAAATATTGAAAGAATTATCAAAAAAGCCGCAGGCGACACCTCGGCTAACAACTATGAAGAACTAATTTATGAGGGCTACGGTCCAAACGGTATTGCCGTTGTCGTAGAGGTTTTAACCGATAACAGAAACCGAACTGCCGGCGAAATGCGTCACTATTTTGATAAATACGGCGGAAACCTCGGTCAATCGGGCTCGGTTATGTTTATGTTTGACCGCAAGGGACAGATAATTATCGAAGCCGAGGGTAAAGATGAAGATGCCGTAATGGAAGATGCGCTTGATGCAGGTGCCGATGACTTTAATTTCGACGGCGATATTTTCGAAATTTCGACCGACCCTGCCGGTTTCGGTGCTGTCTGCGACGCCCTTGAAGCAAAGGGATATGCTTTTGAATCGGCTGAAATTGCCTATGTTCCCCAAACTATGTCTACAATCGACGACCCCGACCAGATAAAGCAAATGGAAAAACTCATTGAAATGCTTGAAGATAATGAGGATGTTCAGGAAATCTGGCACAACTGGGATATGCCCGAAGAAGACGAAGAATAAAAAAGTCAAATAGTTTCTATATAAGCAAATAAATTTAAAACACCCCGTCAATGACGGGGTGTTTTTTTACGCCTGAATCCAATCGTTTGCCTTATCAGCCGACATACGCTTGATATCTTCCTTTTTATAGGGAGATTTTTCTCCGCCGTTTACATAAAGGAAGAACTTTCCGTTTTCGGTTTTATAAAGACTTTCTTCGTAGCCCGAAGGGTCTCCGAAAGAGCCGAAAACCTTTTTTAAAATAAGTTCAGATTTTTCGGTGTCATACTGCACCTTGCATATTACTTTTTGCATAATTTCATCCTTTCTTTTTAGTTCCGCTAATTCACGAAACTATAATATATTAGCATATTTTCCGGGCAAAATCAATATAATAACCAAAACTCCAAAAATTACATAAAATGCGAAAAAAAGGAACAAGATTTCACTTGGTCCTTTTTTGTTCTAAACCTTACGGCCTGTACATATTATTGCATAGGTGATAAAAATGACAGACTGTAAAACAAACTGCGAAAGATTTGACAGAATGCTTTACGCCTTGCCCGAAAGAATTTCCTTGGTTTTGTCGGCTCTGCCAGTTGCTCTTAAGGCGTCGGCGTATGAAATCAGAATAAGGGTAAATAAACCTGTTTGCATAACGGGAGATACCGTTTTTTATATATCTTCAGATTCGGTTGCCTGTACATATATTCCCAAAAGTCCGCTTGTGGCAAGTGAGGAAGAAATCAAGGATATTTTGCTTCGAATTACCGACCGTTCGGTCTATACCAGAACCGCCGAACTTTCAAAAGGCTACCTGTCAATGCGTTATGGTGGCAGAGCGGGGGTTTGCGGAAGATTTGTTGAGGGAAAATTTTGCGACACAACCTCGGTAAATATCCGAATACCCCGCCAGGTAATCGGCTCTGCCGAGTCTGTTTTAAACGAGGCTCAAAACGGAATCCTTATTGCAGGTCCGCCCGGAAGCGGAAAAACAACCCTGCTTCGCGACCTTGTAAGGCTCTTGTCGGTCAGCGGAAAAAGGGTATGCGTGATTGATAGCCGAGGCGAAATCTGCGGAAGACAGCAGGAAGAAGATGCCCTTGATATAGGACCTAATACCGATGTTATAACGGGGGTCAACAAAGCCAAAGGAACCGAAATCGCCCTTAGAACAATGTTTCCCGACTTTATTGCCTTTGATGAGGTGGGAACGGGAGAGGAATTGGCGCTTATAAAGGAAAGTTTCTTTTCGGGGGTAAGCATAATAACTACAGCCCACGCCGCTGACACAAGGGACCTTATTTCAAGACCGGTTACTAAACTTATGCTTGAGGGGTTTATGGGCAGTGTCGCTCTGCTTTCAAAAAAGCCCGGCGGACCCATAAGAATTTTAAAAGCAGAAGAGGTGAGGCGGTTTGCTTAAAATAATAGGCATTATCGGAATAATTACCGCTTCTACTTTGCTCGGTTTTTTCTTTGCCTTAAAACTTAAAACAAGGCAAACAAGACTTTCAAATCTGTGTTCTTTTATTGAAGAGATAGAAATGCGGATTAGGTCGGGAGCAGAACTTAAAAAAATATTTGCCTTGTCGGGCAAAAATGTAGGAATTTATGACGACGGATATACGGTAAAAATTTCGCCCGAAAATCTTTTTAAAGAGGATATTTCTATTTTGGAGGAGTTTTTTTCGGGACTTGGTCTTGGCGATACCGAGTCCCAGATAAAGAGGTGTCAGGTTTATCTCTCGCTTTTAAAAAAGCAAGAAGAATCGGCGGCTGAACTTGTAAACTCCAAAAGCGGTCTTTATAGCAAACTCGGATTTTTTGCGGGTCTGTTTATTTCGGTAATGCTTATATAGGTGAAGTTATGGATGTTGATTTAATATTCAAGGTGGCGGCAATCGGAATTATAGTGACGGTGCTAAATCAGGTGCTTGTTCGTTCGGGAAGGGAAGAACAGGCAATGCTGACAACCCTAACGGGTCTTGTCGTCGTGCTGATTATGGTGGTTAATATGGTTGCCGACCTTTTTTCAACCGTCAAGTCGGTTTTTGGACTTTAAAATATGAATTTAACAGTAATTTTAGGGGTTTTAATAATCGCCTCGGCGGCGGCTTTGGTTTTAAGACAATATAAGGCGGAATACTCGCTTTTTATCGCCCTTTTAGCAGGGGCGTTAGTTCTTATTGTTTTAATGACCGATATTATGGACGGACTCTATTCTCTGCTTAATACCGTCCTTGGTTTCGGCCTTGACGGTTCGTATTTTACGGTTGCCTTCAAGTCGCTTGGCATCTGCGTTATTACAGGTTTTATTGCAGACGCCTGTCGTGATTCGGGGCAAATGGCGTTAGCGTCAAGGGCCGAACTTGCGGGAAGATGTGCCGTATTTATTCTTTCTCTTCCTTTGCTTACTTCACTTCTTGAAACGGCGAAGGAAATAATAGGATAGTTATGAAAAAGATAGTTAAAGTTTTAGTTTGTTTTCTCGTTTTTCTTTTGGTTTTTTCCTTTTTGGTATCGGCAGAAAACCAAGACGAAACATATAAGGAACAGTATAAAATCAGCGGAGCAGAAGATGTTTTTGACCTTTTAAGTGAAGACGCCAAAAAAACTATAGAGGAGTTTAATATTGACCCGTCGGATATAGATTGGGTTAGCCGACTTGACCCCGAAAGCGTCTTTAAAATGGTTTCGGGTTTCTTTAAAGAGGGTCTTAAAAGGCCTCTTATTTGTTTTAGCGGAATGGTTGCCGTAATAATTCTTATGGCGGCGGCAAATACATTCGAGGGGTTTAAGATTTACAGCGATGTTTCCGCCTATGTCTTTGTTCTTATTACCGCTGCGGGAATTCTTATTCCGCTTTTTTCGGTTATCGAAAGTTCGGCAAGTGCGGTAAAAGGAATATCAACCCTGATGCTCGGCTTCATTCCGCTTTATGCGGGAATTCTGACCGTTTCGGGTCAGGCAGCGACCGCTTCGGGAATGAGTTTTCTTTTGCTTGCCGCGGCGGGTGCGGTCGGCAATTTTTCCTCGTTCGTAATAGTTCCGCTTATGAGTTGTTATCTCGGCGTCGGAATGGCGGGTTCGGTAATGCCGATAGGCGGAACAAACCGTCTGGGCGAGGGAATTAAAACGACGGCTATGTGGATGCTTTCCCTTGCAATGACGCTCTTTTTGGGGCTTTTATCAATTCAGACCGCTGTAAATAAAGCGGCGGATAATATGGGAATAAAAACCCTGAAATTTATGATAGGAACTTTCGTTCCCGTTGCGGGCGGAGCCCTTTCCGACTCTTTTACAACCCTGCTCGGCTCTGTAAAACTGCTAAAATCTTCGGTTGCGATGTTTGCGGTCCTTGGTATTGCCGTTATGGTCCTTCCGATAGTTATTGAACTTCTTATTTGGCGAATGACAATTTATCTTCTCGATTTAGTGACCGAACTTTTCGGCGTGAATCTTAAAACCGATGTGCTTAAAGCGACCGACTGTGTTTTATCGGTACTAATCGGAGTTATTTTATTTGTTTCAACTCTTTTCATTATATCCTTGGCGGTAATTTCGGGAGGCGGATAATGGACTCGGTTAGGCAAATAGCCCTTTCTTTCTGTGCTTCTGCCGTGTTTTGTGCGGGAGTCGGCGTTTTAAACGGAAAGGTGCTCGAAAAAAGCGGACGGTATATTATAGCCCTTATTCTTCTTTGCTCGGTAATAGGAACTTTAGCCTCGGCTGACTTTAGTCTTGGTTTTTTGCCCGAAAATGTCCCTGCCTTAGAGCAAAGCGAAACGGCAGAAGATTTAAGCGGATACTCGGCTGAATACCTTATAGCATCTCTTCTTAAAGAAAAGGGAATAAGTTTTGAAAAAATATCGGCTAATGTGACTAAAAACGAGGGCGGCAGCATAGTAATTAGTGAAATAACAGTATTCGGTGCAGATAACCCCGAAGCAGTTAAAGAAACGCTTGACGCTTGTGGGATTGATTGCGGGGTGAATTTTGCTTGAAAGAAAAACTGCTTAATTTTTTAAAGGGTAAAAATACGGCAAAAATTCTGTTTGTTGCGGGGCTTGTCGGAATAGTGCTTATATTTGTTTCAAGCCTTTTGCCCCAAAAAAACAACAATGTCGAGAAGACCGTTGAACCCTCATTTTCGCAAGAAGAATACAAAAACGCTCTTGAGGCGGATATAAAGGAAATTGTTTTTGGTATCTGTGGTGACAGTTCTGCGATTGTAACCGTAACTTTAGAAACGGGAATTGTTTACGAATATGCCGACGAAATCAAGAAAAACAATGCGGCAGACCGCGATAAAACCAGTGAGGAGAGTGAAAAAACCTATATAACCGTAAAAGACGGGTCGGGAAGCGAGGTTCCCCTAATAATTACCTCGCATATGCCAAAGGTAAGGGGAGTGACCGTTATCTGCGGCGCGACAAATGACGATACCGTGTCAAAAATAGAAAGCGCCGTCTGTGCGGCGCTTGATGTCAAATCACGGCAAATTTATATCGGGAGGAAATTACAGTAATGAAAAAAACTAAAAAACTTAAAAAAACACATCTTGCCTTGGCGGTAATGGTAATAGCGCTCGGTGCGGCGGTCTGGCTTAATATGAGATATACTTCAACCGGGGCAAACGGGTCAACCGATACGCCGTCAAAGTATCTCGGTCAGGCGGAATATGTCAACGCCTCGGTATCTGAAAACAGTAGCGAGTCCAAAGAAAGTGATTATTTCGTAAAACTCCGAAACGACCGCAAAAAAGCAAGACAGGAGGCCCTCGATATTTTAGAGGAGACCCTCGATAGAAGCGACCTTACCGAAGCCCAAAAAGCCCAGGCGGCAGAAAAGAGTGCCGCCCTTGCCAAAGCAACCGAAAACGAAGCCTCAATCGAGACAATACTTAAAGCAAAAGGTTTTGCTGATGTCGTTGTTGTAATAGGGGAATCTGATGTAAATGTAATAGTCAGCAAAACGCCCGACGCCGCAGGAGTTGCAAGAATTCAGGACGCCGTTATTTCCCATACCGATTTTGATATAACCGATATAAAAATCATATCGGCGCAATAAATTAAATTTTGCTTTAAAAAAGGCTTTACCTTTTGAAATTTTGTGGTATAATATGCTTAACAGATGCATATTTACTGTAAATAATAATCGGAGGTAATAGTAATGGCCGAAAGAAGCGGACTTTCTATAAATCTTGATGTAATTGAAAGTATGGCGGCTATGGCGGCGCTCGAGGTTAATGGCGTTTCCTCAATGTCTGCAAAAATTGTTAATATTAAGAATGCTTTCAGCAAAAGCCCCGTCTTTAAACCCGTCAGAGCAGAGGTTAAAAACGGCGCTGTGGTAATTACTCTTCATATTTGCATTAGCAAAAAGGCAAACGCCAAAGAGGTTGCCGAAGCAGTTCAGGTCAGCGTTAAAGATAAGGTTCAGAGCATGACTTCAAATGCGATAACAAGCATAAATGTTCATATCGCCTCGGTTGACCTTTCCGAGCCTGACGAAGAAGAATAAAATAAAAACGGCGTACACTTCGATGTACGCCGTTTTTTTATTTTACAAAGTAAACTACAACATCTCTTCTTCCAAATTCCTTGCACTGTGATTCGGTATCAAGGAAAAGGTCGATGTCGGTTCGGGTTCCGTTTATAAATCCGCCCGTATCTGCAGCAATAGCATATCCGTAGACATACTTTCCGTCGGCAGAAACGATATACATCTTTGTGCCGTAAGGAATTTCTTTCGGGTCAACCGCAACACAGCCCGGCTGCGGATAAACACCGGTTGAACATCTATTTCCCGTGTGGGTATAGGCTGTTGCACGAAGAGTAGTTTTTGAAACATACTCTATCGGCTTGCCGCTTTTGTCAAGTAAAAGGCTGTCGGGAGCGTCAAGGGTAGAGATACAGGGTACTGAAGAAGCCGGGTAAGAAGCGTTTGCAGAATACTGCGGAGTCTTGGTTTCTTCAATAGTGTTTTGTTCAATAGTATAACTGCTGATTTTTTCGCTTGTACTTACAACCTCTGTTGCAACGCCGTTTACATATTTAACACAGGTGGTAATAGTTTTTGTCTTTACCGATTCTTTGCTCTCTGAAGGCACATTTTCGGTTGTAATAACGGTTACAAACTCTACATCGGTTATTTCAACTTCGGTAGCCTTGTCAACATAGTAGTTAAGGGAAAGACTTACAATATCGTGCTCATCAAGGTCAATTCCTGCGTCGGCAAGAAGATTTGAAAGACGGCCCTCTCTTACAACATAGGTCTTAACCTCGTCGCCCTTTTTAACTGTAAGGGGAACAAGATAAACAATTTCAATTTTTCCTGCAAAAATTCCGTTTTTAAAACTAACTACTTCGTAGTCTTCCTTTGCAAGATTTACTTTAGAAAGAATAACTTCAGGATTGGCAGAAAGGGTTAAAACCGAATAACTGCTTCGTCCGTCGTAAATGCTGACCGTGTGAGCCGAACAAACGGTGGTCAGTATTATTGCTGCAACCGTAAGTACAAGACTAACCGTTGCGGGAATGTTGCGTTTAGCCAGTTCAAGAGTTTTTTTGCCAAACTTTGAGGCAAAACGCTTTGTTTTTTGTAACATCATAAACTCCTTTAGATTCGAAATGATTATGTTTTTTTGTTGATTCAACAACCCATAATCATTGTTTTCAGGTAAGTCGATTTCAGTCCGTCGGCAATTATAGCCTCAAATTTTGAATATGTCAAACGAAACAGCACCCCCTAATTTTGTACAATATGCACAAAAATTACAAATAAATTACGAATAGTTACAAGTTTGTAACACTTTTTCGACACGATTTATCTCTTTCTTTTTGTGCAATTCTACAAAAAATAGGAAAAGAGATTGCCGATAAAGACTGAAAAGGGGCAAAAAACCGCATTTTTTGTGTTTTAAAGCGGATAAATGATTTACAAACACTATATAATGTGGTAAGATATTTGCAGAAAAAAGGGTTGCTTTTGTCTTAATATACCCTTAAATTGTTTGCTTAATACAGTTTATGAAACGAACCCTGTAAATAAGAACAGCAAAGTAAGTATATATAATAGGAGATACGATGAAAAAGATAATGACTGCTATGTCGGGCGGAGTTGACAGTTCGGTTGCGGCGGCCCTGCTTAAAGAAGGCGGATATAATGTTTGCGGAGGAACCCTTCGCCTTTATGAAACGGAAAATACTCCCTCAAAAGAGGTTGAACTTGCAAAAAGTGTTTGCGACCGCCTTGAAATTGAACACTTTGTTTATGATATGCGTGAAACCTTCTTAAAAGAGGTTATAAACCGCTTTGCAAAAGAATATAACGACGGACTGACCCCAAATCCCTGTATTGAGTGTAATAAATATATAAAGTTCGGCGCTCTGCTTGAAAATGCGATTAAAGAAGACTGCGCTTTTATTGCAACGGGCCACTATTCAAGAATAAAAAAAGACCCAAACTCAAGATTTGTTTTATATAGACCGCAGGACCAAAAGAAAGACCAGACCTATGTGCTTTGGAGACTTTCGCAGTACCAACTGTCCCACATTTTGATGCCCCTTGGCGATATAACAAAGGAAAGGGTCAGGGAAATTGCCCAAGACTATGGCTTTGTTTCTGCAACGGCAAAGGAAAGTCAGGATATCTGTTTTGTCCCCGACGGAAATTATGCCGCTTTTTTAGAGGGCTTTATCGGAAAACCCTTTGAAAAAGGGAATTATACCGATATTTCGGGTAGCGTTCTTGGCAAACACTCGGGGCATCAGTGTTATACAATAGGTCAGCGCAAAGGACTTGGCATAGCCCTTGGAAAACCGCAGTTTGTAATCTCTAAAAACCCCCTTACAAATGAGGTTGTGCTTGGCGACGAGGAGCATATTTTCAAAAAGCGCATATATATAAAGGATGTAAATATGATTGCGACCGAAATGCCTTCTTCTGCAGTTGCTTGTACCGCTAAACTTCGGTATTCGGCAAAAGACGAAAAGTGTCTGTTCCACCCCTTATCCGAAAACGAGGCTTTGCTTGAATTTGAAAAACCCCAACGAGCCGCTTCGCCCGGACAGTCGGCCGTATTTTATGATGTGGATGCGGTTCTTGGCGGAGGGAAAATAGTAAGAGGTGAATAGTATGGAGAGTAGAATTCAAAAAACAATAGACAACCTAAAGGCTAATAATATGGAGGTCTTTTACGCTAACAGCAAGGAAGAAATTCCCGAAATCGTAAAAGGACTTTTAAAGGAAAACGATGTAATTTCTTGCGGAGGAAGCGTAACCCTTGCCGAGTGCGGAGTAACCGACCTTATGAAAAGCGGAAACTACCGTTTTCTTGACCGCTCACAGCCCGGCCTTACCCGTGAAGATATTCAGGAAATTTACAGAAAGACCTTTTTTGCAGACGCCTTTTTAACCTCGGCAAACGCCGTGACCGAAAAGGGCGAACTTATAAATGTCGACGGAAACGGAAATCGAGTTACCGCAATCTGTTTCGGGCCTAAAAAGGTTATCTGTATCGTCGGCTCAAATAAAATTGTTCCCGATGTTGCTTCGGGCTTTAAAAGGGTTAAGACGGTTGCCGCCCCTAAAAACGCCGTAAGACTGAATACTCAAACTCCGTGCAAAACTTTAGGTCATTGTATTTGTCCCGACGGCGATATAGCGTCGGGTTGCAATTCGCCCGACCGTATTTGTGCCCACTATGTTGTAAACGGTTTCCAAAAGGAAAAAGGAAGAATAAATGTAATAATCTGTTCTAAGCCTTTGGGTTATTAAACTGCAACACCCCACATATATTTGTTTATGTGGGGTGTTTTTATATGAAAAGAATAATATCTTTTATACTTTCTTTATGTGTGATGATGACGGCGGTGACTTGTTCTGCCGCTACTGTTTCTACCGAATACGAGGGCGTGAATTTAGAAGAACCTCTTGAAAAGAATATTCAGGCAAATGCGCCTATTGGCGAAAAGTTGCAGATAAATGCAAAATCTGCAATACTTATAGAGTATAATACGGGCAAGATTCTTTACGAAAGCAACGCCGACGAAAAACTTGCTCCCGCCTCAATTACCAAGATTATGACGCTTATTCTTGTTATGGAAGCCATTGAGGATAAAAGGCTTTCTCTTGAGGACCAAATTACCGCCTCTGAACATGCGGCAAGTCTTGGCGGTTCGCAGATATGGCTCGAACCGGGCGAAGTTATGACGGTCGACGAACTCCTGAGAGCAACCGTAATAGCCTCTGCAAACGATGCAACCGTTGCTCTTGCCGAAGCGGTGTCGGGAAGTGAGGAAAGTTTTGTTTTAAAAATGAACGAAAAGGCGGCTGAGTTGGGTCTTAAAGATACCAATTTTGTAAACAGTTACGGACTTGACGCCGAAGGACATCTTACAACCGCTCACGATGTTGCGGTAATGTCAAAGGAACTGATGAAACACGAACTTATCCGTCAGTATACCGAGAAAACAATGGATTCGCTTCGTGGCGGAGAATCCGAACTTGTAAATACAAATAAACTTATCCGCTACTATGACGGTTGTTTCGGGCTTAAAACGGGTACAACTTCCAAGGCGGGCTCCTGCCTTTCGGCTATTGCTGAAAGAAACGGACTAACCCTTATTGCCGTCGTCCTCGGTGCGCCCTCAAGCAAAGACCGTTTCAGCGGAACTCAAAAACTCCTCGACTACGGGTTCGCAAATTACAGTTTTACCGAAACTAAGGCAGATACATCTGAGTTTTCAGATATTCCCGTAAGAAGAGGAACAACTCGTTTTGTAACACCGACCGTTACCGAAAAGTTCTTTGCTCTTCTTAAAAAGGGCGACGAAAGCAAACTGACCCAAACCTTCACACTAAGCGAGGAACTTGTTGCCCCCGTAAAAGCGGGCGATACGGTAGGATATGTTCATATCTATCTTGGCGAAGAAGAACTTGGAGTGATTCCGATAATCGCAGGTTCTGATAGCGATAAACTTACCTATTTTGTCTGCCTAATGCGACTGGTTAAGAGTTTATTTACTCTGTAATAAAACAAAGCCGTATTTTTTGATAATTTTTTATAAATTCCTTATTGAAAAATACGGCGTTTTAGTGTAAAATATATTTAAATAAATATTCTTCTAATAATAAGGAGCAAAAAATGGCATTAAGTTTTAACTATAAATATGCAAGTGAATTTCTTTGCGAAAATGATATAAAGGGCCTTGAGGCCCAGGTTAGTGCGGCTCACGATATGTTACACAATAAAACCGGTCTCGGAAACGATTTTCTGGGTTGGGTTGACCTTCCCACCGCCTACGATAAGGACGAATTCGCCCGAATCAAAAAAGCGGCAGCAAAAATCATATCCGATACCGATGTTTTTATAGTTATAGGAATCGGCGGTTCCTATCTCGGCGCTCGTGCCGCTATTGAGTTTTTAAAGTCAAATAACTATAACGCCCTTCCCAAGAACACCCCTGATATTTATTTTGCAGGAAATACTATCAGCGGTTCTGCTCTTGATGACCTTCTTAAAATCTGCGAAGGCAAGCGCGTTTCGGTAAATATCGTTTCAAAATCGGGAACTACTACCGAACCGGCAATTGCTTTCCGTGTTTTCCGTAAATATCTTGAAGAGCGCTACGGCGAAGAGGAAGCCGCCAAGCGTATCTACTGTACAACCGATAAGGCTCGTGGAACCCTTAAGCAACTTGCTGACCAAAAGGGTTACGAATGTTTCGTAATTCCTGATGATGTCGGCGGTCGTTTCTCGGTTTTAACCGCTGTGGGACTTCTTCCGATTGCTGTCTGCGGAGCAGATTTAGACGCTATTATGAAGGGCGCAGCCGATGCTGCTGCCGATTATGCGGTAAATGACCTTGCAAACAATCCTTGCTATACCTACGCCGCTATCCGTAACGCCTTCTACCGCAAGGGTAAAATTGTTGAAATGCTCGTTTCCTATGAGCCTCGTTTTACTATGATGGCCGAATGGTTTAAGCAACTTTACGGCGAGAGCGAAGGTAAGGACAATAAGGGTCTTTTCCCCGCTTCTGTTGTTTTCTCTACCGACCTTCACTCAATGGGTCAGTATGTTCAAGACGGAAGCCGTATTATGTTCGAAACGGTTGTTACTATCGGTGAGTGCGGAAACGATGTAATAATCGAAAAGGAAGAAGATGACGGCGACGGACTTAACTTCCTTGCCGGCAAACCCCTTTCTTTTGTAAATAACAAGGCTTTTGAGGGAACTATTCTTGCTCATACCGACGGTAAGGTTCCTAACCTTGTAATAAATGTTGATAAGGCAGATGAGGAGCATCTCGGCCGTCTTATCTACTTCTTCGAAAAGGCTTGCGGAATTTCGGGCTATGTTCTGGGCGTTAATCCCTTCGACCAACCCGGAGTTGAAAGTTATAAGAAGAATATGTTTGCCCTTCTCGGAAAACCCGGCTACGAGAGCGCAAAGGCAGAACTTGAGGCTCGCCTCGCAAAATAAAAAACAATCGCTTCGGCGATATATATATAAATAAAGGAGCGGATAATATGATTAAACTTATTATCGGAAACAAAGGTTCAGGCAAAACAAAGAAACTCATCGAATTGGTCAATACTGCGGCTAAAAACAGCCCCGGAAGCGTTGTCTGCGTTGAAAAGGGCGACGCCCTTAGGTTCAGCGTAGCCAGAGAAGTTCGACTTATCGATGTAGAAAGTTACGGAATTTCCGGTTATGACGAATATTATGCCATGCTCTGCGGAATAGCAGCAAGTAATCACGACATTACTCATATTTTTGGCGACGCAACCAAGAAAATCGGCGGAGGACTTGACGGTCTTGACAAATTCCTCGCCCGTGTAGATGCAAATAAGGATATTGAATTTGTATTTACCGTATCCTGCGATGAGGCAGACCTGCCCAAAGCAGTTACCGATATCGCTGAAAAAATTTAAAAATTAAGGTCTACGGAGCAGGGAAACCTGCTCCGTAATTTAATGCCAAAAAACACTTGACAAACATAAAACACTTATATATAATAATCTTTGTGACAATTGAGGTGAGATTATGCTTCTTGATTTGAAGCCGTTATTTGCGGGCAGCAGAAATGAACTGTCGGTAGAACACGAAATGGATTTGTCTGAACTTAGTTTCCTTGGCGTCAAACCACTTCGCTCTCCCGTGGCAATCAGCGGAAAGATTGTCAGCCGCGCAGGTATAGTTGAATCTAATCTCGGTTGCAAGGTCAGTTATGTCGGTTTTTGCGACCGCTGTCTTAAAGAGACGGTGCTTTCTTATGTCGTAAACATTAACCGAACTATCGTGTCAAGCCTTGAAAATGAGGAAAATGACGATATAACGGTTGTCCCCGATATGATGCTTGACCTTGATGACTTCTGTTATGCTGACATTGTAATGAGTCTTCCCACAAAGGTTTTGTGTAAAGACGATTGCAGGGGACTTTGCTCCGTCTGCGGAAAAAATCTTAACGAGGGCGACTGCGGTTGCTCAAAAAGTGAGGTTGACCCCAGACTTGCGGCATTGGCAGAACTCCTAAAAGAATAATCTACCAAACAAAAATTTTTAAGGAGGTGCTGAAATGGCAGTACCGAAGAGAAAAACTTCTAAAGCAAGACGTGACAAAAGACGTAATAATTTATGGAAGCTTACTGCTCCCACCCTCGTTAAGTGCGAGCGTTGTGGCGAATACAAGCGTCCTCACAGACTTTGCACCGCCTGCGGAACCTATAACGGACGCGAAGTTGTAAAAGTAGAAGACTAATGGAGTAGAGGAGGAGCAATCCTTCTCTATTTTTTTATAAAGAGGTGATATAAAGTGTCGGTAAAAATTTATGATGTTGAGAAGAAAAGTCCCGCCGCAAAGGCTCGGATAAAAAAGGGAAGCACTCTGGTTTCAATTAACTCAAATGAAATTATGGATGTTCTCGACTACCGTTTTTATCAAAAAGAAGAAGAACTTAACCTTGTTGTAAGAAATGAAAAGGGTAAAGAAAAAACCTATAAGATAAAGAAAGGCGAGGACTGTGAACTAGGTCTTGTTTTTGACAGTTATCTTATGGATTGTCAGCATTCTTGCAAGAATAAATGTATCTTCTGTTTTATCGACCAACTGCCCAAAGGACTTCGTGAAACCCTTTATTTTAAGGACGACGATTCAAGACTTTCTTTCCTTTTCGGTAATTATATTACCCTGACCAACCTGACCGAACACGAAATTGAGCGTATAATAAAAATGCATATAAGCCCCGTCAATATTTCGGTTCATACGGTAAATCCCGAACTCCGCTGTGCAATGATGAATAACCGCTTTGCCGGGGAAACCCTCGATATAATTAAGCGTTTTGACGATGCGGGAATAAAAATGAATTTTCAACTTGTTTTAGTCCCCGGTTATAACGACGGAAAGGAACTTGAGCGAACGCTGACCGAACTTTCAAGGTATAAAAATGTCGAATGTATTGCTTCTGTTCCCGTCGGTATTACAAAATTTCGGGACGGTCTTGAAAAAATAGAGCCTTTTACCAAAGAAACGGCAGAAAAGGTAATCGAAATAACCGATAAAATCGGCGAGATTTGTAAAAAAGAATACTCAAACCGCTTGGTCTACGCCGCCGACGAGTTTTATCTTTTGGCAGAAAAACCCTTGCCGAGTTTTGAAGAATACGGCGATTTTCCGCAACTTGATAACGGGGTTGGAATGTGGACCCTTTTTGAAAAGGAAAGTGAGGATGCGCTAAACGAAGTTCAGCCTCCCGTTTTACCCCGCAATATTTCCTGTGTCACGGGCGTTGCGGCCTATCCGCTTATAAAGTCTACTGTTGACAAGGCGACTTTAAAATGGCATAATTTAAACTGTAAGGTTTTCCCCGTTAAAAACAACTTTTTCGGCGAAAAAATTACGGTTGCGGGCCTTGTGACCGGCTCGGATATAATAAATCAGTTAAAAGGGGAAAATCTGGGCGATACGCTCCTTATCCCCTCAAATATGTTAAGGTTTGAGCGAGACCTGTTTTTAGACGATGTCTCGGTTTTAGACCTTGAAAAAGAACTCGGAGTAAAGGTAAAAATAACCGAACCCGACGGTTATTCCTTTATAGAAGCGTTATCAGAATAAAAAAGAGAGGAAAAATCAAATGGCGAAACCCGTTGTTGCCGTTGTTGGACGGCCTAATGTCGGAAAATCGACCCTCTTTAACAAACTTATAGGAAAAAGGATGTCAATAGTCGACGACACTCCCGGTGTTACCCGTGATAGAATTTATGGGGATGCCGAATGGTGCGGTTATAAAATGATGCTTATTGATACGGGCGGAATTGAACACGGCACCGACGATGTCATTCTTGCGGGAATGCGAAATCAGGCAGAACTCGCAATCGAAATGGCTAATGTTATAATTTTTGTGGTCGATATAAAGTGCGGTGTTACCGCCTCTGATGCAGAGGTTGCGGCTATGCTTCAAAAAAGCGGAAAGCCCGTTGTCCTTTGCGTCAACAAGTGCGACAGTCTTGGAAATCTCCCCCTCGAGTTTTATGAGTTTTATAATTTAGGGCTTGGCGACCCCGTTGCCGTTTCTTCGGTTCACGGTCACGGAACGGGCGACCTTCTTGATGAGGTTGTAAAATATCTTCCAAGCGCTTTAGATGATGAACTTGAAAGCGAAATTATCAATGTAGCGGTAATCGGAAAACCAAATGCCGGCAAATCTTCCCTTGTAAACGCCGTAACGGGCGAGGAAAGGGCAATTGTTTCGGATATTGCGGGAACAACCCGTGACGCTATTGATACTTTAGTGGAGAATGGTTTCGGCCGTTTTAATTTTACCGATACGGCGGGTCTTCGCCGAAAGAGTAAGGTCGACGATAAACTTGAAAAATATAGCGTTCTTCGTGCCAGAATGGCGATTGAGCGAAGCGACGTTTGTGTAATTATGATAGATGGAACCGACGGCTTTACCGAACAGGATTCAAAGGTTGCGGGTCTTGCGCTGGAAGAGGGAAAGGCTTGTATTATTGCGGTCAATAAATGGGATATCGTCGAAAAAGACGGAAGAACTATGGACGCTTACCGCAAAAGCCTTATGAAAGATTTTTCCTTTATGCCCTTTGCCCCGATAATCTTTATTTCGGCAAAAACAGGTCAGCGTCTTGACCGTCTTTTTGAACTTATTAAGTATGTTCACGAGCAGAATACAATGCGTATTTCTACCGGCCGTCTTAACGACATTCTCGCCGAAGCCACTGCCCGTGTTCAACCCCCGACAGACAAGGGAAGAAGACTTAAAATTTATTATATGACCCAGGCGTCTACAAAACCGCCAACCTTTGTTTGTTTCTGCAACCGTGCAGATTTGTTCCATTTTTCGTATCAGCGTTATCTTGAAAATCAGATACGCTCAACCTTCGGTTTAGAGGGTACCCCAATTCGTTTTGTTATTAGAGAAAGAGGAGATAAATAAATGAGCCCAACCAGTATTTTAATTGCTATCGGAGTAATTATTTTTGCCTATCTTATCGGCTCTGTCAGTTTTTCGGTAATATTCTCTAAACTCTTTACGGGAAAAGATGTAAGAAACTCAGGAAGCGGAAATGCGGGAGCAACCAACGTTCTTCGTACTGCGGGAAAACTTCCTGCAATTCTTACCTTCGTTTGCGATGCTCTTAAAGGCTTTGTTGCCTGTTTTGCGGGAAAAGCGGTCTTTTCTTATCTTTACGCCCTTCCCGAAACCTCCGAGGTTTTAAACCCAATGTACGGGGCGTATATTTGCTGTATCGCCGTAATGCTCGGCCACATTTTTCCAATATTTTTTGGTTTTAAAGGCGGAAAAGCCGTCGCTTGCAGTGTTGGCACCTTTGCCGTTTGCTGTCCTTTGGCAATCGTTTTAGGGCTTTTAGTTTTTGTGCTTGGACTTATCTTTACTAAAATAGTTTCCTTAAGTTCAATCCTTGCAACCGTAACGGTAGTTTTGTCGGCAATTCTCTATTCGGTTTTCGGCCCCGAAACTGTGTCAAACGCCTTTTTCCCCGCTGTTGACTATAATATTGTACCAACCGCTATACTTTCTGTTCTTGCGGGGGCAATAGTAATTTTAAAGCATAAAAGCAATATTGTTCGACTTTTAAACGGAACAGAAAAGAAAATTTCGTCTAAAAAGAAGGAGGCATAATGGCTAAAATAACCGTTCTCGGAGCAGGCGGGTGGGGTCTTGCCCTAGCGCTTACTCTTTTTGAAAATAAACATCAGGTTGCCGTTTGGTCGCCCTTTGCTCAAGAGGTCGAGAACCTAAACGCTACAAGAAAGAACGATAAACTCTTAAAGGGAATTACTATTCCGAAAGAAATAACCGTAACCGATGATATATCTATATCTTCAGGTAGCGATATAACCGTTATAGCAACCCCTTCTTTTGCCGTTCGTCAGACTGCTAAAAGGCTTAAAGAGGTTGAAAACCACGGAATAGTTGTAAATGTTGCCAAGGGTTTTGAGGCCGATACAATGCTTCGTTTATCTGAGGTAATTAAAGAGGAACTGCCCTCTTCTTTTGTTGCGGTGCTTTCGGGCCCCTCCCACGCCGAAGAGGTTGCAAGAAAAATTCCGACAATGCTAACCGTTTCGGGAAGCGACCTTAATTCTCTTAAAACTGTTCAGCAAATCTTCTCTAACAATTTCCTTAGAGTATATACCAATACCGATATTGTTGGCGTTGAACTTGGCGGAGCCCTTAAAAATATAATTGCCGTTGCGGCAGGTGTCTGTGACGGAATAGGCCTTGGCGACAATTCAAAAGCCGCCCTAATAACAAGGGGTCTTGCCGAAATGATAAGACTTGGTGAGTCTATGGGTGCAAATGCGTCAACCTTTTCTGGTCTTTCGGGTATAGGCGACCTTATTGTTACCTGCACCTCGGTACATAGCCGAAATCACCGTTTCGGAGAACTTGTAGGAAAGGGAACAAGCGTTAGCGAGGCTTTAGATACCGTAGGTACGGTAGAGGGTTACTTTGCCTGTAAAATGGCGTATAGCCTTGCTAAAAAATATAATGTAGACGCCCCTATAATTCAGGTCTGTTACGAACTTCTTTATAACGGCTACTCGGTAAAAGATGTCGTAGAACCTCTTATGACCCGTCCTTTTAAAAACGAATAAAAAGCAAAAACCCGAAGACTTTAAGTCTTCGGGTTTTAAGTTATTGCTTATTTGTTGCGTAAACTTAGTTAGCGCGAACAACCTTGCCTGAACGAAGGCAACGGGTGCAGACATTGATTCTACGGGGTGAGCCGTTTACAATGGCCTTAACCTTTACAACATTGGGTTTCCAAGTTCTGTTGGTTCTTCTGTGAGAGTGAGAAACCTTAATGCCGAAAGCAATTTCCTTGCTGCAGATATCACATTTTGCCATGGACACTGCACCTCCTCTTCTTAGAGTTCTAATCAATAGCAAGGGTTATGATAACACAAATCATAAAAATTTGCAAGTCTTTTTTGAAAAAAATTATATATTTATTGTAAAAGTCTTGAAATTGTGTTAAAATGTCGAAAAAGGGAAGTAAAAGGCTTTCCAACCAAATTATTATGAGGTGTATTTATGAAACGCGAAGGATATCTTTCCTGGGACGAATATTTTATGGGTGTTGCCGAACTTTCGGCTATGCGAAGCAAAGACCCGTCTACACAGGTGGGTGCTTGTATTGTAAGTCAGGATAATAAGATTTTATCGGTCGGCTATAACGGAATGCCCAAATCTTGTTCGGACGATGAGTTCCCTTGGGACCGTGAGGGCGGCGCTCTTGACACAAAATACTTCTTTGTTTGTCATGCCGAACTTAACGCAATTCTTAATTTCCGTGGCGGTTCACTCGAAGGTAGCAAGGTTTATACAACCCTTTTCCCTTGTAACGAATGTGCTAAGGCAATTATTCAGGCGGGCGTTTCTGAAATTATCTATAAAAGCGATAAATACGCTAACACCGAGTCAACTATTGCCTCAAAAATGATGTTCAAAGCCGCAGGTATTAAACTGACCCCTTATACCTTTGGCGATAAGGGTATAGAGTTTAAACTTTAAAATCAAAAAGTTCTTCGGCGAACCAAACCTTGTTTACCGTAAAGGTTTTGCCGTTTAGATAGTCTAAAATTCCGCCGTCGGTTTTAAAGTTAAAGGTTAGTTTGTAGGAATAAAGGGCTTGTCTTGTAAAGCCAAGTTTCTTATCGTTTGCAAGTTTGCCGTATTTTCCGTCGCCAAGAAGCGGGTGACCGACTGACGCCATATGTGCTCTTATCTGATGGGTTCTTCCTGTTAGCAGGTCAACCTCAATCAGAGATAAATTGTTCTTGCTTTTAAGAACACGGTACCTTGTTTTTATTGTAAGGTTACCGTCCTGCTTTTCCGATTTAAGATAAACCTTGTTTTTGCTTTCGTTTTTCTCTAAAAAGCCTTCAAGGGTTGCCTCTCTTTTTTCGGGAGTGCCGTGAATAACGGCTAAATATTGCTTGTCAATTTCTCGTTCTTTTATCTTTTCGCAAAGTATTTTAAGCGCCTGTGCATTTTTGGCGGCAATTACAATTCCGCCTGTTCCTCGGTCAATGCGGTTTGCAAGCGACGGCTTAAAACTGTTTTCCTCTTCGGGACGAAATTCGCCTTTGTCATAAAGATAGTGCTGAATACGGCCGATAAGCGTGTCGGAGTATTCTTTATCATCGGGGTGTACAAGCACCCCTTGTTTTTTGTCTACAAGAATAATGTTTTCGTCTTCATAAACAATATCAAGTTTAACGGGTGCCGATAAAAAGTCATATTTAGGGTCGCCTTTTTCAAAAAACTCGTCCTTAATCCAGGCCTCTACCGTGTCGCCAAGTTCAAGTTTAGTTGAAATTTCGGCGCGTTTGCCGTTAACCTTAATGTGTTTTGTGCGAATAAATTTATACATAAGTGAGTTAGGAAGGCCGGGCATAGCCTTTTGAATAAACTTATCAAGACGCTTTCCCGCGTCATTTTTTCCAACCGTAAAACTTTTCATATATAAACTCCATTTATAAGATACATATACTATAACATATTTTTCTGCTTTTTGGAAGAGGAGGAACAAACTTGTCCGAAAATATTCATGCAGGTCACAGAAACCGCCTTAAAGAAGAAATTCTTTCGGCCGACATAACCGACCTTAAACCGCCCGAAAAACTTCTTGAAATGTTGCTTTTTTACGGAATACCCCAAAAGGATACAGCGGGAATTGCAAGGGAACTTATAAAAACTTTCGGGGATTTCAGCGGAGTGCTTGACGCCGATATTGAGGACCTTGTAAAAATAAAGGGTATGACAAGAAATGCCGCAAGTCTTATAAAACTTATGCGTCCGGTTGGCAGAACCTATATTCTTAGCAAGTTCGGCGAAAAACAAACCCTTAAAAATCACGAAGAAATTGGAAATTATATACTTACAAGGTACTATTCTTTAAACCGTGAATGTTTTTCGCTTCTCTGCCTTAACCGACTAGGTAAGGTTATCTCTTTTGAAATAATAATGAGCGGTAATGTCGACTCGGTCGGTGTGAGTATTCGCACAATACTTGAAAAGGTAATGAAGAGCGAGGCAACGGCGGTTGTTATCGCCCATAATCATCCCGGCGGAGTCGCCCTGCCCTCCTATCAGGATATTGAGATTACCAAATCTATAAAACAATCTCTCGATATAATTTCCGTGAATCTTGTCGACCATATTATAGTTGGCGATGCCGACTATGTGTCAATGGCAAGTTCGCGAGAGTTTTCCTATCTTTTTAAAACCGAATAAATAAAGTAAAAACGGCCATACTTATCATAGAACTCTATGAAAGGATGGCCGTTTATGATAGAACAGGATACAATTAAACTGCTCAGAGAATGTGATGCAGGGGTAAAAATGGGGACCGAGTCGATAGAAGATGTTATTGATAAGGTAAAGTCGTCTTCCCTTAGAAAATACCTTTCCGATTGCAAGGTGGAGCACGAAAAACTCAACACCGAAATTCAAAACTTGCTGGATAAATATAAGGATGAGGGTAAAGACCCAAATCCTATCGCAAAGGGAATGTCCTGGATGAAGACAAATATGAAACTTGCTATGGATAGTACCGACGAAACCATTGCCGACCTTATGACCGACGGTTGCAATATGGGGGTAAAATCTTTAAACCGTTACCTTAATGAGTATGAAGCCGCCGACGAGGTTTCAAAAGACATCTGCAAACGCCTTATAAATTTAGAAGAGCGACTCGCCGAAGACATCAGAAAATACCTGTAAAAAAACGCCCGTCAGGGCGTTTTTTATGTTTCGGTTGCAACTAAAAAGTCATACTGTTTTGCAATCTCGTTCCAGGTAACTGCCGAAACCGCACCGCTTGGTTCAATCCCGAACAGACGCTGAAAGGTCTGCACGGCGTTTTCGGTCTGTTCCCCGAAATATCCCGTAACCGGAATTTTCGGAATATCGTTTATATAGTCTGCAATAAAACTTAAATAGGTCTGAAGGTCGGTGACCGCCTGACCTCTCATTCCCTCGCTTAAAACATACCCGGGGTATAGTTTTGCGCTTACTCCGTAAAAATCCGACGGAATAGCACTTACCGTGTTTATATAAACTTCGCTTAATTTGTTCCAGGTTTCTCTGCCGACAATACCGTCGGGAATAAGCCCGTAAAACTCCTGAAAGGCTCTGACCGCGTCTGCCGTTGTGCTGTCGTAAACTCCCGTAATCGGTACAATGTTAAAAGCCCCGTTAAAATAAGCGATAACGCTTAAATAATACTGAATAAGCCGAACGGGAGTACCGGTTGAGCCAATCTGTAAAAGGTTTTCGTAAGGAACCTGTGCTTCCTGCAAAGTGACCCCCTCGCTTATAAGTTCGGATAGGTTTTTAACCCCGACATAATAGCGTTTGATTCGGTACCAGGTGGCTTTGTCAACCTCACCCGTCTGATTAAGATTGAAAATTTGCTGAAAACTTCTGACCGCCGCCTCGGTCTGTGTGCCGAAAACTCCGTTTGGGTCGTCAATGTTTGGAATAGCGGGGTAATTTCTCCTTATTCTGTTAAGTTCGTCCTGAATGGTTTCAACGTCGTTTCCCGAATCGCCTATTCTCAGAGGAGTCCCCGGGTATGACTCGGGAATATCTTCAACGGGAGCGTCGTTTATTATATCTATATCCTCGCCGTAATATCTTTGTAAAATCTGATAGGGGGTAAGCCCCGAATTCGCAAGGTCAACCGTACCCCATTGGGACAGTCCCGCACAGGTAGATGTCGTCCCGTTACAGAACTGCGTAAAAAGGGGATTAACCGTTCCTTGCCGTACTACATAGTCGTTAAAAAGTTCGTCAACTATATTGCTTATGTTCTCAAAAATATCTCGGTCTTTAACAAAAGCCTGGTCAAATGCGGTTGAATTTGTAATATCAAAATCGTACCCGCGGGAGGGGTACCACTCGTTATAAATTCGGTTCAGTGCATAGGTAGTAATAGCGTAAATATTCGCCCGAAGAGCATTTTCAGGCCAGTTAGGATATATCTCGCTCGATGCAACATTCTTAACATAATCGGCAAAAGGAACGGTTACATTTTCTGCCGGGGAATCGGGCGGACCCAAATGCACCGTAATGTTTTCGGGTATGGTCTGAATCGGCATATAAAAACCTCCTATAAAGTATAGTTTTCAAACTCGTCTATAATTATAGGACGGTTTTGTTCAATCTGACTGGTCATCGGTTCAAGATTTATATTTTGAACAGAGGTAATCTTGTCAAATACCGCAACATTATAGTTTAAGTTGGTTTTAAACCCGTCCTCGACAGTGCGGATATTATAGTAGGAATAAGGTCGCTCGGTAGGGTCGGGGGTCTCGGTTAAAACAGAGGACGGCGCCTCAAGGCGAATAGGCGGAGTTTTACCGCTTCTATCGGTTACCTCTTCGGCAATAACGGTCATATTCTCTTCGCTTCCCGTAAACACTGTAACCCTTGCCCCGTTTATCGGGTAAAGCCCTCTGACCGATGTAACATTTACGACAAGATATCCCATTCCCGTCATATCTTCGCTGTTTTCAGGAGCCTGTGTAACGGTGGTAACTTCGGGAGTGTTTTGTGTCGGCAAAGAGGCCGATGCCCTCATCGTTCTCATTTCCTGTATGTATTTGTCAAATAAAGATTTGTCCATAATTTTTCTCCTTTAGATTATTCTCATTACATATAATATGCGCAAAACCTCCGAATAGTTCTAACTTAAGAGCAAATAATAACTATGGTGAAGAATATGGAAAACAAATATTTTTTAGCAAGTTTACCCGATAACATAAAAATTATAGAACAACTGTTTAGTGGGGATTCGGTGCTTCGTAAAAGGGAGTTTAGTTTTTGTGGGACTAAAGCCTGTCTTTTTTATTTTGACGGAATGGTAAGTGTCGAACTCATAAATGAATCAATAATAAAACCCCTTGCTATTGCTGACTTTGTTGACGAAAGTCAGCCTATTGCAGATTTTATCTGCGAAAAACTTCTCTTTGCAAGTGAAATAAAAAAGACCTCGGTTATATCGGAGGCGGTTTCTTCTCTGCTTTACGGGGATACTCTGATTCTTCTTGAAAAAAGTCATACCGCTATAACCGTAAACAGTAAAGGTTGGCGGACAAGAGGAATTTCAGAGCCCGAAAACGAAAGGGTTCTGGAGGGCCCGAGAGAGGGATTCGACGAAGCGGCAATGTTTAATGTTGCAATGATTAGAAGACGGCTTCAAACCCCTGACTTTACTGCCGAAATTACCCGAATAGGAAGAAAAACCAATACTATTATTTTTATCTGTTATTTAAAATCTCTTGTAAACCGAGAAACCTTAAGAGAACTCAAAATGCGTCTTTCAAAGATTGATATAGATTCAATTTTAGATTCCCACTATATTACCGAGCAAATAAGGGACAACAAAAATTCTCTTTTTAAAACGGTCGGCACAACCGAAAGACCCGATGTAGTTGCCGCCAGACTGCTTGAAGGCAGAATTGCTCTTGTAGTAGATGCAACCCCCGTGGTAATAACCGTACCCTATCTCTTTTCCGAAAATTTTCAGTCGGATGAGGACTACTATACGGGCTATCTTATTGCGTCGGCGGGAAGACTTATGAGAATTCTTGCCTTTTTTCTTTCGGTAACCGTCCCCGCCCTTTATATAGCCTTTACAACCCATCATTTTCAGTTTCTTCCTGCCGCCTTTGCCCAAACCGTTTCGGTTGCCCGTGAGGGTGTCCCTTTTTCAACCTTAGTCGAAGGACTTTTGCTCTGCCTTATCTTTGAAATTTTAAGGGAAACGGGGGTTCGTATGCCCCAAAGCGTCGGCCACGCTCTTAGTATAGTAGGCGGTTTGGTCGTTGGTCAGGCTGCGGTTGAGGCGAGAATAATAAGCGCCCCAATGCTGATAGCGGTTGCCCTTTCGGGAATCTGCGGGCTAATGGTGCCCCGCCTTCGCTCTGCCGTTTTTTATCTTCGTTTCGCCTTTATCTTTATTTCGGCTCTTTTTGGTTTTTATGGAATACTGCTCTTATGGACGGCGGTTTTAATCAGAATTTTAACCCTTAAATCAATGGGTGTTGACTCGACTATATCTCTTGACACTTTGAGCCTTCAAAGTTTTAAGGATGTTTTTGTAAGGGCAAGTTGGACAAAAATGTATACCCGTCCCAAAATTCAGAAAAACAATAGTATAAGGAAGAAAATATGAAGAAGACAGTTATTATTTTGTGCCTTTTGTTTTTGTGCGGTTGCTCTTATACCGAACCCGATGCCGTGTTTACCGTTTCTGCGGTCGGTTTTTCGGTTGAAAGCGGCGAAACGGTAGCCTATGTTCAGTTTATAAATGCTTCGGAAAAAAACAGTTTAGTCAGCCCTACCTTTACCGTAAAGGGAAGCGGAGAGGACGAAAAACAGGCAATAGATGAGGTAAGAGCAAAACTATCTAAAAAACCCTCATTTTCCCACTGTCGCATTATAGCGGTAAGCAACCGACTGAATCTTTCTGACCTCGGTGCCGTTCTTGGACTTTGCAGCGACCTTGGCGTTCCGCTGAGAGCCCCTGTTGTTTGCTGTAACAATATAAACGAACTTTTTAATAATGAATTGCTCTCTTCAGGGCAAGAAATTGAGGGGCTTATCCGCCAAAATGCCGAATATTTCGGTTACGGCGGACATACTGCTCTGTTTGAAATTCAGACTGCTCTGCTTGTAAATGAGGGTAAATTCGGTCTTCCTATCTTAAAAACCGACCGTGACAGCGTTTTTGTAGAGGGGCTTTATTATTTTACAAACGGTCTGGCGTCGATTGGGGGTAATCAAAATGACAAGGTCAGTGGATAACCGCCGTTTTTTTATGCTTGCGGTTATTGCCGTAATAGGAGATATGCTTCTCCTTTTTTCTTTTACCGAAAACACCGCAGACGACATAATAGGTCTTTTGCTTTCGGCGGTTTTGGCAACCTTGGTTGCCGTTTTGTTTAAAGGCTGTGCCGAAATAATGCAAAAAAGTAAATTTTATAATAATAGGCTTGTCTTTGGAGTAATCTGTGTATCCTTGTGTTTGGTGGTTCTGATTACTGCTCTTTATTGCGTAATGAATTTTTCAAACTATGCCTCAAATGTTATGCTCGGCACAGAAGAAATTCTTATAACATTTGTGTCTTTTTCGGTTTTAGTTACTGTTTTGGGCTTCTCGAAAAAAGATATTCTGCTTAAACTTTCTCTTCTGCTCTTTTCGGCGGTTTTCTTGCTCATTATTTTTATGTTTGCCTTTTCGACCGCCTTTATGGAGGTAAAGTATTTGATTCCCTATAAAGTGCCGACCTTCAGCGGTTCTTTTTCCGCCTTTCTTACAAGTTTTCCGGTCTTTTTCTCAACCGCTGTGCCTTTAACCGTAATAGGAATCAGGGTAAAGAAAAGATATTTTGCTCTTTCTTATGTATTAGGTATAGCCTTGACAGTAATCGCTTTTATAAACATTCTTTCGGTCTTCGGAAGTGAATTTGCCTCAACCCTTGAATTTCCTTATTCAAAAGCGGTCTCCACCGCATCGCTTGGTCACATTTTTTCAAGGTTGGATATTTTTTTGTACTGTGTATGTTTTTTTACCTGTCTTATAAAGGCTTCGGTTTGTGTGAGTTCTTTTTCTTTTCTTACCGCTAAATTTTTAAATAATTTATTGAAAAAAATTAATATTTTTATTGAAAAGAAGAAAAAGTTGTGGTAATATTACAATATAAATGGCAAAGTCATAGAATAGGTTTTGTGCATTTTGTCGAAAAAACGGGCTGTTTTCTGTAAAAAGGAGCAATTACAGACGGGCGGCTCGTTTATACAATATCCGAAAGGGGCGCTTCTCTTGAAAGACTACAAAGCAAAAAATATTCGAAACGTTGTTTTCTCCGGCCATGCTTCGTCGGGAAAAACCTCTCTTGTCGAGGCGGCTTATTTTATTACGGGTAAGTCCGACCGCCTTGGTACTATAGCAGAGGGTAATACCGTTTCCGATTTTGACCCTGAAGAAATTCGCAGAAAGTCAAGTGTATCTGCGTCAATTATTCCTTGTGAATGGAAAGATGTAAAACTAAATATTATTGATACTCCCGGTCAGTTTGACTTTTCGGCGTCGGTAAGCGAGGGCTTCCGTGCTGCAGGAAGTTCGGTAATTGTTATTTCGGGTAAAAGCGGTGTTTCGGTTGGCGCTAAAAAGGCTTTCGACGCTGCAACTAAAAAAGGAATAGCAAAAATATTCTTTGTTAATAAAATAGACCACGAGCATGCCGATTTTTATAAGGTTTTTGAAGACCTTAAAGCAACCTTCGGTCCAATGGTTTGTCCTATCGTTGTGCCTTATGTAGTCGATAGTAAGGTGCAGTGTTACATAAACTTAATCGAATACAGAGCGTATTCTTATGAAAACGGAAAGGCTACCGCCGTTGCTATGCCCGATATGGGTCACCGCCTTGAAGGCCTTCGCACCGCAATAAACGAAGCGGTTGCCGAAACAAGCGAAGAACTAATGGAAAAATATTTCTCGGGCGAGGAATTTACTCCCGATGAACTTATAATGGGTCTTGCTACGGGTGTCCGCCGAGGCGAAATTGCCCCCGTTTTCTGCGGAAGCGCTGCCGAAATTCAGGCAATAGACCAACTCTTAAACGGCCTTATCTGGCTTGCCCCCTGGGCAGAAACGGTTGCGGGCGAAGTTGGTGTCGACAACAACGGAAATGAAATTGAACTTACCGTAAGTGACGACGCTCAGACCGCTGCTATTGTTTTTAAAACGGTTGTAGACCCCTTTGTCGGAAAACTTGTTTACTTTAAGGTTGTAAGCGGTAAGGTTACTTCGGATATGACTCTGCTTAATATGAGAACGGGCGCTAATGAGCGTATCGGTAAACTTTACTTTGTTTGCGGTAAAAAACAGGTTGAAACTTCTTGTGTTTATGCGGGAGATATCGGTGCGGTTGCAAAACTTAATGCTACGGGAACGGGGGACACCCTTTGTTCACCTGCCCGCCCCATTCGTCTTCCCGAAATTTCCTATGAACTGCCCAACTATAAAATGGCTGTTCGCCCCAAAAACAAGGGAGAGGAAGAAAAACTTGCCGCCGGTCTTATGCGTCTTGCCGAGGAAGACCCGACAATTACCCTTAAAAATAACGATGCAACGGGAGAACTCGTTCTTTCGGGTCTTGGTGAACAGCACCTTGACACCGTTGCTAATAAATTAAAGGCTAAATTCGGCGTAGAGGTTGTTTTTGAAGCCCCCAAGGTTGCCTACCGTGAAACAATTCGTAAAAAGGCAAAAGCCCAGGGTAGACATAAGAAACAGTCGGGCGGTCACGGTCAGTTTGGCGATGTTTGGATTGAGTTTGAACCAAGCGACTGCGACGGACTTGAATTTGCCGAAACCGTCTTTGGCGGAGCCGTTCCCAAAAACTATTTCCCCGCCGTTGAAAAAGGTCTGCAAGAATCTGCCCTTACAGGCGTTTTAGCAGGCTACCCAATGGTCGGCGTTAAGGCTACTTTAACTGACGGTTCATATCACCCGGTAGACTCTTCCGAACTTGCCTTTAAAACTGCCGCTTCGCTTGCCTTTAAGGCAGGAATTCCTCAGGCAAATCCCGTTTTGCTTGAGCCCGTTGTAACTTTAGTGGCTACTATTCCTTCCGATAATTCGGGAGATATAATGGGTGATATTACCAAGCGTCGAGGCAGAGTTCTCGGAATGGACCCCGACGGTAAACTTATGATAATTACCGCCGAAGTTCCCGAAAGCGAACTTGCCGATTTCCCGACAGTTCTCCGTTCGGTAACAAGGGGAGTAGGTTCTTTCTATACCGAGTTTGCAAGGTATGAAGAGGTCCCCGCCGCAATTGCTCAAAAAATTATTGCCGAAAGCAAAGCAGAATAATAAACGCCAAAACCCGTGATGAGTTCATCACGGGTTTTTTCTTTTTTTGAATAAATTTGTAAGAAATTGTTAAACAATTGGGAATTATCTCTAATTGTTGTTGAAAAATTAAAGAATTGTGCTATAATATTAGCGGAAAGTCATATTCTATTTATGAATAGATTTTAGTCTGACAGGGGGTCAGGAAATGTATATATCTTTTTCACCGCCCGATATGACCGAAAGAGAGGCCGATTTTGTTAGAGAAACCGTTCTCTCGGGTTGGATTACAACGGGTCCTAAAGCGGTAGAATTTGAAAATAAAATAGCCGAGTTTTGCGGTACTAATAAGGCGGTTTGTCTAAACTCTGCTACCGCTGCTTTAGAACTCACTCTTCGTGTTTTAGGAATAGGAAAGGGCGACGAGGTAATTGTTCCCGCCTATACCTATACCGCTTCTTGCAGTGTTATCTGTCATGTTGGAGCAACTCCCGTAATGGTTGATTCCGCTCCTGACAGTTTCGAAATGGATTACTCTAAAATGGAACAGGCGATTACCGAAAAAACAAAGGCTATAATTGCGGTTGATTTAGGTGGAGTAATTTGCGACTACGACCAAATTTTCAAAGCAGTTGAGAATAAAAAATCGCTTTTTAAGGCAAGTCCCGGTCTTCAGCAGATTTTCGGCCGTATTGCCGTTATTGCCGACTGTGCTCACGGTTTCGGCGCTAAAAGAAAGGGTCAGAATGCAGGTCAAATTGCCGACTTTACCGCCTTCTCGTTCCACGCCGTTAAGAATCTGACTACCGCCGAAGGCGGTGCGGTTACCTGGCGTAATATAAAAGATATTGACAACAACCTTTTATATAATGAGTATAGAATGATGTCCCTTCACGGACAGACGAAGTCTGCTCTTAACAAAAACAAACCGGGTTCTTGGGAATACGATATAATTGCGCCTTGCTATAAATGCAATATGACCGATATTGCCGCCGCAATAGGAATTGTTCAACTTGAGCGTTATAAAGAAATGCTTGACCGCCGCCACTCTATTATCGAGATGTATAATAAGGCGTTTGAAAAACTAAATGTAAAGGTTTTAAATCACAAAAGTGATGACCATACTTCAAGCGGACACCTTTATGCCGTTAATATAAACGGCGCGGACCTTAAGACCAGAAACCTTATAATCGAAAAAATGGCGGAAAAGGAAATCGCCTGTAATGTTCATTATAAACCGCTTCCAATGCTAACGGCTTATAAAAATTTAGGGTTTAATATTGAAGACTATCCAAACGCTTACGCCCACTATGAAAATGAAATTTCTCTGCCCCTTTATAGCCGTCTTACCGACGAACAGATAGAGTATATAATTCAAAATTTCATTTCCTGTGTGGAGGAGTTCAGATGACAAAGTGGGAAAAACTCCCCGTCTATATGCAAAACGAGGCGGTGCGACCTTATTTTGAGGGGTTAAAACGCAAAGTCTTTACCCGTTTTTTAAAACGCACTTTTGATATTTTTGCGTCCGGCACATTCATATTGTTACTTTCTCCCGTAATGCTTTTTGTGGCAATCTGGATTAAACTTGACTCAAAAGGCCCCGTTTTTTATAAAAGTATAAGGGTAACCCAAAACGGTAAGGACTTTAAGATTTTAAAGTTCAGAACAATGGTAGTTGATGCCGATAAAAAAGGTTCGCTTATAACCGTTTCGGGCGATGATAGAATAACTCGGGTCGGCAAAAAAATCCGACATTCAAGGCTGGACGAAATTCCGCAACTTTTTAATATTTTTATAGGGCAGATGAGTTTTGTCGGAACCCGTCCGGAAGTCCGCCGTTATGTCGACGCCTACACCCCCGAAATGTATGCGACCTTGCTTCTTAAAGCGGGAGTAACCTCAAAAGCGAGTATTGCTTTTCGTGACGAAGACGAAAAAATGGCAGCCCTGACCTCGTCGGGTCTTTCTGTGGATGAGGCATATATAAATCATATCCTCCCCGAAAAGATGAAATATAATCTTGAATACACTAGAAACTTTAATCTTTTTTCTGATATCATAACCTGTGTTAAAACGGTTATTTAAGCAGTTGGCAACCCTCTTGCCGACTGCTTATTTTTTAGTGATTATTAAAAATATGTATTTTATCAAAAAATAGAGCATAAGATATATTTGGAAATCGAAATTTATTGACAAATGCGATATTTTGTATATAATAATAAACGAAGACTCTGCTTTTTTGGAAAGTCTGCCAGGGAGAACGCGTCACCGACTGAAAGCGCGTTTCAGATAAGTAGTAAGCATGGGAACACTTCGAAGCGACCACAACTTAATATAAAAGCGGATGTTTTTTAACATCAAAACGGGTGGCACCGCGGATAACTTTATTTATTCGTCCCGAGGATATCTTTTGGTATTCTCGGGGCTTATTTTTTGATTATAAAAAGCAATATGGAGGCGTTTTATGTATAGAACTCATCGTTGCAATGACATAAGAAAGCAGCATATCGGTCAAACGGTTGAACTTGCGGGCTGGGTTGAGGTAATCCGAGACCACGGCGGAGTTTTGTTTGTCGATTTGCGCGACGAAACAGGCGTAACCCAGGTTGTCGTTCACGACGAAAATCTTCTTAAAGGAATAGCAAAGGAAACGGTAATTTCTACAAAAGGAACCGTTACCCTTCGTGACGAGGGAACCGAAAACCCGAAAATCGCAACCGGAGAAGTAGAACTTGTAGCAAACAGCGTAACCGTTCTCGGCGCTTGTACAAGAGACTTACCCTTTGAGGTAGGTGCCGTAAATACTAACGAAAATATCCGTCTTAAACACCGCTTTTTAGACCTACGCTCTAAAAAACTTCACGATAATATTATTCTTCGCAGTAAGGTTATCGGCCATATGCGTCGTCTAATGGAAGAACGCGGCTTTTTAGATATTCAAACTCCTATTCTAACCGCCTCTTCTCCCGAAGGCGCTCGTGACTTCCTTGTACCTTCTCGTAAACATCCGGGTAAATTCTACGCTCTTCCCCAAGCACCTCAGCAGTTTAAGCAACTTTTAATGGTGTCCGGTTTCGACCGTTATTTCCAAATTGCCCCCTGTTTTAGAGATGAAGACGCTCGTGCCGACCGTTCACCCGGCGAATTCTATCAGCTCGACTTCGAAATGGCCTTTGCTACTCAGGATGAAGTTCTAGAAGTTTGTGAATCGGTTGTTGCCGACGTATTTAGAACATTTTCCGATAAACCTATTTCTTCTACTCCTTTCAGAAGAATTCCCTTTGCCGAAGCAATGGCTAAATACGGCTCCGATAAGCCCGACCTTAGAAACCCCCTTATTATTTGTGATTTAACCGACTTCTTTACCCGCGCTCCCTTTAAACCCTTTATGAACAAACCCGTTCGCGGTATTGTAGCGCCCTGTAAGGCAGAGCGTTGGTTCTTCGATAAATCGCTCGACTTCGCTCAAAAACAAGCGAAAATGGCAGGTCTTGCTCATATTACTCTACTCGATGCCGCTACCTATACCTTTAAAGATGACCCGATTTCAAAGGTACTTTCTGAAGAACAGAAAAAGGAAATCGTAGAACTTACCGGCGTTAAAGAGGGAGAAACAATCTTCTTCATTTGCGACAACGTATCTAGCACTGCCGACAAAAATGCAGGCGTTATTCGTACCTGGCTTGGTAACGAACTCGGCCTTATTAATAAAGACTCTTTCGAATTCTGCTTCGTTGTAGATTTCCCTATGTACGAACTCGACGAAACTACCGACAGCATCATCTTTACCCACAACCCCTTCTCAATGCCCCAAGGCGGACTCGAAGCGCTCGAAACCAAAGACCCTTGCACAATTAACGCCTACCAGTACGACCTTGTTTGTAACGGTATAGAACTAGCGTCCGGTGCGGTTCGTAACCATAGCCCCGAAATTATGAGAAAGGCCTTCTCTATTGCGGGTTACGAAGAAAGCGAAGTTGAAAAGCGTTTCTCTGCGCTATATAACGCTTTCCAATTCGGCGCGCCTCCTCATGCAGGTATGGCTCCCGGTGTTGACCGTATCGTAATGCTTTTAGCCGATACCGAAACCATTCGCGACGTTATTGCATTCCCGCTGGACGGCGCCGCCCAAGACCAGTTACTTGGCGCTCCAAGCGAAGTTACCGAACTTCAACTATTCGAAGCCAACGTTGCTATTCGCGGTAAAGAAGGTGCCGATACCTTCGGTTCTGCGGGCGATGGCTCGGCTTTTGCTTCGGCCGTTTCTGCCTCTAAAGCGGGCGTTACTTCGGGTAAAGCAAAACTAGACGCGCTCGAACAGGTAAACCAACTTAAATTTGATACCGACGAAAAGAAGGCTATGGAAAAAATCTTTAAAAACATGGCCCTCAAAGAAGAAGAACTCGGTAAGGTAGATACCGAAAATACCGAATCTATGGTTCACGTTCGTCCTATGACCAACGTTCTTAGAACCGACGAAAGAAAACAACCCTTCTCCCGTGCCGACCTACTTTCGGGCGCTCCTCAGGCTACCGAAGATAGTTGGCAGGTTCCCAGACTCGTAAAGTAAAGGTAGGTGTGTAAATTGGCTAAATATATTACAGAAATCAGTAAAAACGGCAATATCGCGGTAGACGATACTATTTTAGTAAAAGGCTATCCTGCAACTGCCGGTTCTAAAATGCTTAAAAACTTTGTTCCCTTATTTACTGCAACCGCAGTAGAAAAACTTACCGCCGCCGGTTACACCCTTTCGGGTAAAACCGCTGTTGGCGAGTTTGGATTAGACCTTTACGGCGAAACTTCTGAAAACGAAACTTGTGCCGCTGCAACCCTCGTTGCAAACGGCGAAGTAAAAGCCGCTTTAAATGTTGATTTAAACGGTGCGCCCCGTCGAGCCGCCGCAATAAAGGGAGTTACCTTTGTAAAGCCCACCTACGGCACTGTTTCCCGTTATGGTGTTATTGCTTGCGCTTGTTCGGGCGAACAAATTGGCGTTACCGCAAAAAATGCCGATACCGCTGCCGAAGTTTTAGGCGTAGTATCAGGTTTCGACCCTAAAGACGGAACCTCACTTAAAACCGAAGTTTATGAATATAACACTAATCTTTCGGTAAAGGGTAAAAAGGTTGCTATTATTAAGGAACTTTTAAACCTTGCTACTAATGAGGCTAAGGTAAAACTACTTGATACTGCCGAAGAACTTAAAAAACAGGGCGTAGAAGTAGAAGAAATTTCTCTTCCCCTTGTAAAAGAAATCCAAACCGCTTGGAATATTTTAATGTCGGCCGAAACTACCAATAACCTTTCTCGTTTCGATGGCGTTAAATATGGCCACAGAACCGAAAAATACAAAAATATCGACGAACTTTATGTTGGTAGCCGAACCGAAGGCTTTAACTTCTTAACCAAAGCTACCATTATCTACGGTTCCGACGTACTCTCTAAAGGTAAATATGAAGTTTGCTACGATAAGGCGCTTAAAATCCGTAAACTTGCGGTAGATAGTTTAACCGAACTTTTCGAAAAGAATGGCTTTACCGCACTTTTAGTTCCCGCCTTTAGTCAAACAAAAGAACTCGAAGTTTCTACCGCAAAAACTCTCGACGGCGAAGAATTTGCCGAACAGTTTAGAACCGTTTTCGAAGAAAGCGCATATACCGCGCCCGCTTCTATTACAGGTATGCCTGCGGTAGTTTGCGGCGGAATTCAACTTGTTGGCAACTATTTTGCCGAAAGCGAACTTTTAAGTTTTGCAAAAGTTTTGGAAAAGGAGGAAGCATAATATGAAATACGAACTCGTTATCGGCTTGGAAACCCATGTAGAACTTGCTACCGACTCAAAACTTTTCTGCTCTTGCGGTGGCCATGCCGCTGCCGATGAGCCTAACGACTGTGTTTGTCCTGCTTGCTCGGGTATGCCCGGAATGCTTCCCGTAACCAACAAACACGCTATCGAACTTGCCGTTAAAGCAGGTTTAATGCTTAACTGTAAAATAAATCAGTACACTACCTTCGATAAAAAGAGTTACTATTACCCCGACCTACCCTGTGCTTACCAAATTACCCAATGGTTTAACCCCGTTTGCGTAGAAGGTAGCGTAGAAATAGGCGAAAGAAAAATAGGCATTAAGCAGATTCACGTTGAGGAAGATGCGGGTAAACTCGTTCACGACGACGCTACCAACACCTCTCTTGTAGACTATAACCGTACAAGTGTACCTCTAATCGAAATCGTTTCAAAGCCCGATTTCAGAAGTTCCGACGAGGTTATAACCTACCTTAAAAAGCTTAAAGCCGCTCTTCAATTTGCCGGTATTTCGGAATGTGAAGAAGGTGCTATGCGTTGCGACGTTAACATCTCTGTTCGCCCCGAAGGTTCCGACCAACTAGGCGTTAGAAGCGAAATTAAAAATATGAGCTCCTTTGCCGAAATAAAAGACGCTATCGAATTTGAAAAGGTTCGCCATGTCGACGCTATCGAACGCCGCACCGAAATGCTCGTTCAAGAAACCCGCCGTTGGGACGAAGTTAAGCGTAGAACCTTCCCTATGAGAAATAAAGAAACCGCGGCCGACTACCGCTATTTCCCCGACCCGAACCTTATGCCTATTATTATCGATGACGCTTGGCTTGCCGAAATTAAGGCAAGTATGCCTGCAACCGCCGAAGAAAAAGGCCAAAAATATGTAGATATGGGTATTGCCGTAAAAGAAGCCGCAGTCTTGGCAAGCGATGCTAAACTTTGCGCTATGTTCGATAAGGTCGTAGAAATGGGCAGAGAGCCTAAGAGCGTTGCTTCTTGGATTTTAACCGAATGTATGAGCCGTATGCGCTATTTAGGCCTTGAAACCTTATCTATCGCGCCCGAAAAACTTTCCCGTATTATCGAACTTGTCGATAGTAGCGAAATTACCCGTGCTGCGGGTAAAAAGGTTCTTGCCGCTGTATTTGAAAATGATGTAGATGTTGACAACTATTGCGAAGAGCAGGGACTTAACGCTAAGGTAGATACCGCCCAAATCGAAGCGGTTGTCGACCGCGTTATTGCCGAAAATCCTGCCGCCGTTGCCGACTATAAGGGCGGTAAGGTTAAAGCGCTAATGGCCCTCTTTGGTTCTTGTATGAAAGAACTAAAGGGAATTGGCGACCCCGCCGTAATTAAATCATTACTCGAACAAAAACTTAACTAAAAACTAAAAAGAGGTCGAGCGTTTTCGGCCTCTTTTTATAAAAGGAAATTATTATGACCTTAAAACTTTACGAAAACAATTCTTATATAAAAGAATTTACCGCAACCGTGCTTTCTTGTACCGAGCAAAACGGTAAGTTTTTAGTAATCCTCGATAAAACTGCATTTTTCCCCGAAGGTGGCGGCCAAGCCCCCGATAAAGGTGTGTTAAATGGTATCCCCGTTTTAGACGTTCAGGAAAATGGCGAAGAGGTTGTTCATACTCTGGAAAAGCCTTTAAATGTTTTAGAAGAAGTAAGCGGTAAAATCGACTGGGCGCTTCGCTTTTCTCGTATGCAAAATCACTGTGCCGAACATATTTTATCGGGCGTTATTCATAAACTTTTCGGATATAACAATGTCGGTTTTCACATGAACGATTCGCTTGTTACCTTTGATGTTAGCGGCACACTGACCCCCGAAAACATTGAGCAGATAGAACTCGAAGCCAACCGAGCCGTTTTCGAAAATGCCGAAATTACTGCCTTTTACCCTACTGCAGAAGAATTTGAAACGGTAGACTGCCGTAGTAAAATTGAACTTAAAGAGGGCGTTCGCCTTGTAAATGTAAAAGGGTTCGACACCTGTGCTTGTTGCGCTCCCCACCCGGCTAGAGCGGGGGAGATAGGCCTTATTAAAATAGTAAACTTTTACTCTTTTAAGGGCGGTACTCGTATCGAAATGGTTGCGGGTTCGCTCGCTCTTGCCGACTATTCTTATCTTCATAATGCCGCTAAAAGCATTATGAAACAACTTTCTGCAAAAAGAGAAGAAATAGCCGAGTCGGTTGAAAAACTCGGCGCCGACCTTGCTGCTGCCCGTTTTGAAAATAAGGGACTTTTAGAAAAACTCGCTACCGCTAACCTTAAAACCGAAAAGGTAGGGGAGTCGCTTGTCGGTTTTACCCAAAATGCCGATTTTAATTGTCTTAGAAATATTGCAAATACCCTTTGCGAAACGGCTAAAACAGTAGCCCTTTTCTCTTTCGAAGAAGATAACAACTTTAATTATCTTCTTCTCTCTAAAAGCGAAAATTTAACCGAAATTACTAAAAGTCTAAACTCTGTTTTTTCGGGTAAAGGCGGCGGAAAACCTAACTGCACCCAAGGAAAGCTTTTAGCAAAAGGCCAAAACGAGATTTTAAACTTTATTAAAAATAAAATATAACTTTTTAGAAGGGATGATACAATTTGGCGGATTTTTTCAGCTGGGTTTTCGACCGACTAAATGTTTTTAGCGGTCAAGCAGTAGATGTCCTCTACGGTTATATTCTTATAATTCTTCTCGTTTTTGCAGGTGTTTATTTTACCGTAAAGACAAAATTTGTTTCTTTTCGTCTAATTAAAGAACAGTTTAATGCTTGGTAAATATGCTTTTGCCGCTCTTAAAGACTATGAAAATCAAAGAAAACAAGGCCTGGTACCAACCTTTAAAGCCAAGAGTATTGGCATAACTTCAGACACTGATTATTGGAAATAAAAACAAAAATCCGTCTTTTAACAAAAAAGACGGATTTTGTTCATACAAAGTTTAATATTTTGGTTGTTTTTCGCTAACAATATTCTTGATTATAATAGCAAAAAATGGTATAATAAATCAAGTGCTTGTGTTTTATTTAACAATCTTTGGAGGACTAAATGCACAAAAGCAATAAAAAAGTTATTTTAGATAGCGTCATAATCGGCTCGGCTCTTTTTGCAATGTTTTTTGGTGCCGGTAATATGATTTTCCCGCCCTATCTCGGTTTTAAATCGGGAACCGAATGGTTTACGGGCTTTTTAGGGTACTATATTGCCGATATCGGACTTGCCGTAGTTGCAATTTTGTCGCAAATTAAAACCGAAGGTCATAAAAATCTTCTAAGTCCCCTTGGTTCTTCGTTTGGAAAGGTTATGATTTTTGTTATCATAATGTGTATCGGCCCTATTATCAGTATTCCCCGTACCGCCGCTACCACCTTTGAACTTTCGGTTCAGCCTCTTGCACCTAAACTTAATATGGCGGTTTTTTATATAATCTTTTTTGTTTTTATCGCCCTACTTAGTATAAAAAAATCGGCTGTTGTTGATATTGTGGGTAAGTTTCTGACCCCCGTGCTTTTTGTCGGTCTTCTTTTGCTTATTGTTATGGGAATAATTACCCCAATGGGAGAAATTGAACTCGCCGCCAGAACCGAAAGCGTAATAGGCGACGGAATAGAAGCGGGTTATCAGTCAATGGACGTACTTGCGGCAATAGTCTTTGGAATGCTGATTTTAAACAGCGCCTCGGCTAAAGGACATACCGACCCCTCTTCAAAAGCCAAGGTGGTTGCAGGAGCCGGAATAGTTGCGGGAATAGGCCTTTTGGTAATCTATTTAGGACTTACCTATCTCGGCGCTACCGCCTCTTCGAATTATGATATGCATATTTACAGAACGCAACTGCTTTCTTCAATAATAGAAACCTTGCTTCCGGGAAGTTTCGGAAGTGTCTTCTTTGCGGTAGTTGCGGGGTTTGCCTGTGTGTCTACGGCGGTTGCCCTTACCTCTGCCGCCGCTGAATATCTTGAGGGCGTGACAAAAGGAAAGGTTAAATATAGCCTCTTTGTTCTGATAATCTGCGGTTTCGGCGCTATAATTTCTTTGGTAGGCGTAGAAAGTCTAATAACTTTTGCAAGTCCTGTACTAAGCGTTGTTTATCCGCCCGTGCTTGTTCTTGTTGTTCTTAGTTTCTTTGGTGAGAAACTCGGTAAAATTTCAAGAAGATGCGGTGCCTATACTGCCTTAGTATTCGGCTTTTTGGACGCACTTTCGTCCTTTTCGCTTTCTCTTCCGTTTGTTTCGGAACTCCCTTTTGCAAAACTCGGTCTTGCCTGGGTTGTTCCAAGCCTCATAGTTTTCCTTATAGGCGTTGCTATTGAACGCATAAGCAATTATAAACTAAACAAAAGGAGTGTTTAGTATGGTAAAAAGTATGATAGATAAAATACGCGAAACCGAAGCGCAGTCGGCTAAAATTATTGCTGATGCTGAAGACTCGGTTAAAAAATCAATAAACAAAACTAAAGAAGAAACAAAAGAGCAGGCAGTAAATGCCGCTCGCCAGATTGATGCCGATGCCGCAAAAATAATTTCCGATGCAGAACTTGCCGCTGCCGAAATTAAAGAAAACGGTAATCGCAAAGGCTGGGCGGAAGGCGAAAAACTTTCTGCAAAGGCCGATAAAATGCGTGAAAATGCGGCAAACGAAGCAATTCGTATAATATTTGGCTAATTTGTTTTAATACATGTCAAAGGCGGTGATTGTTTGGCAAAACTGAATATGGAAAGGGTGCGAATTTTTGCCCCAAAATCTCAGCAAAGTAAGCTTCTTAAGGCTTTGCAGGCAATGGCTGCGTTTGATTTTTCCGCAACCGACCAAAACGCCCCCGAAGGCTTTTACCGAGAAAGCAGTAACCCTGAGGAAAGTCGTAAACTCGCCCTTAAAGCCGAAAACGCTCTTAAGGTAATAAACCGAGTTTGCCCCGAAAAAAAGAGCCTTCTTTCTGCCTTTTCGGGTCGAAGACAAATTTCGCTTGATGAATTTTTCTCGGCTGCTGATAAGACCGACCAAATAGACGAAATTTGCGAAACCCTTCTTTCGTTTGAAAGAAAAATTGCCGAGAATAAGGCTGAAACGGTAAGGCTTAATGCCCTTTGTGAGCAACTTTCCCCTTGGCAAGAACTTGATGTGCCCTTGACTTTCAGTCAAACCGAAAAAACGGTTTCTTTTATCGGAAGTGTGCTTGGAACCTTTACTTTGGAGCAGTTTTTAACTAAACTTGCTCAGATTCAGCCAAGTATTCAACCTTTCGTTCAAATAATCGGGCTGGTGTCCGGTCAAACCCTTGTTTTCGTAACCGTTTCAAAAGGTGATGCTCAGGATATGGAGGAAGCGCTTAGAATGGTCGGTTTCTCAAGACCAAGCGTTAACTGTGAACTTCCCCCAAAAGAAAAAATAGAGCAACTCGGTTTAGAGATACAGTCTTTAAAAGACGAAATAAATGAAACCGAAGAAAAAATTATCGATTTGGCAAAACACCGCCGTGATATTGAACTTGTCTGCGACTGGCATCTTTCGGCGGCAGAACGAAAAGAAATTTTAAATAAAACCGACTCTTCGGCTCATACGGTTTGTTTAACGGGTTATATCCCCGCGGTAGACCTATCTGAAGTTTGCGAAAAACTAACAGAGAACTTTACGGTTTATATTGAGCACGAAGCGGTAGAAGGGGACGAAGTTCCCGTTAAACTTAAGAATAACGCCTTTAGTGAACCTGCCGAATCGGTTACCTCAATGTACGCCCTGCCCTCCGCAGCAGATATCGACCCGACCCCGATAACCTCGTTTTTCTATTATTTGTTCTTTGGAATAATGCTTTCAGATGCGGGTTACGGACTGCTTATGTGGATTGCTACCTGGGCGATAAATAAGTTCTTAAACCCCGAAGACAGTATGCGAAAGAATATGAAACTCTTTATGTACTGCGGAATTTCTACAACCCTTTGGGGACTGTTCTTCGGAAGTTTCTTCGGTGTTGATATAATTACCGAAATATATAAAGCAATAACCGGAAGCGGTCTGCCCTTTAAATACCCCTTTATCAATCCCTTAAACGGCGACGCCCTCGCAATGCTGATACTTAGCGTTGCTTTAGGTCTTTTACAAATTTTTGCGGGACTTTTCGTTAAGTTTTATATTACCGCAAAACAGGAAAGTTTCATAGACGCCGTGCTTGATATAGGGCTCTGGATAACAACCCTTGCGGGCTTTACGGTGTTAGCCCTCGGCCTTGTAACCCTTCCCGTTTTAAAAACGGTCGGCCTTATTATTGCCGCTGTTTCAATGCTTTTAATCGCCGTGACAGGCGGCCGAAAGAAAAAAGGTCTTATGAAGGTAATTGGCGGTGTCGCCAACCTTTACGATATTACGGGTTATGTCAGCGACCTGCTTTCCTTCTCTCGACTAATGGCACTAGGACTTACAACCGCCGCAATGAGTATGGTTTTCAACCTGCTCGGAGTAATGGTAAGCGGGGGACTGATTGGAAAGGTCTTTATGGTTGCAATTTTGCTTGTAGGCCATGCGGTTAACTTCGGACTTAACGCACTCGGTGCGTATGTTCATACACTAAGACTTCAGTATGTAGAACTTTTCTCAAAGTTCTACGAGGGCGGAGGAAGACCCTTTATGCCCTTTGCCTTTAAAGGCAGATATATTCGTATCAAGGAGGATAAATAATTATGACAGGAATAGTTTTTGCACTCGCAGGTGTTGCAATCGCAACAATTTTAGCAGGTATCGGTTCTGCAAAGGGTGTCGGAATGGCAGCAGAAGCAGGAATGGGAGTTTTATCTGAAGACTCTTCAAAATTCGGTAAACTTTTGGTTCTTGAACTTCTCCCCGGAACCCAGGGCCTTTACGGATTTATCGTTTCGGTAATGATAATGCTTAATATCGGCGCTCTCGGCGGCTCTATCGCTTCCGATTTAGACCTTGCAAAAGGCCTTTTATACCTTGCCGCTTCTTTACCTATCGGTTTTGGCGGACTCTTCTCGGGAATTGCCCAGGGACGTGCCGCTACTGCTGCTATCGGACTTATCGCTAAAAAGGGCGAAGACTTCTCTAAAGGTATGGTTTCTACAACCCTCGTTGAGATTTACGCTCTTCTTGCCTTCCTTGTATCCCTTCTTTCTGTAATTGCAATCGGTTAATAGGCGGGACGCAATATGAGTGCAGAGGAAAAAATCTTGCAGGGCATCTTGGATGATGCAAAGGCACAGGCCGATAAGATATTAAGTGACGGAGAGGCTGTCTGCCGTGAAATTACTGCTCAAACAGAACAAATGGTTAAATCTTACTCGGCAACTACTACTTCAAATGCCCTTATAAGCGCAAAAAATATTAAGCAGAACGCAGAGTCTGCTGCAGAACTTATAGTTCGCGATGCAAAACTTGCCAAAAGGCATAGTGAAATCGAAAAAACGCTCGGTATCGCAAAGGAAAAGATTTTGTCCCTTTCTGATAAGGAGTATTTTTCTCTTCTTACTTCTCTTGCTGTTAAAAACGCAAGAAAGGGCGAAGAGGGAACCCTTATTCTCGGCAAAAGCGACCTTAAACGCAATACAGAGGAGTTTTTAAAACTTTTAAAGCAGGAAGAAATAAGTGTTCAAATAAGTAAAACCCCGGCTGATATATCGGGCGGTTTTATCCTTAAATACGGAGATATTGAATATAACTTGACAATAGATGCTGTTATAAACGATAAACGCGAGGTTCTTGAGGATAAAATCAATTCTATCCTGTTTAGCGAATAATTTTCTTTGGGAGGTGATTATATGCCAACAAAATCTTATGCCTATGCCGTAGGAAATGTAAGGGCTAAAGAGGTTGCTTTACTTAAAAAGCAAGATATTGAACAAATGATGAGTATGAACTCGGTTTTAGACCTTGCCTTATTTCTTAAAGACAAAGGTTTCGGCACTGCCGATACGCCTGATGATGTTGATTTAATTCTTTCGGCTGAAGAAGAAAAGGTGTGGGACTATGTGGCAGATGTCGCCCCGGATTTTTCAATATTCGAATCTTTTTTAATCGCAAACGATTACCATAACTTAAAGGCAATTCTCAAATCAACCCTTGTTGGAGCAGATTATAAGGAACTACTTCTTCGTCCCGTTACGGTTGACCCTCAGATAACCCAAAAAGCCGTGGAAGAGCAGAAGTTTTCTTATCTGCCCGAAGAAATGGCTATCCCCGCTAAAAAGGCGTATGACGCCCTGTTTAGAATCGGCGATTCGCAACTGTGCGACGCTTTTATCGACTCCGCTTTAAATATAAGCAAACTACAAAAAGCGGAAAAACTTAAAGTGGATATGCTTCGCGAAATGATTTGTGCGGGTGTGTTCTACGATAATATCAAAGCGGCAATTCGCTGTGCAAGGGCAAACAAATCGGCTGATTTCTGTGAGATTTGCCTTGTTGATACCCCCTGTCTTTCAAAGAAAAGACTCAAAGAGGCAACCCTTAAGGGCGTTGAAGAACTTTTAAGTCTGCTCTCAAGTGTTTCAAAGTACAGTTGCTCTTCGGCTATTGAAGCATATAAAGATTCGCCAAGTGAGTTTGAACGCTTTGCGGATAATTATATAATGAGTCTTGCTTTAGGTGCTAAACGAATTGCCGTTGGAGCAGAACCGCTTGTTGCTTATCTTCAGGCAAAACTTACTGAAATCAAGGTTTGCCGAATTATTAGAAGTTCGGTTGCAACGGGTGAAGATTCTCAGAAAACAAGAGAAATGTTGAGGGAACTTTATGGTTAAAATTGCTTTTTTCGGCGACCGCGAAAGCATTAAAGGCTTTGCGGCGGTCGGTATAAATATATGCCCGTGTGATGATTTATCACAGGCAAAAACCCAGTTTAAAAAACTCTGCTCGGGTGACTACGGAATAATCTATATTACCGAAGAGTTAGCGGCAGAACTTAGTCAAGAAATTGCTGAATTTGATGAAAAATTCCTTCCGGCAATAATACCCCTGCCCGGTGTAAAAAACAATAACGGCATCGGCGAAGACCGACTAAGAGCGTCGGTTGAAAAGGCGGTAGGTTCGGATATAATTTTCAATAAATAGGAGTTTATATTATGGCAAACGGAGTTATAACCAAGGTCGCAGGTCCTCTCGTAATCGCAGAGGGAATGCGTGACGCAAATATGTTCGATGTGGTGCGTGTAAGTGACCGCCACCTTATCGGAGAAATAATTGAAATGCATGGAGATAAAGCCTCTATTCAGGTTTACGAAGAAACCTCGGGTCTTGGCCCCGGCGAAGAGGTTGTTTCAACCGGAAAACCTCTCTCGGTTGAACTTGGCCCCGGACTTATTGGCTCAATCTTCGACGGTATTCAGCGTCCTCTTGAAAAAATTATGGAGGTTTCGGGAACCAATCTTCAGCGTGGCGTTGAAGTGCCCTCTCTTGACCGAGAGAAGAAGTGGCCTTTTGTTCCCTTAAAAGAGGTTGGCGACGAGGTTGTTCCCGGCGACGCCCTTGGAACAGTAGCCGAAACTCCCGTCGTTTCTCATAAAATAATGGTGCCCGACAAGGTAAAGGGTAAAATCGTCAGCATCAAGAAGGATTTTTATTCGGTTACCGATGTTGTTGCAGTGGTAGAAACCGAAAAGGGTAATGTTGAACTTACCATGATGCAGACCTGGCCCGTTCGTGTCGGACGCCCCTATAAAACAAAACTTTCTCCCGATATTCCGCTTATAACGGGTCAGCGTGTTATTGACACCCTTTTCCCAATCGCAAAGGGTGGTGTTGCTTCTGTTCCCGGTCCCTTCGGTTCGGGTAAAACGGTTGTTCAGCACCAACTTGCAAAATGGGCTGCCGCCGATATAATCGTTTATATCGGTTGCGGAGAACGCGGAAACGAAATGACCGATGTTTTAAACGAATTCCCTGAACTTCGTGACCCGAATACCGGTTCTTCTCTTATGGAACGCACCGTGCTTATCGCAAACACTTCGGATATGCCGGTTGCCGCCCGTGAAGCCTCAATTTATACAGGTATTACAATAGCAGAATATTTTCGTGATATGGGCTATACCGTTGCCCTTATGGCTGACTCAACTTCCCGTTGGGCAGAGGCTCTGCGTGAAATGTCGGGCCGTCTTGAAGAAATGCCCGGTGAAGAGGGTTATCCCGCTTATCTTGGCTCCCGTCTTGCCCAGTTCTATGAACGTGCAGGTCGTGTAATCGTCCGTGGTAGTGAAGATACCGAGGGTGCTCTTTCGGTAATCGGTGCTGTTTCGCCTCCCGGCGGCGATATTTCTGAGCCCGTTTCCCAGGCAACCCTTCGAATCGTTAAGGTTTTCTGGGGACTCGACGCTTCTTTGGCTTATAAAAGACATTTCCCTGCGATTAACTGGCTAACAAGTTACTCTCTTTATACCGATTCTTTGGAGAATTGGTTTAAAACCAATGTAAGTTCCGACTGGAATAATCTTCGCAGCCGTCTTATGAGTCTTCTTCAAGAAGAGGCAGAACTCGAAGAAATCGTTAAACTCGTTGGTATGGACGCTCTTTCGGCTCCCGACCGCCTTGCTCTTGAAGCGGCTCGTTCTATCCGTGAGGACTATCTCCACCAAAACGCTTTCCACGAAACCGACACCTATACTTCGCTTGATAAACAGTTCTATATGATGTCGGCTATTATCGTCTTCTACGATAAGGCTATCTCGGCTCTTGATGACGGAGCAAATATTGAAACAATCGTTTCTCTGCCCTGCCGTGAGCGAATCGGCCGTCTTAAATATGTGGCTGAAGAAAATGTTAAGGCCGAATATGAGAGTATTTTAAAACAAGTTACGGACGAACTAGATGAGGCTGTCCGTAATAGAGAAATTTAAGGAGGAAGTTTAGGTATGGCAAAAGAATACAGAACCATACGAGAGGTTGCAGGACCTCTTATGATGGTAAGCGATGTAGAAAATGTCAAATATGACGAACTTGGCGAAATCGAACTTCCTTCGGGCGAAACCCGCCGTTGCAAAGTGCTTGAAGTAAACGGCACTAATGCTCTTTTACAACTTTTTGAAAGCAGTGCGGGAATAAACCTTGAGGAATCTAAAGTTCGCTTTTTAGGTCGTTCAATGGAACTTCCCGTTTCTCCCGATATGCTTTCCCGTGTTTTCGACGGACTTGGCCGTCCTATAGATAACGGCCCTGCAATAATTCCCGAAAAGAGAATGGACGTAAACGGTCAGCCTATGAACCCCGCCGCTCGAAACTACCCTCAAGAATTTATTCAAACGGGTATTTCGGCAATCGACGGACTTAACACCTTGGTTAGAGGCCAAAAACTGCCAATCTTCTCGGCTTCGGGTCTTCCTCACTCAAACCTTGCGGCTCAAATTGCCCGTCAGGCAACCGTTAGAGGCGATAATGAGCAGTTTGCCGTTGTCTTTGCCGCAATGGGTATTACCTTCGAGGAATCCAACTATTTCATAAATTCCTTTAAGGAAACGGGCGCTATTGATAGAACCGTTATGTTTATAAATCTGGCTAACGACCCCGCTATTGAGCGTATCGCTACGCCTAAAATGGCTCTGACCTGTGCTGAGTATCTTGCCTTTGAACTCGGAATGCAGGTGCTCGTAATTATGACCGATATAACCAACTACGCCGACGCTCTGCGTGAGGTATCTGCCGCAAGAAAAGAGGTTCCCGGTCGTCGTGGTTACCCCGGTTATATGTACACCGACCTTGCTACCCTTTACGAACGTGCAGGTCGTCTTAAAGGTAAAGATGGTTCTATTACCCTTATTCCTATTTTAACAATGCCCGAAGACGATAAAACCCATCCGATTCCCGACCTTACGGGTTATATCACCGAGGGGCAGATTATTCTCTCCCGTGAACTCTATCGAAAGGGAGTTACCCCCCCAATCGACGTTCTGCCGTCCCTTTCCCGTCTTAAAGACAAGGGAATAGGCGAGGGAAGAACCCGTAAAGACCACGCCGCTACAATGAACCAACTTTTTGCCGCCTATGCAAGAGGTAAGGATGCGAAAGAACTTATGGTAATTCTCGGAGAAGCGGCTCTAACTACAACCGACAAACTCTATGCCGAGTTTGCCGAGAGATTCGAAAAAGAATATGTTTCTCAGGGCTATACTACTAACCGTACAATTGAGGAAACGCTTGACCTTGGTTGGAAACTTCTTCGTATTCTGCCCAGAAGCGAACTCAAACGAATTAGTGACGAAATGCTTAATCAGTATTATGAGGCATAACCACTTTAAAATTTTTAGGAAAGGAATGAGAAAATTTGGCTGTTCTTAATGTTAATCCAACAAGAATGGAACTAACTCGCCTTAAAAAGCAACTTACAACCGCCGTGCGCGGCCATAAACTGCTTAAAGATAAGCGAGATGAACTTATGCGCCAATATCTTGACCTTATCCGTGAAAATAAAAACCTTCGTCGAGAGGTTGAAAGGGAAGTACAAATTGCCAACAGTCACTTTGTAAGGGCAAGTTCGGTAATGTCAAAACAAGCCCTGGATACCGCCCTGCTTGCTCCAAAACAGGAAGCCTATCTTACCGTAGACACCAAAAATGTAATGAGTGTTGATATCCCCGTTTTCAGCGTTACTACAAGAACGAGCGAAGCGTCGGATATATATTCCTATGGTTTTGCGTCTACCTCCTTTGAACTTGACGATGCGGTTGACAAAGTTTCAAAACTACTTCCCAAAATGCTCCGCCTTGCCGAAATTGAAAAATCAACTTCAAGAATGGCGGCTGAAATTGAGAAAACCCGCCGCCGTGTAAACGCCCTTGAGCATGTTATGATTCCAAGGTACAGAGAAACTATACGTATGATTACAATGAAACTTGAGGAAAATGACCGTTCTTCAAGAGCAAGACTTATGAAGGTTAAGGATATGATGGTTAAGCAAACAATAGAAAACCATAAATCAAATCCCGAACTGATTTAGGAGATATTATGAGTGAAAAAATGTGGGCAGGTCGCTTTAAAAAGCAACTTGACAGTGATGTTAATGATTTTAATTCTTCAATAAGGGTAGACTGCCGAATGTACAAAAGTGACATCGGCGGTTCTATTGCCCATGCTTCAATGTTAGCGACCCAGGGAATAATCTCAAAAGAGGACGCAAAGCAAATTATAAAAGGTCTTGAAGAAATTCTAAATGACCTTGAAACAGGTGCCCTTTCTTTTGATATGACCGCCGAAGACATACATATGTTTGTTGAAGCCGAACTAACTAAACGAATAGGGGATACGGGCAAAAAACTTCATACCGCCAGAAGCCGTAATGACCAGGTTGCTCTTGATATCCGTCTTCATCTTTTAAGTGAGGCTAAAGAAATCACTGAACTTCTAAAGGCTCTTATAGAGGTTATTTTAGAAAAGGCCGAAACCTATAAAGCAACCGTTATGCCCGGTTATACCCACCTTCAAAGAGCCCAACCTATCACTTTTGGTCATCATCTAATGGCCTATGCTCAAATGTTCCTTCGTGACATTTCAAGGGTTGAAGATGCCGCCGAGCGAATGAACTATTCTCCCCTTGGTGCTTGTGCTCTTGCCGGAACAACCTATCCTACCGACCGTATAGCCGTTGCAAAGGCTCTTGGTATGAACGGAATTTGCGAAAACAGTTTAGACGCCGTTTCCGACCGTGATTTTGCGGTGGAACTTGCTAACGCTTGTTCTCTTATTATGATGCACCTTTCCCGTTTTAGCGAGGAAATTATCCTTTGGTCAAGTTGGGAATTTAAGTTTATTGAACTCGACGACGCCTATTCAACCGGCTCGTCTATAATGCCTCAAAAGAAAAATCCTGATATTGCCGAACTTGTAAGAGGCAAAACGGGACGCGTTTACGGCGACCTTATTACACTTCTCACAATGCTCAAAGGTCTGCCTCTTGCCTATAATAAGGATATGCAAGAGGATAAAGAGGCTGTTTTCGATGCGGTGGATACCGTTAAGACCTGTCTTTTGATTTTTGTCCCAATGCTAAACACGGTAACGGTAATTAAGGAAAATATGCTTGCCGCCGCTGCAAAAGGTTTTATAAACGCTACCGATGTTGCCGATTATTTAACCAAAAAGGGAACCCCTTTCAGAACGGCTTATAAAATTTCGGGAACGCTTGTTGCCTATTGTATAGACAACGGTAAAACCCTTGAAGAACTAACTCTTAATGAGTTTAAAGAATTCTCACCCGACTTTGAAAAGGATATTTTCGAGGCAATAAACCTTGAAAACTGCACCTTTAAAAGAAACAGCCGTGGCGGAACCTCGGTAGAGTCGGTTGAAAGACAAATTCAGTTTATAAAAGAACAACTAAAATAAAAAAATCCGTGAGCCTTAGCTCACGGATTTTTATTTATAAAACTTATTTCATAACTGCCGAATAGTCAACCGTAATGTCGGCATAGATTGCTGACGAAATTTCTGCTCGTCTAATCATAATCGAAATGATTTTCGGGCGCTTGTTGTCGGGAACCGAACCGTTATCGTCTGTGTTAACGGCGTTTTCGCAGATATCGTCAACTATGTCCATTCCATCGGTTACATATCCAAAACAAGCGTATTGTCCGTCTAAAAACTCGCTGTCTTTGTGAACAATAAAGAACTGACTTGAAGCACTGTCCATACTAAGGCCATTTCGTGCCATAGAAATTGCACCTCTGGTGTGAGAAAGGGTGTTGTTAACCCCGTTTAGATAAAATTCGCCCTTAATTTCTTTCTCGCTTCCGCCCGTGCCGTCACCCTTTGGGTCGCCCCCTTGCATCATAAAGCCTTCCATAATTCTGTGGAAGGTAAGTCCGTCATAAAATCCTTCTTCGGCAAGGGAAATAAAGTTATCAACTGTAATGGGTGCTGCTTCTTTGTCAAGAGCAACCGTGATAACTCCAACATAGTTGTCCTTCTTATCACTGCCTTTACATCCAACAAGACTAAAACAGATAAGCACAGCAAGAAATAAAGCAATAATTTTTTTCATATTTATTCTCCTAAAACTTTTAATGCCTCGGGCAGATTAGAAATAAAAATTTCAAGCCCGATTAAAATTAAAATTACACCGCCAAGAATACCTGCTCGGTTAAGTAATTTTTCTCCAATCCGTCTTCCGATAAGAAGACCAATCATACAAATTATAAAGGTAACCACGGCAATAACAATAGCACAAATAACCGCCTGAACCCAGTTATAATCAGAAATTGTAAAGCCAACCGAAAGGGCGTCAATAGAGGTTGCAACCCCTTGGGTTAAAATAAGTATAAAAGTAATTTTAGCCCCGTTTGGCGAATTGTCCTTTTTCCCTTTAACTGCGTCATAAATCATTTTCCCGCCAAGCCAGGAAAGAAGTATAAGCGCAATCCAGGGAACAAGAACCTTAAAAAACTCAAAATAGGTTACAAATGTGTGAATGCAGTACCAGCCAATCAGTGGCATAGCCGCTTGGAAAAAGCCAAAAGCACCCGCAATTCCTGCCATTTTGCGTTTTTTCATATTAGACTCGCAAAGTCCGTCGGCTACCGAAACCGAAAAGGCGTCCATAGCAAGACCGACCCCAAGCAGAATGCTTTTAAGAAAAAAACCAAAACTTAAATCCATAACCTGTTACCCCAAAATATAATCTGAAACAAGCATTACGCAGAAACCGATTAAAAGGGCAAAGGTTGCGCCTCGCTCACTTCCGTGAGAGTGTGTTTCGGGAATCATTTCGTCGCTTATTACATAAAGCATTGTTCCGCCCGCAAAGGCAAGCGCAAAGGATAAAATAACGCTTGAAATACTAACCGCAAAATATCCGACAAGTGTACCAATAACCTCAACAAAGCCCGTAATAAGAGCGCAAATAAAGGTTCTTTTAGGCGAAACGCCTGCCGCTAACATAGGGCCTATAATAACCATACCTTCGGGTATATTCTGAAGAGCAATACCACCGGCAATTAAAAGTGCGCCCGAAGTATCTCCCGAACCAAAGCCCACTCCTGCCGCAATACCTTCGGGAAAATTGTGTATTGCAATAGCCGAAACAAAAAGTAAAACCTTGTGTAAATTGGCTGCTCCTTCATCTGCTTTTTCGGGAGCAACAAGACTATGCAAATGAGGAACAAGTTTATCAATCAGGGTAAGGCAAATTGCGCCGATAAAAATACCCGCAACCGCAATAAGCAGATTGAATTTACCGCCGTATTCAAGGGAGGGAATAATAAGTCCAAGTACAGCGGCGGCTAACATAATTCCTGCGGCGAAGGAAAGAACAATATCCGAAAAGGCGTGGGAGATTTTCTTAAAAATAAAACCTATAAGCGACCCAAAAACCGTCGCACCGCCAACACCAAGTGCTGTCAGTAGTACAATTTCCATAAAAACTCCTTTTAGTTTTTCTTTAGTAAATTATATCATGAAAGGGATTTAAAATCAACACGAGATAATATGTTAAGGAGTTCTTCCGCCCGATTTATAATCTCGTCGGCGCCGTTTTGCGTAAGTTCAGCCTCGCCTCTAAAACCCCAAAGCACACCAACCGTATAAAGTCCTGCGTTTTTGCCCGTTTTCATATCGGTTCCCGTATCGCCTATGTAAATACATTCCTCGGGACTTACCCCAAGGGTTCTAATCGCCTCAAAAACTGCCGTCGGGTCGGGTTTTAAGGGGGCACCCGGCTTTTGCCCCGTTACATAATCGAAGTAATTCTCCCCGAAAAAGTGACTAACTACCTCTTGGGTCGCAAAATCGGGCTTGTTAGATACAACGGCAGTTTTAATATCTCTTGCTTTTATTTCATCAATCGTTTCTTTTACTCCGCGGTAAATCTCGGTTTTATAGTAGGTATTAGCATTATATGCAGTGTCATAAACTTCAAAAACTTTACTGAAAAGTTCTTGACTGTAAAGCCCTTTAAATTCTAACATTCCTTTAATAAGGTTCTTAATACCCGTTCCGACAAGAATTTTATAAGTGTCTTCAGTAATTCCGTCAATTCCGTTTTTCTTAAGAGCAAGGTTACCGTAATGAGAAATTGTGCCAATAGTGTTAAGCAAAGTCCCGTCTAAATCAAAAATGCAAAGTTTAATCATATAAATTCCTTAAAAATATATTTTTATCACTTTAATTATACATTTTTTAAAATAATTTACAAGAAAAAACAGTAGAATATTACTTGTCATTATAAATTTTTTTCTTAAAAAAGATGCTCTGCCTCAAAAAGCAGAGCATCTTGGTTTTTTTTGCTGTCATTTTGCTGTCAATAGCAAAATGAGAACCGTAAAATCCCTTGAATTAAGGGACTTTCATAGATGTAGGATTATTCCCATTCCGTTTTGAGTATCTTCTCACTGGTGGTAAGTGGTACTAAATACATCATTTATGGTAGTCTATCTCATATATCTCACTCTGATTTTTGCGTGAAAAACTTTTTTGTGTACCCGTCGTG
>SVPA01000013.1 GCA_015066085.1 Oscillospiraceae bacterium
CCACCTTGTAGGTCGTTGGCATCTATGAAATTGCAACTTAAAAAATAGGGGTAAAAAATGCGAAAAGCCTTGATTTCTCAAGGCTTTTCTGTGTGGCATCTAAATAGACCACAACACTTGGTGGGAGAGGGTGGATTCGAACCACCGAAGCTGAAAGCAGCAGATTTACAGTCTGTCCCCTTTGGCCACTCGGGAACTCTCCCAAATATTAAATTAGCGTGTTAGCGCAAGGGTTATTATAGCATAGCACCTATAATATGTCAAGAAGATTTTTAATAAATTTTCTTGACAAACTTTATTCGCTGTGATATATTATTAAGGCACAAATTCGCTGGTATAGCTCAGTTGGTAGAGCAGCTGATTTGTAATCAGCAGGTCGGGGGTTCAAGTCCGTCTACCAGCTCCAGAAAAAGAAAGACAAGTCGAAAGACTTGTCTTTCTTTTTTAACTAAATCCGTCCTGTCGGACGGGATAAATCCATCTTCGATGGATGAAATCACTTGCGTGATGAAATCCGACTTCGTCGGGTTAGGGGACGGATTTAATTTCATCTGCGTAGCAGATTTCATCCAAGCACCGCTTGGATTTCACCGTGAGCAAAGCGAACGATTTCATTACTCCTTGCCCCTCCACCGCTTTTATGATATAATGTATTCAAAGAGGTGGAAATATTTATGGAAGAAAATAAAAACAATAATCTTAGTTTTGCGGATAAGCATCCCAAACTCAACGCACTTATAGCGCTAATTATTTTAATAGGATTAGTTGTACTAGTAGTATTTTTGTTAAAATGGATTTTTTCCTATATTGGTCAAGGTGTGGAAAAATTAGCAACACTGATTTCGAAATTAGATGCTGTACTTATAGTAGCATTAATAACAGCAACAGTTTCATTAATTAGTGTAATAATTAGTTCTATTGTATCAAAAATTATTGATTATAGAAAAACTCGTCAAGAATACTTAGCTAAAAAGCGTGAAGAACCGTATGGCGAGTTTGTTGATATGATATATAAAATACAACAAAACGCAAAGAAGCCCGACAGCTATACGCAAGAACAAATGATTGAAGATTTATTAAAGTTTTCAAAACAGATAACATTATGGGGTTCACCGAGAGTTGTGAAAAAATGGCTTAAATTTCGCTTGAACGGAGCAAATCCTGATGCAGGGAAGGAAAATTTATTTGTTATGGAGCAAATAATGAACGAAATGAGAAGAGACTTAGGTTTGAAAAAAACAAAGAAAGGTATTTTGTTAGGTTTTTTCATTAATGATATTAAAGATGCCCTAAAATAATATATTTTTTAAGAAAATCAGGTTTTTCGACCGGTTCCATTTTGAGTGTCGGTCCCAAAATAGAAGGATACTCTTTTGAGTATCCTTTTAATTTTGCATGATATGTCGCTCTAAAACGTTTTGAAAAAACAAGAAAATCGACGTGTGCTTTGCTAACGAATATAAACTTCTCATTTATATTAAATCAAACTAATAATAGACAATGTAATAAATATATGATACAATTAACTCAGCAATTCTGTGAAATTGACTTGATTTTAAATATCTTTTTGGGAGGCGAGTAAAAGGGCAATGACTTCTTGGGAGCAACTATCAATTTTTGATTCTTCAACACCCGAATTCTCTGAAACCTTCCATCAATTTGAGCAATACGATTTGAAAAACTACATACATGATGTGGAAACAATTGGCTTAAAAAACACATGGGATAATATTTGTCAATTCCTTTTACGGCACCCAAACGCTTTATCAAATCTATTTGATTCGAAACATATAAGTGCACTTTATGAAATAGGTCTTGCTATTGAAGATAAGCTTTATAAGAAAAAACGTGGTCAATACTGCACTCCTAGCGATGTTTCTCTCGTGATGGCTCAATGGCTTCAACAATGTGAAGGTAATGCCGTTTGTGATGTCGCTTGCGGCACAGGAAATTTAATATTGACATATTTAGATTTGATTGGACATAAAAAAGCACGAAAACTGATTTCTGACGGCGATTTGTATTTATACGACTCTGATGCTGTTGCTTTAAAGATTTGTCGAACCCTAATTGCCGTTAAATACGGAACAGATATTGTAGATTCCATCCACATTACTACTGGCGACTTTTTGGACCGCACAATCAAGTTGCCAAATAACAGCAAAGTAATTTGTAATCCCCCATATTTTAAAATAGAATCTATTCAAAAATCCTGGGAGCAATCTACCGTTTTATTGGATACTAAAGAATTTTATTCCGCGTTTATGGAAAAAGTGTTTTCACAAGCTAAATCAACGGTAATTATAACACCTTTTAGTTTTATTTCCGGCACAAAGTACTTTACTTTGAGAAATCTAATGTGCAAAATAGGTGCTGGTTTTATTGTTTCGTTTGATAACGTTCCTGGTAATATTTTTCGCGGAAAAAAACATGGGATTTTTAACTCCAACACTTCAAACTCTGTGCGGGCAGCCATTACGGTAATGCGCCGCGATGAAAACAAAAAAGGATTCAAAATATCTCCGCTGATTCGTTTCAAAAATGAAGAAAGGGAACTGTTGCTTACTACTCAAACATTAGAGAAAACTCTGCCTTGCTGTTATCAAGTGATTTCAAAACAAAATCCTTGTTTTAAGAAAATAGATAAATCATTAGAAAAAATATTTAAAATATGGACTGATAAATCAAAATATAAAATAAAAGATTTCGTCTCTAAAAGCAGCGAATCCTTTTTAATCGATATACCAAATACTTGCCGCTATTATACTACTGCGAGTTCAAAAAAATTAGATAGAGTAGGCTCTATTACTATCAATGTTTATGATGAAGAAGTTTTTAATTTTATTTATTGCTTTGTGAATTCAAGTTTCGCTTATTGGTGGTGGAGAATTTTTGACGGCGGCATAACATACCCCGTAAATTTGTTAAACAATATGCCAATCCCATTTAATTTGCTAAAAGATGAAGATAAAAAATTTTTTAATTCAATGGCAAATAAGATGATTAAAAATGAATCCGATTTTGTAATAACCAAAATGAATGCCGGAAGTATACAACAGAATATAAAATTCCCCGAGTCATACCGAATGGAAATAAATAACCGAATTCTTAAAATATTGGGGATTGACTCCAACGCTGAAATTTTTAATGTTATCCATGCAAATAAATTTTTTAACACAAAGGAGTAAAAATGATAGTCCCGTTAACAAAGTTGCAGAAAGAAATTATGACAAGTTTTTATTCTGTTCCCCCTGCAAAAGTTATTTATAATAAAGCTGAAAGAGAGAAGTTGTGGAACAAATCTGTTGCCAGGTCTGCAGCCCTTGATTTTAATTCAATAAAAGAAAAATGTCCCGCTTTAGAACATCAAATTAAGCGAAGCTATGATTCTGGCAATAACATTCAGTCAGCTGTTTTTAGTGAATGTGTGTATGCGCAAACCTTTGCTAATATTATGAATTTAACCAAATTTGTTAATTGTTATGAAGCTGGTGAAGATTTTATTCCTAAACATGTTAAAGCTCTTCTCTCTTCCTACTATTTATCACCAAGATATATTTATTCCACTGAGGATAAGTCAAGAATGTTAATTCAGGCGGGCGGATGTGATGGCATCGACAGTGCTTTAATTACTGTGGTTGATTTGGTTATCTATACAATTGAATTCAAAGAGCCCAGCGCAAAAACCAGCGAACCGGATTTGCCTAAATACAGGGAAGATGGCAGATTAGTTGTAACGGAAAACTGGTTAAATAATTATCCTCAATTTGAGGAAATGCTAAAGGAACACACAGATTTAAACTTTTTTACAGTTATGGGTAATAATGTTCATGATTTTTCAAATGACAGTGTCAACATTGCTGTAACCAACAATTATTCCAACAAGAAAAAATATGCCGACGTTATTTGCACTGAAGACATTAGCGGAAATTTGGTTATGCTTCCAACAAATCAAGTTTCCAAATGGGCTGTGATTGAAGGAGAAATTAGGCCTGCAGGTAGAAATCATTATAAAGTATGGACGCCTAACGCCTTGAATAAGTTCTTACTCGAAAAAGATGCTGTTATAAATGAGGATGTTGTTGAAATAAGCAAAAAACAAGTTGCCGAAAGAAAGGCTCGAGGCGGAAATAGAAAAGTGTCTGGATATAAAATCAACCCCTTGTTTTTTGTGTGCTGCAAAGATTGTGCAGAAAATAATGGCGTGTTAACTTTTAAGTTGTCAAAAGTAAGGCAATTAAATCCCACAATAGCAGGAAAAATGTTTTTCAAAAACCTTAAATATAATGATGTAAAAGCATATTATAAAATATAGCTGTTGTTAACAATATCTCTTAATATGACAAGAATGTCTATACCCGTGTCGCAAAAAATTCACTGTTTAAAAGACGAAATCTGATTGGTAACTAAACAATTCGTAACAGCCAAACAAGGACCAGTCCAATAGGACTGGTTTTTTGTTTTGGCGGGAGAGGGTGGCTCTTTTTATAATTGAATTTACTTTTAAACTATGTTAAAATGTTTTAAAACAATTTTTAAGGTGAGGCTATGTACGACGAACTGACACGGGTAGATATTGAAAAAATGAAAGAGGAACTTGAACACCGCATAGGTGTAGTGCGTCCCGCTATTTTGGAAGATGTTAAGTTTGCCCGAAGTCACGGCGACCTTTCGGAAAACTTTGAATACCACGCCGCAAAGCGTGAGAGAGGCAAGAACGAAAGCCGTATCAGATATCTTCGCGCTATGATTAAAACCGCCGTTATAATCGACACAAAAAGCGACGCTGACACAGTAGGTCTTTTTGATACGGTCACCATTTTTGTTGAAGAAGACTCTGCCGAAGAAGAGGTTCGAATTGTAACAACCCTTAGGCGTGACCCTTTTTCAAACATAATAAGCAAGGAGTCGCCTTTAGGCAGCGCTCTTATGGGTAAAAAGGTTGGCGAGAGGGTAAAGGTTGAGGTCAGCAGGGATTACAGTTATTTTGTTGTCATCAAAAAGATTAAAAAGGGCGAAGACGACCAAAACCTTGAAATAAGAAAATATTAAAAAAGATGTGTGAGCAAACGCTCACACATCTTTTTTAGGTGTTATCTAATCTTCATATATGAAATCGCATCGGTTCCTGCGAGAATTGCGAGGTTGGAGGAGGAAGAAAGCACATACCATTTATCCCCGAGTTGAACCGCATCGACAAACATATAGTACTGGGTGTCACAGTAGGTTATTTCGACCGCATAGGTTGTGAAATCGTTACAGTTTAAGAACTTGGAAATTCTGTCTTTTTCGTCGGTTATATCGTCAGTCACCAATTCTTTTAACTCACTTGCTATAAACTTTTTCCCTATTTTCATATTTTTAAGTTTTTTCGAAAACTCATCGTCAACAAGGGTTTTAACAAGTTTACTTGCAACCGATAATCCTTTTTCGTCAAAGGTTACGCCAAGGGAGGTTTCAAGGTCGCCGCTTAGATAGAGATATTTGTTAAGTATCTGACGGGTTTGGTACTCTTTATACATTTCTGTCGAGAGTTCTTTTTGAACAGCGTCTTTTTTATAGGGGAAAATATAGCCCTCATAACTATAACTTCCGTCCGCTACAAGTTTTTCTTCAAAGTTTAGGTTGTCAAGGAAACTTTCAATCGCACAAGCAGAGAGCATTTTATCAATATCGCCCTTTTCGAAAGCATTTACATAAGCAGTAACGGCTTTTTTTGCAGTCTTGTATCCGCCGCCCTCAATTTTGTTGTCCTTATTTACAAGCCCTGCAATCAGAACAACATTAAGTATAAGCGACACTACCAAAGCGATTGTTCCCGATAAAAGAATTATTCTTCGGGTCTTTCTGACCTTTTCTATTTTTTCTCTTTTCTTTTCGGCCTGGCTGTCAACATCATTTACTACTATTTCTTTTTCCTTTTTAAACATAATACCCACCCTTTACTCTTTATTTTCATCGTCTTTTGCATCTAAACTATCGAAATAGCCTTCTTTTGCCGCCGCACGATAGTGAAGCGGGGTTATACCATATTCCTTTTTAAAATCTCTTTGGAAATTTGCCGTTCCCGAGTATCCGCAGGTTTTGCAGATTTCACTGCACTTCATATCGGTTTGCCGACAAAGTTTTGCGGCATAGCGGAGTCTGAAAACCTTTACCGCCGCATAAACCGTAACGCCCGTATGCTCCTTGAAAATTCGGTTTAGGTAGTTCGGGTTCATCTGAAAATGGTCGGCAACGCTCTGCAAGGTAAGTTTTTTACGGAAGTTGTCCTCAATATAAAGCCAGACATCCTGTACCTTTGCCCCGTCGGGACGGTGGCGGTCGCCGGGATTTTCGTTAACGCTTCTTGTAAACAACATTATGATTACATTAAGCAGACAGTCCTGAATATAGAGTTCTTCAAGATTTTCGGCTTTTGGTCGGCTTTCAAGCAGTAAAAGCAGATTTTCAATATGGGTTATCATTTCTTCGCCGAGATGGGTTATAAGGTTTGCCTTGTTTTTTAGCATACTTCTAACAAAGCGTTCGGGCATACACCTTTCGGGAAGAACTATTCTGTGAACCGTTGCCGTCTTTGTTATCTCTATCTCGTGATAGTCACGGATTCTGGTAACATAAACAGCACCTCTATTATACGGATATTCCTTATTATTAAGCCGATGAACCCCCTCGCCCGAGGTTACAAATTCTATTTCATAGTTGTCGTGCCAGTGCATAGGCTGGGACTCGGCTTCATATTTTTCTACTATGGTAAAGTGCTGATTGCGGTGGTTCATTTCAAACCGCGGTTCTTTTTGTCTCACCTATTCTCCCCCCCGGACAGAAAATTTGAGATTGCGCAAAGTTCTTCCATTTTTAGACTTTCGCTTCTTACAGTTTCGGGAAGATTTACCCGCTTTAAAGCCTCTCTTAAAAGGTCTTTACTTATTCCCATTGACGCCGAAACGGTGTTAACAAGGGTTTTTCGGCGTTGGGCAAAACAGGCTTTTACAAAACGGAAAAACTCCTTTTCATCTAAAACCTCAAAATCCCTCTTTTCTCGGACAGCAAGTTTAATAACGGCACTGTCGACATTTGGAGGGGGCATAAAACTATCCCTTAAAACCTCAAAAAGAATTTCACTTTCGGCAAAATAGTTGACCGCAACCGTAACCGCACCCGCCTGTCTGTCCCCGACCGTTGCACAAAGACGCTCGGCCGCCTCTTTTTGAACCATTACGGTTATATTATCAATCGGAAGGCGGCTTTCAAGCAACATCATTATTATAGGCGAGGTTATATAGTAAGGCAGATTGGCACAAACGGCAATCCTTTCGCAGTCGGAAAACTTGTCCTTTATTAGTTTTTCAAGGTCAAGTTTCATAGCGTCGCCGAAAATAACCTCAACATTGTCCTTATCGGCAAGGGTCTTTTTTAAAACGGGGCGGAGTTTTTCGTCAAGTTCAACACAGACCACCCGTTTTGCCTCGGCACAAAGTTCACGGGTTAAAACTCCCGCGCCGGGTCCGATTTCAAGAACGCCGGTATCCTTATCACAAGCGCTTTTAGCCATTCTCGGACAGACCGTAGGGTCAACAAGAAAGTTTTGGCCAAGCGATTTCTTTAAACTGAAACCCTCGCTCTGAAGAATTTTCCTCAAAGTTTCATAGTTTGCTAAATTCATTGTAAATCTCCAATATCTAACTGCTAAAAACAATTATTATTACAACTCTATTATAACCCCTCGACAAATAAATTGCAACCGTATTTTTTGGACGGATTGTACGCGGTGGGCGTACATTTGTATTTTTGTACAAAACAAAAAGGGTAAAAAGACTAAATTTTTGACAATTTTTATATATCGTTGCTATTGACAAATCGGCTCTAAAAGTTTATACTTTAGTTTATTAAACTAAAAGTAATTTCATTTTACTTCTTTAGGAGGAAGATTTATGCTTAAAAACGAATATCTTAAAAAAGTTTACGCTGATGTAGAAAAGCGTAACGCAGGCGAGAGCGAGTTTCTTCAGGCTGTGCTTGAGGTTCTTGAATCTTTAGAGTCGGTTGTAGAGCAAGACCCCAAGTTTGAAAAAGCGGGTGTTATCGAGCGTATGGTTGAACCCGAGCGTTTAATCACATTCCGTGTTCCCTGGGTTGACGATAATGGTCAGGTTCAGGTAAACCGCGGTTTCCGTGTTCAGTTTAACTCGGCTATCGGTCCTTACAAGGGCGGTCTTCGTTTCCACCCCTCTGTTAACGCTTCTATTATGAAGTTCTTAGGCTTCGAGCAGACCTTTAAAAACAGCCTTACCTCTCTTCCCATGGGCGGCGGTAAGGGTGGTTCCGACTTCGACCCCAGAGGCAAGTCGGATATGGAAGTTATGCGCTTCTGCCAGAGTTTTATGACCGAACTTGAGCGTCATATCGGCGCAAACACCGACGTTCCCGCAGGTGATATCGGCGTTGGCGCTCGTGAAATCGGCTATCTTTACGGTCAGTACAAGCGTCTTCGCAACGAGTTTACCGGCGTTTTAACCGGTAAGGGCATTTCCTACGGCGGTTCTCTTATCCGCCCCGAAGCCACCGGTTTTGGTGCAGTTTACTATGTAGAAAATATGCTCGCTTCCTTTGGCGAAGAAGTAAAGGGCAAGACCTTTGCTGTTTCGGGCTTTGGTAACGTTGCTTGGGGAACCGTTAAGAAGGTTAACGAACTCGGCGGAAAGGTTGTTACCATTTCCGGTCCCGACGGATATATCTATGATGAAGACGGAATCTCTACCGAAGAAAAGGTTAACTTCCTTCTTGAAATGAGAGCAAGCGGTCGTGACAAGGTAGAAGACTACGCTAATAAGTTCGGTGTTCCCTTCTTTGCCGGCAAACGTCCCTGGGCTACCAAGGTTGACATTGTTATGCCTTGCGCAACCCAGAACGAAGTTGGTATTGAAGACGCTAAAAACATTGTTGCAAACGGCGTTAAATACTATGTTGAGGTTGCTAACATGCCCACCACTGCCGAGGCAGTTGCTTACCTTAAAGAAAATAATGTTGTAATCGCCCCCAGTAAAGCAGTTAACGCCGGCGGCGTTGCAGTTTCGGGCCTTGAAATGAGCCAGAACTCAATGCGTTACAGTTGGACCGCCGAAGAGGTTGACGCTAAACTTAAGCAGATTATGAAAAACATTTTCGACGCTTCTGCCGCTGCTGCCAAGAAGTACGGAATGGAAGGCGACCTTATTGCAGGCGCTAACATCGCCGGCTTTGAAAAGGTAGCCGAGGCTATGATTGCTCAAGGCGTTTGCTAATTTAAAACTACAAAAAAAGCACCGAGTTTTCTCGGTGCTTTTTTGTAGGAGTTGAAAACAACACGCCGCTATGGTATAATCGGAATATATCAATTAAGAGGTGTGTTTATATGAAAAAAGGTCACATTGCTTTAATAGTTATCGCTTCAATACTTGTTTTTATTTTTGCCGGAGTTATTACAGTTTTATCTTCACCGATTTCAATGTTTTTGGTTGGCACCATTGCAGAGGGCACAGTTATGAATTCTGCCGAAATTGAAATAGACAGTTGCCGTTTATGCCAAAACGAATACGGCGAAGATATTATAATAGTTAAATACCTTTTAAAAAATAATGGCAAAACTCCTACCCATCTTCTATATGAAGGTGACTTCTGCGTTTACCAAAACGGCGTCAGCCTTACCGAATATACCGATGAACTTCCAAGAGAATGTAATTATGATTTAAACGACCAACTTAAGGATATAAAAGGCGGTGTAGAGTATTATGCCGAAATTGCTTATATTCTTGAATACCCCGATAAGAATGTTGAGGTTGAAGTAAACGATTACGGCTTTTTTGACGGCAAAAAGCAAAAGGTTTTTGAGATAAGATAAGCACTGTGCGTTGCACAGTGCTTTTTTTAATATTCTTGCATTTGGCTGAATTCTTTTAAAACTAAACCTTCGTTTTTATCAAGTGCCCAGTTTATTTCATATTCGGCGGTAAAGATAAGCAAATCTCTTCCCCAGCGGTCCTTAACCCATTTTGTAGACTGCATAAGGTTTAAATCCTTTAAATCTTTTTCGCTGCTTTCTACAAATCGAACAAGGGTGTGGGCGGTGTCTTGGCGGTGGTATTTAACGCCATATTCACTTTCCATTCTAAACTGTAAAACATCGAACTGAAGCATTCCGACAACACCGACATATACCCTTTCCATACCGCTGTCGGGCAGGAAGAACATCTGAATTGCACCCTCTTGGGCAATTTGGGTAATTCCTTTATCGAACTGCTTACGCTTTAAGGAATCTATCTGCTCAATAAGGGCAAAGTGTTCGGGGGCAAAGGTGGGGATTCCCGCATATTCAACCTTCATATTAGCGTCACAGATTGTGTCGCCTATTGAGAAAATACCGGGGTCGAAAACGCCGATTATATCGCCGGCATAGGCTTCATCTATTACCGCTCTTTCGTCTGCCATCATCTGTTGCGGGCGGGAAAGTTTTATTGCCTTTTTGCCCTGAATATGAAAATACTCTTTTGCTCTTTCGAATTTTCCCGAAACAATTCGCATAAAGGCAATTCGGTCACGGTGAGCCTTGTTCATATTTGCCTGAATTTTAAAAACAAAGGCAGAAAAACTCTCGTTTGTCGGGTCGACAAATTCGTCGCCCGAACGGTAAGGCAGAGGCTCGGTTGTCATTGAAAGAAAGTTTTCAAGGAAAGGCTCGACGCCGAAGTTATTAAGGGCAGAACCAAAGAAAACGGGAGAAAGTTTTCCGCATCTGACCTTTTCCAAATCAAAATCAAAAGAAGCCCCGTCTAAAAGTTCAATTTCGTCGACCAGAGTTTCCCTCATATAAGGGCCAATAAGAGAATCTAACTTTTCGGTGTCGGTAAGTTCGCACTCAATTGCCTCAATTCTGTCAGAACCTGCGTGAGAGTCGGAGAAGGTTAGAATTCTTCTCTTTTCACGGTCGAAAACCCCTTTAAAGTCGGTTCCCGAGCCGATTGGCCAGTTCATAGGATAGGTTCCGATTCCAAACTCTTTTTCAAGTTGGTCGAGCAGTTCAAAAGAGTCCCTCGCGTCACGGTCCATCTTATTTATAAAGGTAAAAATCGGGATATGACGCATTGCGCAAACCTTAAAGAGTTTTCGGGTCTGGGGCTCGATTCCCTTTGCAGCATCGATAACCATAACAACACTGTCGGCGGCAGTTAGGGTTCTATAGGTATCCTCCGAGAAGTCCTGGTGGCCGGGGGTATCAAGTATATTTATACAATATCCGTTATACTCGAACTGAAGAACAGAGGAGGTAATAGAAATACCTCTCTTTTTCTCAATTTCCATCCAGTCGGAAACGGCGTGTTTATCGTTTTGCTTTCCCTTAACAGAACCCGCCGACTGAATTGCGCGTCCGTAAAGAAGCAGTTTTTCGGTAAGGGTTGTTTTACCGGCGTCGGGGTGGGAAATTATTGCAAAGGTTCTTCGCCTTTTGATTTCATTCTTTATGTCAGCCATAAATTTCTCCTATTTTTATTTTACAACTTTAGTATATTACCACATCTGCCAAAAATTTGCAACAAAAAGCCCACTCGATGAGTGGGCTTTAAATTATCCAAGTCTTTTTCTTACATATTCCGCAAGGAAATTTGCCGTTCCCGCCGTTTTAAAATGAGAAGCCTCAATGCAAAGGTCGTAGTTGTTTATATCTCCCCACTTGCCTTTGCAGTAGTGGTCGTGGTAGGCTCTTCGGGTTTTATCGTGGCGGTCCATTTTTTCGGTCGCTGCTTCACGGCTTAGTTCAAACTGTTCCATAACCCGACCTATTCTATACTGGCGCTCTCCCTTGACAAAAATGCTTATAACGCCCTTTCTTTCTCTTAAAACATCTTCGGCACATCTTCCGACAATAACGAAAGATTCTCCCGAATCTGCAAGACGGCGGATATAGTCAAACTGATGCTCAATAACATGGTCTTCAAGGGCGGTTGTATGTCCATTAACCGTTCTGTTGAAAAACAGGCGTCTTTTCTTTTCGGCGTATTTATGAAGATGCTCTGCGTCGGTGTCAAGTTCTTGGGCTATCTTCTCAACTATATTGCGGTCATAAAGATTTACGCCGAGTTCTTTTGCAAGGGCTCTGCCGATGTGTTTTCCTCCGCTTCCGAATTCACGTCCAATAGTAACAATAAATTGGTCTGCCATAGTTTTCCTCCTTTTAGGTTATAAGCAGTATCTAACAATAATTACTGCGGTAGAAACAAGTAGAACAATAACTGTTGCGGGGGCGGCTTGCAGACAATATTTGCCCCAGCCAATCATATAACCGTTTTTAGCGGCAACCGAGGTTCCCACAACGTTTGCCGAAGCGCCGATTGGGGTTGCACAGCCGCCGATATCGGTTCCCATTGCAAGGGACCAGGAAAGCGTTTTAAGCATTGCGGCGTCTGCACCCGCAAGAGAAGCAATAATCGGAACCATTGTTGCAGCAAAGGGAATATTATCTACAAATGCCGAAGCAATTGCCGAAAGCCAGATAATAATTATGCACATAACAATCAGGTTTCCGCCCGAAATCTGACCAATAAAGTTTGCCATTATTTCGAGTATACCCGTAGTGCCAAGTCCGTCTACCACAATAAACAGACCCACAAAGAAAAGCAGAGTTTTATAGTCTACTTTAGAAAGAATTTCTTTAACGCCCTTGCCCGCAGTCAGAATTGTAATAACCGCAATTCCAAGACCGATAGCAGCAACCGAAAGACCGGTGTTGGCGTGGGTAATAAGAAGCACAACGGCTAAAAGGAAAATTACAACGCTTATAATAAAATCCTTCATATTAACAATTGCTGAAGCAGGGGACGGAATGTTAGAGGTGTCAATTTGTGTTTTTGAGGCCTCTTTTAAGGTCTTGCGGTTAATTAGGTAGAAGTAAGCAACAACAAGAACAAGGCCAATTCCCGCAATAACGCCCGTATTTGTTAAGAAGTCGGTAAATGAGTAACCAAAGGCCGAGCCAATAATTATGTTTGGCGGGTCGCCGCACATTGTTGCGCTTCCGCCAAGGTTGGCACAGAAAATTTCGGCCAAAATCATTGGAATGGGGTTAAACTTTAAAAGTTTTGCAAGTTCAATGGTAATTGCTGCAAGGAAAAGAATAACAGTAATACTGTCAATAAACATTGCAAGCACTGCCGACATTATCATAAAAACAATAAATAAGGGCACTACCTTATATTTAACAATTTTTGCAAGAAGCATACAAATCCAACGGAAGAAGCCGGATTTTGCCATTCCTTCAACCATTATCATCATTCCCGCAAGGAAGATTATGGTTGCCCAGTCAATTCCGCCGTGAGAACTTTCGTGAGCCACACTCGGGTCTGCCCACCAAAAGCCAAGATGAGTAAGGTTTTTAAGAGCCAAGGTATCCCATATAGCGCCAAGGTTATTTTCGGGTAAAAGAAAACCGAAAACGCCAACCAAGGTCAATGCTCCGCAGCCAAGGGTTACATAGTGTCGTTCGATTTTATCCATAACAATTAGCACGAACATGACAACAAAAACCAAGACCGCCGTAATTTGTGCCGCTAACATTATATTATACCCCCTAAAGCGATATTATATACTTCTTTCATTATATTACTTCTTCCCTGCTTTTTCAAGAATTATTATCTAACTCATCTGTTGACTTTAAGCGTGATAATGTATAAAATGAATATATACATTATTTATAGGAGAAAGATATGAAAAAAGTTATAGGATTTTATACCGGCACTCCTCTTATTTTACGAATTGCTATCGGTCTTGTAATCGGCGTCTGTTTAGGTCTTTTTGCAAAACAGTTGGCCTTTATAAGCCTATTCGGCGATATTTTCGTCGGCGCCCTTAAAGCAATTGCCCCAGTTTTAGTTTTTGTTTTGGTTATATCCTCTATTGCCTCGGCAGGAAAAGGAATTGGCTCAAGGTTTAAAACGGTTGTTATTTTCTATCTGCTAAGCACCTTTTTAGCCGCCGTAGTCGCAGTTATTGCAAGTTATCTTTTCCCCGTTACTCTGCCTCTTGCTGAGGCCTCTGAGCAGTCGGCTCCGACGGGGCTTGGCGAGGTTTTCGGAACACTTCTTACTAATATGGTTCAAAACCCCGTTAGTGCTTTGATAAACGGAAACTATGTCGGAATTCTGACCTGGTCGGTAGTTTTAGGTCTTGCTTTCCGTGCTATTGCGGGGGATAAAACAAAAGAGGTTTTAAACGATATTTCGGCGGCGGTTTCCAAAACGGTCGGTTTTGTAATTCAACTCGCCCCCTTTGGAATTTTAGGCCTTGTTTACGGCTCGGTTGGAGAATACGGCCTTGAAATTTTTACCGACTACGGAAAAATTCTTCTCGTTTTAGTTGGTTGTATGTTAGCGGTTGCTCTTATTGTTGACCCGCTTATTGTCGGAATCGCCTTAAAACGCAATCCCTACCCCCTTGTTCTTAAATGCTTTAAAGAATCGGGTCTTACCGCCTTCTTTACCCGCAGTTCCGCCGCAAATATTCCCGTTAATATGAAACTTTGTGAAAGTCTTGGGCTTGACAGGGAATACTACTCTGTGTCTATCCCTCTTGGCGCTACCATAAATATGGACGGGGCGGCAATTACAATTACGGTTATGTCTTTAGCCGCCGCCCACTCTCAAGGAATAGAGGTTAATTTCCTTATTGCAATTATCTTAAGTTTTATCGCTACTTTGGGCGCTTGCGGCGCTTCAGGGGTTGCGGGAGGCTCTCTGCTTTTAATACCAATGGCTTGTTCTCTGCTTGGAGTCGGCTCGGATATCGCAATGCAGGTGGTTGGCGTCGGCTTTATAATCGGCGTTGTTCAGGACTCGCTTGAAACGGCAATCAACTCCTCGGGCGATGCCCTCTTTACCGCCACTGCGGAATTTTGCGAACGTATAAAACGGGGCGAAAAGGTCAACTTTTCCCTTAAAAGCAAATAAATAAACAGTTTGAGGTTTTTATGAAAGAAACTTTAAAAAAACAACTATATGGACTGATTATAACGGCAGTTCTGCTTGTCTTCTCGGTAGCCTTTGTAGTTTTACTGATTTGTACAGGTCTTTTAACGGCGGGGGTAATCCTTGCGGTTTCGGCTATGCTTTTCTTTCTTTCGGCAAGTGTTTATTTGCTCACAAGAGAGCCGTCACACAAGGTCCGTGCCGTTATCGGAACGCTTCTTGCGGCGCTTATTCTTGCGGTGCAGATTATAAGCGGATATTATATTGCGTCGGGTGCGGCGGCACTCAGTCATATTTCAAAACCCTCGGCAGAATATGCCGAAATTGGCGTTTTTGTTAGAAAGGACGACCCCGCAAAAGAACTTTCAGACGCTTTAAGTTACGGTTTTGCAATTCTTGCAGTTCTTGACCGAGAAAACACCGATATGGCGCTTGAGGAGATTGAAAAGACCTTATCTGAAATGCCAAAAACAGAAGAATTTGACGGGCTTGGCGAACTTATGGACTCCCTTTTGTCTTCAAAAAGCACCGATGCGGTAGTGATAAACAAGGGATTTTTAGACCTGCTTGAAGATATAGAGGACCACGAGGAAGATTTAAGCAAGATTCGCGAACTTTGCACAATTCATATTGAAAAGGAATCGGCTTTTGTTGAGGATAACGAGGTTTCTAAACTTAACGATTCGGTCTTTACGGTTTATTTCAGCGGAATTGATACAACAGGTAAAATTACCAAAAGAAGCCGAAGCGACGTTAATATTCTCGCAACCGTTAATGTTGAAACGGGACAGATTTTACTTGTTTCAACCCCTAGAGATTATTATGTTCCCCTTTCAAACTCAAAGGGTTCCCTTGACAAACTGACCCATGCGGGAATTTACGGAATAAACGTAAGTATGGAAACTCTTGAAATGCTTTACGACACCGAAATCGACTACTATTTCAAGGTTAATTTTGACGGCTTTAAAGATATTATCGACGCCCTTGGCGGAATTACGGTCCATTCGGATTATAATTTTAAGGTCGGTTTAGCATATGTCTATAAAAAGGGAGATAACTTCCTCGACGGTCAGTCGGCACTTCACTTTGCAAGGGCAAGAAAGCAACTTCCGGGCGGTGACCGACAAAGAGGCAAACATCAGATGGAGGTTATAAAAGGGGTAATTAACAAGATGTGCAGTCCCGCAATACTGACGGGATACACCGAAACCCTTGACGGAATTAAGGGTAGTTTTGAAACAAGTATTCCTTACGAAGAAATCGCAAAACTTGTAAGAAATCAAATAAATAAATCAACAAAATGGAACGTTACCTCCTATTCTGTTTCGGGGGCGGGGGCTTCAAGAAAGTGTTATTCGCTCGGTCTTAAAGCCTATGTAATGATTCCCGACCAGGAAACAGTCGACAAGGCAAAAAGCCTTATGAAACAGGTTGTTGACGGCGAAGTTCCGACTGTATAAAAAGAGAGACCGCTGATATGCGACGCATATCAGCGGTCTTTTTAAGTTTTATTTAAAAAGTTTCTTCCTTGAATTCAAAGGTGCTTTCGTATGTAATTGAGGTAATATCTGTTCCGTAGCCATATACACATTCACTGGGGAAGGTAAGTTCCACCGCGTCTACATAAGTGAAAGAGGAAATACTGACTCCCTCAAATTCGCCAAAATCGCCTTCGGCAACAAGTTGATTATAAGCATTGTAAATTTTTAAGTTTGTAAGTTTAAGGTCATAAACTTGATAAGGTCTTCCGTTTACGATATTACATCTGACAAAGAGCGAACCGTCGGTCTCCCATTTAACAAAGGTTGGAAGAACTGTAACTTCGCCTACCGTAATTCCCGTATTGTTGGGGTTGTAGAAAATGTTCTCGGAATCGCTTTGGTTTTCCTCTTGCTCGTTGTTTGCAAAGGAATCCTCGTCGCTTTCTTCATCTTCAAACTCCTCGACAATCGAATTATTAGGACTGAAATCAGCCTCGGGAGTTTTTACTTTGAACCACGCGGTAACAGCGGACATTCCGCCGCCCAAAATGGCAATAATAATACCTATTATACAGGGAAGCACACAGAAAAGAACCAAAATTGCCGCAACAATAATTGTAACAATTATCGGAGTTTTGCTTTTTTCTTTTTTGGGGTTTCGTTAGTTTCTAAAGGTAATGATGTATCTTCGGTTTTTTCTTCTGATGCTAAGCAGTTCGGACAAAGAACTGCTCCGTCTTCTATTTCGGTGCCGCAATTTTTGCAAAACATAATAATGCCTCCAAATAAAATTATTAGGGATAAACCGACTATTTTATAATGTCACAGCCCATATATTTGCGAAGGGCTTCGGGAACAGTAACCGAGCCGTCGGCATTCTGGAAGTTTTCAAGAATTGCCGCAACCGTTCTTCCAACCGCAACGCCCGAACCGTTAAGGGTGTGAACGAACCGGGCTTTTTCGCCCTGGGCCTTTTTAAAGCGGATAGAACCACGGCGAGCCTGATAGTCCTCAAAATTAGAACAGGAAGAAATTTCAACATATCTGTTATAAGAGGGCATCCAAACCTCAATATCATAGGTTTTAGCACTTGAGAAACCAAGGTCGCCCGTGCAAAGACAAACCACCCTGTAGGGAAGACCGAGCCCCGCAAGAACTCGCTCGGCGTCGGCGGTTAATTTTTCAAGTTCTTCATAGGAATTTTCGGGGTCGGCAAATTTAACAAGTTCAACCTTGTTAAACTGGTGCTGACGGATAAGACCTCTTGTATCTCTTCCCGCAGAACCCGCTTCGGCACGGAAACAAGCCGAGTAAGCGCAGTATTTTATAGGCAGAGCCGAACCCTCTAAAATTTCGTCACGGTGCATATTGGTAACCGGAACTTCGGCGGTAGGAATAAGGAAATATTCTCCGTTAGAGAGTTTGAAAGCGTCTTCCTCAAATTTTGGAAGTTGTCCCGTTGCGGTCATTGAAGCACGGTTTGCCATAAAGGGAGGGAGTATCTCGGTATAGCCATGCTCGGTATGGGTATCAAGGAAATAGGAGATAATTGCTCTCTCGAGCCTGGCACCCAGACCCTTATAAAAATGGAAACGGGTTCCCGTAACCTTTGCGGCGGTTTCGGGGTCCAAAATTCCAAGGTTTTGACCAATATCCCAATGCGCCTTTGGCTCAAAATCAAACTCTTTGGGGGTTCCGTTTCTTCTGATTTCGGGGTTGCAAGAATCATCTGCGCCGACAGGCACGGTGCTTGAGGGAATATTAGGAATCATAAGAAGAAGTTCACGCTGTTTTGCGTCAAGTTCACTGAGTTTTGCGTCGTCTTCCTTAATTTTTTCGGAAAGGGTTTTCATCTCGGCGAAAATAGCCGAAACATCTTTACCCTCTTTTTTATACTGCGGAATCATTTTAGAAACCGAGTTCTGTTTTGCTTTAAGTTCCTCAACGGCGGTGATAATTTCACGACGCTGAACATCAATTTCTAAAAGTTGGTCAATTTCTTTGTCGAGATTTCCCTGACGGTTTTTTACTGCGGTTTTTACTCTTTCGGGGTCCTGACGGACAATTTTAATGTCTAACATTCTTTTACCTCTAATCTGTTAATCTTTTTGCAAAATCTTCAAGTTCTTTTTTGCTGTAAAACTCAATAGTAAGGGTTCCTTTTTCTTTGCCTTTTTGAACTATTTTAACCCTTCTGCCAAGTTCGTTCTGGATTGCAAGTTCAACCTCTTTACAGAAGTTGTCAAGCGCAACTTCTTTTGCTTTTTTTGCCGAGCCTTTGCCCGCTTTAAGCATATTTTCAAGGTCTCTTACCGACGCCCCGTTTAATGCCGCTTTCAGCATTTCACTTCGTAAGGCAGAACCCTTTTCTGCGCTAAGAAGCGTTCTTGCGTGGCCCGCCGAAAATTTGCCTGTTTTAAGATATTCGGTTTCGCTTGGGGTTAGTTCTAAAAGCCTTAAAGTGTTTGCAACGGCGGAACGGGATTTTCCCATAGCGGCCGCAACATCTTCCTGGGTCAGTCCGTAGGAAACCATTAAAGAGCGGTAGCCGAGAGCCTCTTCAACGGCGTTTAAATCCTCACGCTGAAGATTTTCTATGAGAGCAACCTCCATAACCTGACGCTCACTCATTTCACGGATAACAACCGGGACGGTGCGAAGTTCGGCAATTCGACAGGCACGCCAACGGCGTTCGCCCGCAATTATTTCGTAACCGCCCGAAGCCTTGCTTCTAACAAGAATCGGCTGAAGAAGTCCGTGTTTTCTTATCGAATCGGCAAGTTCATTTAAAGCCGTTTCGTCGAAATCTTTTCTCGGTTGGTCGCGGTTAGGTTCAATTTCCGAAAGCATTACTTCGGTAACGCCCGACTCTTCTGTATTGATATCGAAAAGAGAGTTCAGCCCTTTTCCAAGACCTTTACTTGCTGCCATCTTGTCACCTTCCGTTTCGTTTTACGAATTCTTTCGCCAAATCGTCATAGGCTTTACCGCCCTTGTTTTTCGGGTCATAGTACTGTATCGGTTTACCGTGGCTTGGGGCTTCGGAAAGACGCACAGCACGGGGAATTGTTGTAGCAAAAAGTTCTTTCGGGAAAAACTTTTTAACCTCGGCAACAACCTGTTGGGTAAGGTTAAGTCTTCCGTCAAACATTGTTAGCAAAATTCCCTCAATTTCAATTCTCGGGTTGTAAATTCTCTTTATCTGGCGAATGGTTGAAATAAGTTGGGAAAGACCCTCAAGAGCAAAATATTCACACTGGATAGGGACAAGCACACTGTCACTTGCACAAAGAGAATTTATTGTTATAAGTCCGAGAGAAGGCGGACAGTCGATAAAAATAAAATCGTAGTCGCCCTTGATAAGCACCAGGGCATTTTTGAGTTGAGCCTCTCGGTGTTCAAGCGAAATAAGTTCAACCTCTGCTCCCGCAAGGTTCATATTACAGGGGATTATATCAACGCCCTCAAAATCGGTCTCAAGAATAGCCTCTTTAGCCTTTGCCCGACCTATTAAAAGGTCATAAACCGAGGCGGAAAGTTTCTGTTTATCTATTCCGTAGGCAGAGGTCGAATTTCCCTGAGGGTCGGCATCTACAAGAAGAACCTTAAAGCCGAGTTTGCCTATTCCTGCGGCAAGGTTGACCGCCGTTGTGGTCTTACCGACACCGCCCTTTTGGTTTACAACCGAAACGATTTTTCCCATATCTGCCCTCCTGTTTTAGTATAATAAATATTATATCAAAGCAACCCCGAAAAATCAACACAATTATTGCTTTGTTTCCCCTTTAAAAACAAAAAAGCAAGAACAAAAATTCTTGCTTTTTTCGTTTTATTTCATTTTGCTTTCAATCATTAAAAGGCGGTTATACTTTGAGACCCTCTCGCTTCGGCAGGGGGCTCCCGTTTTAATCTGTCCCGCACCCGTACCAACCGCAAGGTCGGCAATAAAGGAGTCCTCGCTGTCGCCCGAACGGTGAGAGATTATTGTGGCGTAACCTTTTTCCTGCGCCAGTCCTATAACCTTGAGGGTTTCGGACAAGGTTCCAATCTGGTTAGGTTTAATTAAAATTGCGTTCGCCGCCCCGGCTAAAAGCCCCGCTTTAAGCCGAGCCTCGTTAGTAACAAAAAGGTCGTCGCCGACAAGTTGAATTCTATACCCCATCGCTTTGGTAAGTTCGGCAAAAGCCTCGAAGTCCTTTTCGCCGATTCCGTCCTCAATAGAGGCAATCGGGTATTTGTCGCAAAGTTCGGTATAATAACCGATAAGTTCGGCCGTGCTCATTCGTCTTTTGGCTTTAGGAAGTCTATAAACTCCCTTATCTTCATACCACTCACTTGCCGCAACATCAAGGCAGATTTTGACCCTTTCGGTATCATATCCCGCCTTTATAATTGCCTCGGTAATAAGGTCCAAAGCCTCTTGTTCGCCCGATAAATCGGGGGCAAAACCGCCCTCATCACCTACCGCAGTTGAGCGACCGCTTTTTGCGATAAGCCCTTTAAGAGTATGGTAAATTTCGGTGCAAATTTCCATATTTTCGGCAAAAGAGGTGTTTTCTACGGGCTGAATCATAAACTCCTGAATATCAAGGTTATTAGAGGCGTGAGCCCCGCCGTTTAAAATATTCATCATCGGCCTTGGCATCAAAATCTTGCCGTTTTCTCCCGCAAGGTATTTATAAAGCGGTTCCTGTCTTTCGTCGGCCGTTGCCTTTGCCGCCGCAACCGAAACGCCGAGTATTGCATTCGCTCCAAGTCTTTCCTTATTTTCGGTTCCGTCCAGTTGGATCATTATTTGGTCGGTTTCCTGTCCGTTTTCCGAAAGATGACCGAGAAGTGCGGGGGCAATAAGACTGTTTATATGCTCTACCGCCTTTTTGACTCCCTTTCCCGAAAGTCTTGCCGAACCGTCACGAAGTTCATGGGCTTCAAAGAGTCCCGTGGACGCCCCCGACGGAACAATACTAAACCCGTAACCGCCGTTTTCGGTAAAAAGTTCTACGCCAACGGTTGGGTTTCCTCGGCTGTCAAAAAGTTCGTGTCCCTGGATTTTGACTATCTTACTCAAATTTATCACTCCTTAATACTATTTTACCTCATTTTTTCAAATTTTTACATAAAAATTTTGCTTTTGTTTTTGTGCCTTATATGATATAATATACAATATACAATGTATATTTATGTAATCTTTACGGAGGGAAAAATCTTGCCTGATTTTGAGCAAAAAGAACAAGGAAATAACATTATTGCCGGAAGAAATTCGGTTTTGGAAGCGATTAAATCGGGCCGAGAAATCGACCGCCTTTTAGTAGCCCACGGAATGACGGGCGGCTCTATTGCTCCAATAATTGCTAAATGTAGCGAAAGGGGTATCCTTATTAAAGAGGTTTCTCCCCAGAAACTTGACTATATGACCTCGGGTGCCAACCACCAGGGTGTTGCGGTGCTTATTGCAACCCAGAAATACTTTGAGGTTGAAGATATTTTAAACTACGCCAAAGAAAAGGGCGAAAAACCGTTTATTATTATCTGCGACGAACTTGAGGACCCTCATAACCTTGGCGCAATAATCCGAACCGCCGAAGCGGCGGGGGCTCACGGAATTATTATTCCGAAACGCCGAAGCGCCAGTCTTAATGTTACGGTTGCAAAGGCGGCAAGCGGCGCTCTTGAATATATGAGGGTTGCCCGTGTTACCAATATTGCAAACGAAATTGACAGCCTTAAGGAAAAAGGCGTTTGGGTTTTCGGAGCAGATATGGACGGAGATGACTACACTCTTGTCGATTTTGACGTTCCGTGCGCTATTGTAATCGGAAACGAAGGCAAAGGAATAGGACGGCTTGTTGCAAAGAAGTGCGACGGTATAGCCAGTCTTCCAATGCTTGGAAAAATTAACTCTCTTAACGCTTCGGTTGCGGCGGGAATTTTAATGTACGCCGTTGTTAAAAGCCGAACCGGAAAATAAATACTATTAAAATTTTTGAAAGGGTGAAAATATGACCCCCTTTTCTGATAGAAAAGACAACCAATCCACCGGGCAGAACGCTTCGGGTAATACCCCCTCTTCAAGACCTGCGTCCGTTTCGCAAGGTCTTGGCGGTTCTCGGTTTTTTCGCAGACCAACGCACCAAGCCCTCTTGAAACGCTTTTAAGTTCGGTTAAAAACACGGTAGACGAAGGCCGTAGAGAAACCCAAAGTTCCGCCGAAGGCCAAAAAGAAGCCGTTGCTCCAAAAAAGCCAGCCGTTAAAGAGCAAAATCCGGTTTTAAAAAATGACGATATACCCGTTGCGGTAAGACTTTTTCAGGCGGAAAAAGAAGATGATTCCAAAAAAGCCGCTTCTGAGCCTAAAAATACGGTAAAAACAAGCAGTTTGCTCGCTAAATGTATGCCCTTTATCTCGGACGAACAGGGGAACAGTTATGTTGAAGAAAAGCCTGACTATACCCTGCAAAGCGTGGAAAACATAATAGAGTCGGCAGAAAAAAGGGCTGACGAACGAATTGCCAGAATGTACAATCTTAAGCCCTCTGACATACAGCGAATCGGCACAGACACGCCCCACGAGGACGAAGAACCCGTTTCAAAGCCGAAACTTCGCCTTGAAGAAAACTCGTTTAAAAAGCCCCTTAAAATCGGCGATGTTGCGGTTTCTTCCTCTAAATACGACACCGTTTCGTTCCCGAAACTTTCTAACACTCTGTTCGATGATTTTTCCGCCCGTCGCACCGAAATAGACGGCGAAGAAAAGGTTTCTACCCCCTATTCCGAGGTAGTTTCGCAAGAGTCAAATCATACAAGAATTATTCCCGACCTTGTCCCTAAAACAAACCCCGAACAGATATATGAGGATATTTCAAGCCATTCTGCCCCAGAGACAGATGTATGGTCCTCCTCCAAAAAGCAAAAGAACAAGGTTAAAAACCTTTCCCAAGAGGCGCCCGAGGTTCAGATAAACGAGTTTCGGGGAGCCGCCGACATTTATCGAGTTGGAGGCGACCTTAAACTTGACCTGGTTTTAGCAAGAGCCCGTTTCTTTATAACCTGTGTTTTAGCGGTTTTGACAGGGGCTTTATATCTTCCCGTTTTTGAGGATGTTTTCTCCTCTGTGGCCTCGGTCGGAACTATTGTTGCTTTTAGTTTGGCCGTTATTGTTAACTATAATATTTTCGGCTCTTTTAAGGGAGCCTTTACCAAAGACACCAAGGCCTCTCTCCCTCTTGCTTTTGCCCTGACCCTTATGGCTATATACTTTGTTGTTGGAATTATAAATGCGACTTATCCGTTTGAATACGCCTTTTTGCCCCTTGCTTCTCTTGCGGTTTATGACTATTGTTCCTACCGTAAAGCGTCGGCAATTTTCGGCAACTTTAAAATAGTTGCCTCAAGAAAAGGAAAACAGGCCATAACCCTTATTGACGACCCTGCAACAACTTCGGCAATGGCCCGTTCGGCAGTTAAGGGCGAGGTTGTAGCCGCTTCGAGCAGACCGACCGACGAAATTTCGGACTTTCTTCGAAACACCCTCTCTGACCGCAGTCTTTCTTCAATGGCGGGGGTCTTTACGGCGGTTTCTCTTATTGCCGCAGCAGTTGTTGCTCTTGTTGTCGGCGTTTCTCACGCCTCTTTCTCAAACGCTCTTTTAGCCGCAGCGGTTGTTATGTGTTTCTCGGCAGCCCCCTCTCTTTTTATTGCCGACTCGCTGCCGTTTGCAAGTCTTTGTGACCGCCTCCATCGTTTAAAAGCAGGCGTTTGCAGTAAGTTTTCGGCAGAACAGATTGAACAGAGCAACGCTATTGTTATTTCTTCCCGTGACCTTTTCCCAAAAGGCTGTATTAAACTTTATAATATGTCGCCTTTAAGCGCTAATCCTATTGATGAAACAATAACCCTTGCCGCTTCGGTCGCTTATGAGGCAAAGAGTCCTCTTTACCCCCTTTTCGCTTCAATTTTAACCGGCGATACCGAACTCTTTGAAGCCGACTCGGTAAAGTATGAAGAAAATTTAGGTATTTCGGGTTGGGCGGACGACCGCCATATTATGATAGGCAACCGTTCTCTTATGGAGGCTCACGGCGTTCGGGTTCCCGCCCTTGACGTTGACCGAAAAATTCTCCACAAAGGCTTCTTCCCCGTATACCTTGCCTGTGACCAGCGCGCCTGTGCAATGTTTGTAGTTAAATATTCTATCGACCGTGATATTGAAACCGAACTCGGCAGACTTGCCGACCGAAACGTTACTATTTTGGTTGAAAACTGCGACCCGAACATAACCGAGCAGATGCTTTGCGATTATTATTCGCTTTATCCCGACTCTCTTAAAATTCTTGACCACAACGGAACTCACAAACACCAGACCGCAACCGCCCCCGTGGACACCGCCGTTGCCCACGGATTCCACAAAGGCTCGGCTCTTGGTTTCCTTTCTGCCGTTTCGGGAAGTTTCAGACTTCGCGCCCTTTCGAATGTGCTTTACATACTGCACATTATAACAATGGTGATAACCTGGCTTCTTTTTGCCTGTTTATCCCTTGGCGGAGCAGGTTCGCTTATGAGCATTTCTATATGCGCCCTTTGTGAACTTGTTAGTACCGTTATTCTTCTTACCGCATACTTTATTGGAAAGTAATCTTATTCTATCTTTTTTAAAAAGTGGGTGAATTCTATACTTAAGCGAGCCCTTAATAAAATCAGCGACCATCAAATCTTAATATATATCGCCTTTGTAAGCGTTTTTCTGCACTATATTATTACAAGCGCAGTTATAATAGTTTTAGGGGCTTATCTTTTGTTCAAGAAGGATTCCGCCCAAAAGATTTTCTCTTTCAGCGGAAAAGGGTTTTATATTGCCTTTACGGTATATTCTCTGCTTGTTGCTCTTTATCACAAGAATTATATAGGCGCTATTTGTGCCTGTGCTTTCTTCCTTATAATTGCAATCAGTTATTACACCAGAAGCGTTATTACCGAAAAAACCTTTGAGGGCTGTCTTGATATCTGTTGCTTTGCGGCAATTCCTTTGGCGGTAGGCGCCGTTATTGAAAAGATGCTCCTCTTCCCGACCGACACTTCGACTCAACTTACCCCGCTTAGTTGGTTTATCGGTTCGGAGTACCGCTGTTCTCTTTGGTTTTTTAACCCAAACTACTTCTGTTCGCTTCTTGCCGCAATAATTATTATCTGCGCCTTTAAAGTAACCTCTCACAAAAAAGGCGTGGCTATATACTATATCTGCGCCGCCTTTGCGGCAGGGGCTATGTATCTTGGCGGAAGCCTTTTCGCTATTGTTGAGGTTTTTGTAGGACTTTGTATTCTTCTTGTTCTCAAAAGAAAACACCTTATGCTTGCGATGTTCCTTCTCGCCGTTGGTATAAGTATTGTTATGATTTTCTTCTTGCCGAATATTCTCCCCCGACTTTCAGAATCGACCCACACAACCGACCTTAGAGTTATCATCTGGGACGAGGCTATGGGCTTTATAAAAGAAAATCCCCTTTTCGGAAAAGGGTTCCTTACCTTCTATCACGAGCATCTTGCCGACCCGCTTAACATCTATAAAACAACCCACGCCCACAACTTTGCTCTTGAATCACTTCTTAGTTTCGGTGTTATCGGAAGCGTTTTAATCCTTCTTCTTGTCTGGTCCTATTTCCGCAAGGTTACCGAATGTAAAGAACTTCTGCGCACCAACTGTGCGACCACCCTTATTCTTACCCTTTCCGCCGCCGTTCTTATTCATATGACAACCGATATGACGCCTATTTGGATGCAGACCGCGCTGCTTTATATGCTCATTTTCGGCGGTCTTGGAATAGACGAAAAGGCTCTTAACAAACGAATTCTTGCCTGTGCTCAAAACAAAGGCAAATCTGATAAAATATTTGAAAACAAAAGTTCACCTGAAAAGGAATGATAAACATGGAAAACAAAAAGTTTTATATCACAACCGCTATTGCCTATGCCTCAAGCAAACCCCACATTGGAAACGCTTACGACATAGTTCTTGCCGATATGATAGCCCGTTACAAAAGGCTTCAAGGCTATGATGTTTTCTTTATGACCGGTTCGGACGAACACGGCCAAAAGATTGAAGAAAAGGCTAAAGAGGCGGGAATCACCCCTAAAGAATATGTCGACAGGGCGGCTGCACAGATAAAGGCGGTCTGGGACAGTATGAACACTACCTATGACAAGTTTATCCGCACCACCGACGCCGACCACGAGGCTGCGGTTTCGGCAATATTTAAGAAACTTTACGAGCAGGGCGATATCTATAAAAGCGAATATGAGGGCAAATACTGTGTGCCTTGCGAATCCTTCTTTACCCCGAGCCAACTTGTCGACGGAAAATGTCCCGACTGCGGCAGAGAGGTTAGCGACGCTAAAGAAGAGGCTTATTTCCTTAAACTCGGAAAATATCAGGACAGACTTACCCGTCATATTGAGGAAAACCCCGACTTTATTCAGCCCGAATCCCGTAAAAACGAGATGATAAACAACTTCTTAAAGCCCGGTCTTTCCGACCTTTGTGTATCAAGAAGTTCCTTTAAATGGGGAATTCCTGTTGAGTTCGACCCTAAACATGTTATTTATGTTTGGATTGACGCCCTTTCAAACTACGCAACGGGAATTGGTTATAACCCGAACGGCTCAACCGAGCAGTTTTCTAAATTCTGGCCTGCTGACCTTCATGTAATCGGCAAGGATATTGTCCGCTTCCACACTATTTATTGGCCGATTATACTTATGGCTTTAGGTCTTCCTTTGCCAAAACAGGTGCTCGGTCACCCTTGGGTGCTTGTAGGCGAGGATAAGATGAGCAAATCAAAAGGCAACACCATTTACGCCGACGAACTAGCCTCCCGCTTTGGCACCGACGCTGTGCGTTATTATCTGCTAAGCGAGGTTTCCTTTGTAAACGACGGCTCTATTACCTACGAAAGTTTTATAAACAAATTCAATACCGACCTTGCAAACACCTACGGTAATCTTGTCAACCGCACGGTTGCTATGACAAACAAGTATTTTGGCGGAACCGTTTCTTATAAAAACTTTGAAAACGAGTGCGACAAAGACCTTCTCTCCACAATAGAACGAACCGTTAGCGAATATACTAAGGCTTTAGACGGTTATAGAAACGCCGACGCTTGTGCCTGTGTTTTAGAACTTGCAAAGCGCTGTAACAAATATATTGACGAAACAATGCCTTGGGCTCTTGCCAAGGACGAGGGCAAGAAAGACTATCTTGAAGCGGTGCTCTTTAATCTTCTTGAATCTATCCGCATACTTTCGGTTCTTCTTGCTCCGATTGTTCCCGAGTCAAGCGAGAAAATCTCTGCCCAAATCGGAAACGCCGACAAATCGACCCTTTTCACAAAGGGCTCCTTTACCGTTGGCGAGGCTTCTCCCCTTTTCGCAAGAATTGACGCCGAAAAGGTTCTTGACGAAATTGCAAAGGAACAAGAGGCAAAGCAAAAAGCAAAAGAAGAGGGCGAAAATGTTGCTACTCTCGCAGAAATTTCTATTGAAGATTTTTTAAAGGTTGAACTTCGTGCCGCTAAAATTTTAAACTGCGAACCGGTTAAAAAGGCAAAGAAACTTCTAAAACTTACCCTTGACGACGGAACAGAAAAGGAAAGAACGGTCGCTTCGGGAATTGCCCTTTACTACACCCCCGAGGAACTTATCGGAAAAACCGTTATTTTGGTTTCAAACCTTAAACCCGCCACCCTTTGCGGTGTTGAAAGCGCGGGAATGATTCTCGCCGGTGAAAACAAAGACGGCAATATTAAGGTTGTCTTTTTAGACGGCGTAGAACCCGGAGCGAAAATAAGATAATGTATCCACTTCCGTCCTACCCTGCCGCTAAAGGCAGTATTATCGACTCCCACGCCCACTATAACGACCGCCGTTTTGACGGTTGCAGAGAGGCTCTTCTTGAAAATCTTTCCCGTCTTGGCGTTAAAAAGGTTATTAACTGCGGTTGCGATTTTCAGTTAATAGACGAAGTTTTAGCCCTTTCAAACAAATATGACTTTTGCTTCTCTGCGGTTGGGTTCCACCCCGAAAACATTCCCGACGGCGATATTGATTTTGCCCGTCTTGATAAAATTATTAAAGAAAACAAAAAAATTATAGCCCTTGGCGAAACGGGGCTTGACTACAACTGGAGAAGCGACAATAAAGAGCGTCAAAAGGACGCCTTTAAGGCTCAACTTGTTCTTGCCAAAGAAAACTCTCTTCCCGTTATTGTACACGACCGTGACGCCCACGCCGACACCCTTGAAATCTTAAAGGAACATAGGCCCACGGGCGTTGTTCACTGCTTTTCGGGAAGCGTAGAAATGGCACAAGAGGCTCTGAAACTTGGAATGTATATCGGAATCGGCGGTGTGCTAACCTTTAAAAACGGCCGTGTGCTAAAAGAGGTGGCAAAGGAAATTCCGCTCGAGCGAATTCTTCTTGAAACCGACGCCCCTTACCTTTCCCCCGAGCCGTTTAGAGGAAAACTTAACCATTCGGGGCTTATTATTTATGTTGCCGAAAAACTTGCAGAAATTAAAAATGTCAGCGTTGAAACGGTGCTTTCTATAACCTCGAAAAACACCGAGGAACTTTTTGGTATTTAAGGTGAAATTATGGGTCCTATTCTCTATCTTGTTATCCCCTGCTATAACGAGGAGGCCGTTCTTCCACAAACCGCCCCTTTGTTTCTTGAAAAACTAAATACTCTTATTCTTTCGGGCGAAATTTCGGACAAAAGCCGAATTTTGTTCGTAAACGACGGTAGCCGTGACAACACCTGGGAAATTATAACGGCTCTCTCAAAAGAAAATCCTCACTATGCAGGGATTTCGCTTAGTCGCAATATGGGGCATCAAAACGCTCTGCTTGCCGGTCTTATGGAGGCAAAAAGCCTTTGTGACGTTACGGTCAGTATTGACTGTGACGGACAGGACGACATAAATGCGGTCGACAAAATGCTTTCTGAGTTCAAAAAGGGCAGTGATATCGTTTACGGAGTAAGAGAAAGCAGAAAAAGCGACACCTTTTTTAAACGCAACTCCGCCCGACTTTTTTATTTCCTTTTAAACCGTCTTGGCGTTGAGACCGTCTTTAATCACGCCGACTACCGTCTTATGTCTTCCCGCGCATTAGAGGCTCTTTCAAAATTTAAAGAGGTCAACATTTATCTTCGGGGAATGGCGCCAATGGTTGGCTTTAAGTCGTCAACCGTTTTGTATGACCGCAAGAAAAGGGTTGCGGGGAAAAGCCATTATCCGCTTAGTAAAATGCTTCGTCTTGCCCTTAATGCAGTTACAAGTCTTTCAACAAGACCGATTCATCTTATTACCGCTTTCGGCTTTTTTGTAATGCTTTTAAGCGCCTGCGGTATAGTTTGGTCGATTATTTCATATTTTTTAAGTTCAACCGTTGCGGGTTGGGCATCAATTGTTGCAATTATCTGTTTTTTTGGCGGTGCACAAATTCTTTGTATCGGAGTAATCGGAGAATATATCGGTAAAATATATATGGAAACCAAAAACCGTCCGAGATATATTATTAGCCAAAAAACTGAAAACCTTTAAAAAGAATATTCCTCCCGCTTTTAGCAAACAATATTTTTGAAAGCGGGGTGAACCTAATGTTTGAAAATAACAATAACAACCAGAACAAGAACCAGAATAACAACCAGCAGAAAAAAGACCAAAACAAAAAAGAACAGAACAAGAAAAACGAAAACAAACAGTAATTCAGTTGCGACGGCTTTAGCCGTCGCTTTTTTTGTACAATAACGCCTCTCCTTGCATAGAATGGACGGGGTGATGCTTTTTGAAGGTTATACTTATAACCGCACTCGGTGTTGGCGGTTCAACTATCTTCGGGGCTGCCATCGGTTACTTTTTCAGGTCGGCAACCAAAAAACTCTACAGCGCTGTGCTGTCTTTTGCCGCAGGGGTAATGCTTGCCGCAGCAATAATCGGGCTTATTATGTCTTCCCTTGAAGATGCGGATATTTTGGGATTTTTGTCTTGCCTTTTCGGTCTTTTTTGCGGCGCCTTTGTTCTTTTGGGTATCGGTAAAACACTACCGCTGCTTCGAAAAATTTTAAGCGCAAACAAGTCAAGAAAGTCCGACCGTGTTTTGCTTTTTGTCTGTGCTATTGCTCTTCACAATCTGCCCGAAGGGATTGCGGCAGGGGTTGGATTTGGTACGGGGGATATTTCGGACGGAATAACCCTTGCTCTTGGAATAGCGCTTCAGAATATTCCCGAGGGAATGGTTCTTATAGCACCCATGCTTCAAGCGGGAATTTCTCCCGTCAGAACCTTTTTGTCGGCCGCTTTTACGGGCGTTATTGAAATCGTCGGCACATTTGTTGGGTTTTATGCCGTTTCTTTTTCGTCGGTTTTTCTCCCCTTTGCTTTGGCTCTTGCGGGCGGAAGTATGCTCTTTGTTATCTGCGGAGAAATGATTCCCGAAACCTGTAACAGCGAAAAACACAGTCCCGTTTTCTGTCTTCTGTTCGGGTTTGCCGTTATGGTTGCTTTAGACTTCTTTATTTAGAAAGTTTAACTTTTCGACACGCTTTTTTTACAGAATTTAACTCCCTTTAAGTTTATAATATATTTAAGACTGAAAAAATGCGCTTAAGGAGATTAAAGAATGAAAGAAAGCGTAAAGGACAGGCTTAATCTGGGGGAAATTAAAGTTTTGGACATTTTAAAAGAAACGGCAAAACAGGCGCTTAGCCTCGGGGCCGGTTTTCTTATGGCACGGGGGGCGGTTTTTGGGGAAATTATGCCGTTTGGACTTGCCTTTGCCGCCTCAGTTCCGACCGATTATTTAGCAAGTGCCGCATTCGGTTGTTTTATAGGATATCTTGTCCCTGCGGCAGACTCGGATTATTTTAGGTATCTTGCGGCGCTTTTTGCCGTTGTTGCAATAAAGGCTCTGCTTGCCTTTATAACCCGACTAGCATCAAGACCGCTACTTTGTTCGCTAACGGCAGGAATCGTTACCTGTGCGACGGGGCTTGTCAGCAGTGTTGGCGATATAAGGGCAAGTGTTTTTGCCGTTGCCGAAGCCGTTCTTGCCTTTTCGGGCGCCTACTTTATTTCAAAAACCTTTTCGGTAGGTTCGGTAAAAAACGGACTTAAAGGGGTTGACCTTGCCTGTCTGCTGATTTCGGTAAATATGTTGCTTGTCGGGCTTATGTCCTTTGTTCCGGGGGGTATTTCGATTGGCATTATTCTTGCCGTTTCCTTTATTCTTCTTGTGTCCCGTTTCTCCGGCGGAGGAGCGGTTTGCGGAATTGTTTCGGGTTTTGCCGCCGCTTTGTCGGGGGCGGACCTTACCGCCGCTATCAGCCTTTGTCTTGCGGGGCTTATTTGCGGTATTTTCTCCTCTTTCGGAAAATACGCTCAGATTGCCGCCTTTATTGGAGCGGCGCTTGTGGCAAGTGCGGTTGGGGGAAACCTTGCACAGTCGGCAGCAATTTTGATTGAGTCGCTTTTTGGCTCGGCACTGTTTCTTATGATACCAAAATCGGTTGCTATGAGGTCGGGAAAACTGTTCTCTCCTCCGACCAAAACGGTATGCGAAAATTCTATGAAGAAAATGGTCACTATGCGTCTTAATTTTGCCGCCGGCGCCTTAAACGATGTAAGTGACACGGTAAGTTCGGTCGCAAGGGAACTTTCCCGAATAAATTCGCCCGACTTTAACTGGGTTCTTCACGGGGTTGAACAGGAAGCCTGCTCGGGCTGTTCCCTTTGCACCGCTTGTTGGGAAACAAGAAAGGCCGATACCGTTTCGGACATTCTTGAAATGGTAAAATCGGTCAGAGAGGGCGCCGCAGCCGATGCGGTAGAAGGCCCCGACGCTTTTTTGGGGCGTTGTCTTCGCCCAAGCCGTGTTGGACAGGCTGTTCATAAATTTTACAGCGACTATGCTTCAAGAATGGCGGCGGAAAACCGAATCAGTGATGTCAGAAGCGTTGTTTCGGAGCAGTTTAACGGAATTTCAAATATGCTCAAGGATATGGCGGCGGAACTTGACCGAGAGGAAGCCTTTGACGAGAGTACCGCCTTAAAAATATCCGAAGCGCTTAAAAATATTGATATTCGAGCCGACGAGTGCAGTTGCTCGATTGACCGATACGGCAGAATGACGGTTGAAGTTATATCAAAAACAGTAAACGGAACTAAATATAACCGAATGAAACTGCTTAGGCAGATTGAGGTTTGCTGTGACCGAGATTTTGAGCCTCCCGTTATAACCGAGTCGGCAGGTAAGGTTTTTATTACTCTTACCGAACGGGCCGACCTCACGCTTGATACGGGAATATATCAAATCCCTGCCTCTCCGTCGGGTATTAGCGGCGACGCTTACAGCACCTTTTTGGACGGCAAGGGCAGAGCCTTTATGGTTATGTCGGACGGAATGGGAACGGGGGGCAGAGCCGCAGTTGACGGCGCAATGGCGTCAGGGCTTATGACAAGGCTTTTAAAGGCAGGTTTTGGGTATGACTGCTCACTTAATATTCTCAACTCGGCGATGCTCTTTAAGTCAACCGACGAATCTTTAGCAACGATTGATATCGGTTGTGTCGACCTCTTTTCAGGCAGAACCGATATGCTTAAAGCGGGGGCGGCGCCAACCATTGTCCGCCGAAACGGAAAATGCGGGGTTGCTAAAAGCACCTCCTTGCCGGTTGGAATTCTTCGGGATATCGGTTTTGATAAAGCAACCGTAAAACTTCGGGCAGGAGATATTATTGTTATGATGTCAGACGGAGTTACGGGAGAAGGTACCGATTGGATTTGCGCCGAAATTGAGGCTTGGAAAGAGAAAGACGCCCGTCACCTTGCCGAACACCTTGCACACTGTGCCAAAAGGCGCAGAACCGATAATCATAGCGACGATATTACCGTTATGGCGGCTATAATAGAAAAGGCTGTGTAGAAAAATCTACACAGCCTTTTTGATATAAAAAAATACGGCACACTTCTTTCGAAGTGTGCCGTTTAGTTCGTTTAACCTAAATTACTCTTCGGTTCCAGGGGTTTCCTGTTCTACCTCGGGAGTTTCGGCGGCGGCGGCAGCAAGGGCTGCGGCTTTTGCTGCCTTTTTATTTTTGACCGAACGAACGATAATGATAATGATAAGAACAATAATAGCAAGGAAGATAACTGCTGCTGCGATGAGGATAATTACTCCGATTAAGCCAAGAGCAAGAACATTTTCTACAAGTTCTTTACCGGAGTTAAGAACACCGCCGAGAAGTCCTCCTTCGGGTTCGGGTGAGAGGAGGTTGGGGTTAAATCCGTCAACCTTACCGATTTCACCTTCGTTACCTGTGGGAACAACATGGAAATCGTCGAAGAAGAGTTCAACGCCGGGGGTTGTTCTGAACACAATGTAAGGAGCGTTAGCAACAAATGTAATTCTATACTGAATCCATTCGCCAGCAGTAAGACCGGTAAATTCGAGTCCAACCTCGTGACCTACGATATCGTCGTTAACGTCACCATAGAGAGCGTGGAGAACTTCAATCTGACCGCTTGCACCGTCTTCTTTGGAAGACATCCAGAAGTTAATGTCGTATTCCTTACCAATTTCAAGAGGTGTCTTATAACCTACAAGGAACATCGGGGCTTCGGTGCCGTCAGCAAGTACCTGCATCGAGCGAAGTCCTGTATGAATGTTTTTGGGGTTATATCCTGCTACGCCGGGCTGATAATACTGAGCGCCTGCGTTAACATCATACTCGGGATAGGTGTCTCCCTCAAAGTCCTGAATAAATCCAACTGCTTCCCACTTAGCATATACATAGCAGTTATAGTTGGGGAAGGTTTCAATCTTGAATTCATAGTCGCAAGTGTCAAACGCATGCCATCCGACAAACTTATAACCATAACGGGTAGGTGTGGGGAACTGGTCATAAGGAACCTTGCTGCCGAGGGGGAAGCCCCAAACCGGCTCATGTTGAGATGCACCGTCACCGGTTACAAAACTAATACTTACCTTCGGTGCTTCGCGCTTGCAGGAATACTTGTCGTTTGCAAATCCGCGAAGAACAGGAGTTCCGTTTTTAACGGTTTTCCAAACGTTTTTAAAGTCGAATCCCTTCATAAGGGTTGCAGCACGGTCGCCTTGCATTGCATAAAGACTGGAAGCAACGATAGTAATTTTGTCGTTGGGTAAACCGTCAACATATACATTGTTGTATCTAGGATTCGCTACAGGAGAGTCATATTTAGTACCATTACCAATCTTTTCACGGTCGGGTGTTGAAGCATAGCAGTTTGTAAGTTCCATACCGGACTCGTATGCTTGCCAAGCATCACCGAAGAAGGAACCGCCTCTGTAAGAGTAGGAGGGAATAGAGGGAACAGAATAGCAGTTAAAGAATCTAGCACCTGCGCCTGAACCGCCTATAAATCCACCAACAACGTTACCCTTAAGGGTTACTCCGGGACCTACGAAACATTCGCTGAACATAGGAGCGTCATCCATGCTACCGGTCCATATGTTGCTCGCATCGTGACCGTCTTTGTCCCAGTTGTGAAGCTGACCAACAAATGCAGCACCATAAGCATATTTATTAGCGGGCAGATTTACATTTTCGTTAATAATTGTAGAATTGTCGATACCGAGTTTTTCAATAACTGCTCCGGCGGTCATTGAACCGAAGAGAGCGCAGTTTTTACCGTCTTTCTTATTGAAATAAAGACCGGTAATAACGTGATATCCACCGTCGAGATGTCCTTGGAAGATAGTGCTTATAGCAATATCTCCGCCTTCATACCATTCTCTTGCGTTCTTTTCCCAATTGGGCTTAGAGGTATCGTTAAGTCTAATATCGCGAGTTATTTTGTAATAGTTATCCTTAGTAGAACCTAAGTTCAAAACAAGATAAGCAAGTTGTTCAGCAGTTTCGATGATATAGGGGTCTGCCTTAGTTCCCTTACCGCCTGCAAATCCGGTTGCAACAAATCCGGACCAAACAGCACCGGGAGTACCTTCAAGGCTAACTGCCGAAATCTTCTTCAACTGAGGAGTTTTGCCTTCTTCTGTATACCAAGCAGTGCCCCACTGAAGTTCGGGCATTGCTGTTTTAGCGGCACTACCATACATAGCGCTCTTTTCAACAACGGTTGTAGGTAGAACAGTACATGCTACATCACTGTAAACAGCGGCGCATTTGTTGTATCTGCCTTTTTCGTCGCGGGTGGGCTTGTAGCCAATAGTGTAGCAGTTTGAGAAGTTGTTTCTGGTGGAGTTGGTGCCATGGGTGTTACCAAGTAAGCCATATATATATCCGGTTGATTCAAGTTTAGCGGTTGAGTAAGAGAAGGAAATGTCAACAGGTGCAGGATATGCACGGCCAACAAGTCCGCCTACCATATAGCCTTTAAGGGTTACCGATTCGTCGGCAGAACATCCCATAATGGTAACCGGTGTAGTGTCTTCCTTGTTGGTACAACCAACAATTGCGCCAACGTCGTTTCTACCCGAAATATAGGAATTGCGAATATGGAGATTGCGGATAGTAGCGCCCGCAGTTGCTAACGGGAATAAGCCGGCTTTATAAGTTGACTTCTCGGAAGTTTCGGGAGTCTGATTTAAATATAATCCGTAAATGGTGTGTCCGTCACCTTCGAAATATCCTGCAAAGGCACCAGCGGTTGCTTCGGTAAACCAAGGTGTTGCGGTGTCTTTCCAGTTTGCTTTTGTAGTATCGTTTACATAAATATCGTTAGCAAGTTTATAGAACTTACCGCTTGTTGAGTAACTCGCTACAAGATACTTAAGTTGGTCAAGAGTCTTAATGATATAGGGATCGTCTTTGGTTCCCTTTCCGCTTTCATAAGCAGAATCATCAAGAGAAATATCTATATCTTCGCCGGTAACCTTGCCTTTGAAGAGTTTAAGAATGGGGGTGCCGCCTTCAACAGTTTGGAAAACATTGGTGTAATCAAGGCCGGGCATATGCTGTCTGGCAAGTTCGCCATACATATTTGCCTTATCAACAACGGTCCACTTTTTAGTGTTTGCGCTGTTAGCGGCAACGCTACCGTAACCATTTTTAAAGGGTTCATTGTCTGCAGATACAAGTGTCTGAGTGTTGACGTCAGAGTCACTGTAATGGACTTCTGTGTCTGTAGCGTAACCGTTTTTAAATGTTAAAGAAGCCTTGTTTATTTTTGCGACAACAGAACCCCTATAGGTGGGTGCTGCAACGGTTGCTTTACTATAGCTGTTAGTGATGTCTACCTGAGCAAGGTTGTTAATTTGATGTCCTTCAGCACCGCCGATAAATCCGCCTGCCCATGTAGCGCTTATAATAACGGTTTCGTCAACAAAGCACTTATCAATTGTTATAACGTTTCCGTTTGCACGGCCGATAAATGCGCCCGAAATCCACGCAGTATTGTTAATATAAGCGTGACGCATACCAAGATTTTTAATTGATACATCACGTTTTTTACCGTCTGTATCAAATACTTGAGGAATAAGACCTATGTTTCTGCCGGATACGGTAGTGTTGTAATAAAGTCCGTAAACTATAAATCCTGCACCGTCAATATGACCATTGAAGTTAGGTGCGGTACCATCAACCGAGGCAACCTTGTTAGAGATGCTTGTAGTTCCGTAGAACCAAGAGTTGTTGCCGGATTCATCGTACCAATTCTTTTTAGAAACATCGTTAAGATATATGTCTTTAGTAAGTTTATAATATAGTCCGTTACCGCCCGACTTAATCATTAAGGCAAGTTCACCTGCGTTTTGAATAAGAATGGGGTCGGATTCGGTTCCGGCACTCTTATCTGCGAAGGACTTAGAAACTGCTCCGGTCCAAATGCCTTTATCGTCTTCGACAGGCTTGTCGTCGGTCTGAGCAAGTTTTTCTGCGAAAAGTTTAAGAACAGGAGTTCCGGTTAAAACGGTTGTCCAAACAGTGTCAAAATCGAGGTTCATATTGTCTTTTGCTGCAGGACCAGTCATTTGTTCAAGCGATAAAACGGTCCAAGAGTTACCTTTTACGGTATCCTTGTCGTCACATTTAGAAACAGCATAACAGTTTACATAAGCATTGGGAGCCATTGTAGAAACAAATTTATCGTTTCCTGATGCTTTGTAAAGTTTGCCGTTACTGTAACTGTTCTTAATTTGCCATTTACCGGTATAACTGGCCAAAAATTTACCGTATGAACGTTCATTTGGGGCAGTAATCTCTGCCAAAGAGAAGCAGTTGTCGATAGTTACATTACATTCTGTGCTGCTTATTTTAATATAGCCAACAAATCCGCCGGCATAAACTCCGCTTGCAAAAACGGTTTCGTCAACAAAGCACTGGGTAAACACTGCTTTGCTGTCTTCTTCTTTAACACGACCTACAAAAGCGCCTGCGGTGCCTGAAGGAGAAGAAAGATTAGCATATCTGATGCCAAGTCTAGTGAAGGTTGCGGTTTCACCTGCGGGAACGCCTATAACAAGACCTGCGTCATCGTCTGCAGCGGTTTTAGAGGAATAAAGACCATAAATAATGTTTCCGTTACCGTCAATAGTACCGTAGAATCCGGTAGTTGAAACGCTGTTCCAAGAGTTTTTAGCAGTTTCTGCCCATTTGTCGTTAGAAACATCGTTTAGATAGATGTCTTTAGTGAGTTGATAGTATTTGCCCAGACCGCCGTTTTTAACAGCTAGAGCAAGTTCACCTGCGTTTTGAATAAGAATGGGGTCGGATTCGGTACCGGCACTCTTATCTGCGAAGGATTTAGAAATTGTTCCGTTCCAAATGCCTTTTTCGTCTTCAGTGGGAGCTTGGGGTCCCTCGGGTTTAACGAGTTTATCGAGGAACGGGGTAAGAACGGGGGTTTTTCCTTCAACA
>SVPA01000014.1 GCA_015066085.1 Oscillospiraceae bacterium
CAAAGTAGTTGTGTTTAGTGATGGGAATAGTAATTCCCATAATATCAACTTCTTGGAAACTATCTCTTCCGATAAGGTCGGTAGAAACGTTTCCTGTGATTGCAACAACAGGCACACTGTCAAGTTGGGCGGTAGCAATTCCTGTTACAAGGTTAGTAGCACCGGGGCCTGAAGTAGCAATTACAACGCCAACCTCCCCTGTTGCTCTTGCATATCCGTCGGCAGCGTGGGCAGCGCCCTGCTCATGTGCAGTTATGATATGCTCTATTCTATCGGAATTATTGTAAAGTTCGTCATAGATATTAAGGACGGCTCCGCCCGGATATCCAAAAGCGGTTTTACAGCCCTGCTCTATGAGAGTTTCAATAATTATCTGAGCACCTGTTAATTTCATAGTGTTCTCCTTTGCTTTAGCGATTTAAAGAAATAAAACAGGTCTATGGTGCACACCATAGACCTATAAAATACGATTATAAAAACATTTGCGTTATAATCCTATTTTAGTCTTGAGGCACAACCGAACCGACCGTTATTCACCACTAGGACGAGGGTAATAACAGTTAGTAGGACTATGCTAACAATACCAAAATCGAACATAACGATCGCTCCTTTAGAACTTACGATATAGTTTAACACACTAAAGAGCATTTGTCAATAGGTTTTAAGCGGATTTTTTAACTTTTTATCACCAGATTTTACCTATAAATTTGCTTTCGAGTTTTAAAAGTCGTTCCTTGACTTTTAAAAGTTTAAACAGACGGTCCCTCAAAAAATCTATAAGTACACAAATTACAAATATGCAAATGACTGTACTGAGAACTATGGCAATAGTGATTAAAGGATTATATGCTGCAACTCTTTCGAAAACTCCTTGAATTAGATGTTTCCTTATATTAGGATTATCGTGTATAAGATATACTCCAAAGGTAAGCGGAGCCACTGTGGCAATAACTTTACTTAAAATCTTCCCTGTTTTAAGTTTAGAGAAGAAAAAAAGCAACATTAAAGCCGAAAGTAAAACGGTTGGCGATGTATAGGAAACCAGAACCGATTTCACTGAATTATTTTTCAAAAGTTCCACAACAAGTTTCTCTGTCCATGTAACAGCGCAACACACAAAATAACCGATTAAGAAAATATATGATTTGGTGTTTCTAAAAAGATTTGTCTTCTTAATTATTCCGCCGAGTATATAAAGCAAGGTAAGCCACAAAAAACTATAACCACGCTGGGTATAAAAAACATCTTGTTTACTAAAACACGGCAACAGAGAAAAGACGGCAAAAATCGTAATTCCAAATATTTTCAACTGTTTGACATCAAAAGTATTTAAAGCTTTATTTATTAGCGGTATGCAAAAAAACAGACCGAAATATGCGGTAAAATACCAATAAACGCAATTTTTTACCGGAAAAAGACCCTTAAAGACAATGTTTATATACTCACCGGGTACAAACAAGGCAATTAAAACTGAAATTAAAACCGCATAAAAGAATACTTGTAACCATAAAACAACAATCTTAGAATACTTATATTTTGACTCTACGCCGACATATCCCGAAATTAGTGCATAGCAGTTAACGGCACAGTAACACATAATTTCTAAAAACCAAATTATTTCATAATTTATACTAAGTGGTGACAATGCATTTAAAAGACCGCCGTGTCCCAAAATATGAAACACAATAATCATAAGCATTGAAACTATTCGTAAAAGGTCTAACCCGTAATTTCTGGAACTGTTTTTTAAAATACTTTTTTCCATTTTGCCCTCTCAATAATTTTGCAAGGGACAAAAAGCCCCTTGCAAATAATTATTTCTTATTAAGAGTTATAACTTTTTCGTACACTCTTTTACAATTGTTTGTGTCATTGAAAGCAAAGAAATTATCAATACGCTGACGATATTTGTCTTTTAACTGACAGCCGTTTTCAATATACTCTACGAGTCGGTCGATAGTTGCTTCAAGGGTGTATTCAACCTCACCAAATCCGTCGCGTTCATCATCAAAATAACCTTTTTCACAGACATGGCTTCCGTCGAAAAACTTTTCTTCGTCAAAATGAGTGTAAACCAAAGGCTTTCTAAGATAGGCAAAGTCAAAGGCAGCAGAAGAATAGTCGGTTAGAATAAGAGAACTTCTGTTATATATTGTTGTATAACTTGTGTCCTTTTTGATAAAGTTTACAAACTCGTTTTTGTCAAAAAGGTCGATATGAGGTTGAAGATTTGGATGAGGAAAGAAATCAATTGAATAACCGTGCTTTTTTGCCGCATTTATAAGTTTTTCACTGTTTAAAAGGTTGTTATAAAACTTATAAAAGTCGCTTTCGGTAAAGCCGGGCAAGAGCATCCAGACATCAGTATCTTTATTCCACTTGCTACACAAGAATTTACGCCAAGTCGGCATAATAACAATTCTTTTTTCGCTTTTATCTTCAAGTTTATCAAAACGGGGAAATCCTGTCAGCCATACTTTATCTTCAGTATAATGATATTTTCCGTTGATGATTGATTCGTGTTCAGGTTTTGCGGCACATACAAAGCCCGAAAAATTCTTACTATATTTGTTAAGCCAATCCGAAACATCATTTTTAGTTATTCCGTGCTGTAAAAATATCTTCTTTTTCTCGCAAAGTATATCCTTGTATGCGATAAAATAACTTGCGAAAGGATTAAAAATTTCGTTTTCAGCGTGACTTGATAAAATAAAATCGGAAAGAAGAATTTTAAGTTTATGCTGATGGGTGTCCCTTGTTAAAAGTTTTCCTGTTTTCTCAATGCGTTTATAGTCAGGACACTGCTTGGACAAAACATACCAAGCATCAATTTCAGGATGTTCTCTCAGCAAATATTCAAATAAAGCCTCACCGTTATCGCCCGTTTGTGTCGCACGGTCCGAAATAACCCAGACCGGTTTTCGTTTAACTGCATTACAGAGGAAATAGAAGACTCTGTACAGCGCAGATTTACGAAATTTTTTAGATAATAAGAGTTGGCACAAGAAAGCAACCTCAGCGAAAAGGTGTCCAATAAATCCACAACGCTTTACTTTTATTTGACCCGACTTTTTGTGTCCGTAAATTTTCCAACCGCATTTGTACATATAACTCTTACTCATACGATGGTCAAAGCGGACATAATTTCTACACGCATATCTTTGCAAAATAACAGATTTGCCGTTTAAGTTTACCGCAATCTGAATGTTATACTTTTTCTTGCGTTTATCTAAAGGTATAACTGTTTTAAAAGCATAGTTTTTCTGTAACTCGTGTTCAAGACTGATTTCTATAGCATTCTTAGTTGACTTTTCAAAAGCCACCGGTTCGCCGTTGACTAAAACCGAAATTGAAAAATCCCCATCAATTAAAGCAGGAAGCACAGTATATCCGTCTACAACAAGATTACTGTCATCAATTTCTATGAAATCGTAATACACCTTAGTTTTCGATAGGCAAAACTGAGCATCGGAAGAATATTGGAAAATAATATCATCTTCTGTTTCCACAACATCAGGAATTCTTCCGTGTTTAAGATAAAGAGCGAAAAGTTTAATATCGCGATGAATATAGTGTTGTTGTTCAATAACATCATCATCTATATATTTAAGCACTTCACACACTAAATTAAAATATTCTTTCTCTTCATCCCTTGTGAGTACGCCTGTAGAAAGTTCTTTTCTTTTAAACCTCCATTGTAGTTCGTACATTACTACCATCTGGAGATATTTAGGAATTTCACCTAAACGTTCAAGCGCCATATTGATAAGTCCAAGATGATAGTGCTTTACTGTGGGGGTATACCACTTGGGATTAGCGGCCGCACCCTGAATTAACGAGTTCTCTCCTGCCGTTCTTATGCGATAATCGTATTGAGTGGAAGACACAAGACCTATAGTTTGTTTATCCATTATTACAGTTTGGCTGAAAAGACCGTCTTCTGCAAAGGATATTCTGGTATCAAAACGCAAATTCTCAACGCATTCTTTCTTAAAGAATCCGCTTGCAACATGCATATGAGGGCAGTCCCAGATTTCTTTTAGGTTAATAACCTTATTCCTTTTGGGGAACTTATAGTTTAAATAATGGTCTCCCGTTTTGCCGTCGAAATAGATAATTTTAATTGCCGTAACATCCGTTTCGTCATAATGAGCCTCAAAAAACTTCCAAACTTCGCTAAGACAATTTGAAGGAATATGGTCATCGGGGTCCATAAAATTGACATATTTACCTTCAACAAGTTCAAGACCCGCATTTCTGGCAGAAGACAATCCGCCGTTTGGCTTATGAACAACAAAAATATTATTAGGATACATTGCGGCATATTTATCGCAAATTGCACCGCTGTTGTCCTTTGCTCCGTCATCAACCAAAATAAGCTGAATGTTTTTTATTCCGATATCCTGCTTTATTACGCTTTGAACAGCAAAATCAATAAACTCTTGAACGTTGTATGTCGGCATTACAATAGAAAATTTGTATTTATAATTCATGATGACCTCGCTAATTAAATCTCAAATTTTGACTTTTCGGGAAGGAGTTTTTGGAAGGCCTCTTTTACCCGAATTTTTTTGTCTTCAAAATTGATTGTTTTTGATGTATCGTTGATGCAGAGCATTTTGCATTTGCCTAAGGGAATTGTCTTAAGCAAATTTTCAAAGTTAGTTTCTTTTATGTGATAACATTCGGCGAATTTCCAACTTCTGACCGAAACTTCGCCCTTTGCCATCTGCCAGAACTTGACAACCCACTGATTAACATCTCCGCTTTTACGGAATTTATGGGAACAGGTTTTATCTAGTATTTCCGGTTCTGCCTGCCAAACCTCATTAAAGTTGTACTTTAAGAAACTGTTTGCGGCGTGTTGATAATAAAAACCCGGAAACCACTTCCAAGGAATCAAAAGCCCTGTTCTTACAACATTTCTAAATCCGTTTTTAAGGTTAAACCATATTTCAGGATTTTTCTTAATACAAGAAATTTTATCAAAATGGGCGTTAACAACCGTTACATCTGCCCCATTATAATGCCCCGCACTATCTTTTCCAAAGAAAATACAGTCCTGTGCTACAGTGTCACAGGGTTTTCCATTTTTAAAGAAGTCTTCAGGTTTAACAGGGGCGGTCAGAAAAGTATCGTCATTAAAATAGACAAACTGCTCGGCAAGGCCCTCTATTCTGTGAAGATTAAGTTCAATAGTATGAGAACTGAATGTTGGAAGATATTCTTCCGGAATAAAATCCTTATGGTTTACAACATTGAGTTTTGGGTTGCTTGTATCAAGCCAAGAAGGCAGATGTCCCCAGGTTACAAAATGAATTTTATTTACCCAAGGGGCAAATTTTTCGACGGCACGAAACCAATACTGAAGGTTATCCCAATCACGAAAACGGACTTCACTGTTTGCAAGGGTTACTACCCTTTCGTCATATTTTGCCTTTTCTTTTTGCCACTCGGGGTCATTTCCGTCAACCCATATCATAACAAAATCAATCGGTTTAGATGCATCAAAACTCATATCAGTTCCATCTTTCTTTTATTGCCTTAAAGTTTCTTTCGCAGTTGTTAGTATCGCAAAGGTCGAAAAACTCGTTATCCCTTTTTATATACTCACTTTCAGTTTCAAAGCCCTGTTTTGCGATTTTCTCAATATACTTAACAAGGTCTTCGGACTCTTTAAATACGGGTCCGAAGCCGTCTGTTTCATAATCAAAATAAGCCTTATGATAATGCTCTTTTGAAAAACGCTCATAATCAAACTGAAAATAGCAAAGAGGTTTTTTCATATAAGCAAAATCGGTTTGAATGCTTGAATAGTCGGTAACAAGAAAAGCCGAAGATTTAAGCAGTTCGTCAACCTTATATTCGGGATATTTGCAAATTATAAGGTTTTTATTGTCGCTTTTAAAGCAATCGGCAAAACGCTGGGCTTCACGGTGAAGATAAAACATCACGGTAAAGCCATGTTTTTCGCAAAGTTCAGCAAGAGCGTCGCTGTTTATTAACTCGCTATACCGCTTATAATATTCGGTTGAAGTAAACTCTTTAACATTCTTCTTTATATTTTTGGTTAAGGTTGAATTTCCAAGCCACTCACGCCAGGTCGGCATAATAAGTATTTGTTTTTTGTTGACGGTTATCCCGTGAAGTTCATCAAAACGGGGCAGACCCAAAAGTTGAACATAACCCTGAGGATATCCGTAATTGTCCCTTACATACTCATACTCTCTTGTAGTAGAGGTTGTAAAAAGACTCATTTTGGTATTCTTATAATATAGAAATTCTATATCAGTCAAAATTATTCCGTGTTGTAAAAAGACGCGGTTGTTTTTAACAAGTCCATAAACCTCTAAAAGATTACAGACCGCATAGTTAGGTTTACCGCCCTTTTGAGAACTGATATTAACCCTTGCGGTCAGATAAAGCACCCAATGCTTAAAACTGCCGTACTCGACGGTTTCACCAAAAACAGCCACCTTCTCATAGTCGGGGCTGTTTTTACACACCGCAAAAACGCAGTCTTGCTCGGGGTGGTTCTCTTTAACATATTTGAAAAAAACATATCCGTTATCTGCGGCCTCGTTTCCGTTATCGCAAACAAGCCAAAGGTCTTTTCTTTTACGCCTTTTAATAAGGGCTATAGGCAGGGCGAAAAGGAAGAGAAATATATGACCTATATCACGGAATTTTACATACTTAAATTTACTGAAAAAAGATTTCATAGTTATGACATAAACTCAATATATTTAGGCAGAACTTCTTCGGTAGTGCCCATCATTTTCATCTCACCGTCGTGTATCCAAAGGATATTATCACACAGACTTTTAAGGGTTTCGGTGTTGTGAGAAACGATTATAACCGTTCTGTCACGGTCGTCGATAAGACTTTTCATTTTATCGTAACTCTTTTTTCTGAACTTAGCGTCACCAACACTTAAAACCTCGTCAATAAGCATAATCTCGGTTTCAAGAATTGCGGTTATAGAGAACGCAAGTTTAGAATACATACCGCTTGAATAGGTTTTAACGGGACGGTCAATAAACTTACCGAGTTCTGAAAACTCAATTATTTCATCTAACTTTTGGTCAATTTGCTGTTTTGTAAAGCCGAGAAGCATTCCCGAAAGATAGACATTTTCGCGGCCCGTTAACGGGGCTTTAAAGCCAACGCCGATTGAAAGCAAGGAAACATTGTGCCCGTGAAGGTCGATAGTTCCCTCATCGGGACAGAAAATTCCCGCAATTGCACGAAGAAGGGTTGATTTACCGCTTCCGTTTTTACCGACAATTCCAAGAATTTGTCCTTTTTCAACCTCAAAAGAAACGCCTTTTACGGCCTCAAAATATTCCGCCTTGTTCATTTTTTTAAGGGAGAACATTGACTTTATAAGGGAAACTTTTTTAAGAAAGCGATAGCGGATTTTTACATCTTTTACCGAAATTACCGATTCAGCCATTTTAATTCTCCTTAAATAATTTTAACGTAACTGTTTTCAAACTTATAGATTACTCTTATTCCGATAACTGAAATAATAGCGGCAAGAACAAACCAAACTGCATAAGCGACAAAATGGAAGCCGCTGCCATTGCCGAGCACTGCATATCGCATATCACTCATAATAAGGGCAAGGGGGTTAACATTGGTTAGCAGTTCCCCTACAAATCGCCAAAACTCGTTATAACTTTCAAATATAGTCAGTTTCTCAAAGAAAGGAACTGCCATATCTACCCTTTGGAGTCGGTTTTCAAGCGAATAGAAAACGCCTGAAACATAGAACCCGAGTTGAAGTACAACGGTTATGATATTAGTAAGGTCCTCTACGAATACACCGAAGTGCGACATAAACAGACTAGCCGCAAAGGTTACAAGGAAAAGAAGCGCTATGAGCGGAATAACCCACAAAATTTCAAAACCGATAACGACCGGCTCGCCTATTCCCCAAATTGCATTAAGAATTGCTTCACCGATAAGGAAAACAGCGGTAAGACCGAAAGAAACGAACATTTTAAAACCGTAAACGCCGAGTTTCTCAAGAATAAGCATATGCTTTGGAATATAAACCTTTGTTACGATTGCTTTATTGCCAACAATAAGACGGACGCTTGATTTTACCGTTTTACTAAAGAATTGCCAACAGTTCATTCCAAGGAAAACGAAAACAGGAAAATGAGGTTCGCCGCTTTGGAAAATAAGAATAGCGATAAAAGAATAGACCATCATAAATAATAGCGGGTCTAAAAACCACCAAAGCCAACTAAGGAAAGAACCTGCCACTTCGGACTTAAGTTCGGCATTTGAAGAATAGACTACAAAATTCCAAAACTTCTTTATATCTTTAAAAAAGCGTTTCATGAAACTATTACCTGCTTTCTAAACTATATATTTGGTATATTATAACATTATTTGTCGTTTTTTTCAAGTCTTCTGATTTGGGCCTGTTCCTTTGAATAAACGCAACCGCAATAGTCCTGTCGGTAAAGATTATAAACGGCAGAAAGTTCTATTGAGCGTTTGTATCCGTTTTTCTTTTTAAAGTCGGAAAAAAGATATTCTATGCCGTATTTTTCGGAAAGTTCTTTTCCTATTTCGTTAAGCCAATTTGCGTTTTTATAGGGGCTTATAGACAAGGTTGTTGTAAAAAAGTCGAAGCCCTTTTCTTTAGAAATTTTTGCCGTTTGTTCAAGGCGTAAACGGTAACACTTTTTACACCTCGCTCCGCCCTCCGGCAGATTTTCAAGACCTTTTGAGATGTTTAAAAATTCGGACTCTCCATAAGGTTCATAAAGTATTTTAACGGCTCTTGACAGGGGCATTTCTTTGGTTAGCCGTTTAAGTTCGCTTAGGCGAAAAAGATATTCGCTTTCGGGCGAGATATTCGGGTTATAATAATAAAGCGTTATTTCAAAATATTCATTTAAATATTCAAGAACATAACTTGAACAAGGAGCACAACAAACATGCAGCAAAAGACTTGGCTTTTTGTTGCAGTCTTTAATTTTTTCAATTATTTCCTCGGTCATCTTTGAATAATTGTTCTGCACCGCTGACCCCTCCGAAACATTTTAAACTATTATATCATACTTAACATATTGTTATCAAGTTGTTAATAACATTTTAATACTATTGTATTATTATTTTTTGAGAGGTGAGAAGATTGAAAATCTCCTTAAATCAGATAAAAAGCAATATTAAAGAAAACAAAAGCACCTTTATAGTGTATCTTATTTTGCGAATTATTGTAATTAGCGCTTTGGCGGTTGCAATATTCAGACGAGATTTCGAAACCGCTTTTTTCTGCGCACTTTCTCTTGTGCTGTTTTTTCTTCCCGCTGTTTGCGAAAGGGCTTTCAATCTTGAACTTCCGTCGGTTCTTGAGATTATCATTCTACTTTTCATTTTTGCCGCAGAAATACTCGGCGAAATAGGATATTTTTATGTTAGAGTTCCTCACTGGGACACCCTTCTTCACACGGTAAACGGTTTTATTTGCGGAGCGGTCGGTTTTGCCCTTGTTGACCTGCTTAACCGGAACAAAAATATAAAATTTCAACTCTCTCCTATTTTTGTTTCGATTGTTTCTTTTTGTTTTTCTATGACTATTGGGGTCTTATGGGAATTTTGGGAATTCGGGTGTGATATTTTTCTTCACACCGATATGCAAAAAGATTTTATTATTCACGAACTTTACAGTATTGCTCTTGACCCGACCAAAACAAACCAGACTATCCATTTGGGCGGTATAAGCGAACTTTCAATAAACGGAAAAGCCGTTCCTGTTGAGGGATATATCGACATAGGTCTTATAGATACGATGAAAGACCTGATAGTAAACTTTGTGGGTGCGGTAGTTTTTGCGATTATCGGTTTTTTCTATATAAAAAATCGGGGAAAAGGAAAATTCGCCTCATTATTTATTCCGAAAGTAAGAAAAAAGTCTTGATTTAAATCAAGACTTTTTTAGTTTAACCGAAATTTCGCCGCTGTTTAAAACCTCTTCTCCATTATTGGTTTTTACCAGAAGTTCTCCGTTCTCGTTTATATCGCAGACCAGACCGCAGTAGGTTTTTTTGTTTCTTTCAAAACAGATTTCTTTGCCTATTACAATCGACATTTTTTTATAACGCTCAATATAATCTTTATCAGACTCAATTTCGTTTAAAAGATTATTGACAATTTTTGCGGCAAGAAGATTTTTAGTCGCCTTATTGGAGTTCAAACTTCCCGCAATACCTTTTAACTCTTTTGGGAAACTTTTTACATTAAGATTAACGCCGACACCGATAATAACTCCAAGAGATTTGTTGGTTTTCGGGTCTTTTACATTTTCGCAAAGAATTCCGCAAATTTTCTTATCTGAAAGATAAATATCGTTAACCCATTTTATTCCGACATTTTCTCCCGTAAGGTCCTTAATAGCCTCGGCTACGGCAACCGAAGATAAGGTTGTAATTTTAACTATGTCAGTATTTTTATAGTCGACGGCCATGGTCATATAAAGACCGCCTTTTGAGAAAAAGGTTCTTCCTCTTCTGCCTCTTCCTGCAGTTTGCTTTTCGGCAATAAAAACTGCGGGAAGGGTTGTTCCTTGCCGAATTTTCCTTGCAGCCTCGCTGTTTGTAGAGTCTATTTCGTTAAAGACAAAAACATTCACAGGCCGTTTTATTTGGGCCTTTATTTGTGAGCCGATTAGTTTATCTTTTGAGCCGATTTTCATTCTTGCGGTAGCCCTTAGAAGCAAACGGGCAATTCTTTCAGCCAAAATCAGTTTAATTATATCGGGGATAACAAAAGGTAACACAGCGGTTAAAAGCACCGCAAAATACGAAGATTTTTCAAGATAGATTAAGTACCAAACACTGCCAAGCAAGTAGCACAAAATAAGGCCTAAAATCATATATATAAAGCGGAATTTTGTGCCGAAAAGTTTAGACAAAATTCCGTTTATGAGCGGAATAAAAAGGAAGCCTAAAATAAAGCCACCCGTTGGACCGAAAATTGCCGAAAGGCCACCCTGAAAACCCGCAAAAACGGGCAAACCCACTACACCGAGCAGAATATAAACAGCAACCGAGCAAAAGGAGGCGACAAAGTCTAAATAAAAACAGGAAATAAAAATTCCAAGCGTCTGCAAGGTAAAGGGAATTGGCGCAGGCACTGTTATAAACGAACATATTACGATTACCGCCGAAAAGAAGGCGGACAAAAGGGTTTTATAAAGTTTTTCGGTTCTGTTCATATCTACATTTTACCATATAAAAAAGCCTTGTCAACTATGGACAAGGCTTTTAGGTTATTTATAAAATTCTGTATTATCCTCTGATATATGATTTTCAAGATAATTTATTGACTTTGTAAAAGAAAGAGGAAGATAGAGTCCGTAATATTTTTCTGAAACAAGGTTGACATCATAGCACTCCTCGTTGAAGACACTGTCATCGGCCTTCATCAGTTCCGATTTGAAGATTGCTATAAACTCCTCGGTTTCAGAGGCGGTTAGAACGCCGCGGAGTTCTTCTTTTGTAATTCCTGATTCTTTATTAACAAAGTATGCATCAAAATTAACTTCGGCATCTGTAAAAGTAATATCTGAAAACTTTGCAAAAAACTCCTCGGTTTTCATAAGTTTAAGCAACTGTGTACTTTTATTTTGAATAAGCGCCATATAGTAGTCACGCTCAATTACGGTGCCGTTTTTCATTGTGTACTTAAGCCTAAAATCGCCAAAGTTATGAGAAAAAGAAGAATAGTCGTTATGTTCGTATGGTCCCCAACCGCCGATATTATCGACTATCGATTTATGGATATCCACAACAATTTTTATCTCTTCTATATCGTCAAATACAGCAGTTTCGTTATAGCCTACCTCAACGCTTTTTATATTTTCCGCTTTAGGTACTTTTGACTCTGCAATAGTGGCCGTAACGGTAGTGCCGGTTGTAAGCGCTATCATAATAGCCACCGCAATACCGCCATTTAAAAGAGAACGGGGCACCTTTTTAAAGCCACGGGTAGATATTGCACCGAAAGCCACAGCGCAAAGTATTGCTCCAACGGTAAAGAATATCCAGAAGAGTGGGTTTAACGAATCTATATCACCCGAAAAGATAATTCCAATAACATAACCGCCGACCATTGACACCAAAAGTCCCAGGATAAAAGGCAAAAACTTAAACGAGTATGCCGAACCTGCGGTTTCGCTTTTTCGTATTTTGAAAAGTCTTATGCAAAGGACTATACAGATTACAGCGAAAAGAAGGGTTCCAAGCACCGACCAGATGGTTACCTTTTCGATATCTTCAATTATATTGCCGTGATAATCATCAGTATAACTCGCAAGTTTAAAGAAAGCAAAGGCAAAAGGACAAACATAGATAAGCCAGTTTGATTTTACTATTACTCCGGTTGCGACATTTTCAGCAACTGAATTTAGTATTGCACCGATTGCCGCAGGGGCACCGCTTACTACAAGAATCGCTATAATGGTATCAAATATACCGCCGCTGCAAACAAAGAACAAGAGCAAAAAGGCGGAAAGCGCGGTTAAAAAGAGCACCATAAGCAGATAGGTTGTTACAAGCAAACCTGCTTTTGCGGGTTCTACAGCAGGCATTAGGTTTGCGGCACAAAAGCCTAAAAAGGACAAGGTCATTGTAAAAAGTCCTCCAATATAGGCCGGAAGTGCTCGGGAGAAAAGCAGTTCGTTTCTGGTCAGAGGCAAACTATGGAACAAATCGCCCGTTTTTTTGGAAAAAAGGAAGTTAAAGTTAATTAAATACAGCAAGAAAACAAGGGCTACAGACAAACCAAGAGAGAAAACCGACGCAAACTGAAGATGCTCACTAATTTGAAATTTCTCTTCGGGATAGAGATTAGTCAGATACCAAAGAGCCTCTCGGATAGTTGTTCCCGGACAGATTAAAAGACTAAATGCCGTAACGAGCAGAGTTGCCGCGGTCTGCTTTTTAAGGGTTGTTTTAAAAAGGCTTAAAGCGGGATATGATTTAACCGAGGATGTTCTTGACGTCATAGCCTTGTTCCTCCATTTCATAGATAAATACTTCCTCAAGGGTGGGTTGCAGAATTTCGGCAAAAATGGGATTTAAAGAGTTGATTTTTTCCATAATATCGTCCTTGTCGCCACTAATTACCATCTGCATAAGAGAGCCTGTGCGCTCGCATTTAAGAATATCAAGCCCCTCAAATTTAATTTCGGGCTGTAAAGACTTAAACGCCGCCTGAACCTTGTGGATAGAGCCACAGACATTTTCAAGGCTTTTACTGAAAACGAGTTTGCCCGAATGTAAAAGTGAAATATGGTCGCATAAATCTTCAAGTTCACGAAGATTGTGCGAAGCGATAATCGCCGTCATTCCCGTTTTTTCGATTCCGTCAATTAGCAAGGATTTAAGAACCTTTCGCATAACGGGGTCCAGACCGTCAAACGCTTCATCTAACAGCAAGTACTTGGGGTTGGTAGAAAGAGCCAACATAAGAGCCGCCTGACGCTGCATTCCCTTGGACATATTGTCGATTTTATCGCTTATATTTATGGGGAAAACCTCGGTCAGATATTTAAAACGCTCGCGGTCAAAGGTAGGATACATTCCCTCATAGAATTTAGCCATTTCCTTAATGTTAGCATTTTTGAAAAAATAGGGTGTGTCGGGAAGATAGAATATATTAGACTTAACCTCGGGATTATTGAAAACGGCATATCCATCAACCGAAATATTACCCGAATCGGCATAGTAGACGCCCGAAAGCAGACGAAGCAGGGTCGATTTACCCGAACCATTGGAGCCGACCAGACCATAAATACAGCCGTCAAGTATCTCAAAGTTAAGGTTGTCAAGGGCTTTGTGTTTTTCAAACTCTTTGGTCAGATTGAAAACTTTAATCATTTCGGTTTCCTCCTTTATAGGCGTCGTTTAAAATTTTGGTTGCGGTTTTTTGGTCAAGACCCATTCTTACAGCATTTTGGACGGCATCCATAAATTCGTTTTTAACCGCCGTCATTATAGCATCATCGGCAGAACTGTCTTCAGAGATAAAAGAGCCTTTTCCCGAAACCGAACAGATTACACCGTCTGCCTCAAGAATAGCGTAGGCTTTTTGTACCGTATTTGGATTTACGCCAAGTTCTATTGCAAGACTTCTTACACTCGGCAGTTTATCCCCTGCCTTTAAAATTCCAAAGGTTTTCAGCCTTATAACCGAACCTGTAATCTGGTCGTATATAGGAACACGGCTTTTATAATCTATTGTTATCAATCCCTAGCCCTCCTGTCGTCCTAACTGTACTATTACGATTAGTACAGTTTTATAATACACTCTCACTTTTATTCTGTCAAGTGTTTTTTGATAAAAAGTTTCAAAACTGCACACCATTATATATATGAGGAATTTTTTTGAATTTATAAAAAAACTTTTACCGCTTGGTAATAAAAAATTATCCGACATTAAGTTTCGCACTGAGTTGTTTTTAAAACTCGGTGTTATAATCAATGTCGGTTTTGCCTCTTATAATATTTTTACGGGTATTCTTTACCGTTCGGTTTGGTTTGGCGGAGTAGCCATATACTATATTATGCTTTGCTTAATAAAATTTTTTCTGATTTACAGAGGTTTTGAACGCAAAGCCGGTGATATAAAGGAACTTTACGATTTCAGGACTTGTTCGATTATGCTTCTTGTTCTTAACCTGACAATAGCGATACTTATTTGTCAGATGATTTGGCAAAACAAGTCGCATCTTTACGGAGAATCGGTTATATATGTTGCAACAATTTTCACCCTTTTCAGATTAAGTGCTGCGATAATTGATACATTAAGACTTAGAAAATTCCACAGTCCCACCCTTTACGCAGCAAAGGCTCTTAGTCTGTCTGTTGCACTTATGTCATTCTTCTCTCTTCAGACTGCTTTGCTTGACCGAATAAATACAGATATGTCGGTAAAACGGGGATTAAATATTGTTACGGGAAGTGTTGTTGGCGTTACTGTCGCAACTATTGCGCTCAAATCCCTTTTAAAAGCAGAAAAGCACCTTAAAAAACAGTAATTTTAATAAAAAGTCCTTGCTTTTTAAAAGGCACCGTGTTATAATTTGCCTTGCTAAAAACATAAGGACGTTTAGCTCAGCTGGTAGAGCACCCGCTTGACGTGCGGGCGGTCATGGGTTCGAGTCCCTTAGCGTCCACCAAACGATAAAACACCTCACTCAAGCGAGTGGGGTGTTTTTTGTTTTGTCTAAATACAGGGACTCGAACCCGAGAGGGTTTGCCGTAAAGAAAAACAGTACGGGGTACTGTTTTTTAGGCAAAGCGGCGAAGTCGGGTACTGTTGTCAAGGACAACGGTCGACAAGCCATAAGTATGCGAAGCAGACGGTCGGTCCCTTAGCGTCCACCAAACGATAAAACACCCTGCTCGTTAGAGTGGGGTGTTTTGTTTTTTAGATTATATTTTGGGACTCGAACCCGAGAGGGTTTGCTTATGATTTAAAAGTTTTGTGCATTTGTCACATATTGTTGTTTTTTCGTTGACAGTTTTAGTATAATTTGATATATTTATATAGGTTAATAAAATATTTAGGCATTCCGTCTTAATTTTTTTAATTAAGAAAAAAGCCTAACAGGAGGTAAAAATTATGCAACTAGTCTATGGGGTTAAAGACAAACCCAAATTCGCGCAGCTAATTATCTTTGCCATCCAGCAACTTCTTGCCATTATGGCCGCCACTATTGTAGTCCCGGTATTAGTTAGTTCAAACACTAATCTTGCCGAAGCGGATGCATTAAGCGCCTCTGCCGCACTTTTTGGTGCAGGTGTCGGCACACTTATTTATCAGTTGTTCACTAAATTCCGCAGTCCTGTATTCCTTGGTTCTTCCTTCGCATTTATCGGTTCTATGGTAGCCGCCTTTGCAGGGGCGATGTCTAATGTTTATCTTGGATATTTAGGATTGCTAATCGGTGTTGCTTTTGCAGGTCTTATTTATGTAATTATTGCAATCGTTGTTAAGGTTGCAGGTGTTAATTGGATAAATAAACTTATGCCCACAGCAGTTATTGGTCCCACGGTTGCACTTATAGGCCTTTCCCTAGCGAGTGCAGCAATTAGCGATGTTTTCTCTTACGGCGAGAAAGTTACTTTCGGCGTTTCTTCGTATTATGTTATGCAACCTAACATTTGGGCTTCCGTTATTTGCGCTATGGTTACCTTATTTGTAGTTATTATTTGTTCGGTTTACGGCAAAAAGATGACCAAACTTATCCCCTTTATTATTGGTATTCTTGCAGGTTATATTGTAGCATTAGTATTTACTCTTATTGGAAACGCTACCGGCAACGATGCTTTAAAGGTTATTGACTTTGCTCCCTTTAAGGCACTTGTGGCAGATGGTGTTGGAATTAATACTTTCTTTGCAGTTCCCAAATTTACTTTTCTCAATGCCTTTAAAGGTGTAAAGGATTTCAGTTGGACATATGTTGCAACTATTGCTGTTGCTTATATTCCTGTTGCATTCGTTGTTTTTGCAGAACATATTGCCGACCACAAGAATCTTTCTTCTATCATTGAAAATGACCTTCTTGAAGAACCAGGTCTTAGTCGCACACTTTTAGGAGATGGTATTGGCTCTATAGTAGGTGCTTTCTTTGGCGGATGCCCCAACACCACCTATGGCGAATCGGTTGGTTGCGTTGCTATTACCAAAAATGCCTCCATTATTACAATAACCACTACTGCAATTATGGCAATTATTATTTCCTTTATTTCTCCTTTTGTTGCCTTCCTTGATTCTATTCCGGGTTGTGTAATGGGCGGTGTTTGTATTACTCTTTACGGCTTTATTGCTGTATCCGGTCTTAAAATGATTCAGAAGGTTAACCTTGAAAGCAACGCAAACCTATTCACTGTCGCCGCTATTCTTATTCCGGGTATTGGCGGTATGGCTATGGGCATTGGAAAAGTGTTTATTACTAATATTGCTTGTGCACTTATCCTTGGTATTATTGTTAATCTTATCGTTTCCAAGGCAACCGACAGAGAATAAAAAATTTAGGAGAATATTATGAAAAACGTAACCATACTTGACCACCCTCTTATTCAGCATAAAACTACAATCATTCGCCAAACGGCTACCTCAAACAAGGAGTTTCGCGAACTGATTGAAGAGATAACTATGCTGATGTGCTATGAAGCACTACGCGACCTTCCGCTTGAAGAAGTTGAAATTGAAACGCCCATTCAAAAGACCAAAAAGAAGGTTCTTAAAGGCAAGAAACTGGCTATTGTTCCCATTCTTCGTGCAGGTCTTGGAATGGTTAACGGAATGCTTTCACTTGTTCCCTCGGCAAAAGTTGGTCATATCGGTATGTACCGTGACGAAGAAACTTTACAGCCTCACGAGTACTACTGCAAACTTCCCCCCGATATTGACGACCGACTTATTGTTGTAGTTGACCCAATGCTTGCAACGGGAGGCTCGGCTTGTGACGCAATTGCACAGATTAAATCATACGGAGGAAGAAATATTAAATTCCTTTGTATAATTGCGGCACCCGAAGGCATTAAGGCTTTAGGGGAAGCCCACCCCGACGTTCAGATTTACTGCGCAAATGTAGATGAACGCCTTAATGAAAACGGATATATTGTTCCGGGCCTTGGCGACGCAGGAGACCGAATTTTTGGAACTAAATAGTATAAACTTAAAGAGCCTACTGCCGTTGGCAGTAGGCTCTTTTTATTCTACCCCTCGGTAGTAAAGTCCTCTTGTAAACTCACAGTCGGGCGAAGAATTGTCTTGGTAGGCCTCTATTACCCTATCCACTCTTTCGGGGGTTTCATCGGTAAAATAGAGAACCTGGAAATCAAGCCCGATAAGGTCAGACGGTTTATCGGCAAGCCAGATAACTTTTGAGTTTAAAAGTTCACTGTAACCGTTATTGCAACGGACCGGGAAAACAGCAGATTTGCGGTCGGTTAGGCTTTTGTTTTTTGAACATTCATTGCAGTTTTGTCCGTTCTTAATCGGACAGTTACGGGTGAGCATTAAAGGTAATCTTCCGTAAGAAATAATTCCTTTAGGAAAATCTCCCGACAGTTTTTTAGCCTCTAAAAGCAATATTTCGGGCGATAACACGGCTGCTAATGCATTTTGATTCTTATGATATAACAGCGAGTTTGAATTATAGATATTAAACCCAAAGCCACTTATATATTCAAGCCCGACTTTTTTAGCGAGTTCTACCGCAGCAAGCGTTGAACAAACGGCAACCTTTACCCCCTTTTCCTTAAAGGATTCAAGGCGGGAAAGAATATACTTCTCGTTTGAAATTCCGCGAGGAAGTTCTACGGCAATATTGAGATTTGGGGGCAGTAACTCAAGATTTAAACTTATAGGAACGACAACAAGGTCGCTTTTCTTTACCTTTTGGGTAAGTTGCTCAATGTTATCTATTCTGACAACAGTTTTAGGGGATATATTTGATTTTTTAGGACTTGAAGTATTTAAAGTCGAAAAATCAGCCGATATATCAACACCTTTTGAACGAATAGCCGAAAGTTCTTCAAGGGCTTTTCTTCGAAGAGAGTTTAAGTCCCCTGCCCTGACGGTTATACCTTCGTCTATACTAACAACAAGTTGCTCAAAATAATAGGGTGTGCCGCCCGTTTTGCAAAGCATTTGTGAAACAAAGTCTTCGTCTATCGGTCGCTTTATTGCCTTTTCGGGAACAACCGAAGAAACGGTTACCGTATTTACATTATCCGTTACAGTAAAAGTTATTGGCTTATTTGCTTTAATTTCTGCCTTTCCGCAAATCTTAACGCTTTGGCGTTCATTTCGGTAGAGAGTATGAATAAAGGCAAAAACCTTATCCGACGCAGTAACATCATCTTTTGTTCTGATACCGAACATATCTTTACCGAGTTTTCCCGTGTAATATCCGCTTGTAAAACCCGAACGGGAAAAGACCTTTTCAAGAGCAGAAGATATTTCCTCATCTACATAGCCTTGAGAGAGCATCTGCCGACAGGCAGCGGTTGCGGCGGCTACATATTCGGGGCGTTTCATTCGCCCCTCTATTTTAAAAGAAGTGACACCCATATCTTTTAGTTCATTTAAATAAGAAATTAAAGACAGGTCCTTAAGGCTTAGGTCATAACCGTTTGAGTTTTCGGCAGAAAAAGGAAGACGGCAAGGACCTGCGCAAAGGCCTCGGTTTCCGCTTCTTCCTCCAAGCATTGCCGAAAGAAGACACTGCCCCGACATTGACATGCAAAGGGCTCCGTGGACGAAAACCTCGACCTCCATATTATATTCTTTAGCCGTTTTACAAAATTCAACAAGTTCGGATTTGCTCATTTCACGGGACACGACAACACGGGAAAAGCCCATTGCTTTAAGGGGTTTAATCGCCAGAGGCGAGTGAACCGTCATTTGAGTAGAGGCGTGAATAGGAAGCGAGGGCACAGCGCTATGAAGGGCGCAGGAAAAGCCTATATCTGCGGTAATTACACCGTCAATTCCGAGTTTTGCGGCGGTTACTGTCTGAACTACTGCATCTTCAATTTCTTTATCGGAAAGCATTATGTTGAGGGTCAGATACACCTTTACTCCACGGACGTGACAAAACTCTACCGCTTCTTTTAAAGACTCGGTAGTGAAGTTTTCGGCGTTTCTTCTGGCGTTGAAGTGTTCAAGGCCTAAATAAACCGCATCTGCACCGCTTCTGACGGCGGCGATTAACATTTCTTTGCTGCCAACGGGGGCAAGTATTTCCACTTTTGACATTTAATCACCGTTTATATAATATAACATTTCTTAAAAATAATAAAGTCTTTTTTCTTTACAATAATGTATTTTAGGAATATAATGTATATATAAATTTACATAAGGCGGTTTTAAAATGAAATATTTAGTGTTGCTTTGTGACGGAATGGCTGACACCCCGTCTGAATACTTAAACTTGAAAACTCCTATGGAACTTGCAGACAAGCCTAATATGGACGCTCTTGCAAAGGTTTCAGAAGTTGGTCTTTGTAAAACGGTTGCTAACGGACTTAAACCCGGAAGCGACGTTGCAAACCTTTCGGTTATGGGGTATGACCCGACCGTTTCTTACACCGGCCGTTCTCCACTTGAAGCGGCAAGTATTGGAATTGACCTTAAAGACACCGATGTTACTTTGCGCTGTAATATTGTAACCCTTAGTGACGAAGAAAAATACGAAGACAAGACTATGGTTGACTACTGTGCCGGAGATATTTCTACGGCGGAGGCTAGAGAAATTATTAAAACGGTTGAAGAAAAGTTAGGTAGTGATATTTACCGCTTTTATTCGGGCGTTAGTTACCGCCACTGCCTTGTTGTAGACGGCGGAACAACCTCGCTTGGCAATATGACCCCTCCTCACGATATAAGCGGAAAGGTTATTGGCGAGTATTTAAGTCAGCACGAAAACGCAAAACCCCTTATTGAACTTATGAAGAAAAGTTATGATTTTCTAAAAGACCACCCTGTAAATATTGAGCGTGTTAAAAAGGGAGAGAAACCCGCCAACTCAATTTGGCTTTGGGGCGAAGGCACTAAGCCCGTTGTCGAGAACTTCAAGGAGAAGAACGGCGTTTCGGGTTGTGTAATTTCGGCGGTTGATTTACTTAAAGGAATTGGAATTTGCGCAGGAATGGAAACCCCCGAAGTTGAGGGCGCAACCGGATATATCGACACCAACTTCGAAGGTAAAGCAAACGCCGCAATCGAGAGTTTTAAAAACGGTTGTGATTTAGTTTATGTTCACGTTGAAGCCCCCGACGAATGCGGTCATCGATGCGAGCCCGAAAACAAGGTTAAGTCAATCGGACTTATTGATAAACTGATTTTAGCACCCGTTAAAGAGGCTCTTGACAATATGGGCGAAGAGTATAGAATTCTTATTTGCCCTGACCACCCGACTCCCCTGCTTACCAAAACTCATTCGAGTGAGCCTGTCCCCTTTATGATTTATGACAGTCGTAAAAAGTTAAACGGCGTTGATACCTTTACAGAGGCTACCGCTTCTGCGACGGGAATTTTTATTGAACACGGTCCGTCTATTATGGACAGGCTTTTAGAAAAATAATTTTAAGGGAGAACATTATGGCAGGTATAATTCAATTTTTACAAAATTTCTCTTATGCTTTTGAGAACATTGCTCCGATTTTAATTGTTACTGTAATTGCTGCGGTGCTTATTTTACTTGTAATTCCGCTAACAATAGGCGTAATTATTGCGTATTTTATTTACGCCACTACCTATACTAAACTAACAAAAGACCGCACCGACCTTAAAACCTGGCTTGTTTGGATTCCGATAGTAAATGTTCCCGCTATGATATATTTTATGCAGGAACTGTCAAATATGGAAGATTTCAGGCTTTTTGGCGACAGCATTGTTTTGAAAAAGAAAACTGCGTTTAATACATTTCTTATTTTGTGGATTGTCGCTCTTGTTTTTATTGGTGCAAAGGTTCCGCTAATTCCTACGCTTTTGCTTGTTGCACTTTTCTTTATGGAATTTGTCTATATTCGCAATTTATTTAATTACTATAACCCCGAAGAGCCCGATAAAAACCGCAAAAAAGCCGTCCTGGCAGTTGTTTTAAATTTCTTTACATATGCTTTGGCAAAACCGATTATTATTGCTCGTTTTGTTAAGAAACATATAAAATAAGAAAACGGTGTATGGAATTCCATACACCGTTTTTAATTAGAACTGAATTTTTTGAGAAATATAATCAACAAGTTCGTCGATTTTAACGCGGGTTTGTTCCATTGTGTCGCGGTCACGAACGGTTACACAGCCGTCTTCTAAAGAGTCAAAATCAAAAGTGATACAGAAAGGAGTACCAATTTCGTCTTCACGGCGGTAACGCTTACCGATTGAACCTGCATCGTCATAATCAACCATAAAGTGTTTAGCGAGCATATCAAAGACTTCGCCAGCGGGTGCGGCTAACTTTTTAGAGAGCGGTAAAACGGCACACTTAAAGGGGGCTAAAGCGGGGTGCAAGCGAAGAACAACACGGGTTTCGCCCTTATCGTCTACCTCTTCGTCATAAGCGTCGCAGAGGAAGGCAAGAGCCACACGGTCGGCACCGAGAGAGGGTTCAACAACATAAGGAACATAGTGTTCATTAGTTTCCTGGTCGAAATATTCAAGAGATTTACCACTTGCTTCCTGGTGACGACCAAGGTCGTAGTTAGTACGGTCGGCAATTCCCCAAAGTTCACCCCAACCGAACGGGAAGAGGAACTCGATATCGGTAGTGGCTTTTGAGTAGAAGGAAAGTTCCTCTTTTTCGTGGTCACGAAGGCGGAGATTTTCTTCCTTCAGACCAAGATTTAAGAGCCAGTTTTTGCAGAAATCTTTCCAGTAGTAGAACCAATCAAGGTCGGTATCGGGTTTGCAGAAAAATTCGCATTCCATCTGTTCAAACTCGCGGGTACGGAAAATGAAGTTACCGGGGGTAATTTCGTTACGGAAAGATTTACCGATTTGGCAAACACCGAAGGGAAGTTTTTTACGGGTAGAGCGCTGAATATTAGCGTAGTTAACAAAAATACCCTGAGCGGTTTCGGGGCGAAGATAAACTTCGTTTTTAGCGTCTTCGGTAACGCCGATAAAGGTTTTGAACATAAGGTTAAACTTACGAATATCGGTAAAGTCTTTGCTTTCACATTCGGGGCAAACAATACCGTTTTCTTTAATATATTCGCTCATTTGTTCAAAGGTCATACCTTCGGCATGGCCACCGAAATCTTCGATAAGTTTATCGGCACGGTGTCTTGCGTGACAAGATTTACAGTCCATTAAGGGGTCAGAAAAGCCGCCAACATGGCCAGAGGTAACCCAGGTTTCAGGGTTCATAATAATAGCAGAATCAAGCCCTACATTATATTTATTTTCCTGAACGAACTTTTTCCACCAGGCCTTTTTAACATTGTTTTTAAACTCGACACCCAAAGGGCCGTAGTCCCAAGAGTTTGAAAGACCGCCGTAGATTTCACTTCCTGCAAAGACGAAACCACGCGCTTTTGCAAGGGAAACTATTGTGTCCATACTCTTTTCGCCGTTTTTCATAATATAATAACCTCCAACAAGGAATATTCTATAAATAGCATATAACTCTAATAATATTACAAGAATATATAGAGATTGTCAAGTATTTAACACTCTTGACACAAGGAGTTTTTTAATATATAATTGCTTTGTATGAAGATTATAAGGAGGATTTTTATGGATAAAATTCAGATTCACAATATTGATTTTAACAAGTTTATTGAAGCGCTTGACCATTGCAAAGGCGATGTTTACCTTGAAACCGCCGAAGGCGATTGTCTTAACCTCCGTTCTAAACTCTGTCAGATTATGGGTATTGCTAATATCTTAAACGGGGCAAAGGTTTCAGAGGCTACCATTCGCTGCACAAATCCCGAAGATGAATCCTTGCTTTTCAGATTTAATCTTTACGGAAAACTTGACGAGAATTAAGGAGAACTGACGTGAGCGACTTTTTAACCTATAAAGATAAACCCCTTGTTCGCAAGGGAAACACTATTTATTTCGGTGAGATGACCGAAAAATTTGTTATCAGACTTGAGATTCTTTCTTCTCACAAAGAGGGCGACCTTGAAGTTGCTGACAAAATTAAGGTTGAACTTATAAAGAACGATTCGGAGAAACTTGATAACGTAACCAAGTCAACCGAGAAAAACGGTTTTGCCGAAGCAATGCACTTCGCAACTACCTGGTTAGACCGCGCACTTGCCGATAAATAAGTAAACAAAAAACCACACTCGCCGAGTGTGGTTTTTATTTATTTTAAGAAACCGTTTATAATTTCTTCTTCGGCCTGCTTTTCGGTAAGGCCTAAAGTCATAAGTTTAATAAGTTGTTCTCCTGCGATTTTGCCAATTGCGGCTTCGTGGATAAGCCCAGCGTCAGTGTGGTTAGCCATTATTTCGGGAACGGCAGAAACCGAGGCGTTATCCATTATAATGGCGTCACACTCGGTATGACCCGAACAAGCATTGTTTCCGTTGATTTTTGAAACGAAAAGTTGTTTTGAGTTTTCCTTTGCGACCGAGCGGGAAACGACATGGGTTCCCGAATTTTCTCCGTTTAGGTCAACTGTGAAACGGGTTTCGGCGTACTGGTCGCCGTGGGTCATAAGTTTTTCGCCAACAATTAAGGTAGCGCCCTTTTCAAGTTTCGCCGTTGTAACACGAATGGTATCGTCAACGCCCTTGATTTGAGCCGTTTCCATTTCCATATACGCATTTTCGTCAAGTTCAATGACAGTAGTCGGGTTCATTACCCTTTTGCCCTTTCCGTCACCGCTTCCATAATGTTTTTCAACATATTTAAGTTTAGCGTTCTTACCGACATAAAAGGCGTGAACTCCGCTGTGTTCGCTGTTTTCATCTCCGCCGTTATGAATTCCGCAACCCGCAACTATTGTAATGTCACAATCTTCGCCGATATGAAAATCGTTATAAACAAGTTCCTTAAGTCCTGACTCTGAAAGCAAAACAGGAATATGGACACTTTCCTTTTTTGTTCCCGCTTTTACATAAATATCAATACCGGGCTTATCCTGCTTATTTACAATTTCAATATTTTCAGACGAGTTTTTGCCGTGAAGAGAACCGTTTATTCGAAGAGAATAAGCCCCTTGCGGAACTTCGTGAAGGTCGGCAATTTGTTCAAGAAGGTGTTTTTGAATATTATCCATTACTTCTCCTCCTGAACATAGCGGCAACCCGACTCAACCCCCAAAAGTGAGGGCATAATTTCGTCTTTGGTTCCGATTTTATCAATTTTTCCCGCCTTTAAAACCAAGATTTTATCGGCAATATCAAGAATTCTTTCCTGATGAGAAATAATAAGGATTGAACCCTTATTCTTTTCGTGCATTTTCTCGAAAACCTTAATTAAATTCTGGAACGACCAGAGGTCAATTCCCGCTTCGGGTTCGTCGAAAACCGAAAGTTTGGTTCCTCTTGCATTAATCATTGCAATTTCTATTCTTTTAAGCTCTCCGCCCGAAAGCGAGCCGTTTACCTCTCGGTTAATATAATCTCTGGCACAAAGCCCAACCTCCGAAAGATATTGACACGCTTCGATAATGGAAAGTTTTTTGCCCGACGCCAAAGAAATTAAGTCTTTGACCGTAATACCCTTAAAACGAACGGGTTGCTGAAAGGCAAAACTTATTCCCTTATTTGCTCGGTCGGTAATTGAAAGATTAGTAATATCTTCCCTGTCGAGAAAAATTTTGCCCGAAGTTGGGGTTATAATTCCCGCTATTAGTTTAGCAAGGGTCGACTTTCCGCTTCCGTTAGGTCCGGTTATCGCTACAAAACGCTCATCTATTTCCATAGATATGCCATTTATAATATCGACACCGCCAGCGCTATAAAAAACATTTTCAAGTTTTAACATTGATTTCCTCATAACAATAGTATTAGCAAAAATTCGCTTATTGAAATATTTTAACATATATTGACAAACTTTGCAATACAAAAGGAAGAACAATAAGACTTTTACTTTACCATATGCTTTATTCGGGAAATTGTGCTTGTTTTATAAAGTATAAGAACCGCAGTTAAGGTTAAAATCAGTTCGGGTAACATATATGTTCCGTTATAAACCAGCGAATAAACGGCGGGGTTGGTAAAGGTTTCGGGCATCCAACTGTCAAAAAAGATATATCCCGAAATGAAGTGGCTTATAAACCTAAGGGTCAAAGATATTATTATTCCAAGAGAAAGGCCAAGCGTTCCTTTTTTTGCGAAAATTGCGGCAAGACCTAAAACGGTATAGGCAACAACAAAGTCAAAGACAACGGCACCAATCCACATTCTAGCGTCCATTCCCCAGGACATCATTTTAATAAATCCAACGCCAAACTGAACAAGGGAATTAACAAAGGCAGCAAAAAGTCCCCATCGTGTTCCAAAAAGTATTGGAATTAATACTATCGGCAACATACTAAGAAGGGTTACGCTTCCGCCCCAAGGGTTCTGCCAAAGTTTAATAAAACTAAGGCCTGTTGCAAGGGCAATCAAAATTGCACTTACTGTGAGTTTTCTGAGATATGTTCTACTCATACATATTCTCTCCTTTTATAAAAAATTTACCGCACAGAAATTATCCGTGCGGTAAAATTTTTTTATCTAGAATCTAATCTCCCTACGACGGCATTATCCATATCAGGTTAAAGGGTTTAAGTAAAACTTATCTCAGCCTTTCGGCACCCCTGATTATTTATTAAATTTTCTGTTCGGCAAGTGTATTATAGTTTAAAGTTATGAAAAAGTCAATAAACTTTATACATTTACTTCTTTGGTATTTTTCATTTCTTCAGATTGCTCGGCAAACAGGTTAACCTCTTCGGGATTATGATAGGTTTCAACAACCTCTTTCATAGCATCCTTAATTATAGGCGACTCAACCCCACTTTGCGCTTTTTTAAGGGCAACCTTCAGTATTTCCAACTTGGCTTCTACTTCTTCACGGCTTATTGGCCTGTCCTTCTCAATAAAGATAAGATTATTTGCGGTTTTATCAAGAGTTTCCGTTTTAATAAGAAGTTCTTCGTAAAGTTTTTCTCCGGGACGAAGACCAACTTCAACAATATCTATATCTTCATACGGACGAAGTCCCGAAAGTTTAATCATACTTTCGGCAAGGTCAATAATCTTAACCGGTTGTCCCATATCGAGAACAAACAGTTCTCCCCTTTCTGCCATAAAACCTGCTTCCATAACAAGTTTTGCGGCTTCGGGAATTGTCATAAAATAGCGTATTATACGATTGTCGGTAATAGTTATAGGTCCGCCTTTTTCTATCTGGTCTCTGAAAAGCGGAACTACCGAACCGTTAGAGCCGAGAACATTACCGAAACGAACGCAGGAAAAGGAAGTTTTACTATCCTGACGGCACAAAACAACCATTTCGCAAAGGCGTTTTGTGGCCCCCATAATATTAGTCGGGTTTACGGCTTTGTCGGTTGAAATCAGAATAAATTTCTCAACCTCATACTTTTCAGAAACATTTGCAACATTATAGGTTCCAAAAACATTATTTTTAACCGCTTCGCAACTGCTGTGTTCCATTAAGGGAACATGCTTATGGGCGGCAGCATGGAAAACAATTTGCGGACGGTAAAAATCAAAAATAGCGTCAAGTCGTTCAGGTTCTCTTACCGACGCAATTTCAACACTTAAATCAAGTGTATCTTTATATCTGCGGATAAGTTCCTGCTGAATTTCATAAGCATTATTCTCATAAATATCAAGAATAATAAGTTTTTTAGGTTGACGCTTGGCAACCTGACGGCATATTTCACTGCCGATAGAACCGCCTCCGCCCGTTACAAGAACGACCTTATCCTTATAAAAATCGTTCATTAGGGGGTCTTTAATTTTAAGAGCACTTCTGAAAAGAAGGTCTTCAATTTTAAAGGGACGGACAACACGCTTTGAGTTTTCCTCGGTGCTGTTTTGATTTATTGGGAAATCGTATAATTTTACCTTGCAACCAGTTTTTGAGTAAAAATCAAGTAGTTTTTTTGCGTTTTCACTATCAATATTAGGAAGAGCAATAAAAATTTCCTGAATTGGTAGATTTTTAATTTTGTTGATTATTCCTTCGTCCTCTTTATAAACCTTTAAATCGGCAATTTTGCCGCCGATTTTATCAGCACGTTTATCAATAAAACAAATAGGACGATAGTGTGAATTGGAATTATATTTAAGTTCTTCGGCAAGAAGGGTTCCCACCTGACCTGCGCCGACGATAGCCACGCCGATTTTATTGATATAATCAAGATTTACATTAAAATGTCTGTAAAATTGCTGATAACCGAAACGAAGAGTTAAGGTTAATACGCAAAACATCGCTACAACCGAAGCGCTTTGCCAAATATTAAGGTTAATCTTATAAGGGTCCAGCGCACGGGTTATAATCATTGCAACAATTCCGCCAATCAGGTCGGAACAGACCATTGTTAAATACGCCTTTGAGTTAGCGTAGCGCCAAACATTTGTATATACCGAAAAAATAAAGCGAACCAAGAAAATTGCAACACCGAAAATTGCCCCGTTTATAAAATACTGCGTTGCATTTTCAAGTTGAATACTGGTAGAAGAGAAGAATTCGGTTATAATAAATGAAGTCAAATATACCGCTATAAAGCAAAACATATCTATTGCCACAAGAGTTAAGCGACGCATAAACGATGACTTCATATATTTCCCTCCTTAAAATTTTAAATTAGTTTGTCCGAAACTATACGCTGAGCGTTACGCTTTAAATAACTTTCGTATTTCGAAAGTTTTTTAAACGCCTCTTTAAGCATTGGCGGACGGCATTCAAGATTATGAGTATCCGAGGCAATAACCTGCACGATTCCTCTTTTTATAAGTTTTTTTGCATCTTTTGAACCAAATTTACGACTTAACACCGCATGAGCATTGCTTTGGAAAACAACTCCGTTATTTAAAAGACGGGAAAGTAATTTTTCATCTTTAATAAGATAGTTGAAACGCTCAACATGAGCAATTATCGGGGTAATCCCCATAGAAAGAATTGCGTCGAGCGTTTTTTCAAAATTATACGGATAATCATTAAGTGGTTCCAATAACAGATAAGATGTTCCTTCTATGCAAAGTGCAAAAAGGTCTTCCTTTATAAGATTAGGGTCATAGCGAACCTCCGCGCCAAGATAAAATTCCATATCTTGGCACAAGCCCGTTTTCTCTATTTCTTTTTTCAGCAAATTAAAGGCAGCATTTCTCTCCTCAATAAAATTGTTTAAAGATTTATCTTGCAAAACAAAATGAGGAGTAAAAACAACACCCGTTATTCCCTGCTGTTTTTCGGCAAGTAGAAGTTCAATCGCTTCTTGCAAACTTGAGGCGCCGTCATCTATACAAGGAAGAATGTGAGTATGAATATCAATCATCTTGTCTCTCGTAAGTATAGTATGCGCTATATTTATAATATTTGTCATACTTGTAATAGGTATCGGCTTTAGAGTCATAGTCGTTCAGCACGGTACCGAGAATTTTAGTATCAACAACCTTAAGACGATTGATTGTTTCAAGAATCTGGTTTTTAGAAGCATAGTTCTGACGGACGATAAGTACCGCACCATCTATATACTTGCTGAAAGCCACGGCGTCGGCAACTATGAAAACAGGAGGAGTATCGCAGATAATGAAATCAAAACGAGACTTTAATTCCTCAAACATAAATTTTGCCTTATCGGAAGCGAGAAGTTCTGACGGATTGGGAGGAGTAGGACCTGCTAACATAACATAAATACCTAACTCATCAATATATCCGATTGCATTCTGTATGTCGGTGGAGCCATTAAGTACGGTGCTGACTCCCTGTTGTACCGACTGTTTAATGCGGAGGTAGCGCTGAACCTTAGGGCGACGAAGGTCGCAATCACAAAGAAGAACCTTTTTACCGCTTTGAGCGAGCGCTACCGCAAGGTTAATAGACAAGGTAGTTTTTCCTTCACCCGAAAGAGAACTTACCATCATTATAGTTTTACAGCCTTCGGAAGCAGAAATAAACTCAACATTGGTTCTGAGCGACTTCAGTGCTTCAAGATATTTAAAAGGAGTTTTTTCATTTAACGCTTCAAAGTTTTCGGTAACATATTGTCTTTTTAGTTTCTTAGCCATTATAAACTCCTCCTTTATTTCTTATTCTTTTCAATTGCATCAAGTGAGGGAACAACACCGAGAATCGGCAGGTCCTCAATTCGCTGTAGGTCGGCAACGGATTTAACCTTATTATTAAGCAGAGCAATAAGGATTATAAGTGAAAGTGAAACAACAACACCTATCATTCCGCCAACGGCAGTATATCTTGATACACTGGGATAAACAGGACCGTTTGAAACGGTTGGGGGGTCCCATTCTTTAACAAAGTCGGAACCGAATTTTTCTTTTACCTTTTCTACTACACTATTATCTATTGCGGTAAGGTATTCTTGGGCTTTTTGTTTATCGGGATGGTCAAAAGTAACTTTAATTAAAAAGGTTTCATCGGCTACATAGACCTTTATTCTTGAAAACAGCGAAGAAGGTGTTTCTTTGCCTTGAAGGCCCAAGTCTTCTATTACATCTTCAAGAACATAGTTAGTACGAATTATATCCGCAAAGGTTGAAACATATTTTTGGGCAATAGTTACCTTTTCGGAGTCCAATTCCTCAATATTGCTCTCACGAAGTTCTACAAGCATTACCGAAGTTGCTCTGTAAACAGGAGTAACATAGTATTCGGCATAACAGTAACTAAAGGTTGCAGCAAGAATTCCTGCGATTGCAACCCAAAACCACTTGCGCAGAATTTGACGAAAGATTTGCGAAAGGTCAATAGTCAAAGTTTCTCTAAAATTTTCCATTTTTATTCTCCCAAGAAATTAAATATAAGAGGCCGGTTTGCAAAAGACATTTTTAGCAAACCGCAAACATATTATAACAAATAAATTATACTACAATGTTTGTCCTTTGTCAAACAGTAAAACTATTTCTAACCCTCCCAATATTTACGGTCAAGGCTTCTAAACTGTATTGCCTGAGCGATATGGCTAACCTCAACATTTTCCTTTTCTTCAAGGTCCGCAATAGTACGGGCAACCTTAAGAATTCGGTCATAGGCACGGGCAGAAAGACCAAGACGGTCAAAAGAGGCTTTAAGTAGTGCCTCGGCATCATCGGTAAGTTTGCAATACTGATTCAGCATACCGGGGAGAAGCCGTGCATTACAGGTTATTCCTGTACCCTCATAGCGTTTGTTCTGAATTTCTCTTGCTCTGTTAACCCGTTTTCTGATTTGTTCGCTTGTTTCTTCTTTTGCATTGGATTTTAGCGAAGCGTAATCTACGGGAGGCACTTCTATATGTAAATCAAGTCGGTCAAGCATAGGACCCGAAACCCTGTTAAGATAATTTCTTACCGCTGTCATAGAACAACTGCATTTACGGGTTGGGTGACCGTAAAAACCGCAAGGACAAGGGTTCATTGCAGCGACCAGCGTAAACACACTGGGATAGGTCAGCGACCCCGCAACACGAGAAATCGTTACTCTTCCGTCTTCAAGGGGTTGACGCAAGGTTTCCATTACATCTCTGCTAAATTCGGGAAGTTCGTCTAAAAACAAAACGCCGTTATGGGCAAGGGAAATTTCGCCCGGTCTTGGAATTGTTCCGCCGCCCGAAACTCCCCTTGATGACACGGTGTGGTGGGGCGAACGGAAAGGTCTTCTTAAAACAAGAGGGCTTCTTGAATCAAGCACTCCTGCTACCGAATGGATTTTAGTGGTTTCGATAGATTCTTCAAAGGTCATTTCAGGAAGTATTGTGGGGAGCCTTTTGGCCAGCATGCTCTTTCCTGCTCCCGGGCTTCCGATAAGAAGAATATTATGACCGCCCGCCGCCGCTATTTCCATTGCGCGTTTAGCGGCAGACTGACCTTTTACTTCGGCAAAATCAAGAAAAGCGTTATCAACATCGTTATACGAATTTTCAAAAGGCTGTTCAGGAGTAAGACAGACCTCACCTTTAATGTGAGCAATAACCTCATCAACCGAATTTACGCCGTAAATATTGATTCCCTCGATTACCGAGCCTTCGGCAGCGTTCTCTTTTGGAAGAAAGAAATTTTTAACTCCGTTTTGACGGGCACTTATTGCCATAGCCAGAACTCCGTTTACCCGTCTTAAACTGCCATCAAGAGAAACCTCGCCGATAAATATACTATCACTAAGGTCAATTTTAGGTTCAATCTGTTTATTGGCAATAAGCAGGGCAAGAAGTACGGGCAAATCATAAACCGAACCTTCTTTTCTTACATCGGCGGGGGCAAGATTTACCGTTATATGACCAAGAGGATACTTATAACCGCAATTCTTTATTGCCGAACGAACTCGGTCACGCGATTCTCTTACCGCCGAATCGGGCAGTCCCACTATATCAAACGCCTGATGTCCTCTTGAAACATCGGCTTCAGTTTCTACCATATAAGCATCTATTCCGTAAAGACCGATACTGCGAATTCTTGCTACCATCTTACACCTCTAACATAGATATATATTTATGTTAACATTTTAGACGAACATTTACAAGTGCGATTTTTCTTGAAATATGACACAAAGACAAATATAATATTAAAAAAAGATACTTTACGGAGAATTATGGAACGATATAAAGAAATTGAAAGAAGCATTATTAAAAAATTCAGAAAGTCTATCTGGAACTGCTTTGTAGGGGCGGTTAACGAATATCGCCTTATTGAAGAGGGCGACAAGATTGCCGTTTGTATTTCAGGCGGAAAAGACTCAATGCTTATGGCAAAGTGTATGCAAGAACTAAACCGTCACAGTCTTTACCCTTTTGAACTTGTCTTTCTTGTAATGGACCCCGGTTACAACAAGGAAAACCGAGAACTTATTGAGTCAAACGCTAAAGAAATGAATATTCCGATTACGGTTTTTGAGAGCAATATTTTTGATGTTGTAGTTGATGCGGGCGGTGCGCCCTGCTACCTATGTGCGAGAATGCGGCGTGGTTGCCTTTACAGCAAGGCAAAAGAACTCGGATGCAACAAAATTGCTCTCGGTCACCATTTTGACGATATGATTGAAACTCTGCTTCTTAATATGACCTACGCGTCGGAAATAAAGACAATGCTTCCAAAACTTAAGTCAACAAATTTTGAGGGAATGGAACTAATTCGTCCTCTTTACAAGGTTAAAGAAAAGGATATTATCGCTTGGTCCAACTATAATGAACTCAAATTTTTAAGGTGTGCTTGTAAATTTACTGCCGACAGCGAGTATAACGAGGATATTTCAAAGCGAAAAGAGATTAAGGCACTTATAAAAGAAATAAAAAAGGTCAACCCTGCGGTTGACGATAATCTTTTCAGAAGTGTTCATAATGTCAATCTTGCCTCAATTGTCGGTTGGCGTGAAAAAGACAGCGGAGACAAGCACAGTTATTTAGAAAAGTATGATGAGGAATAAAAAGATAAAAATCCCGAATGCTTACGCATTCGGGATTTTTGTCTCTCATGTGCGAAAAAGAACTGGGTAAAAACCTAGGATTTTCTTGTATTTTCTCAAATACCATTGTTGCTTGAATACGGTCACCGCCACCTAAACCTTTACTGCCACCATTTTTGCAATTATTGATAGGTTCCTCTTTTTATGATATAATTAATCGCATATTTCAAGGAGGTTTTTTCGTGGATAAGTTTAATAGCATAAATAAATTTAGATGTAAATTATGTAATAATGAATTTCTCGATGACGAGATGAGTGAAGAACATTATCCTGCTCGCATACAGGAAACGAAGATATTGTTCTGTGCGGGGTGTTGTTAAAATTTAACGATTATAAAGCTTTGTTAAATATGCTATTTTATCGCTTAAACCGTATGGAATTTGGTCGGGTAGCATTCTCCAACGCCAATTACCCTCTTGTGTGCCTGGAATATTGATTCTTGCCTCGTTAGAAAGCTCGAGATAATCCTGCATTTGCGCCACAAAAAGTCGAGCAACGCTGCTCATACCGCCACGGATAGTTCCCCAAACATACCCTTCGTGTTCATTAAGACCAAGATAATCCTCGGCCTTTTTTAAATCACTGGGGGTTAATTGTGAAAGCCAACCCTTTATGGTGTCATTATCGTGAGTGCCTGTATAACAAACACAGTTTTTATTATAAGCGTGTGGAAGGTAAACGCTGTCTTCATTAGCGCCAAATGCAAATTCCAACACCTTCATACCGGGAAACTCAGAATCCTTTAAAAGCTGTACTACCTCTTTTGATGGATACCCCAAATCCTCAGCAATAAAGCTTATGCTTGGGAGGCGGTTTTTAAGAGTGGATATAAGTGACATACCCGGACCCTTTACCCAACGGCCGTTTATTGCGGTTTTTTCGCCGTAAGGCACTGCCCAAAAGCTTTCGAAACCACGGAAATGGTCAATGCGAACAACATCATAAAGCTTTGCCGCACCTTCGATACGCTTTATCCACCATTCATAGCCGTTTTGCTGCATAACATCATAAGCATAAAGCGGATTCCCCCACAGCTGACCATCGGCTGTGAATTGGTCGGGCGGTACACCCGCAACCTCGGTAGGAAAACCCTTTTCATCCAACTGAAAGCATTCGGGTGAAGCCCAAACGTCAACCGAATCAAGTGCAACATAAATAGGTAAATCACCTATAATTCCAACCGAATGCTCGTGCGCGTATTCGCGCAGCGCATTCCACTGATTAAAGAAAAGAAACTGTATATAGGTAAAAAGGCGGATATCGTCTGCCAATTTCTCAGTGTAAAATTTTATTGCTTCCGGCTTTCTGAGGCGGATGTCCTCATCAGGCCATTCAAGCCACGAAAGCATATTAAAATGCCTTTTAAGCGCCATAAAAAGTGCATAGTCTAAAAGCCAATACGAATTCGCACTTTTAAATGCTTCAATGCGGTCAAAATCCCTGTCCCAGCCGCGCTCACACACTTTTTGCAAAAGGGTGTAGCGGTTTTCATACAGCGCACCATAATCAACAAGGCAAGGGCTATCGCCCCAAAACAGCGCATCAATTTCCGACTGTTCTAAAAGACCATCCTCTACCAAAATATCAAGGTCGATAAAATAAGGGTTACCCGCATGGGTGGAGGGACTTTGATAGGGCGAATCGCCATAGCTTGTGGGACCCACAGGCAAAATTTGCCACCAAGACTGATTAGATGCCTGTAAAAAGTTTATAAAATCGCGCGATGCCTTACCCAATGTACCAATGCCATAAGGTGATGGTAGGGTGAAAATCGGCATTAAAATGCCACTGCTTCTTTTGATTTCGTTATCCTTTAACAGCACCTGCGGCAACCCCCTTTATGATGTGCTTTTGACAAAGCAGATAGAATATAACAACGGGGATAATGCTTAAAAGAATCAATGCCATTGTTGCACCCAAATCTACCGTGCCATAGCTACCTTTTAGATATTGAATATGTATCGGAATAGTTTTATATTCATTAATATCAAGTGATAAATAAGGCAAGAGGTAGTCGTTCCAAACCCACATTATTTCCAAAATACCTACCGATATTAAGGTGGGCTTCATCATAGGAAGCACAACTGCAAAAAAGGTATAAAGCGGGTTGCAGCCGTCTATCGCGGCGGCTTCTTCAATTTCCAAGGGAATAGACTTTACAAAGCCCGAGAACATAAACACTGCAAGCCCTGCGCCGAAGCCGAGATAAATAACAGGAATGGTCCAAGGTGTATTAAAGCCTAATCTGTCAGCGGTTTTAGAAAGAGGATACATTACCATTTGAAAAGGAACCACCATTGAAAAAACGCAAAGGAAGTAAATAATGCGACAAACTATGGTATCACGTCTTGTAATATACCAAGCCGCCATTGATGTAAATAAAAGAATCAAGAAGGCGGAAAGCACAGTTATAACCACACTGTATAAAACGCTTTTTGCAAATGGATAGTTACCAAAGGTCATACCCTTAATAAAATTTGCAAAACCAACAAAGGATTCAGCATTAGGCAAAGAAAAGGTATCGGTTTTAACAAATGTGTTAGCTTTAAATGAGTTAATTACAACTGCAACAACGGGCAAAATATAAATAATACTGATAACAGACATTATCGCCGTTAAAATATTTTTGCCAAGTGAATTATTAACGCCCAATTTCTTATTAGCCATTATTGCTGCACCTCCCTCTTTCTTGTGAAGGACAGCTGCAATAAACCAAGAGCCGCAACAAGTATAAAGAATATAACAGCTTTAGCTTGTGCATAGCCGGGAGCCGAAGCACCTTGACCGTAGAAGGTAGAATAAATGTTAAGAGCCAGCATTTCAGTAGTTTTAATAGCAGAGCCATCGGGTTGAATAATGAACGGCTGACCGCCGGTTAAAGCGAGGTTTTGGTCGAATAGCTTAAATCCGTTTGTCAACGACAGGAAGGTACAAATTGTAATGCTTGGCATAACATTGGGAATAATTACACGGAAAAGGGTTTGTGCACCGCTGGCACCATCAATTTTTGCCGCTTCAAGCATATCACCCGGTACCGACTGCAAGCCCGCAATATAAATAATCATCATATAACCAATTTGTTGCCAGCAAAGCAATATTATCAGTCCCCAAAAGCCCCAAGTTGATTCTTGAAGGATAGATGTGTCAAATTGGGACAAAACACCATCAAATATCATAGACCAAATATAGCCCAAAACAATGCCGCCGATAAGGTTTGGCATAAAGAATACTGTTCTAAAAATATTAGAGCCCTTG
>SVPA01000015.1 GCA_015066085.1 Oscillospiraceae bacterium
TATGATATATCTTACTAGGTCTTATACTTTTGTTAAAAAGAACCGCATACTACGGGCTGATAAAAGTTGAAAACGCAAAAAAATTCCTGTATTTCATACCGCTGCTTCTCGTGATATCGGTCAATTTGTGGAACGGAATTAACATAAACAACACGGCGGGTGAAATTGTTTTTCACATATTAACCATGATAAACATCGGTTTTATTGAAGAAATAATCTTCAGAGGGTTTTTATTTAAGATGATGGCGAAAAGCAATCTTAAACTTGCTATATTTATAAGTGCGATTACCTTTGGAGCGGGACACATTATCAATTTGTTTAACGGGGCAGACTTGGTTTCTACGGTGTTGCAGATATGTTATGCAACAGCGATAGGCTACCTGTTTGTAATAATTTTCCTAAAAAGCAAATCGCTTGTTCCGTGCATTATAACACATTGTTTAGTGAATTCGCTTTCGATATTTAATGTTGAAAACACGCTGTCACGCTATATAGCACCGGTCTTTTTGATAATCGTTCCTTTTGCTTATGCGATTTATATAAACAACAAGATTACAGAATGAGTTTTAAAACCTCTCTGCTGTTTCGCTCACGCCCCGTAGGGCAGTATTTCCTTAAAAATGTGAAATTTAGGCACAATAATGCGTTAAAACCCGCCAATACGCGTCAGCGTTATTGGCGGGTTTTGCCTTTTCTTGCACTCTAAATTTTCATTTTAAGGTGCTTCGCAGTTTCGTAGAATAATAAAATTTTCTGTATTTAAGCCACAAAACGCAGAAAGGCTGTCTCCTTTCGAGGTTTTTGGCAACAATGTGGGAAATTTTATTCGAGAAACAAATACTGCCCTACGAGGCGTGAGCGTTTTCAGCAGAGGTTTTGAACCAAAATTATATAAAATTTTAAAATAATAATATTTTATATAATTATAAAAGATAATCGGGCAAATCTCTTTTTTGTTGAGGGGGTTGTTTTTTGGGAGTTGCTACGGGGCGGCGTTTGACTAGTTTACCCGCAAAGTCTTTGGGAGAAACGCCTGTTATACGCTTAAAAGCGGCCGAGAAATATGCCTGGTTAGCAAAACCCGTTTTCTCTGCAGTCCGTGTTACCGACTCTCCGCTTAGCAAAAGTTCTTTTGCCTTACATATTTTAAGAAGATTAAAATAATCGTGGGCGCCGATTCCTGCATAGTTTGAGAAGATACGCTTTATGTGGGAAAGGCTTATTCCAAGAGTATCTGCCAAATCATCAACCGAAATGCGAGAGTCGATATTATCGGTCAGAACCTCAACCGCCCGTTTAAAAAGGGAAGCGTCTCGGTTGTAATCTTGAGGGTGGTTGTTCGGCTCTCCCGAGTAACACAGAAGAAGTTCAAGCAAGGGATAAAGGGCAGAACCGCTCTCACTCTTAATTGCCTCAATTATAGGAAGGGTTTGAGGAAAAGCGGAAAAGATACCAACCTCCAAAGACTGCTCGGTGTCAAAAGAAAAGCCTAAAACCTTTGAGCCAAAGAAACAAATCTCTCTTTTATCGGCAATTAAAATATCCCCCGGGCAGAGAGTATATACCTCTTTGCCCAAAGTTGCCACAGCATTGCCTTGCGGGGCAATAAAAACCGAATAGTTGTCTAAACAAAGGGTTTTGCCTGTATCAAGTTTAGTTATATTGTTTATTTTTACACAAGAAGAAATAAAACTCATAAAAACTCCAAAAATATATAAAAATGGCTCAACTATAGTATAATATATTTAATTTTAAAAGTCAAGATGACTTTATTTAAAACCATTAAATAACTTGTCTTTTAACTTCTTTTATGATACGATATACCTATAAAAAAGCAGGAGGCGGTTTTATGACTCAAGAGAAGCCTTTGGAAAAATTAGTAGAAGGATACAGCAATACGGCTATTTTCAGAAGAATTGCTTTTATTGGCGACAGTCTTTCTTCGGGCGAGTTTGTAACGGTTGACGAAAACGGTACCCGAAGATACCACGACCTTTATGAGTATTCTTGGGGACAGTATATAGCAAGAAAAAACGGACTTTTTGCATATAATTTTTCCCGCGGGGGAATGACTGCAAAATGGTATCTCGATTCCTTTGCCGAAGAGAAAGGTTTTTGGAATAAGGATAAGGCTTGTCAGGCTTATGTTATTGCTCTTGGAGTAAACGACCTTTTCAACCAAGGTTTTAAGGTCGGTACTGCCGAAGATATCACCAAAACCGAATTTGAGAAAGACCGCACTTATATCAGTTACTACGCAGAAATTGTCAGACGATATAAGGAAATAAGCCCCGACGCCAAGTTCTTCTTTGTTACCCTTCCAAACGACGGACGAAACAAAGAGATTACTGAAAATATGGTCAGAGCAATGTATGACCTTGCGGAACACTTTGAAAATTCTTATGTAATCGACCTCTACAAATACGGCGAGGAGTATGACGACGAATTCAGAAAAAAATATTATCTTCACGGACATATGAATCCAATGGGTTATATTTATACCGCAAAGATAATTGATTCGTATATAGACTATATTATTCGCACAAACCCGTCTGACTTTGAGTATGCAGGTCTGATTGGTACAGGAATAAGGTATTAAAGTTATGAAAATTTCAACAGAAATTGGTTCAATCGCCAAAAAGGTCGGGTTAAATAAGGCGGTTGAACTTTGCGGAAAAGCGGGTTTTGATGCTTGGGATTTTTCGATGTTCGAAATGTGTAGGCTTGACAGAATAACAAAAAAGCCGCTCCCCGTTCAAAACGAACTTAACGGACCCCACTATGTAAAGGTCGCAAAAGAACTTAAAAGGATTGGCGAGAGTTACGGAATGGTTTGCAATCAGTCCCACGCTCCCTTTCCGACCAACTCGCCGGATGTGCGCTCCTTTCTTAAAAGGTCAATAGAATGCACAGCGATTGCCGGGGGAGAAATCTGCATAATTCACCCCGACAATTATAAAACGGCCGAAGAAAACGCCCCGATGTTTTTAGAACTTTTGCCCTTTGCAAAGCAGTACGGAGTAAAGATTGCAACCGAAAATATGTGGCTTTGGGATAAAGAAAAAAACGAGTCCGCTTTTGCTGCCTGTGCTACTGCTAAAGACTTTGTAAAGCACCTTGACGCCGTAAATGACGAAGATTTTGTCGCTTGCCTTGACATTGGACACGCAGAAATGCGCGGTTCGGGAGATGGGGCGGTTAAAATGATTAGAGCGCTGGGCAGTCGCCTTAAAGCCCTCCACATTCACGATAACGACAGATGGCACGACAGTCATCAGATTCCTTTTTCAATGGAGATTGATTTTGTGTCGGTTTTAAAGGCGTTAAAAGAGGTTGACTATAAAGGGTATTTTACCCTGGAGGCCGACACCTATCTTAACGAATATACCCCCGACAATGTTCTGTCCGGTGTAATTAAACTTAAAGAGAGCGCAAAAAGACTTTCTGATATGTTTAATGAACTATAATTAGCAAAAAACAAATAAAAACATTAAAAACATATAAAAATGGCTCAAGAAAAGCAAAAAGAAAACTCAAGTTCGAAGAACTTGAGTTTTTGTTTTTTTATTTAATTATTTTAACCTTTGCACCGCCCGCTATTCCTGCGGCGTTGGCGTCGTCGGTATCAATGTGCATTTCCAGGCGGAAAGCCTTATTGACTCTGACCTGAACGTCATAAAAGGTTGTACGGCGTTCGCCGTTGGCTTCAACCGTTACATAATCGCCGTCCTTAAGTCCGAAAGCCTTGCCCTCTTCCTCGCTCATATGTATATGGCGGTTAGCAATTATACAACCTTCTTTAAGGGTTACAACCCCTTTTGGTCCGACAATTGTAATTGGAGCAGAACCTTTAATATCGCCCGATTCTCTGACGGGGGGTTTAACCTTAAGGGTAAAAGAGTCGGTACGGGAGATTTCAACCTGTGACGCTGAGCGAACGGGACCGAGAACTCTAACCCCCTCGATTGAACGAAGGGAGGGACCGATAATGGTCAGTTGTTCTTTACAGGCGTACTGACCGGGCTGTGAAAGGTCTTTAAAGGGGGTAAGTTCATATCCCTTTCCGAAAAGAATTTCAACATGCTCGGCAGAAAGGTGTATATGTCGGTTAGAAATGCCGACAGGAACGGTGTCGGCCTCGGCAGAAGCACCGCACTGAGCCATAACTCTGTTAACAATTTCAGCAACAAGAGCCGAATCGTATGCCATTTATATACACTCCTTTACTAAATGATACGGAAACTGTCGGCCATAACACAGCGGCGCTGACGGGTGAAACTTCTTGCAGAAGTGATACCTTCTCCCGTAGGACCTGCAATGGTAAAGGTGGTATGACCCTCTCCGCCAAAGCCGATTCCCGCATAGGACGGGGCGTTTTTAACAAAAATAGTAGTTTCAACCGCACGGGCAAATCTTGAAAGATTGTCAATGTTTTTAGAGTGCATGTGTGCGGTGTGGCGGTTGCCGTGTTCTGCCTTTACGGCAAGGTCAATCGCCTGGTCAATGTTGTCAACCCTTACGATAGGAAGAATCGGCATCATGAGTTCTTCTTGAACAAAGAGGTGGTCAAAAGAGGTTTCGCAGATTATACAGCGGATATCTTTGCATACATTTATGCCGATTTTAGAGAGAAGCACAGAGGCGTCTCTTCCGACACACTCACGGTTAACGATTTTACGGGTTTTTCCGCTTTTGTCCTTGACATCAACTAAAACAATCGAAGCAAGGCGGTCTGCCTGAGCCGAGTCAATAAGATATGCACCGTTTTTAATCATAGAGTTAATAAGTTCGTCGGCAATATTCTTAAAAGCGAAAACTTCCTTTTCGGCAATACAGGGGAGGTTATTGTCAAAGGTGCAACCGTCGATAATATCTTTACCTGCTTTTGCAATGTCAGCGGTGTCGTCAACGATAACGGGGGGATTACCCGCTCCCGCACCGATAGCCTTTTTACCCGAAGAAAGAACAGCCCTTACAACCCCGGGACCGCCGGTGCAAACGAGAAGTCGAACAAGGGGATGCGACTGCATAACAGAAGCCGACTCCATGGTGGGTTTAACCATTGAACAAACAAGAATTTCGGGACCGCCGGCCGCTTTAGAGGCTCGGTTTACAAGGTCTACCGCATAATTGGAAGTAGAAATAGCGTTAGGATGGGGATTGAAAACAACTCCGTTTCCTGCGGCAATCATACCGATACTGTTACAGATAACCGTTTCGCTCGGGTTGGTACTCGGGGTAATTGAACCGACAACTCCGAAAGGAGCCATCTCAATAAGGGTAAGACCGTTATCGCCTGTTTTAGCGTTGGAAACGATGTCTTCGGTACCGGGGGTCTTGTCGGCAACCAGAATATGTTTAGCGGTTTTGTGGTCAACTCTGCCCATGCCGGTCTCGGCAACACCGAGTCTTGCCATAACGGGAGCCTCGGCTTTTGTTAAACGGCGGATTTCGGTTATAATTGCCTCTCTTTGTTCAACCGTCATCGAGCGTACTGCGCGGTAGCCGTCACTAGCGGCGGCAATAGCCTCGTTCATATCCGAGTAAACACCGACAAATTTTCTAGAGCCATAGTGAGTACTATCCCAGTCGGTAGAGGTGCTCGTCTGCATTTTATTTAAAACTTGACTGACAACTTCGCGAATTTCAGCCTCAGAAATATTTGCCATAGTTTTTACTCCTTACAAAAGTTTAAAGTGTCAAGCGCAATCATATATTCTTCGTTGGTAGGAATAACAAGAGTTTTAACCCTCGCACTATCACTCGAAATATCTGCCTGGCTTCCTCTTGGCATTGTAGCGTTTTTTTCGCTGTCAATAGCAATACCGAAGAAATCAAGGTCCTCACAAACCATACTGCGAAGCATTGCGGAGTTTTCGCCGATACCTGCGGTGAAAACAAGAGCGTCAATGCCGTTTAATTCGGCAACATAACTGCCGATATATTTCTTTATGCTGTTAGCAAGCATTTTAACCGCCAGGTTGGCTCTGTAATCGCCCTTTTTGGCAGCATCTTCGACATATCTTGAGTCGCTTGAAATTCCGCTAACGCCAAGAAGACCGGATTTGCGGTTGATTAAATCTTCAACCTCGTTTGCAGAAAGATTTTTAGCCTTCATAATATAGGGAATTACCGAGGGGTCGATAGAACCGCTTCGAGTTCCCATTGGAATTCCTTCTTGTGGGGTAAAGCCCATAGAGGTGTCTATTGCAACGCCCTTGTCAACGGCGGTAATGGACGAGCCGTTTCCTAAATGACAGGTAATTATTTTAAGGTCCTTAATATCTTTGCCGAGCATCTCGGCTGCTTTCGCCGAAACATATCTGTGAGAGGTTCCGTGGAAACCGTAACGGCGGATTTTGTTTTCGGTGTAAAGTTCATAAGGAAGAGGATAAATTGTTCTGAAATCCTCAATATCCGAATAAAAAGAAGTATCAAAAACGCCAACCTGAGGGGTGTTGTTCATAAGGCGTTTACAAGCCTTAATTCCCTTAATAGCGGGTGGGCCGTGAAGCGGATTGATTGGAACAATCGTTTCAAGGTAGGCAATTGCCTCGTCGTCAATCAGGGAAGAACGGCTGTATTTTTCTCCTCCGTGGGCAATTCTGTGACCAACGGCGCTTATTTCGCTAATAGAGGAAACAACGCCGTATTCTTTACTTACAAGAAGTTCAAGAACTAAAGCCAGAGCCTCGTCGTGAGTCGGAAGAGCAACCTCTTTTTCAAAAGTGTCCTTTCCCGGACGCTTATGGGTAATAGCCCCGTCAATACCAATTCTTTCGCAAAGCCCTTTTGCAAGAACCTCGCCGTTATTCATATCAAAGAGTTGATATTTTAAAGAAGAACTACCAGCATTGATTACAAGAATTTTCATATTTTTCGCCTCTAAAAAATAAGTTCTACATTTTTTTGCTTTAAATGTTCAACCCAACGGTCGTCAGGTCGGGCGTTGGTAACTACGGTATCAATTTCGCTTATGTCGCAAACACGGACGAAGGAGGTTTTGTCAAACTTGCTATCGTCTACCGCAAGAACCTTTCGGTCGGCGGCGGCAAAAATAGCCTGTTTAATCTGGGATTCTTTTTCGTTTGAATCGGTAATTCCCATCCTTAAGTCCAAACCTTTGCAAGAGCAAACCGCAATATCAACGTGGAAGCCCCTTATCATTCGCTCTGCTGAAGAGCCAACCAAAGACAGACCGCCTTTTTTAAGGGCGCCTCCGGTTGAAAGAATGTTCCAGTCTTTTTTGTCCGCCATTTCAAGCAGAATTTCAACCGAGTTGGTAATAAGAGTAATGTTTTTACGGTCTTTAATGCATTTGGTTACATAAATTGCCGTAGAACTTGCGTCAAGCATAATATAGTCGCCGTCGTGAATAAGTTCTGCAATCTTTTCGGCAACAAGTTGCTTTTCTGCAACATTGGTTCTTTTACGAACATTAAAAGGCAGGTCGGTATTAAGTTTTTCGTTAGCCACAGCGCCGCCGTAGGTCTTTTTTGCAAGTCCGTCATTGTCGAGTTTCTCAAGGTCGCGGCGTATAGTTTCTTCGGTAACGTCGAATTCGCGGCTCAGGTCTGCAACAATAACCTTTCCTTCAGCAGAAAGTTTTGCAAGTATCGCGTTACGTCGTTCAATAGCGAGCATACATACCCTTTCCTTTTATAAGATTTTCTGCCAGAATTTTTTGTCGGGGCGGGGGATTACGGCGCTGTCAAGGAACATACCGTATTCGCCTGCGCCCTGTTTTGCGTGTTCAATAGCGGCCTCAACCGCAGCAACCTCGCCGGTTAAAAGAAGATAGGATTTTCCGCACATTCCTCTTGCAAGGCGAAGTTCAATAAGGTCGACAAGCGCCGTTTTAGCCGCAGTATCTGCCGCAACAACGGCAGCCGCCGCCGAAAAGGTTTCAAGAACCCCTAAAGCATTTGGAGAATCAATTTCCGCCGAACCGAAAAGGGCGGAGAAAATAGAATCGTGGGGGTTACCAAGAACAAAGCGGTCTATAAGTTGTTCGGCTTCTTGCTGTGCCGCGGCTTCAACCGCAGCCTTAACTGCGCTTAAATCTCCGCTTATAAGAGCAAGAAATTTACCGGGACAAACGGTGTCGGCTTGAAGCAGTTCAACCTCTGCGGTTTTTACCATACAGTCAGCCGCTCTCATACCGGATGAAACGGTTTTAAATTCTACCATACCAATGGCTTTTTTCATTACTTATCCATCCTATACAGAAATAATGATTTTACTGGTTAATACTTCGGTAACGGTTCCGTCTACAGGCGAGTGAATCGCAACGCTCAAAGCGTTTTCGGCCGCCGCCGCAATTACCTGACCCGCCTTTACCTTATCGCCCTTTTTAACAACCGCTGTTGCGGGGGCGCCAATGTGCTGGGCAAGGGAAATAGTAAGTTTTTTAAACTTTAGCGGCTCTTCGCTTATAGGAGCCGTTTTGTTATAAGGGTCAAGGCCTAAACGGGAGCGCAGACGGGAAAGGGGAATCATGCGCATATCTCTTGAGGGTTCAACAGGACGCTGTTTAGCGTTTGTCGGGGCTTTAAGACCCTTTTTTTGCAAACCGCTTTTGGTCGCCGCAAGTAATGCTCTGGGGGAGAGGCTCTGGGTACAGGAGTAGGCTTCACAAAGTCCGCAACCCGAACAAAACATAGCGTTTAAATAGGGGCTTGTATCCGAAGACACTCCGTTTGCTGCGGCGAGCATAAATGCGCTCGGGTCAATGGGGTGGCCAAGAAGATTTCTCGGGCAAAGCGATGTACAGTAATTGCACTGACAGCAAGAGGACATCGCTCTTTTCAGGTTAAAGGAGGTTTTGGTAAGTTTCCTTTGAATCAGAGGAAGCGTTTTAGGAAGAACCAAAACCGCATTACTTGTTCTCGTGACCGTATCAGAGGGGCTTCCAAGGCGTCCCATCATAGGTCCGCCAAGCAAATAAGCCGGGTCAGAGGTGGTAACTCCGCCTGCCGCCTCGACAAGTTCTTTTACGGTTATTCCAATCGGGGCGTAAAGGGTAACGGGGTTCTTAACCTCTCCGGCAACCGTTACATATTTGTGGGTAACGGGGCTGCCGCCGATTGCTTTGTATATGTTATATACGGTTTCAACATTAAGTACAACGACGCCGACCGAAATCGGAATGTTTCCCGGGGGAACAACCTTTTTTGTTGCCTCATAGGTAAGAACAACTTCGTCGCCTGCGGGATAAATTTCGGGCAGAGTACATATTTTCATATTATCAAAGGACTGTATCTCTTCCTTAACGGCTTCAACGGTTTTTCTATATGAACCTTTAATGCCGATATAAACGGTTGATACGCCTAGTATTTTCGAAATTTCGTAAAGAGTGCTTAAAATTTCGTGGGTATACATTTCAAGCACCTGGCGGTGTAAACGCAATAGCGGTTCGCATTCTGCACAGTTGAGAATGAGGGTGTCGGCACGGTTATCAAGTTTTGCATAGGTAGGAAAACCTGCACCGCCGGCGCCGACAACACCGCTCTCACGCAATAATTCTTTTAAACTATCAATATTCATGAATGATTCACTCCGGCAAGACCGGTTCCGTTATCTACAATACCAACAATAGCGGCGTCAACGGGCGACTCGGACATATTGCAGCCAATACGGGCGGCACTGCCAAGGGCAACCAGAACTATTTCGCCGACACCTGCGCCGACATTATCAACGGCGACAATCTTTTTATCGGGGTTTCCAAGTTCAGCAAGGGGTTCTACAACCATAAACTTGCTTCCAACAAGGTTTTCGTTTTTTCGTGTTGAAACAATGCTTCCAACAACTTTTCCAACAAGCATTTTTTTCACCTGTTCTTTCGTAATTATAAAAGAAATAGGGCCCACTGAGGGGGCGGGGGAGCCCCCTCAATATGTTGAAGATTTTTTCTGCTCTTATTTTATAGAAGGCAGAATTTTTTCTACATCGTTGTGGGGGCGGGGAATTACGTGGGTAGCAACAAGTTCGCCTAAACGGGAAGCCGAATTAGAACCTGCTTCAACAGCAGATTTAACTGCTCCAACGTCGCCGCGAACCATAACGGTTACAAGGCCGGAACCGATTTTCTCGGTGCCAACGAGTTGCACGTTAGCAGCCTTAACCATTGCGTCGGCTGCCTCAATTGCGGCAACAAGACCTCTGGTTTCTACCATTCCTAATGCTTCAAGTGCCATCTTTTTTACCTCCTTTTTAGGTGTTGCTTTAACAGCCTCTTCGGCTGGGTTAGCTGTAGTTTGGGTTGTTTTCTTTTCTGCCATTTGGGTTTCCTCCGTTATTTACGAATGCGGGAAGCGCTAATTTCAAGCAAACGCCTGGTTTCTTCGTGGGGACTTGCGATAACGGCGTGGGCAACGGGTTTTTTAAGGCCTAAAGCAACAGCATTTTCAACTGCGGCGGTAACGGCCGAAACATTACCCTGAACTATAACCGTAACAAGTCTTCCTCCGAGTTTGCGTTCCCAGGTCACAAATTCCACATCAGCGGATTTGCACATAATATCCAAACAGTCTACGGCGGCGGTTACTCCCGACACCTCGATTAGTCCAAGCGACTTCATTTTGGGATACTCCTAAAAACTAAAATTTGGGAAGAATCTTCTCCACATCTTCGTGGGGGCGGGGAATTACGTGGGTAGCAACAAGTTCGCCAAGGCTTGAAGCGGTAGCAGCGCCTGCTTCAACGGCAGCCTTAACTGCTCCAACGTCTCCGCGTACCATAACAGATACAAGACCTGAACCGATTTTTTCGGTTCCGATAAGAACTACTTCGGCAGCCTTTACCATAGAATCGGCGGCTTCAATAGCGGCGGTAAGACCGCGGGTTTCAATCATTCCAAGTGCTTCTTTAGACATTAGATTTTCCTCCTGAAAAATTAATTTTTATCAAATGCGTTTAGTTTTAGCATCGGCTCGGTATCGGGCTCGGTGCGGGTTAAAATGTGAGATGTAACAACCCCCGAAACACCGTTTGCCGCCTGGATTGCCGCGTCAACTGCGGCCTGGACGTCGGTTACACTTCCTCGGAACTTGATTGCCACAATAAGCGGAACTTCAAGTCCGTCGGGGTTTCCGGGTTTGTTTTTATCAAAGGTTTCAACCGTTACATTTGCCGCTTTGCAACCTGCGTCACAGGCAACAAAGGCAGCAACAAGGCCGTAAACCTCTACGATTCCGGTAGCGTTTCTCATGGTCTGTCACTCCCGAATCATTTATTTACAATAGCGATTTTCAAACCTTCCATTTTAAGGTTGGTCTGAAGAGCCTCGTTTATCTGCTCAAGGGGATACTTATGTGTGATAAGTTTCTCAATCGGAAGGCCGATGCCCTTTGCTCTTTTAAGGAAATCAAAGGTTGTTGCGTAGTCACGAAGGGTGTAAACCCAAGAACCGACCGTTGTGATTTCTTTAGCGCAGATATCAAAGTGGGGGTTGATGGTGGCGTCACCGCCGTTAATAAAGAAACCGAGTTCGCAAAGTCCGCCGCCGTTGCGGATGAACTTATAAATGTTGCTGTGGGCAACGGGAGAACCGGTACACTGGAAAGCAAAGTCGGCTTCGTATCCGCCGAAAGCGTCTTTAACCGCGCCGGCTAAAGCCTCAATGCCTTTGTGGTCCTTAAAGTTAACGGTGTTATCAGCGCCCATCTGTTTTGCAAAGTCAAGGCGTTTTGCCTCGCCGTCTACCGCAACGATGTTCTCAATTCCCATAGTGCGAAGAATTGCAATACAAATAAGTCCGATAGGACCGCAACCCTGAACAACAACTCGGCTGTTAAACCTTAAAATTCCGGTTGTTTTTGCTCTTTCAACCGCATGGATAAGAACAGCGCAAGGTTCAATTAAAATTCTTGAGTCAAGGTCAAGGTCGCTAACATTAAATACGGTAGAACCGCCTCTGACTAAAATGTAATCGCTAAACCAACCGTTAAGATGAATGTCGTCGTCGGGAAGAAGTCCGTAAACATCGGCGCCGCCGACATTCTGCTTATTAAGGTCGAACATTGTAATATCGGGGTTATCCTTAAAAATCATACAGGTTACAACCTTGTCGCCAACCTTTAAGGGTTTGCCCGCACTGTCTTTTTTAACATTTTTGCCCATCTTGACGATTTCGCCCGTACCCTCGTGGCCGAGTGCAACGGGAATAAGACCAAAGGGGTCACGCTTAAACTCGTGAGCGTCGGTGCCGCAAACACCGCAGCCCTCAACCTTTACGAGTATATCGTCATCGCCGACAGCGGGCATTGGAAATTCTTTGATTTCGAACTTCTCAAGTCCGGTCAGCATAGCAACATGGGCAGTAGAGGGGATATTACCGCCCGAAACCGAGGGAGAGGGGGAAGAACCCTTCATCTCGCCCAGCACCTGACGGACAATGGCCTCAATATTAGAAGAATTGATATCCATTTTATCTTCTGCCTTTCTCGAATAATTCTTTGCCGTATGCCGCAAGTTCAGCATCCTGCTTTTCGGTTCCTCCGCTAACCCCGAGTCCTCCGACAATTCTGCCGTAGGAGTTTTTAAGGGGCTGGCCTCCGCCGAAAATTGCAATTTTACCGCCGTTTGTAAACTGTATTCCGTAAAGCGAACCGCCGGGTTGAGCCAAAGGCTTTAAATCAGAGGTTGACATTTTAAGGGATGTGGCGGTAAACGCTTTGGAAACTGCGACATCGAAACTAGCAATGTATGAGTCGTCCATACATTCAACAAGAATGGGGTTGGCTGAGCGGTTAGAAATTGCAACCACCGCTTTAACCCCCATTTGCTCGGCCCGTTTTCGCACCTGCTCACTAAGCGTACGGGCCTCATCTAAGGTTATTTCGGCAAGTTCTGCCTTAATTTCACGGGCGACTGTGTCGGCAATTTGTTTTACCGCGTTTTCGTCCATGTTTTCACCTGATTATTTACCGAGTTGAGCCAATACCTGACGGGTAATTTCAGCAACAAGGTCGTTGTTTCCGGCGCCGTGTTGGCAGTTTCCTGCACAGCCGTGGCAACTGGGTTTACCGTCTTGAGCATTGGGGCAGAGGTTTGCGGGGTGTTTACCCTTCATACCAAACTGACGGCGGATTTCATAAAGACGCTGAACCTGTGCTTCAGAAAGTTCCTTGGGTCCGCCAAGTTGTTTGGAAATGTAAAGCAAACGAGCGTAAAACTCTACCGACTCCATTTTATGATAAGCGTTGAGCAGGTTATCGGAATAGGAAAGAGCGCCGTGATTTTCAAGAAGAACTGCGTCAAAGGACTGCAGATATTTGGAAACGGCGTCGGGGATTTCTTCGGTAGAGGGGGTGCCGTATTCAGCAATCGGAACGCAACCAAGCGCAATTACAGCCTCGGGCATAATGGGCTGGGTAAGAGGAATACCTGCAATAGCAAAACCGGTTGCATAAAGAGGATGAGCGTGAACAACCGCACCAACGTCGGGACGCTCCTTATAAACACGCATGTGCATCTTGATTTCGGAAGAGGGTTTGAAGTTTCCGTTTGCCTGAAGCACCTTTCCGTCCTTGTCTACTTTACAGATATACTCGGGGGTCATAAAGCCCTTGCTGACACCGGTGGGGGTGCAGAGGAACTCGTTGTCGTTTAACTTAACCGAGATGTTTCCGTCGTTGGAAGCAACCATGCCTTTGTCATAGATACGCTTACCAATTTCGCAAATCTGTTTCTTAATTTCAAATTCGTTTGCCATTGTGGATTCTCCTTTTGTTTTTGTTTTTTTTGTTTTATTTGGATTATGGCTTGATTTTACCATAAAAAAGGAACAAAGTCAACATAAAATACTGTTGTTTTCTTTACTTTTCTGTTTTTATGTTGGTTTTATGTTGTTTTAGGTGGTCGAGGATATCTTTTACACCGTCGCCGGTTGTCGAGTTTACAAAAAACACCTTTTTGCAGCCCGAAAGTTTAAGCCAATTTTCTGCTCTTTTTGGGTCGGCCTTATCGGTTTTTGTAACAATTCCAATTACCTCTCGGTTTACAAGGCAGGTAATACAGGGAGAAAAGAGGGAGTAATCGTCATCTGCCGCTATAAGCAGAGCAACTACATCTGCCTCGTAGGAATAAAGGGCAAGGGCAGAGGCTAAATCGTGATTTTCGGCGTATTCACCGGGCGAATCTATAAGAAAATCGTCAAAGACCATTCCCTGCGTTTTTTTATAGTGGGGAATTTCTCCTTTGAGCGCTTGGCTCAGGGTCGTTTTTCCGGCCCCGCTTCTGCCTATGAGTAAGAGTTTTCTCATGTTCTTGTCAGTTCGCAAACATCAAAACCGAGTTTCTCTTTTGCGTATTCGTTAACCGCCATAAGTGCGGCTTCAACCTGCGACACAGTACCCGTTACAATAACCGTACCGCTAAACCTATCAACAAAGCCGAGGGTAACGCCCGAAGCCTTCATTGCGATATCTCCCGCAATAATTGCGGTTTCGCTTGGAGAAAGGGTAAGAATACCGATTGCTCCGCTGTGCTCTTCGTCGGGGTCCAAACCGAGTTTGTAGTAAAGAATACTGTCGGGATTGGCAATTATGTGGGACAAGGTTATCTGTTTACCGGGAACTATTTCCTGAATAATCCTCGCCTTGTCAAAAGAACCTATGTAATTTTCGGAGTTCATTTTTAACCTCCTAAATGGGTAATGAGTCGGTGCTTTTCACAGACGGCTTTAAGTTCTTGCATCTGCTCAGCAGAGGGGGGAAGAGTGTCTCCCATAAGATAAGGACGGCCCAGTCCCTCGTATTTTCCCTGCCCCATTCGGTGATAGGGCAGAAGATGAATTTCGTTTACCCCATCAAGCGAGGAGGCAAACGAGGCAATAGCCTCAATTTCTTCTTTAGTATCGTTAAATCCCGGGATAACGGGAACTCGGATAATAAGTTTTTTTGCTTTTTTTGCAATTAGTCGGGCGTTCTCAAGAATTTTCTCGTTCGGCCTTGTGGTAAACTCCTCGTGCTTTTTGCTGTCGATGTGTTTTATATCCATAAGGAAGACATCAACCAAAGGAATAAACCTTTCTACAACCTCAGTATCGGCAAAACCCGTTGTTTCAATTGCGGTGTTAATTCCGCTTTCTTTACAGGCAAGAAGCAGAGCGGTCGCAAAATCGGGTTGCCAAAGACATTCTCCGCCCGAAAGGGTAACTCCGCCAAAACTTCGGCGGTAATAGGGGCGGTCACGCAGAACTTCGTTTAGAACCTCGCTTACCGTTACATCTTTGCCGACGGTTTTAAGTTTGCCTTTTTCGTTCATCTGCTGAATGTCATAGACCTGCGATTCGGGGTTGCAACACCATCGGCACCTTAAAGGACACCCTTTAAGAAAGACTATGGTACGAACTCCCGGTCCGTCGTGGGTGGAGAAACGCTGAATATCAAAAATTCTGCCGCTGACCGATAGAATATTTTGATTCATTTAGAAATCCCCCTGCTCAGTGCGGTTGATAATGTCGTCTTGAAGCGAACGGGAAAGGGTTGTAAAGAGAGCGCTGTAACCCGCAACACGAACCACAAGAGATTTATACTTTTCGGGGTTTTTCTGTGCGTCACGAAGGGTTTCTCGGCTGACTACATTAAACTGCATGTGGCTTCCCTTTTGGTCGAAGTAACCTCTGACCAAAGCGACGAAACTTTCAAGTCCGCTTGCCCCCGCAAGTGCGCTCGGGTGGAACTTCATATTAAAGAGGGTTCCGTTGGAAGCAATATAGTGGTCAAGTTTTGAAACCGAGTTAGCCGCAGCGGTAGGTCCTTTAACATCTCTTCCTGCTGCGGGAGAAACGCCGTCTGCAACGGGGGTGTTGGCAAGTCGGCCGTCAGGGGTTGCTCCCGTTTGTGCGCCAAGGGGAACGTTAGCCGAAACGGGATAAAGCCCCGCCTGGTACTGTCCGCCTCGTGGGTTTTTATAGTTTAGAAGAGGTCTTGTGTATGTATAGGCGACATCTCTTGCGAAACTGTCGACCTCGGGAATGTCGTTGCCGAACTTGTCAAGACTGCCGATTTTTTGAAGAAGAGCGTCAAAACGCCTTTTCTGCTCCTCGGTGCAGTTGTTTTTAACAACCGTTTCAAAAATAACCTTGACATCTTCCTCGGAAAGAACTTTTCCGTTCTCAATCATCTGACGGGCAACCCGGGCGGTAAGTTTTTCTGCCTCACGGGCGTCTAAATCCTTGCCGTAGTTATTGTCAATCGCCTCTTTGTATTCCTGCATAGTAACGCTTTTTTCTTCGAAAACGAGTTTCTTAACGGCGTAAAGGGCGTCTGCCATATTTGCGATTCCAAAGCCTTGCGGACCCGTAAAGTTATAGATTGCTCCGCCTTCCTGAAGGCTTTTTCCTCTGCCGATACAGTCTTCAACCATAGAAGACTGGAAGGGAAGCGGACAAAGGTCGGCGTGGGCTTGGTCAATGGCGTTGTCGGCGTTAACGAGAAGTTCGATAAAGTAGTTCATCTGGGTTTTATAAGCGTCATAAAACTCCTCAAAACTTGTCATTTTGGTAACATCGCCCGTTTGGGGGCCGAGTTGAACCCCCTTGTCAACTCCGTTTGAGAAAACAAGTTCGAGCGGACGGCACATATTAAAGAAAGCGGCGTCGTGCCAACCATCCGTTTTAGCCGACTTTTGCGGTTCTACGCAACCGATAATGTTGTAATCTCTTGCGTCCTCAAGGGTAAGGCCTCGGCTTTGAAGCGAGGGAATAATAACCTCGTCGTTATAATAGGCGGGAAGACCAACTCCCGTACGGGTAACCTCGGCGGCACGAAGCATAAATTCGTGGGGGGTGCCGTTCCAGACTCTGACCGAGAAAGAGGGTTGAGGCAGAGATACGTGCAAGGTTGCGTTCATACACATATACGAAACATCATTTGTAACGTCGCAACCGTTTATATCCTGACCTCCGACAATAAGGTTCTGGAAAAGGCTGTAACCCGCAAAGCCCTCTGCCGAAGCGGCGTCACGAACCTTGTTAAGGTCGTTGAGTTTAACCCAGATACAGTCAATAAGTTCTTGAGCAAACTCTCTTGTAATAGCCCCTTTTTCAAGGTCGGCTTCAAAATAGGGGTTCATATATTGGTCGAAACGGCCGGGAGAAATTGAATGGCCGCTGGATTCGGTCTGAAGAAGCATCTGAACAAACCAGAACGACTGACAAGCCTCGTAAAAGTTGGTTGCGCCAAAAGCGGGAACTCTTTTACAGTTGGCGGCAATTTTTAGAAGTTCTTCTTTTCTTGCCCCCTCGGCTGCCGCTGCCTCTTTTTCGGCAAGGGCCGAATATCTTTCGGCGTATTTGCAAACGGCGTCGACGCTTATAAGCACCGCCTCTAAAAAGTTGTAGCGTTTAGCATAGTCGTGGTTGGAAACCTTAAGTTTTGCCATAGCGGTTCGGGCTTCTTCGGCGATTCCCTTAAAACCGATTTTAAGAACCTTTGCGTAATCTACCGTTAGGTGACCGATTCCGTTATAGAAGTAGTTTCCGGGGGTGAAAATGTTGTGGTCAATGGCGGCAAGAGCCTCGGGAGCCATATATGCCGTTGCCCGTTCGCTTGTGGTCTTGCCCTTCCAGAAGGGGTAAACTTTTTTGAGGGCAGCCTTGGTTTCTTCCGATATATAAAAGGGGTCGGCGCTACGGGTAGCAACCGTGTCAAACTCCTCCTCAAGCCAGGAGTAAGAATATTCAGGGAAAACCTGACAACCACGGGGCGCTTTACTGTTGCTGCCAACAATAAGTTCTAAAGGACGGATAGTGATAGGAAGATTTTCAAGGATATGAGCAAAAGCCTTGGCTCTTCTTATAATAATAGGAAGCCCCTCGGTCTTCTGATAGGACTCGGTAAGAAGAACCGCACGGTCTGCCTCGATTTCGGGCATCTTTGCAAAAAGGTGCTCAATAAGGGCAGGAATTCGGGGCGATTTATCTATTTTTTCGGTATATACAGTTTTCATCACTGCGCCTCCCGTTAAAAATTCAAAAAGCATAGAAAGATATTTTTCTAACCTAATATTATCAAAAAACCACCGTCTTGTCAAGACAAAAACCAAAAAAATAAAGAAAAAATAACAAAAACCCACACAAATTCATACCCAAAAGCCGTGTTTTAGGCTTTTTGGCTTAAAAATGTGTGGATTTTTGCAACTAAAAACCAAAAATTTAAAGAAAAAACCAAATTTATTAACAAAAAGGCTCTGTGATGTGGAAATCACAGAGCCTTAAACAACAAACAATTTTACGCCTTAAATTTCATTGCTTTTTGGAATTTTTTGTCCCTTGCTAAAACGGCAATCTCGTTATTTACCGCGGTTATAAGGTGGGGGCAGTCCTCCATACGCTCGGTAGCCGTTTTAAAGCGGTCGGCGTCTTTGCCGATTGCTGCCGCAAGAACGGCAACCGTAAGGGTTGAAACCGCTTTATCTCCGCTAACGAAAACCTCGCAGAGCAGGTCAATTAGTTTCTTAACATTTTTCTTTGCCTTGCTGTCAAGGGTTTTTCTGATGGCGGGGACAAAATAGGTGGTATAAAAATCAAGGTAAAGGAATTTACCCTTAAGGGCGGTTTCCTCTTTATAGGTTTCTTTAAGTTCGGGATAGGTTGCAAGAAGTTTTGCGGTTAAAACGGCAACCGTAACAGCACCCGAAGAAGAAGCGGCCGAGGGAAGTTCGGTTTCGCCCCTGGTTTTACGGACCGATTTTACGCCAAGCGCCTTACGGGCAGAGTCGGTAAAATCAATTCCAACGCAGACAGCGTCGTTTTTAGTGTGGCTTTCGTCAAAAAGATAGGAGGAAGCAACCGAAAACTCGCCAACATTACCGTCTGAAACATCGGCAACAAAAAGGTTGTAAAGTTTTTTTGCCTCGTCGTATTCAATTTTTATAGCCTTTGTTTCGCTTAAAAAGATATCCTTTTCTGCCTTAAAGCCGTTTTCGTCGAAGAAACTCTGCATTTCGGCGATAATCACATCATAGAATTTGTTTTCCAAGATATTCACATCCAAAAAATATTTTACTAATTATATCACATTTATTTTCTTTTGTCACTACAAATTTATTCGAGGATTTTTCTGTTTTTCTTAAGGAGTCTTGCAAGATAAACAACAGGAGTGTCGAGCAAGGCGGTGACAAAATAGACTAAGTACCCAAAACCGATAATTGAAATAAGGGTTTTGGTTTCATAAACGCCGAAAAAGGCAATAAGGTTGAAAAGCAGGGTGTTAACAAGTTGAGAAACAAGGGTTGAACCGTTGTTTCTAAGCCACAAAAAGCGGTTTTTGTCCTTAAAGCGTTTTTCGGTAAATTCCCACCACTTGTGGTAAAGGAAAACATCAAGTTTCTGGGAAACGACAAACCCGATAAAACTTGCAAGTAAAAGACGGGGAGTAACCGAGAAAACCGAGTGAACAGAGGGGGAAACCCAGTCGTTTGAAGAGGGGGTGTATAAAAGCCAGGTCTGTGAAATTACAACCATAATAACGGCGGTAAAAATGCCAAGACCGACCGCCTTGTTTGCCTCTTTTCTTCCCTCGTTCTCGCTTAAAATGTCGGTTATTAAAAAGGTTGAGGCAAAAAGGACATTACCAAGGGTTTGCTCAAAACCGAAAGCGTCAACTAAAATTAAAACCTCAATGTTAGCAAGAATTGTTGCAATAACCGTAAAGGCGAAAAGCCCCGCCTTGCCGAAAAAGCGGTAGGCAAAAAGGGTTGAGCCGTATATTATGAAAAGGGATAAAACAAGAATAATTTCGTTCATAAATTCTCCTTTTGGGAAACAAAAAAAGCGCCCTACGGCGCAAAAGACGGCAAAAGCCGTTTCCCGTAGTTTTGTTTTAAGACAGGGGGGTTTCGAACTGTCGGTATTGATTTTCTAAATTTTAACACAGTCTGTAAAAAAAGTCAACAAACCCTTAAGCAAAGCAAAGGCGAAAATCCTCCCTCTAAAATCAGGTTTGGATTATTCGTGTTTGCTTAAATAATATAAAATTTAACAATACTATTGCAAAGGGGAAAAAACTGTGTTAAAATCAAGGAGAATATAAACCTTTTAAGGAGAAAAATATGGCTAATGTAACTGGTTATTTCGGGGAAAACGTTTTTAGCGAGGGCGTAATGAAAGCCCGTCTTCCGAAGGAAACCTTTAAACTGGTACAAAAAGCGATACATAATAATAAGCGTCTTGACTCGGCCACCGCCGCTATTGTTGCCGACGCAATGAAGGATTGGGCAATCGAAAAAGGCGCAACCCACTATACCCATTGGTTCCAGCCGATGACCGGAATTACCGCCGAAAAGCACGACAGTTTTATCTGTCCTACCGGCGACGGAAAGGTAATAATGGAGTTTTCGGGCAAAGAACTTATCCAGGGCGAAGCCGACGCTTCCTCCTTCCCCTCGGGCGGACTTCGCGCCACCTTTGAGGCAAGAGGCTATACTGCCTGGGACCCCACCTCCTTTGCTTTTATCAAGAATAATGTTCTTTGTATTCCGACCGCCTTTTGCTCCTATACCGGCGAGGCGCTCGATAAAAAGACCCCCTTGCTTCGCAGTATGGAGGCCTTTAATAAACAGGCTCTTCGGGTTTTGAAACTTTTCGGAAACGAAGAGGTTACCGCCGTTAAAACAACCGTCGGTCCCGAACAGGAATATTTCCTTATTGATAAGGAGTATTATTTAAGCCGAAAGGACCTTATTTATACGGGCAGAACCCTTTTCGGCGCAATGCCTCCAAAGGGTCAGGAACTTGATGACCACTATTTCGGAACAATAAAGACCCGCGTTAAGAACTTTATGACCGAGGTTGACGAAGAACTTTGGAAACTCGGCGTTCTTTCTAAAACCGAACATAACGAGGCGGCTCCCGCCCAGCACGAACTTGCCCCCGTTTTCGCAACTACAAATATTGCGGTTGACCACAACCAGATAACTATGGAACTTCTCCAGAGAATTGCTAAGAAGCACGACCTTATCTGTCTTCTCCACGAGAAACCGTTTGACGGAGTAAACGGTTCAGGAAAACACAACAACTGGTCAATTTCTACAAACACGGGCGTAAACCTCTTAAATCCGGGCGAAACTCCCTATGAAAACGCCCAGTTCCTTTTATTCTTGTGTGCCGTAATAAAGGCGGTTGACGATTATCAGGATTTGCTTCGAATTTCGGTCGCTACCGCAGGAAACGACCGCCGACTTGGCGCTCTTGAAGCCCCTCCCGCCGTTGTTTCAATGTTTTTAGGCGACGAACTTTCGGAAATTCTCGAGTCTATCGAGCAAGACACTCCCTACGGCGCTAAAGAAAAAGAAAATTTAAAGGTTGGCGTTCATGTTCTTCCTAAATTCCCCAAAGACACTACCGACCGCAACCGCACCGCCCCCGTTGCCTTTACGGGTAACAAGTTTGAATTCAGAATGCTCGGCTCGTCCGACTCGGTTGCCGAGCCTAATGTAATTCTTAACACCGCAACGGCCGAAGCGCTTCGCCTTTTTGCCGACGAACTTGAAGGGGCAGAAAACTTTGAAACGGCGCTTCACGACCTTATTCAGAAGACTATCCGCAATCACAAGAGGATAATCTTTAACGGAAACTGTTATGATGAGACGTGGGAAAAAGAGGCTGAAAAGAGAGGACTTCTTAATCTGAAGACTACCCCCGACGCTCTTCCGCTTCTTCTCGATAAAAAGAATATCGACCTCTTCGCTACCCACAAAATTTATACCGAGGCGGAACTTCGCTCCCGTCTTGAAATAATGCTTGAAAACTATTGTAAAATAGTTAATATCGAGGCGCTTACAATGGTTGATATGGCAAGAAAAGAAATTCTTCCTGCCGTAAGTGCTTATGTTGCCGCCCTTGCTAAAGCGATAGAGGCTGTAAAGGCAGTCGGTCTTGAAACAAACGATAGTTTCGAGGCAGAAACGGCAAAAACCTTAACAAATCTTAAATTATCCGCTTTTGCTAAACTCAACGAACTTGAAAAGGCTTCGAAAGAGGCAATAAAAATTCAGGATACTGAAGAGAGAGCAAAGGAATATAAGGACAAGGTTTTAATTTTAATGGACGAACTTCGTGCTACTGTTGACCTTATGGAAACCCATACTGCCGACGAATATTGGCCGATAGCCACCTACGGCGAACTCCTTTTTGGCGTAATCTAAACAAAAAAAGACGACCTTTCGGTCGTCTTTTTTTAGTTCACAGTTCACGGTTTTTATAGCCTATTGCCATAAAGCAAAGGGCAGTACAAAGAATAAGGAAAAGGACTATATTAAATATAAGGGGCAGGAGTTGTACCGACGAGGCCAAAAGGCTTAAAACGAAAAGGTCGGTTATATAAAATAAAAAGGAAAGGGCACAAAAAACTATCGGTAAAAACCAAAAACGCCGTGTTAAAAGAGTTTTAGGCTTCAGAGCAAAAAGGGTTAAAGCCGAAAAAGAGGCTATCTGACAAAGGGCGGTTAAAAAATTAAGGGCAACCGAAAGGTCGGCACTGCCTTTAAAAATCTGGGTTATGCAGTAAACTAAAGGAGAAATCTGCAAAAGGGCACAAACAAGGGTGAAAACCGCTGAGGGAAGTCCTGTTTTTTTAAGGAAAAGGACAACCGAAAGCCCTAAATATGCAAGGGCGGTCTGACTAAGAAGACTGCTTATAAAAGGAAGACCCGAAACCGCCAAAAAAACGGGGGTAAAAACATAGTAGACAAGCAAAAGAGATGCCGAAATATAAAAGGAATATTTAACCTTGCTCATAAACTCTCCTTTGGGTTTTTTATCATTATAACATAGATTATAAACTTTTACAATTGAAAAAGAATCAAAAATAAGTTATAATGCTAATCAGTAAATTAGGAGAAGATATATGAAAATTTCTTTTTATACTTTGGGTTGCAAGGTAAATCAGTACGAAACGCAGGTAATGGCGGAACTTTTAAAAAACGTGGGTCATACCGTTGTGCAAAACCCCTGTGACGCCGACTGTGTAATAATAAATTCCTGTACCGTAACGGCAGAAAGCGACCGCAAAACCCGTCAGGCAGTCCGCCGTTTTAAAAGACAACTGCCAAACGGGGTTGTTGTCCTTGTCGGCTGTATGCCCCAGGCCTTTCCCGAAAAGGCAAAGGAACTTTTAGAGGCTGATATCGTTTCGGGAAACACGAGCCCGGAAAAACTTCCGCTTCTTTTAGAAAGATTTTCAAAAACCCGTGAGCGAATTGTCGAGGTTGAAAATCACGAAAGAAACGAAAAATACAAAACCCCCTGTCTTACCGATTTTTCCGAGAGAACCCGTGCCTTTATGAAGGTTCAAGACGGGTGTGACCGCTACTGCACCTACTGTATAATTCCTAAAGCCCGAGGGGTAATACGCTCAAAACCTTTAGAGCAGATAACCGCCGAAGCGAAAAGCCTTGCCGAAAAGGGTTTTAGCGAAATTGTCCTTGTCGGAATTAACCTTACTTCCTACGGTAAAGACACCGGTCTTTCGGTTTGTGACGCCGTTTCTGCCGCCGCAAAAGCGGACGGAATAAAGCGAATCCGCCTAGGTTCGCTTGAACCTGACCATATAAGCGACGAGGTCCTTTCCCGCCTTGAAGCCGAGCCGAAGTTCTGCCCCCAGTTCCATTTAGCGCTTCAGTCGGGCTCGGATAAAACCCTTAAAAGAATGAACCGCCGCTATGATACGGCCTTTTACCGAGATTTAGTTTCCCGAATAAGAAAGACCTTTAAAAACCCCTCAATCACAACCGATATTATGGTCGGTTTTGCGGGGGAAAGCGAGGAAGAATTTAAGGAGAATGTTGCCTTTTTAAAGGAAATCGGCTTTGCCAGAGCCCATGTTTTTGCCTACTCTAAAAGGCAGGGCACCGTTGCCGCCGTCCTGGACGGTCAGGTTTCGTCGGCAGAAAAAGAAAAACGAGCCGAAATAATGGGAAAAGCCGCCGCTCTCTGTGAAGAGGAGTTCTTAAAAACCCAGGTTGGTTTAACCGCAAATGTTCTTTTTGAAACCTATAAAGACGGGGTCAATGAGGGCTATACCGAAAACTATACAAGGGTAAAACTGTCCTCAACGGCAGACCTTTCGGGCAAAATATTACCCGTTTTACTTGCTTCTTCCGATAAAGACTATTGTGTCGGAAAAATTATTGACAAAAAAGATGTTGTCGAGTTTTTCGACCGCCTTGCGCCCGACTGGGACGCCGAAATGATTAAAAGCGACCAAATTATCGGCAAAATTTTAGACGGGGCAAAAGTGGGCGAAAACCAAACCGTTTTAGATGTTGCCTGTGGAACGGGAGTCCTTTTTGATTATTATTTAGAGCGTGGCGTAAAGTCTGTAACGGGGGTTGATATTTCCCCGAAAATGTGTGGAATTGCAAAAGAAAAGTTCAAAAACGAGCCGAAAGTGTCGGTTCTTTGTGCCGATATCGAAGCGGAAGAGTTAACCGAAAAGTTTGACCGAATTGTTGTCTATAACGCTTTCCCTCATTTTCCAACCCCCGAAAAACTGATTAAAAACCTTTCTCGGATGCTTAAAACGGGCGGAATACTGACTGTTGCTCACTCAATGAGCCGAGAGGAGATTGACCGCCACCATAAAGGTTCCGCCTCAAAGGTGTCGGTAGGGCTGATGTCCGAAAATCGTCTAAAAGAACTTTTTACCCCCCACCTTGACCCCTATCTTGTCATTTCCAATGACCAAATGTATCAAGTTGCGGGAATAAAAAAATAAAAATGCGTTCCTTTGCCCAACTTCCCATAAGGATGTTGGGCAGTTTTATTCGCTAAAGGCGAGTGATATTGCTTCGCAGTGATATTCGGCTAACGCCGAGTGGTATTCGCTTCGCGAGTTTAAAAGGCGAAAAAAATAACACTGAAACCGTGAGGTTTCAATATCACTCTTGCCTTATGGCAATAATATCACTCCGACAAAGTCGGAATACAACTTGAAAGACTATCCTTTTTTATGTATAATAAATTTAGAGGTGATAACTGTGGCTGATAGTATTTTAAGAGATAAATCAAAAGAATTTGCAAAGACCGTTGTTTTTCTCTGTTGTGATATGAAAGCAACTCATAAAGAGTCCGTTTTAATAAATCAACTTCTTCGTTCCGCTACTTCAATAGGTGCTAATTTACACGAAGCACAATACGCACAAGGAACAAAAGATTTTATTTCTAAACTTGAGATTGCTCAAAAAGAGTGTTATGAAACGGAATATTGGCTTGAACTTCTATTTGAAACAGATTGTATGAACGAAGAAAACTATAAAACATTACAAAACGATTGTGGCGCAATTAGAAGAATGTTGATTTCTTCACTTAAAACAATTAAGTCAAAATAAGGGTTTGGGCTTAGCCCTAAAAATCATTTGTACATACAAATGCGATACTGGTTCTATCCGAGCGGGAGGAATTTTTGTGAACGTAACTGAGCATTATAACAAACTAATTGATGAAAATAATGACCCCATATATGACGCTGAACCCCTGAAAGAATATATGAATAAGTGGGATGGTCAAGAGTTTATTGATGCAATGAAACTCGATAAAACGAAAACCGTCTTGGAAATTGGTGTTGGTACGGGTCGGCTTGCAGTAAAAACAATACCATTATGCAAGAAATTCTTTGGTATTGATATCTCGCCAAAGACAATAGAAAGAGCCACTCAAAACTTATCGCAATATCAAAATGCAGAACTCATATGTTCTGATTTTATGACCTACGATTTTAATGTCTTTTTTGATGTTGTATATTCTTCGTTAACTTTTATGCACATACAGGAGAAACAAAAATGTATTAATAAAGTATATTCTTTGTTAAAACACAAAGGGTGTTTTGTTTTATCCATTGATAAAAATCAAAGCAACTATATAAACTATGGAGACAGAAAAATCAAGGTATATCCTGACAACCCTAATAACACAAAGGAATATTTGGCAAAATCCGGTCTAAAACTATTAGATTTTATAGAAACAGAATTTGCATATATTTTTGTTGGTTTGAAATCATAGAGAAAGCCGATAGATTCGTTTTCTGAATCTATCGGCTTTAAACATCCTTATGAGAAGTTCCCTTTGGAACGCTTTTTTTTATATTGTCGAGTAAATTGCTTTTCCCTTTCCGCTTACCATAGCGGTGCAGTTTTCGGGAATGTAGATACTGTCGCCTTTTTTTGCCGTAATCAGTCCGTCTTCATATTTAATGTTGATTTCGCCCTCAAGCACCAAAAGCGAAACAAAAACGGGGGAGTTTATACCAAAACCGCCGTCAAGGTCAATAAGTTTTGTCTTAAAATACTCGCACTCGGCAAGGTTTCTGACCGACCCGAAACTATGCTCGCTAATTTCGCCTACATTTCCAAAAGGAATGGTCGGTTTTTCGGTTTTTGTAACGGCAAGAGCCTTATCGATATGAAGTTCACGGGGCTTTCCGTCGGCACCAAGACGGCCGTAATCGGAAACACGGTAGGTAGTGTTTGAGTTTTGCTGAATTTCGGCAATTAAAATTCCCTTGCCGATAGCGTGAAGGGTTCCCGCCTTAATAAAGAAGACGTCGCCCTTATTTACCTTAACGCTGTTCATAACTTCAGAAAGGGTGTTGTCAAGAATTCTCTCTTTGAATTCTTCGGCGCTGATTTGGTCCTTAAAGCCGTAAATCAGTTCAGCCCCCTCGTCGCAGTCAACAATATACCACATTTCTGTTTTTCCGGGTTCGCCCTCGGTCTTAAAGGCAAATTCATCTTCGGGATGAACCTGAACTGAAAGGCGGTCTAAAGCGTCAATAAGTTTAATAAGAATAGGAAAACGCTCTTCTTTAAATCCAAAAACCTCAAGAGCCTCTTTAAAGGACTTTCCTTTAAGTTCGCCGTTTAAAACGGTGTTTGTGCCGTCCTTGTGGCAGGAGAGCATCCAACCCTCTGCGGCAATTTGCCCCTCGGTTTCAAATCCGAATTCGTCAATAAGGCGGCGGCCGCCCCAAAGATAATCTTTAATAACGGGTTTTAAAAGAAGCGGATATTTTTTCATTATTTCACCTCAAAAGTTTTACTGCTACCTTTATTATAAATAGTTAAATCTTTTTGGTCAACACCCCCGTTGCAATTTTTTAAAAAATGTGGTAATATTTTTGAAACGAAGTTATAAAAAGGGGTGGCTTTATGGCAGAAAAGACAATCGCCGCAATTTCTACTCCGCTTGGCGAAGGCGGAATAGGTGTTGTTCGCATTTCGGGCGAAGATTCAATTAAAATAGCCGACTCGGTTTTTAAAAGCGTTTCGGGTAAAAAACTTTCAAGCCTTAAAGGTTATACCGCCCTTTTTGGCTATGTCTGTAACGGGGATGAGGTTATCGACGAAGCGGTTGCTACCGTCTTTCTTGCCCCGAAAAGTTATACGGGGGAGACGGTCTGCGAACTTTCCTGTCACGGCGGACGCTATGTTACCGAGGAGGTTCTTCGTGCCGTTTTAAAGGCGGGCGCTTTTCTTGCCGCTCCCGGCGAGTTTACCAAAAGAGCCTTTTTAAACGGAAAACTTGACCTTATTAAAGCCGAAAGCGTAATGGGTCTTATCTCGGCAAAAAGCCGAGAAGAACTTAAAATGCAAATGGCGGCAAAACAGGGAAGTATAAGCCGTGAAATTGAAAAAGCCGAAGCCTTGCTTTTAGAACTTTCGGCCGACTTTGCCGCCTATAGCGACTACCCCGACGAAGACCTGCCTGATTTAGAGCCTGATAATTTCCGCCGTTTGCTTAAAGGCGCAAAAGACGGGCTTTATAAACTGATTAGCACCTTTAACACGGGTAAAATTATCCGAAACGGGCTTAATACCGCAATTGTCGGAAAGCCCAATGTCGGAAAATCTACCCTTATGAATATGATTTCAAAGGAAAAACGTTCAATCGTCACCGATATTGCGGGAACCACAAGGGATGTAATTGAAAACACCGTGCATTTTGGCGGACTTAATCTTATCCTTGCCGACACGGCGGGAATCCGACTTACAAACGATACGGTTGAACAGGTCGGCGTTGAACTTGCGAAAGAGAGAATGTCCTTTTCTCAACTTGTTCTTGCCGTTTTCGATGTGTCAAATCCGCTCGACAGCGACGACAGAGAAATTATCTCTCTTTTAAACCCCGAAAATACCATTGTCGTGCTTAATAAGGCCGACAAAGAACAGGTGTTGTCGGAAGACGCTTTTGAAGGTTTTGTTTGTGTAACCGTTTCGGCAAAGAACTCAAACGGGGAAGAAGAACTTATAAAAGCGGTAAAGAAAATAACCAAAACGGGTAATTTTGACCCCGCCGCCGCAACGCTTTTAAACGAGCGCCAACGGGATTTGGCTCAAAAAGCCTATAACGCAATCAGTGAGGCAGAGGGGCTTTTAAATTCCGGCTTTACTATTGACGCAGTGGGCGTCTGCGTGGACGAGGCTCTCTCTCTGCTTTATACCTTTGACGGAAAAAGGGTAACAAACGAAGTGGCAGACGAGGTGTTCCGCCGTTTTTGTGTTGGAAAATAAGGAAAGGAAAGAAAAGTTGAACTACTTTGCTGGAGAATTTGATGTTGCCGTTATCGGTGCGGGTCATGCGGGAATAGAAGCCGCTTTATCCGCCGCAAGACTTTCTCAGAAAACGGTAATGTTTTGTATAAATTTAGACTCGGTCGGTAATATGCCCTGTAACCCCTCAATAGGAGGAACGGCAAAGGGTCATCTTGTCCGAGAAATCGATGCGCTTGGTGGCGAAATGGGGGTTGCTGCCGATAAAACGACCCTTCAAAGCCGAATGCTCAATTTAGGTAAAGGCCCTGCGGTCCATTCTTTAAGGGCTCAAATTGACCGAAAGGCTTATACCACCCTTATGAAGCACACGGTAGAACTTCAGGAAAATTTAATTTTAAAACAAGCCGAAGTGGTTGACCTTTTTAAAGACGAAAAAGGTTGGCACTGCGTTACAAAACTCGGGGCGGAATATATTTGTAAAACCGTAATTTTAGCAACAGGGACCTTCCTTGCGGGTAAAATTTTCGTTGGCGAAGTTAACTATTCGGGCGGTCCCGACGGGCTTTTTGCCGCCGAGGGTCTCTCCGACGCCCTTAAAAAACTTGACATTCCGCTTCGTCGCTTTAAAACGGGAACCCCCGCTCGTGTTCTTCGCTCATCTATAAACTTTAGTGAACTTGAAGTTCAGCAGGGCGACGAGCAAATTATCCCCTTTTCCTATAAAACCGAAAAGGCCCCCGAAAACAGCGTTGTTTGTCATATAAGTTATACCAACGACCAAACCAAACAGGTAATTTTAGATAATATTCACCGTTCTCCGCTTTATTCGGGAGTAATCGAGGGGGTAGGTCCTCGTTATTGCCCCTCTATTGAGGATAAAATTATGCGGTTTGCCGACAAAAAACGGCACCAACTCTTTATTGAGCCTTGCGGAGCAGATACCGAGGAAATGTATCTTCAGGGAATGTCTTCTTCTTTGCCCGAAGAGGTGCAGATAGAGATTTATCATTCGATAAAGGGCCTTGAAAATGTTCAGATTATGCGAAACGCATACGCCATAGAGTACGACTGTGTTGACCCCCTCGCCCTTACCGCTTCTCTTGAGTTTAAGGAGCATAGCGGACTTTTTGGTGCGGGTCAGTTTAACGGTTCTTCGGGCTATGAAGAGGCGGCGGCACAGGGTCTTGTTGCGGGAATAAACGCCGCAAGAAAGAATATGGGCAAAGAACCGCTTGTTCTTTCCCGTTCTTCTTCCTATATAGGCACACTTATAGATGACCTTGTTACCAAAGGTTGTGCCGACCCCTACCGAATGATGACCTCCAGAAGCGAATACCGACTGCTTCTGCGTCAGGATAATGCCGACGAAAGACTTATGCCGACAGGTTATGAAATAGGACTTATAGACGAGCCGACCTATCAGAAATTCCTTTTAAGAAAAGAGCAAAAGGAAAAGGAAATCGAAAGGCTTCGGGCAACAACCCTTGCTCCGAGCAAAGAACTTAACGAAATTTTAGTGGCTAAAGGGACAACCCCGCTTTCAACCGGAATAAAAATGGCGGAACTAATAAAACGTCCCGAGGTTTCCTATTTTGATTTAAAACCCGTCGACCCTGACCGCCCCGAACTTGACTTTGAGGTTTGCCAAAAGGCAGAAACCGAAATCAAGTACGAGGGTTATATTGCCCGTCAGCAGTCACAGGTTGAGGATATGCTTAAACTTGAACTAAAGAAACTGCCAACCGATATAAATTACGCCGAGATTGAGGGACTCCGCCTTGAAGCAAGAGAAAAACTCGACAAGGTGCGCCCCGAAAATCTTGCCCAAGCCTCGAGAATTTCGGGGGTAAGCCCGTCGGATGTGTCGGTGCTTGGAATTTGGCTTTTAAAGAAGAAAACGGAGGAGAAAGCGTGAACTATCCTTTAGAACTAATGATTCCCGTTTTAGAGCAAAAGGGGATTTCGGTGTCAAGCGATGCCCTTGAAAAGTTAGATAAATACGCCGCCCTTTTGGTAGAGTGGAACGAAAAAATAAACCTGACCGCAATTGTTGACCCCGAGGGTATTGTTATAAAACACTTTCTTGATTGCGCTTTACTGCTCGACAAGGTAGAAATTCCAAAGGGCGCAAAGGTGGTCGATGTCGGAACGGGTGCGGGGTTTCCCGGAATGGTGCTTAAAATACTGCGTCCCGATATTAAACTTACCCTTATGGACGGACTTAACAAACGCCTTGTCTTCTTAAACGAGGTTTTGTCCAAACTCGGCCTTGAAGCCGAAACGGTTCATCTTCGTGCCGAAGAAGCGGGTAAAAACCCGAGTTACCGAGAAAAGTTTGACCTTGTTTGTGCCCGTGCGGTAGCCGAACTTCGCACCCTTTGCGAATATTGTCTGCCCCTTTGTAAAGTCGGCGGTGTCTTTTGTGCAATGAAAGGCCCTTCGGCCAGTGAAGAGGTTGAGTCGTCAGGGAAAGCGGTGGAAATTTTAGGCGGCAAAAAAGCAGAGGTTAAAACCGAAACTTTAACAGGAGCCGAGGTAAGAACCTTTGTTATTATAAAAAAGATATCGCAAACTCCGCCAAAATACCCCAGAGCCTCCGGAAAAATTCAAAAACAGCCTTTGTAAAAAGGCTGTTTTTTGTTTTTTGGGTCGATTTTTCCCGACCGATTTTTGTGGCAATTTTTTAAAAGATAGGTTATTATGTGTTTGCAAAGAGGTGAAACAATGTTTGACGGAAAACTTGTAAATATAAAACCTGATGACATTATACCGAATCCTGACCAACCGAGAAAAACCTTTGACCACTATGAACTCGGAAAACTCTGCGAAAGTATAAAGGAAAACGGTCTGCTTCAGCCCCTTACGGTACGCCCTAAGGGAAACGGAAAATATATTCTGATAGCCGGGGAGAGAAGACTCCGTGCTGCGAAAATGGCGGGCCTTAAAAAACTGCCTTGTATAATCCGTAAAACCGATAAGGTTACTGCCGACATATATTCGGTAGCCGAAAATCTTCAGCGAAGCGGTCTTTCGCCCTTCGAGGAAGCCGAGGGGATAAATCGGCTTATAAAGACGCACGGGCTAACCGAAGCCGAAACGGCCGAAAAACTCGGAATTTCCCAGTCAACTCTGGGAAGCAAACTTTGCCTTTTAAAAATTGATAAGCAGATGCAAAACAGGATAACCGCCGCCCGTCTTACCGAGCGTCACGCAAGGGCGATTTTAAGGCTCCCCGAAGAAAAAAGAGAGTCTGCGCTCGACTATGTAATTGCCTCGCAATTAACCCTTACCGAAACCGAAAACTATGTTCACAACATTTTAAACCCTAAACCCGAACCGGTTCGAAAGTGCGCCATAAGCGACCACCGCCTTTTTGAAAATTCGCTTTTTAAAATGGTAGAAACCCTAAAACAAGGCGGTATAAACGCAACTGCCGCCCTAAACGAAACCGAAAACAACCTAAACTATATAATAACTATTCCAAAACTCAAATAACTTCTTAACTATTCACTTTTACTTTATTTTGCCCCCCTTTTTATGACTCTGTCATATTCTAAAACACAAGAACAACGGTTCTGCCGTTGTTCTTGTGTTTTTTAAGGGAATGTGCTATTATTTTTTAATAAAGGGGGAGATACAAATGGTAAACTTCGGTAACGACTGGGACGAAATATTAAAAGACGAGTTCGATAAGCCCTACTACAAAAAACTCAGAGCCTTTTTAAAGGAAGAATACTCAAAAAATGTAATATATCCTGATATGAACGATATTTTCAACGCCCTTAAAATGTCCTCTTTTGAAAAGACAAAGGTAGTAATTATCGGTCAGGACCCTTATCATGGGCCCAACCAAGCCCACGGGCTTTGCTTTTCGGTCAAGCGTCCCGTAGAACCTCCGCCCTCCCTTAAAAATATTTTTAAGGAGATAAAAAGCGACCTTGATATTGACAACACAGAGCACGGCGATTTGACCCACTGGGCAAATCAAGGGGTGCTTCTTCTCAATACTGTATTAACCGTTAGACAGGCAAGTCCAAATTCCCATAAAGGTATGGGGTGGGAAACCTTTACCGACCGGGTAATTTTTGAACTAAACCGAAAAAAGACCCCCGTCGTTTTTCTGCTTTGGGGCGCAAACGCTAAAAATAAGGCAAAAATAATTACAAACGAAGTTCACAAAAAACTCGAAACGGTTCATCCAAGCCCTCTTTCTGCCTACGGCGGTTTTTTCGGCTCTAAACACTTTTCAAAGTGTAACGAAATCCTTGAGTCTACGAACCAAACTCCGATTGATTGGAGTATATAAAAAAGCCCGACTGGACACAGTCGGGCTTTTTTTAAATAAACTGATTTTGTTTTTGGTCGTAAAAATAGTCAATACTGCCGAGTTTTTCTTTAATCTCTTCTTCGCAAAGGTCTAAATCTTCGCAAAGTTCAGAAAAAGTTTTATAGCGGTCACGAAGTTTCGTATTTATAAAACTAAGCAGAATAACAGGGTCGTGCGGTACCATACTATTAGGCTAAAAGACCCGATTTTTCAAGGCTTTCGGTAAAACTGTCAACCGCTTTTTCGGCTTCTTCTTTTGTAACGTCGTATTCTTTAAAGAATTTTTCGCAAATCTGCTCTTTTTCAAGGCCTTCGTTTATAAGACCAAAGATAAAGGCTCCGGTAGAGTTAAGGGTAATAACATTATCGGTTTTTTCGCCACTTTGCTCAACTGCGATAGCAACGGTTTTGTCTGCTACGGTGCGGAGAACATACTTGTTTTTAAGTTTCATTTGCAAATCACCTCAAAATTATACTGCTTGACTGCTTGGCGGCGGCAAAGTCGGTGTTACAGGAAATTTCCCACAAATTACAATGACTTATCGTCCGGTCGAGCAAATCAAGAAGTTTTAATATATTTTCACTGCCGACAGGAATAGCAACCTGTTCAAGCAGTAATTTAAGAGCCTCGCTTTTTTCGAGCCGACGGGTAGAGTTTTCGTTGCTTCTTTTAATAAAGCAAAGGTCACTAAGGACAACGCTTCGGTTTTGGCTCAGCCCCTCTTTTCCGCACCAAGGAGTGCCAAAAGCGAAAGGTACCCCGTCTTTAAGGCGGACAATGGGCTTGTCGCCGTTGATAATTTGAAGTTTTTCCCCGAAAAGTTCCTTCCAAAGAAGCATGTGGGTTGATTTTCCCGTTCCGCTTTTTGCGAAGAAAGCAATTCCTCTTCCGTCGAGTTCAAAGGTAGCGGCGTGAAGCATAAAGGAGTCAAAACGGGGCAGTTCAAGGCTTAGTTTTCTGCAAACGGCAACCGATTCAAGTTTACCTTGTGTAATTTTTCGGTCAACTGCAACCCTTTTTTCATATTCCAAGTCTTCCCTTGAAGCCGAAAGGACAAGGTCGGCAGAAGAGAAATCTGCTGCATATTTGCCGCAAATATCTTCTAAATAGCGATAGCGACTCAGAATTTCAATATTCAGTTCGGCAACTCTGCATTTCATCAGTTTTCTCTCCATAATGAACATAATAATCCATAATGCGTATATTCTTATTTAGGATACAATAAAAAACCGATTTTGTCAAGTGGACAGGGAAATGGTTTTATTCCCATAAGATGCCTTTATTTAATCGTTTGTACCTCGGTCTGTTACCGAGTTTTATTTAACTCACTTCGCTAAATTATAGTTTATTTATTTTTTTCAATTCAGCAATTGCCGCATAGTGCAAGACATCAAACTCGTTAGGTGCAATCTTTTCTAACAATGCCAAATGTTCTCGTTCCCAATTCATAATTTCATTTTGAGTAAGAGATGCACCAACCCCACGACACGCTTTCATTCTTCCGTTCCAGCTTTCACGCGTGAAATGTACATTTAACGTGTATTCCTCGTGATATACAAATTCAAAATTTCCTATATAACAATCAGGAATGTGTATAGGATGTTTGGTTTCACCGGCGCCACTCCAATTAGGACTGTACTTAAGCACTAATTCCTCACTTGCACCCGCAATTTTGTCCTCAAAAGGTAGCCATGCCATATAAAGAACAAGAATGCGACCATTTGGTTTTAACATACGGTAAAGCTTCGGCATAATTTTTTCGTGATCGAAATACGAAAAGCATTGGCAAGCTGTAATCACATCAAAGGTGTCATCGGGAAAATCCAGCGTTTCCGACGGAATAGCGTAATAGTCAATATCCATACCTGCGGACAGTTTCTTTGCCTGCTCAATTTGATTTTCCGAAATATCCGTTCCTGTCCATTTTGCACCGTAATGGTAAAGATTTCTTGGCAGCACACCCGTTCCCGTACCTAGATCAAGAACGGACTGCTCATCAACGCACAGTCCTCGACTTATAATCTTATCGTAAAACTCCTGTGGATAGATGTCACGGTATTTGGCGTAATCCTGCGAGGTGCGTCCCCAATCAAATGCTTTGCCGCCATCTATTTTTATATCCACTATTTTCATAATAAACCCCTACAAATTCTTATTTATTTCGATAAATTGAAATTTGCTGATTTATGTCCATAGCGATGTTATAAACATTGGCGAAGCATCTTTGCTTTTTTCAAAGCCACACGCTTCGTAAAACTGCAACTCATCATCATAAGCGACAACTACAATACGCATATAATCTTTATACTTTTCTTTTACCATACTTACAAGAGTTCTTCCGATCGTTTTGCCGTGATAATCAGGATCAACAAGAAGATAATGAA
>SVPA01000026.1 GCA_015066085.1 Oscillospiraceae bacterium
CGTCACCGCCGTCATAGGTGGTGGAAGCAGTTTTACCGTCCCAAACGTCGATTTCAGCGTCTTCTGCGGAAACTACCATACCGGGAATGATAAGGGTAGAAACCAAAAGAGCCGCTGATAAGAGGAATGCGAGAAGTTTCTTTGAAGTTTTCATTTTGAAAATCCTTTCAAGGGGTATTATATAGCGCAATATAAACGCACGCATATATTACATATTATCATATTTAAAGATTTTTTTCATCTGGTTTTTAATCACAAAACAAGCGTATTAAATTTGTGCATTTTGCTAAAAAGAATCCGGACCCTAACGGCCTTTCGGAATCAGTATCATACTGCCTTTGAACATATAAAATATTATCATATTTTTTATGAAAAGTTGTTTTGCTGAATAAAAAATCAAATTGCCCCGTACCTATATTGTACGGGGCAATTTGGTGTTAGTCTTCTTTACTGAAATTGTCCTTGTCCACTCCGCAAAGGGGGCAAACAAAATCATCGGGCAGGTCTTCAAATTTGGTTCCGGGAGCAATACCGCCCTCGGCATATCCTAACTCTTCGTCATAGACCCAACCGCATACATCACAAACATATTTCATAGAAGTTTCACCTCCAAAATTATTTACAAAGTTCTTCTGATAGTGCCTCGATTTGTGAAATACTGTCAGAATTTAATGCGGAAATTATTCTGACTGTGTTTTCCGCAAAGGTCAGATTTTTGCACTTTTCAAGGCTTTCTTTCATTATTTTTACCGCCATTGGAGCCCAACTTCCGTTTTCGATAAAGGCAACTTCTCTGTTTTGGAAGTTACGCTCGGTCAGGTGGCTTATAAACTCCTTCATAAAGGGGAAAATATCGGCGTTATAGGTTGTTGTTGCAAGGACAAGTTTGCTGTATCTAAAGGCGTCTTCTACCGCTTCAGCCATATCAACACGGGCAAGGTCGTTTGTTACCACCTTTTTGACACCCTTTTCTCTTAATTTTTCGGCAAGTAGGTTTACCGCTTTTTTAGTATTCCCATAAACAGAAGAATATGCAATAACAATTCCCTCTTCTTCTGCTTTGTAGGAAGACCAGGTATCATATAAACCGATATAATATCCTAAATTTTCTTTTAAAACCGGACCATGAAGAGAGCAGATTGTTTTAACATCAAGCAAAGAGAGTTTTTTTAATAGCGACTGAACCTGAACGCCGTATTTACCGACAATTCCAATATAATAACGCCTTGCTTCACAGGTCCACTCTTCGTCGGTATCGGTAGTTCCGAATTTACCGAAAGCGTCGGCAGAAAAGAGCACCTTATCCGCCTCATCATAAGATACAATTACCTCGGGCCAATGGACCATTGGAGCGGTGAAAAAAGTAAGGGTATGACGACCAAGTTCAAGTTTGTCTTTATCGCCTACAACAATTTGCTTACCCTCAAAATCTGTTGAGAAAAAGCCTTTCATCATCTGAAAAGATTTAGCCGACGAAACTATTTTTGCATTCGGATAGATGCTTACAAACCTCTGGATATTTGCAGAGTGGTCGGGTTCCATATGGTGCACCACAAGAAAATCGGGGGATTTGTTTCCCATCTCTTTTTTTAGATTTTCGAGCCACTCATCACCGAATTTTGCGTCGACGGTATCTAAAACGGCAATTTTATCATCTAAAATAAGATATGAATTATATGCCATTCCGTTTGGAACAATATATTGACCTTCAAAAAGGTCAATTTCTCGGTCATTTACACCGATATATTTGATATCATTTGTTACAGTCATTTTATAACCTCTAAATTTTTTTGGACAAAGTTATTATATCACAAAAAATACAATAGAACAAGAAAAAACAGCAAATCTATAAGAGATTTGCTGTTTTTGTAACCTTGTTAAAGTTTAAACTGCTTTCATATACGGAAGAGCATAGAAGAAAACGAAAAACAGTCCCAAAAGCAGGCCGAAAGCCATATACACATAGGTTAGTTTACGAGTTTTCTTATCTTCTTTTTCATCAACTTCAGATTCCGGTCTAATATGCAACAAATCGTATTTTTCAATATCAGAGGGTGTTGCTTTTTTGATTATGCTTCCAATAGCAATACCAATCAAACTACAAGCCAGACCGATAAAGAACGGGTCTAAATATATTGGCAGAGTTATACCCGCCAGTGCAGATACGGCCTTTGGAACGGCACAGCCTATAAAGCCGAAGAGCATACCTAAAAAGGCACCGAGTTCACTTAACTTTTTGCACCATACACTTGCCAAAGCAACAATTCCCCAAGAACTTGCTATTACCGTTCCGCCAAAATACATAATCCAAAAAATCTGAGGAGGGTTAAAGAAAGCAATAATAAGAACGATGACACTAACTATTCCCATACCTATACGAGATTTTTTGAGTTCGCTTTTTACCGAGTTATCGCCTTTTTTAAGGATATCATTGGTCAGTGAAGAGCCAATCAACGACACAAAGGTTGAGGCGGAAGATATGCCTGCAGAAAGTATTCCCGTTAGCATTATTACGCCTACTATCATGGGCATGCAGTTCATAGCAGCCCATATCATAGCGGTACTTGAATCGGTCAAATCAGGATTGATTTTATATACGAATGCTGCAGTAAAGTATAGTGCTGTAGTAACGCACACAACTCCGATTGAAGCCCATACAGAAGATCTTACAACCGTATGCTCATTTTTAGCCATAAGATATCGGCTTGTCTGCCAGGGGCTTACCATTACTACAATAGCCCAGACTATACCGTAAACTATCGCCCATATAAGATTCATTTCACCCGAAGGATAGAGATAATCAAGATTGTTTGTCCAAGCAATTATATCAGGGCGGGTAACCGATTGCGCAAGGGTGGTAATTGCTTCGTTCCAGCCACCTGCGGCGTTAACAACAAAGGGAACACCTATCATAGCCGCAACCAAGAAGACTAAAAACATTATAGTGTCGGTCAGAAGAACTCCCATTGAGCCGGAATAAACCGTAAAGATAGTAAAAGACAGCCAAGCGACTATAACACATATTTTATAATCAAAACCTGTTAATGTTGACATAAGGGTTGAAACCCCTTGAATAGCCGATAGCAAATATGCCGATACAGCAACCATAAGAGTTATTGCAGCCAATTTTCTAACTCTATTGGAAGAAAAGCGTAGTGCAAAATATTCAGGAACGGTATTAACCTTTGTTCGTCTTATGTATTTGCCGAATAGGTTGGCTCCGTAAACATAACCAGATGCTTGTAAAATTCCGACTATAACAATTCCCATAAAGAAGCCGCTGTAAACTTCGCCGGTATCTCCTAAAAATGCACCCGTGCTTAAAAAGGAGGCTACCAGTGAGCCGACTATTAGGATAACGGGGGCTTTTCGTCCTGCTACATAATAATCATTGATGTTTTTTACCTTTCTGCCGGCAAAGATACCAATTGCAATAAAGGCAATCATAGCGATTATTGTACCGATAGTATATACAATCATTATTTATTTCTCCATTTCCCTGTCATTAATCCAAAGAACAATGCTGAGATTATATACCAAACGCCAAAAGAGATAGAAAGCACTAATTCCACTGTTATTCCTCCCACCAATATGTTTGTTCGGGTTTCCAACCTATAAGTTCTTCAAACTCCCGACGTAAACCGTGACCTACGCCTAACTGGTCGCCTACAAATTCTCCTGCCCAGTTGCCTTCAACGATACACCAACCGTCTTTTGAAAGAGCCATATCCCAACCGACATAACACAGGTCGGGAACAACGTTTTTCATTAAGTGATTGGCCATTTCGATAAGTTCGTTCCATTTTGGGATTTGGAAGCCTTCGATTTTAACTCCGGTATCGGGATGATATTCGAAAGAGTCGCCCTCTTCGGGAATACCTTTTCCCTTTATAATGCCTGTTTCGGGGTCGACTAACGCCATAATTCCGCCCATAGCGGCATTTATTAAAAATGAACCGCCGCGGCCAATATCAATTCTTGGATACCAAATATGAACCTTATCGCCAACCTTAACGGTAACTAAACGAATAGAGTTTACCGAATCGGGATGAAGAACTGCAATTTCAGGGTCTTGTTCAATAATTTCTTCAAGAATTAAAGCGGTTGCTCCCCAAAGGGTTGTTTTTTGAGAATTTTCTTTAACCTCTTTTAAAAGTTTATCAAACAAAACTTCGGGGGTTTCTCCTTCTGCGCTCATTTTATGAACGCCTTTTCCCTTACCCAGTCCTATGGGTTTAACCACAAACTCTGAATGCTTTGAAACAAATTTGCAAAAATCTTCAAAATCTTTTTCATCTTTTACCTGAACAGCGTCTCTGCGATAAAAATCCTTCATAAGTTGATATGCTTCCCATTTGTTTGCCAAAAAGTGACGGGATTCTTTCGGATTAAGGTGGTCCATATAAATGTAACGCATTCTATGGGTCATATACTCCGATTTTTGCTCATGTGTTTTATTTGCAAAGTCAAAATAGAACTCCTCGGAAGTATTGTTTCCATACATCCAATAATTATATATTGAACGATAGAAAACATCCTCCATTTCTTCTTTGGTAGCATTTTTCATATGCTCCGCTAAAGTTTCGCGAATTCCGCTCATCCAACGCTCGTCATATCTGTCTCGGTTTTCGTTGAAAATTTGTTCGCCGATTCTTCTAATTTCTATAGGGTCGCTGGTAATCGGTATCTGCATCATAGCAATCAAGACCGCCTTTCCTTTTTATGATTATTCCCACCAGAATTCTTGTTCAGGTTTCCAACCAATAAGGTCTTCAAATTCCTTTTTAAGCCCTTTTCCGTTACCTAACTGGTCGCCGACAAATTCCCCTGCCCAGTTGCCTTCTACAACGCACCAACCTTTTTTAGAAAGAGCCATGTCCCAACCGACATAGCGTATATCAGGCATTACATTAAGCATTAAATCGGTTGCCATTTCGATAAGTTCGTCCCATTTGGGAATTTGGAACCCTTCAATACGAACACCTGTGTCAGGATGAACTTCAAAAAGTTCTCCGCTTTCGGGAATCCCTTTATCCTTAATAATACCGGTTTTAGGGTCTATTAGCGCCATTATGCTTCCTGCGGCAGCGTTAATTAGGAATGAACCGCCACGACCAATATCAATACGGGGATGCCACACGTGAACCTTGTCCCCTACTCGAACGGTTACAAGACGAATAGACTGAAGAGAACTCGGGTGTAAAGCCGCCATTTTTTCGTCCTGGTCTACAAGTTCTTCAAGCATCATGGCAGAAGAATCTCCAAACAGATATTTATTGGCAAGTTCGCTTCGCTGCGAAAGAAGTTTGTCGAAAAGTTCTTTCTTGTCAACACCCTCGCTGTTTTCTTTATATACTCCTCGACCGGCACTCATTCCTATTGGTTTAACTACAAAAACGGGATGTTTATTTACAAAGTCTACGAAAGTATCAAAATCGCTATCATCTTTAATTAGAATAGCGTCGCGCTTATAATAACCTTTCATAAGTTCATACGCTTCCCACTTGTTATCTAAATAATGACGATTTTCGACAGAATTCAGGTGGCGCATATAAGCGAAACGGTTACGGTATGTAATATACTCTTTTTTCTGCTCATGAGTTTTATCGGCAAAATTAAAATAAAACTCCTCTTTTATATTGTTTCCATAT
>SVPA01000016.1 GCA_015066085.1 Oscillospiraceae bacterium
AGTTAACCAAGAAAATCCTCTAGCAAGCTAGTATCAAATCAGCGGTTAACTCCGTTCGACTTGCATGTGTTAGGCACGCCGCCAGCGTTCGTCCTGAGCCAGGATCAAACTCTCTGAAAAATTATATGTTAAACACCCGAAGGTGTTTAAACCATTTTCTCAGAACAGTTATTTCTGCTCTTAAATAGACTTCATTCAAAACTGGCGTTTTGTCTGAATTGTCCTTAATTTACTTTGATTTCTCAAATTAATTGTCGGGTCCAATTTCTTGTTTGTCGTTGTTTAATTTTCAAGGTCCGTTCGCGCCGCTTTTTTCAGGGCGCCCGATTATAATACCACAGTGATTTTCAATTGTCAACACTTTTTTTCAATTTTTTTTAAAAATTTTTTCAACTTTATTTTTTAGAGTAAATAGCAGCAAAAAACGCAGGTTTTTCCCTGCGTTTTTATACATTTTTAACATTATAACAATTCCTTATTATATACCGCCCGTTCTCCTCCGACAAACTTTGGACGGCTTCTTGCGGCAAGAACGGTTGCTTTGCCTATCTTATTATTTTCAAGTCTTACGGGAACGGCAACCTTTTTAATATGCATTCCAATTAGGGTAAACCCTATATCAAGCCCCGCATCAGCCTTAATTTCTTCAAGGGCGACAGGGTCTTCCATATATTTATAGGCGGCGGTTGCAAAGGAGCCTCCCGCTTTGGGCTGCGGCACAACATTTACCTCCTCGGCAAAGGGCAGAGCATTTTTGCTTACAATTATTGCTCGGTTAAGGTGTTCACAACATTGGGCCGCAACGAAAACGCCCACTTCACTTGCAGCCTTTTCTATTCCTATATATATATACTCGGCAACATCGGGAGCGGAATTTGTTCCTATTGTATCTCCGATAACCTCGCTTGTTGAACAGCCGACAACCAAAACACTACCCTTTTTGAGTTTAGCCTTTTCAATTATCTCTTTAGCCGCATTATAGGCTTGATTTTTAATTTGTTCCATTTTGTTCTCCTATATATAAGGTATATTTCAATTATACACACCTAAATAAAAAAATCAACATTGATTATTTGTCGCATAATATATATAATAGAATTATAATATAAATAATTTACATTATATTAAATAACTTTAAAATAACGGAGGTTAAGATGAAGTCTTTTATTCATATATTACTGGCTTTGGCGTTGGGTATAAGCCTTGTTGGTTGCGGCACTTCAAGTCAAAACGAATCTTCTAAAACGAGCTCGGTTGTTGAAAATTTTAACACAAGTTCCGACACGGTGTCGAGCCAACCCGCAAACACAACCCTAAACCAAGGCTACCCCGAGGAGGAAAGCGATATTATTGACTTTAGTTCTTGGAAACTTGCCCTTGTAAACCCTAAAAACGCGTTGCCCGAAAATTTTAACCCTAACCTTTCGCTTATTTCTAAAGATTTTGCAGGGTTTGAGGGGGCATCTTTCGATTCGCGCGCGATTGGCCAACTACACGCTATGTGTAACGCGGCAAAGGCCGACGGAATTAAACTAACCGTTATTTCGGCCTACCGCACCAATGATTTTCAAACCTATAACTTTAACCGCAAGGTAAATAGAGTTATGGAAGCCAACCCCGCCCTTACAAGAGAGCAGGCCGAAGAAGCGGCCGCAAAGGTTGTTGCACGCCCGGGAACCAGCGAACATCAACTTGGGCTCTCGGTAGATTTTAATTCGGTTGAAGACAGTTTTCGTTATACCTCGGCCTATAACTGGCTTAAAGCCCACTGTACCGAATATGGTTTTATTTTAAGGTATGGCGACGATAAACAAGACAAAACCGAAATCATTCCCGAACCGTGGCACTACCGCTATGTTGGGGTTGCGGCTGCAAAGGCTATAACCGAACAGGGCCTTTGTTTAGAAGAATTTTTAGAACAAAATTCTTCTAATAACTAAAATAGACTTGTATTATAATAAATTTTAAGTTAAAATAAAGGTGCATACACTGTATGCAGAAAGTGAGGACTGCAAATGCTTGACAGAACCCAAACCTTTTCTCTTGGAACCGACCAGGAGCAAGAAATCCGCAATATTTTACTCACCGTTTACGAGGCTTTGCGTGAAAAGGGATATAACCCGATAAACCAACTTGTAGGTTATATTCTATCCGAAGACCCGACCTATATTACAACCCACAATAACGCCCGTAACCTTATCCGCAGAATTGACCGCGACACTCTTCTTCAAAATCTGCTTAAATATTATTTGACCCACTAATTTGCGGAGGGCTTTTTATGAATTTTATTCCGGCCGGAGCAAACGGTCTTGTTGATTGTTTTCTCCTTGTAAAAACCTCTAATAAGAAAACCTCTTCAAAGGGCGACGAATATCTTGATATGACCCTTGCCGACAAGTCGGGCGATATAAACGCTAAACTTTGGTCTTACGTTCCCGCAGTTCACGGAGAATATGAGCCGGGCGATATTGTAAAGGTAAGAGGGACAATCAGCCAATATAACGGAGCAGACCAACTTCGTATTGACAAAATCCGCCACGCCACCCCCGGCGACCAGGTTGACACAAACGAACTTGTAAAGTCGGCTGACTATTCGGGAGAGGCTATGTTTAGCGAACTTATCAGTATTGCCGAAAGTTTTAAGGACGAGGATATTAAGAGAATTGTTCTAACCCTTTTAAACGAAAATAAGGAAGCGCTTCTTTTCTGGCCTGCGGCCTTTAAACTTCATCACGCAATCCGTTCGGGTCTTATGATGCATGTGCTGTCAATCGTGCGCCTTGCCGAGCGTGTCTGCGAGGTTTATCCTTTTGTTGACCGTGACCTGCTGATTGCAGGGGCAATGCTTCACGATATCGCAAAAACCACCGAGTACGAAATTACTCCGTCGGGTCTTGCTTCGGGTTATACCGTAAAGGGAAATCTTATAGGCCATCTTGCACAAGGGGCTATGATGATTGAAGATACCGCAAAAAAACTCGGCATTGATTCGGAGGTTGTTTTTCTTCTTGAACATATGGTTCTGTCCCATCACGGCGAACCTGAATTTGGCGCAGCAATACGCCCCGCTTTTATTGAAGCGGAACTTCTTAGCCAACTTGATATGATGGACGCTCGAATGTTTGAAATGAAAGAGGCTACCGAAAACGCCGAAAAGGGCAGTTTTACGGGAAAACTTTGGAGTATGGATAACCGCAAACTCTATAATCACGGAAGAGAAGATTTTGATAAGGAAACGAAGTTGTTTTAACGGCGCGTCGAGACGAAAGCGCCCTACATATGTATAAATAAAGGAGATTTAAAAATTATGACAAGCACGGTAATTCTCGTTTTAACGTTACTGTTTATAATATTTTTCTTCCTCGGTTTTATTATTACCCCTTGGTTAAGTATTCTTTCGTTTGTACCGCTTCTTACTGCAGCAATTTTGCTTTTCAAAAAGCGATATATTAAAAAATGATAGAGCTTCCAAAAAGAGTCCACCCCAGACTTAAAAATTTCGATTACAGCGAAAACGGAATGTATTTCGTTACCGTCTGCACGGCGGAGAAAAAGAACATATTGTGCGATATAATCGTAGGGCGGGGGCTTGCTCCCGCCGAAACAAGATTATCTTCCATTGGAAGGATTGCAGAAGAGCAAATATTAACGCTTCCAAACAGATATTCCTGCATCGAGATTATAAAATATGTTATCATGCCCGACCATATACACATTTTATTGTTTATAGACGGATATACGGCGGGAGCAAGCCCCCGCCCTACACTGTCTGATGTGATATGCAGTTTTAAATCTCTTACAACAAGGAAGGTTAAGGATAGTTTTCAGGTCAACAAACTCTGGCAAACATCTTTTTACGACCATATTATAAGAAGCGAAGAGGACTATAAAACCCACTGGCGGTATATTGAAGATAACCCTACCATGTGGCTTTTAAATAAATACAACATTTAAAAAATTAAGGAGATAAAAATTATGACTATTACAAAAGATATGCTTATTGGCGATGTTTTAGATATTGATGTAGGTTGTGCTGAATATTTCTTTGAAATCGGTATGCACTGCCTCGGTTGCCCCGCCTCCAGAGGCGAAACCATTGAACAGGCGTGTGAGGTTCACGGAACCGACGTTGACGCTCTTCTTCCAAAACTCAACGCCTATTTTAACAAATAATGAAACAACTTAAAACCAGACTTTACACAGTATCGACCCTCGTGCCAAAAGGTGCGAGGGTCGCAGACATAGGTACAGACCACGGACATCTTCCTATATATTTGGTTCAAAGGGGAATTTGCCCGAATTGTATTGCCTGTGACATAAAGGAAAAGCCTCTTGAAAACGCAAGAACCAACATTGAAAAGGTTGGTATTTCTTCGATTGAAACCCGTTTAGGCTCGGGACTTGAAGTTGTTTTGCCAAACGAGGTTGACTGCATTACCGTTGCGGGAATGGGCGGAGAGGTAATTTCGGCAATTCTTGAAAATGCCCCTTGGGTAAAGGACAATAAATACACCCTTATTCTTCAGCCGATGACCTCGGCAGACCATCTTCGAATCTGGCTTTGCGAAAACGGTTTTTCTATTGAAACGGAAGTCGCCTGCGAAGAAAACCGCAAGGTTTATACCGTTATAAAAGCGGTTTTTTCGGGGGAATGTTTTACTCCGGACGAGGTTTTTTGCCGTATAGGAAAATTAAAACCCGACAAAGAAGACAATATAAAATACATTGAAAAACAGGCAAAAATTATTAAATCACTAATTGACGAAAGGTCTAAAGAAGACCTTGATACCTCTTTATATCAAGATATTTACTCTAAATTATTAACATAGGAGTTTTCTATGCCACTTGACGGAATCTTTTTAAGTCATCTAAAAGAAGAACTTCAAACCTCGGTCGGTTGCAGAGCCGATAAGATACACCAACCCTCAAAAGACGAGTTGGTGTTAAATCTGCGTTCGGTGGCTTTTAGCGGAAAACTTCTTATTTCGGCACGGTCTTCAGGGGCAAGAATTCATTTTACCTTAGCAAAATTTGATAATCCCGCCGAACCCCCCGCTTTTTGTAAACTTGTTAGAAAACATTTGTCTTCGGCAAAAATTACCGCTGTTGAACAAGCGGGACTTGACCGAGTTATTTTTATCCGCTTTATGTCCTATAATGAGATGGGAGATGTTGTTCACCCTTTTCTTGCGGTTGAACTTATTACGGGGCGGGCAAATATTATTCTTTGCGAAGAAAACGGCAGAATTCTTGACGCTTTGCATCGCTCTGATATGGAGCGTTCTGCTAGGCTTATTCAGCCCGGCGCAATATATACTCTTCCCGAAAGGGAAAGCAAGTTAAACCCTTTCTCCTCTTCAGAAAAAGAGATGGCAGCAGCCGTTTGCTCCTGTGCAAAGCCGCTTTACTCGGCTTTTGTATCCCTTATTGACGGGGTATCTCCCCTTGTTTCCAGAGAACTTGCTTTTCGGGTTTCGCTAAACCCCGATATCCCGGCAAATCAACTCGACACAGAGCAAAAGCAGTTGCTTGAAGACGCCTTAAAAACATTTAAAGAGGAAATTTTAAATCCCACCGCCTACACCCTTAAAGACCAAAGCGGTCAGGCAAAAGATTTCAGTTTTCTTCCCGTTTTTCAGTACGGCCAAGCGGTTGATTCAATAAAAGAGGACGGTTTTAGCCTTCTTCTTGATGAGTTTTATGCCGAGCGTGACAAAAGCGACCGAATTAAAGCAAAATCTCAGGACATTTTACGGCTTCTTACCAACATTCGAAACCGCACAGAGCGAAAACTTGATTACCGCCTAAAAGACCTTGAAAAGTGTAAAAACCGAGAACAGTTGCGTATTTTCGGCGAACTGATTAAAGCAAACATTTATTTGGTAGAAAAAGGTTCTTCTTTTGCAAGGCTTCAAAACTATTATGACGAAAATTTGCAGTTTGTTGACATTCCGCTTGACCCCGCACTCTCTCCGTCTGCTAATGCTGCAAAATATTTTAAAGAATACAAAAAAACCTACACCGCAGAGCAGATCCTTACCGCCCTCATTGCAGAGGACAAAAAAGAACTTATATATATTGATTCGGTGCTTCACAGCCTTGATAAGGCGACAAGCGTTTTGGACCTTTCAGAAATAAGAGAAGAACTTATCGACGCAGGATATATTTTCAGAAACGAAAGGCAAAAAAGAAAGGCCGACTTATCAAAACCAAGAGAATTTGAAACGGTAAGCGGATTTAAAATTCTTGTTGGTAAAAACAACCGCCAAAACGACCTTCTGACGACTAAACTCGCCCGAAAAAACGACCTTTGGTTCCACACAAAGAACATTCCCGGCTCACACGTTATACTTATAACCGAAGGAAAAGAGGTTGATGACGCTTCCCTTTTATTTGCCGCAAGTCTTGCGGCGGGTTTCTCAAAAGCCTCAAAGGGAGAAAATGTGCCGGTCGACTTTACTGAGGTCCGCTTTGTTAAAAAGCCCTCTGGAGCAAAACCGGGTATGGTTATTTACTCTTCCAACCGAACTATATACGCAAAACCTTACGAGGATAAATAATTCAGGAGTATAATATGCTAACCTCAAAAACCTTAAATATAAACAAAAACGGAGATGTCGTTTACCTGACGTTCCCAAAAATAGAACGGGCGGGCGGGGTTCGTCACGCCTTTTCTACAAGGCTCGGCGGAGTAAGTCAAGGCGACTGCTCGACTATGAACTTTGGTTTTAATTTAGGCGACGACCCTTTGGCAGTCAGAGAAAATTTTAAAATTTTCTGCTCGGCTTTCGGGGCAAAAAGCGAAAACGTAGTTGTCGCTCAGCAAACCCACACAAACAATATTAAAGTAGTTACAAAAGCCGACCTTGGAAAAGGGCTTATAAAAGAACGCGACTATACCGATATTGACGGACTTGTTACCGATGTAACGGGGGCGGTTCTTGTAACCCAGTACGCCGACTGCACCCCTCTTGTTTTTTACGACCCCGTAAAAAAGGTTGTTGCAACCTCTCACGCGGGTTGGAAAGGCACCGCCCTTGAAATTGGGGCAAAAACTGTTGAGGTTATGAAGTCGCAATACGGCTGTGAGGCGAAAGATATTCTTTGCGGAATAGGACCTAATATCAGCAAATGCTGTTACGAGGTAGACGACCCCGTTATAAACCAAATAAACAAGATAGCATATCTTGACAAAAAGGCTTGTTACACCGACAAAGGAAACGGCAAATATATGCTCGATTTAAAAGAGGTTAACCGAGAAATTCTGCTCTTTGCGGGAATTCTTCCCGAAAATATTGATATAGCCGACCTTTGTACCTGTTGTAAGAGCGACATTTTCCATTCCCACCGAGCCTCAAAAGGCAAACGAGGAACACTTGCTTTAATGATAGCGCTTAAATAGTAGCGAAAATCCATTCAATTTAGAAAAAATACAATATGGTACTTTACAACACTAATGAGTTAAGGTATAATTATATAAATTATAAAAGTATAATTTAAGGAAGTTTTGTTATGCCCCAAAAGATAAGCGAAGAAATGATAAATGACCTATACCAACTTTTCGCCTCGATAGACAACGCCGAAGATTTCCGTCTGCTTCTTGACGACCTTTGTACCTATAAGGAAATTGAGCAGATGGCAGGTCGAATTGCGGCGGCCAAACTGTTTATGGAGGGGAAAACCTATAATCAGGTAATAGACGCAACCAACATCAGTTCGGCAACCCTTTCCCGTGTTTCCCGCTGTGTTCAGAGAGGCGACGGTTACCGAAAATTTTTAAAGGAGAGTAAAGAAAAATGAAAATAGATACCGCTTGTATTCACGAAGGATATAAACCAAGTCAGGGAGAACCCAGACAACTTCCCATCTGGCAAAGCACAACCTTTAAATATGACACCAGCGACTATATGGGAAAACTTTTCGACCTTGAGGCGTCAGGTTATTTCTATACCCGTCTTCAAAACCCGACCAACGACGCCGTTGCCGCAAAAATCTGCGCTATGGAGGGCGGGGTTGCAGGAATGCTGACCTCGTCGGGTCAGGCGGCTAACTTTTACGCAATTTTCAACATTTGCGAAACGGGGGACCATTTTATCGCTTCCTCGGCAATTTACGGCGGAACATATAACCTTTTTGGCGTTACAATGAAAAAAATGGGTATTGAGTGTACCTTTGTTGACCAGAGCCTTCCCGAAGAAGAGTTAGAAAAATACTTTAAGCCTAACACCAAGGCGGTTTTCGGCGAAACTGTTACCAACCCCACCGTTACCGTTTTTGATTTTGAAAAGTTTTCTCGCCTTGCCCATAAGCACGGCGTTCCCCTTATTGTAGACAACACCTTTGCTACCCCTGTAAATTGCCGCCCCTTTGAGTGGGGTGCTGATATCGTAACCCACTCTACAACAAAGTATATGGACGGTCAGGGCGTTGGCGTTGGCGGTTGTATTGTTGACAGCGGAAACTTCGACTGGGCAAAATATCCCGAAAAGTTCCCCGGTCTTTGCACCCCCGACGAATCTTACCACGGCATTACCTATACCGAGCGTTTCGGTAAAGGCGCCTATATTACCAAGGCTACCGCACAACTTATGCGTGACCTCGGTTCTATTCAGTCGCCCCAGAACGCTTTTTACCTTAATTTAGGTCTTGAAACCCTTGCGGTTAGAATGGACCGCCACTGCAGTAACGCACTTGCCGTTGCAAAGTTCCTTAAAGAGCAAGATAAGGTTGCCTGGGTTCACTACGCAGGGCTTGAAGGCGACGAGTACTACGACCTTGCAAAGAAGTATATGCCCAGAGGTACCTGTGGCGTTTTAGCCTTTGGAATTAAGGGCGGAAGAGAAAAATCCATTAAATTTATGGATAGCCTTAAATTCTGTAGTATTGCAACCCATGTTGCCGACGCTAAAACCTGTCTTTTGCACCCCGCAAGTCATACCCACCGCCAACTGTCCGAAAGCCAACTTATTGAGGCGGGAATCAATCCCGACCTGATTCGTCTTTCGGTAGGTATTGAAAGCGCAGAAGACATTATTGCCGACCTTAAACAAGCGCTTGAACTTATTTAAACCTAAATTTTTAGGAGAATTTTATGCCTATTAAAATACCAAACGAGTTGCCTGCTACAAAGGTTTTGAGTGATGAAAATATTTTCGTTATTACCGAAACCAGAGCGCTGACTCAAGATATTCGTCCTTTGCAGATTTTAATTGTCAATCTGATGCCGACTAAAATTGTTACCGAGACGCAACTTGCACGGCTTCTTGGTAACACTCCGCTTCAGGTTGAAATGGAACTGCTTATGATGTCAACCCATAAGTCGAAAAACACAAGCGAGGAGCATATGCTCGCCTTTTATAAAACCTTTGACGAGATTAAAGACCGTAATTTCGACGGAATGGTTATAACGGGAGCCCCCGTTGAACACATGCATTTTACCGAGGTTGAATATTGGGAAGAACTCTGTGAAATTATGGAGTGGAGCAAAACCCATGTCACCAGCACTTTGCATATTTGCTGGGCGTCTCAAGCCGCCCTTTACTATCACTACGGCATTGATAAACACGATTTAGACAAAAAACTGTTCGGCGTTTTCCCCCACACCGTTGTTCATAAGAACGCTATCCTTTTCAGAGGTTTTGACGACACATTTATGGTCCCCCATTCCCGCCACACTACCGTTTTAGAGGAAGATATTGAAAAGGTTAGCGCCCTTAAAATTCTTTCAACAAGCAAGCAGGCGGGAGTTTACGCCGTTATGACCGACCGAGGAAGACAAATTTTTATTACGGGTCACTCGGAATATGACGCCGACACCCTTGAAAAAGAGTATCTTCGTGATAAAAACGCAGGGCTTCCTATTGAAATTCCCGTAAACTATTATCCAAACGACGACGATACCCAGTCTCCGATGGTTTCCTGGCGTTCAAGCGCGAATCTTCTTTATTCAAACTGGCTTAACTATTTTGTTTACCAGACCACGCCTTACGATATTACCGCAATCAGCGGTGACTGAGCACACCCAAAAAAGCCGTGATTTTTTCACGGCTTTTTGTAAAGGAGGAGTATTTTGGAACTTAAACTCGACACCTCTAAAACCTATGCTTTCGCCCTTGAGGGCGGAGGAGCCCGCGGGGCTTATCAGGCGGGAGCCTGGAAAGCGTTCGAAGAACACGGGGTTAAATACTCTGCCGTTTCGGGCACTTCGGTTGGCGCTCTTAACGGGGCTATGATGGCAATGCGAAACCCTGCCCTTTCGGAAGAAATCTGGAACAATATGGATTTTTCAAGGGTAATTAAGGTCGACGGCCGTCTTATGAAAACCGTTTTCGACAAGGGAATTTTAGAACTTGAGGTTAAAAATATAAAATCAAGCCTTAAAACCCTCTTTCGCGATAAAGGGTTTGACGCTTCGCCCCTTAAAGCCCTAATCAAAGAAAAAATTGACCCCGTAGCAATTAAAAATTCCGATGTTCGTCTTTTTATTTCAACCTTTTCTATAACCGACCGCAAAGGGCTTGACCTTGAGGCAAGTCTTCTTGAAAACGACGAACTTTGCGATATGCTTATGGCGTCGGCATATTTCCCCGTTTTTAAAAATGATATGCTCGGGGGCAAACGCTACACCGACGGCGGTGTTTCAAACCTTATTCCTATCTCTCCCCTTGTAAAAGAGGGCTATACCGATATTATCGCCATAAGACTCGGAAGCCTTGGAGTTGAAAAAAGGGTTAAAATTCCCGAAGGCACAACCGTTACCGAACTTGTACCTAAAACCGATTTGGGAAGTCTTATGAACTTCAGTAAAAATCACTGCCGAAAACTTTATAAACTCGGCTACTTTGATGCTTTGCGTCTGCTTTTCGGTCTTTACGGCGAAAGGTATTACATCGACCGCACTTTAAGCGAAGAAGATGCCTTTGAAATTCTTTTTAAGATTTCAAATGAGCAATTAGACGAGGAACTGCCGCTTCGCCAAAAGCACAAATCGTTTTTACGGTTTTGCCGTGAATATGACAGCAAGGGCGACTACTACGATGTGCTTATAGCCTATCTTGAAGAAGAGGCAGAAAAGGCTAAAATTCCCGTTTTCTCGGTTGTTTTGGACCGTGACCTTTTAAATCTTTTAGGATTTGGTGGATACTATGGCTAAAAAAGAACCCGCAACCTCTTGCGAACTTTGCGTAAACTATGTATGGGACGACTTTGACGAGTGTTATTCCTGCCTTGTAAATTTGGACGAGGACGAATATATTGCCTTCGTTTCAAACCCTAACTACCGCTGTCCCTATTTTCATCTCGACGATGAATACTCTATTGTAAGGAAGCAAAACTGATATGCTTGAAAAAGAACTAAAAAAGGTTACCGACGAGGTTTATCCCTTTCATATGCCGGGGCACAAACGGCAAAAAGAATGGACAAAGGGGCTTTTAGATTTTGATATTACCGAAATTGACGGCTCGGATAATCTTCATTCGCCAAACGGAGTTATCTTAAGAGCACAACGCCGTGCTTCTTCGCTTTGCAAAAGCGTTAGCACTATATTTTTAAGCGGAGGCTCAACGGCGGGAATACTTTCGGCTATATCAGCCGTTTGTCAAAAAAACTCAAAGATTGTTATTGCGAGAAACTGCCACAAATCCGTTTATAACGCCTGTCTTATAAACGGACTTCAGACCGAATTTGTTTACCCTGCCGTAAAAAACAGTCTTGGGGTTTTTGGCGAGGTTTTACCCTCTGATATTGCCTGTGCTATGGATAAAAGCGGGGCAAAAACGGTTGTTATAACCTCCCCGACCTACGAGGGAATTACCTCGGATATAAAAACCATTGCAAAAACGGTTCACAGCCGAGGGGGTATTTTAATTGTAGACAGTGCCCACGGCGCTCATCTTGGTTTTAACGGGTATTTTCCGCCAACGGCTCGAACCCTTGGGGCAGATATTGTAATTGAAAGCGCTCATAAAACCCTCCCCTGTTTAACCGGAGCGGCTTTGCTTCATATTTGCAGTCACAGAATAAACTACGAGGATATAAGAAGCCAAATTGAAATTTTTGAAACAAGCAGTCCGCCTTATCCTATAATCTGTTCTATCGACCGGTTTTTTGAAAAACAGAGCAAACAAGACCTTTTTACCCCTTATGTAAAACGGCTTGAAAAATTTTACGGCGAGGCAAAAAACCTTAAAAACCTTTCTCTTTTCGAAAGTTCATACTCGGACAAAGGAAAAATTGTTATTATGACCGAAAACGCCGATATAAGCGGTTTTGAACTTAAAAGAATTTTAAGAGAAAAATATGAAATTGAACTTGAAATGGCAATGCCGGGTTTTGCCCTTGCTATGACAAGCCTTGCCGACACAGATGAGGGTTTTGACAGACTTATTTTCGCCCTTAAAGAGATTGACAAGACTCTTAAAGAAAAGAAAAAAAGCCTTTTGCTATTTCAGCCCAAAGCCGAAACAAGACGCTCTATGTCCTTTGCCCAAACGGCAGATTTTGAGGTTTTGCCGATAGAAAAATGCGTTGGAAGAGTTTCGGCGGAATTTGTTTTTGCCTATCCTCCGGGAAGCCCGATTATAGCCCCCGGGGAAGTTTTAAGCCGGGAAATTTCAGACTATCTTTCCTACCTTTTAAAAAACAAGGCTCAAATTTTTTCTTCTAAACAAAATTATCCTCGCTTTTTAGCGGTTTTAGAAGAAAAAGATTGAAGAAAGTTAAGTTATATAGTAAAATAATATAGACTAGTTGAAAAGCCAAGGAGGACTTTTAAAATGTATGAAAATTTAATGGACAGTATAGGTTTCGTTTCAGAGTATGATTCCGAAATCGGCAAGGCTATGGGCCTTGAACTAAAGCGTCAGCAGAATAATATTGAACTTATTGCAAGTGAGAACTTTGTTTCCCCCGCAGTTATGGCGGCAATGGGCTCAATTCTTACCAATAAATATGCCGAAGGCCTTCCCGGAAAGCGCTACTATGGCGGTTGCGTAAATGTTGATATTGTTGAAGACATTGCGAGAGAGAGAGCAAAAAAACTCTTCGGCGCCGACCACGCTAATGTTCAGCCCCACTCGGGAGCACAGGCTAATATGGCGGCTTATTCCGCCGTTATTGAGCACGGCGACACCGTTATGGGAATGAACCTCGCTCACGGCGGTCACCTTACCCACGGTTCCCCCGTTAACGCTTCGGGCAAAAACTATAACTTTGTTCCCTACGGCGTTGGCGACGACGGTTTTATTGACTACGACGAAATGAGAAAAATCGCAAAAGAGTGCCGTCCTAAACTTATTGTTGCGGGCGCTTCGGCTTATGCAAGAGAAATCCGTTTCGACATTATTGCCGACATTGCTAAAGAAGTTGGCGCTCTCTTTATGGTTGATATGGCGCATATCGCAGGTCTTGTTGCCGCAGGACTTCATATGAGCCCCGTACCTTATGCCGACATTGTTACCACAACTACCCACAAAACTCTTCGCGGTCCCAGAGGCGGTCTTATCCTTTGCAAAGAAGAACTTGCAAAGGCTATTGACAAGGCTGTTTTTCCGGGAAATCAGGGCGGTCCTTTGATGCATGTTATTGCCGCAAAGGCAGTTTGCTTCGGCGAAGCCTTAAAGCCCGAATTTAAAGAGTATCAGCAAAATATTGTTGCTAATGCTAAAGCCCTTGCAGACGGACTTACCAAAAGAGGCGTTAAACTTGTATCGGGCGGTACCGACAACCACCTTATGCTTGTTGACCTTGTTGGAACCGATATTACCGGTAAAGAACTTGAGCACCGTCTTGACGAGGTAAACATTACCGCAAACAAAAACGCTATTCCTAACGACCCGGCTTCTCCCTTTATTACTTCGGGTATTAGAATTGGCACTCCTGCCGCTACAACCCGCGGACTTAAAGAGGCTGATTTTGATAAAATTGCCGAGTTTATCTCTCTTGCAATTAACGATTTCGAAGCCAATAAAGATTATATCAAAAACGGCGTAGCCGAAATTTGCAAAAAATATCCTTTATACTAATAAAAACAGGGACGCCTTTTGGCGTCCCAATATCTATATATTATGAGCAATCTTCCAAAAAGAACACATCCCCGACTTAAAAACTTCGATTACAGCAAAAACGGGCTTTATTTTCTAACTATTTGCGTTAAAAACAAAAAAGAACTTCTTTGTGATATTGTAGGGCGCGACGTCCCCGACGCGCCGAATATATTTCTTTCAAAAACGGGTAAAATTGTTGAAAAATATATTCATACAATTAACAATGCAAATAGCATAACGGTTGAAAAATATGTCATTATGCCCGACCATATACATCTGCTGATTTTTATAGACAATACAGACGGCGTGTCGGGGACGTCACGCCCTACTCATTCTCGGCTTTCCAGAACTGTTTCGGGTTTTAAAAGACTTTGTAACAAGGAACTTGGCAGAAACATCTGGCAAACTTCTTTTTACGACCATATTATCAGAAACGAAGAAGATTATAAGATACACTATAGATATATTGAAGATAATCCCGTTATGTGGGTTTTAAACAAACACGAAATTTAGTATTTAAAGCATTCGGAGGTGATTAAATGTCCAAACCCTTAGCCGACAGAGTTCGTCCGCAAACTCTTGACCAGGTTGCAGGACAAAAACATCTTTTAAGTGACGGCAAGGTGCTTCGCCGTATAATAGAGCAAGGCGAAATTCCAAACTTAATATTCTACGGTCCGTCGGGCGTTGGCAAAACCACCGTTGCCCGTATTATTGCCGAAAGGAGCGGTAAGAAACTCTACTGCCTTAATGCTACAACCGCTTCTACCTCTGATATTAAATCAATTATAGGCGATTTGGGCGGTATTGACACCGCAAACGGAGTCCTCCTCTATTTAGACGAAATTCAGTCCTTTAACAAAAAACAACAGCAAATTCTTCTTGAATATATTGAAACGGGCGACATTACCCTTATTGCTTCAACTACCGAAAATCCATTTTTCTATGTTTATAACGCAATTCTGTCCAGAAGCACCGTTTTCGAGTTTAAGGAACTTTCTCCCGAAGACATTATCTCTCCGCTTTCCCGTGCCGTAGCCTTTTTAGAGGAAGAAAAGGGCATTAAAATAAAGGCCGAGGAAAGCATTTTAAGAAAAATTGCCCTGTCGAGTGCGGGAGACGTAAGACGCGCCCTAAACACCCTTGAACTTTGTGTTCTGACCTGTATTAAAGACGGCGTAGCAACGGTTGATGAGAGTGTTTGCGAAGAACTTTTATCTCACAGCGCGGTTCGTTACGACCGAGAGGGCGACGAGCATTACGATATTGTTTCGGCCTATCAAAAATCAATGCGGGGAAGCGACCCCGACGCTGCCGTTTACTACCTTGCCCGACTTCTTGCGGCGGGCGATTTGCCAAGCGCTTGCAGAAGACTTATGGTCTGCGCCTGTGAAGATGTTGGACTTGCCTATCCCCAGATAATACCGATTGTAAAGTCGGCGGTTGATATTGCAAACGCCGTTGGTCTTCCCGAAGCGGCAATTCCCCTTGCCGACGCAGTTATTTTAGTCGCTCTGTCCCCTAAAAGCAACACGGCACACGACGCAGTTTTTGCGGCGCTTGACCTTGTAAACTCGGGAAAGGGCGGTAGTATTCCAAGAACACTTCAAAACAAACACTTTGACGGGGCAGATAACTCTACCCCCGGTCAGTTTTACAAATACCCCCACGACTTTGAAAACCGCTGGGTAGACCAGCAATATCTTCCAAACGAGATTAAAAACGCAAAATTCTATAAAGCGGGGGATAATAAAACCGAACAAAAATTTAAAGAATATTGGGATATAATTAAAAAAAGGAAATAGCACCCCTATGGATAATATAATTTTAATTGGTATGCCGGGAAGCGGAAAGTCGACCGTTGGCGTTTTACTTGCAAAAATGCTGGGTTTCAACTTTCTTGACTGCGACCTTATAATTCAGCATACCGAAGGAAGAAAACTTCACGAAATTATTAAAGATAACGGAACAGACTACTTTTATAAGGTTGAAAGCAGTGTTAACGCAAATCTTCAGGCACATAACACCGTAATTGCAACGGGAGGAAGCGCCGTTTACAGCCAAGAGGCGATGGAGCACCTTAAGAGTATTGGGACGGTTGTTTATTTAAAGGTTTCTCTAACCGAAATAGAGCGAAGAATTAAGAATTTTTCAACGAGAGGCATTATGATGGAAAAGGGGCAGACCCTTGCCGACATCTATGCCCAGAGAGTTCCTCTTTACGAAAAGTATGCCGATATAACCGTCTTATGTTCAAGAGGCTCACTTCAAAAAAACGCCGAAAAAATAATTTCACAATTAAAATAGCAGATGGCAAAGCCATCTGCTATTTTTATTTAAACAAGTATCTGTAATAATCTTCTTCAAGAACCTTTTTAGACATTTTAAACTTGTTGTTTACAACGCCCCTGACCCCCTCAACATATTCTTTTTGCTCCTCTTTACTGCTGAAAGAGTTTTGGTCAAAGGGGGTAAACTCGCCCGTTTTTGAATTATACTTTCCTAAATCGGTAATAAACGAACGGTCGTTAAAGATTACAAGTCCGCCCGAAGTTGAAAGCACATCGCTTCCCATTAAAAGCCTTGAATCGTATTCAAAACCGAAAAGGTTAAGCAGGGTCGGAAGAATATCTATAGAGTAGCAAGGCTTGTCTATGGCGGGAGCGTCCTTGGTTGAGGGACAGTATAAAAGCCAACAACTCTCGTAAAGTTCAAAGGTTGTTTCAACCTTGTGGCCGAGCATTTCGGTCCAGACCTCATACTTTTCGCCCTCGTCCTTCTCTAAACCGTAGGGGTAATGGTCGGGGGTAATCGAAATAACCGTTTTGTCGGCAACCCCTGCCTCGTTTAAGTCGATAAGCAGTTTCTCCATTGCTCTGTCAAGTTCGATATTGCAAGCATAGTAGGCTTTAAGGGTGTTAGAACAGTCGAGGTCTTTAACTAAACTCCAGTTTTTAGCCGACATTGAGTTTCCTATTCTTGAATACTCAAGGTGACCGCTTACCGTCATATAATAAGCGTGGAACGGTTTGCCCGAGGCAAGATAGTCTTTGGTTGAACCGCTAACCATTTCCAAGTCGGACTGGGGCCAGACATTTTTAACGTACTTTTCTACCCCGGTTCCCATTCCTTTATAATTATAACCCATATTCGGGTGGGAAAGGTGACGGCGGTAGTAGGTGTGGGTATTATTATGATATGCGTAGATTTCATCTACGCCGATACTGCCGAACATATTGCCAAGGCAGAAAGGCATATAGTTTTCGCTCGAACGGTAGAAACTCCATACCCCCGCTTTAGGTATTAGTCCCGTGCAGACCGAATACTCTCCGTCCGAGGTTGAAACGCCCCAAATTGGCGTATAGTAGTTGTTAAACTTAAAGCCCTCTTGTTGCATTTTATAAAGGGTTGGGGTCAGCACAGGGTCAATGGCGTAGGGAGAAAAGCCTTCGGCAACCACCGAAACAAGATTATATCCCTTATACATTCCCGTATATTCATTTTTTAAGGTTGGCGTACGCTCGGAAAAATACTCATTCATAAGAATAAGAGATTTGTCGGTTTCGCTTTCTTTAAGAGCGTCAAAATCAATATTCATTACATTCGGGGAGTAAACTACGGGTTCGGGTTCTTTTATTCCCTCGTTTTCGTCAAGGGGCGTTTCCTCTTCGATTTCCATATTCTGCTCAATTTCAAAAAGATTGTACTTAATATCAAGCGCTTCGGTGCGAAGAAGACCAAAATAGGTCATTGAACTGTTGGCATTGAAGGCGCCCGATTGGATAACCGAAAGAGAGGGCACAAGGGCAATTACAAGGGCCATTATAATATGTAACAAAACGGCAACTCCCATATAAATTGCCGATTTATAGATTTTATATTTCTTAAAACCAATAAATTTTGCAAGAGGCGTAAGAACTATTACCGACGGAGCAGACATAAGAAGAACTATTGGCGTTGCTTTAAGTATTGCTTTTATAGTTTCCCAGATTATTCCGTTTTCGGTAAGTTGACCCGCTCCACCCGCAGTTATCGAATAGAGAATCATATAATTATTAAAAAACTCGTAATAAATTATCTGGGTCATATAAACGACGCCGATAAGGGCGAAAACGACCCCCGAAACTATTCGAGCGGCTTTTCTTCCCATAAGAGAACAAACGGCGTGAAGCCCAAGACCGAAAACACAAGAGAAAACCGGAATAATTAAAAGACCTATGTTAAAAAAGACCTCTCCGCTGAAAATGCGTAAAAGAATTTCCATATATATAACCGACAGCGGAAAGAAAACCGCTGTGGAAAGCATAAACTTCGGTTTTTCCATAATATCACACTCCGACTTTGAGTATATCATTTTTGTCGGATAATGTCAAATTTGAGGGCTTAAAAATAAATATAAGAATCAAAAAATTTTATATAATCTTTAGTCAGTATAACCGCCGCCCTTGTATCCCCGAAACAGACGCTTCTTGTCTGCTCATAGGCATTAACACAGCCAAGATAAATTCCCAGAACACAGATTATACTAACGGCGGTAACCGCCATAGTTCTGAAAAAAACCGAAAGGGCCTCTCTTGTAATCTTTATTTTTCTCACTTTAAGGTTTTCAGCAACCTTACAAGAGCGTTTCCCGTAAGTTCTGCCGAATAACACGCCTCCTCAAAACTATTCGAATCGGTTCCTACTTCAAGAATCATTGAACCGGTAGTAAGATTTTCGTTATAGCACCTTGAACAAAAAAGCATCGCCCTTGCAAGACCGGGATACATCTCTTCCATTGTCTGCTGATAGCGGAGGGCTAAACGGAAATTCTGACGCCAGTTTGGAAAATTGGTTACAGTTCCCGTTTGGCTTCCCATAACAAGCATAACCTGTGCCGCCTTTTTTCCGTCAACCGTTACGGTCGGTTTGCATTTATCACTGCCCGTCATAGCGATAGAATCTCTGTGAACATCTACTACTATTTTTATTGACGGATATTTCTTTAAATATTCATTTATTGTTTTTGCCGCTCTGCCGTAACTTCCGTTATATGCCGGGTGGTCGTGCTGGGTGCGGTCGTGAATTACGCCGATTCCGCCCTCTTTAAGCCTGTTTGCGATTATCTCTCCGACCTTTGTAACATTCTTTGAGTTGTCGGTATTTCTCGGTTTGTCCTTTGCGGTATAAAAACCCCTCTCCTCCATCATATAACTTTCGGTAGCGTGGGTGTGAACAATAAGCACCTGCGGTTTTGAGGTGTTCTCAAGTTTAAGGTTAAACTCAGAAGAAAGTTCCTTTTTTATATCAATACTAAGTCCCGTACTGTTCTTAATATAAATTCCGTTATAATTAAGTTTTGCAGAGTAGGGGGATATAAACTGCTCGTAAATTTTGCCCTGGGCCTCTGACGGCGAGGCACTGACCGTTACCGAATTTTCCTTTTTGTCCTCTGTTTCGGTTTCAATCAGTTCAAAACCCGAAAACACCTTAGAAAGCGAGAACTCTTTTAAAGGCTCCGCCCCCGTTTTGACGGCGGGTTTCTCCCCTGTTTCATAAAAAGGGTTTAAAAAGGCGTAAGCCGAAAAGGATATCGCCGAAAGGCTAACCGACAAACCAAGCAGCAGCGGAAGCATATTAAATAACTTTTTCATATATTTTCCCTCCGAAAAGGTCGCAAAATACCTCTCTTATATATATGAAAAACAATAAAAAATTATTAACTTAAAAAACTGTTGCATTTTTTGAAGATTTGTGTTAGTATATAAAATGCTTTAATCATAAAGTGCGTTATTGTCGCACAAGTTTAAGGGAGGTGTCATAATGGCAAATATTAAATCCGCTAAAAAGCGTATATTAGTAAACGCCGCTAATTACGAGCGTAATAAGGCTTACCGTTCAGGTCTTCGCACCGCAATTAAAAAGGCAGACGCCGCTATCCAGTCGGGCTCGGCTGATATGGACGTTGCAGTTAAGGTTGCTGTTAAGAAAATTGACCAGGCTACTGCTAAAGGAATTCTTCACAAGAATACCGCCGGCCGTAAAAAATCCGCTTTAGTATGCCGTATGAATAAAGCAAAGGCTTAAGTAATAAACTTAAGCCTTTTATTTTTTTATATTAAAACTATAAGACCGAGGGCTACACCGAGAACAAGCCCGAAAATTACATCTTTTATAAAATGGACGCCCAAAACAACCCGTAAAAAGCCTATGAGTAAGGCGGCGGCAAAAAGAACAATTCCAAGCGTATGGAAAACCGTCGCAACGCTTACGGCAATTATTGCCGCCGAAAAAACGTGTCGGCTCGGGAAAGAGCGTCCTTTTTTGTCCCTTTTAATAAGGGGCTCACATTCGTACTTCTCATACGGACGCTCGGAATTTACCCTTATTCTGAAAAAACTTACCGCCAAAAAACCGACACCGCAAACAAGGGCAGATTTTATCCAGAAAAGATTACCCCCAAAAACAAGATAGGCTAAAAACATCGGATATATAATATAAACCGCTATTTCTAAAGCCTTTTGAAGTATTAACGCCGTCTTTAAAAGGGCGGGTCTTTTGGCGAAAAACTCACGACAGGCTAAATAATTTTCCCTATTCATTAACTTCCTCTTTTACACAAATATTATAGAACATTATACAAAACCGTTCGTCCGGAATTTCAAGTTTTTGGGGAAGCCCCGTCGGCGAAACGGTTAGGGTCGCCTCACAGCCGTTGCTGTTGAATTTTATCTTCCCGTTTGAGTCGGCAACAAAACTCTTTTGGTTTATCTCTTTTATCGGAGCGTAAAATTCGCTCATTACCGCCGAAAAAGGCATACTTCCTTCTACCGGAGTGTAGGTCAGTCCCTTATACTCTGCCGTAACAGAGTCACCATTTAAAGTAAGGGTTAAATCTTTAAGTTCTTCGGGGGCGGTAATAACCGCAACCAGACTCCCGTCAGAAAACAGTTCGCCCTCAAAGGCATAACTTTCGTTATAGTAGGTCATTTCGGCGAAAAAGGTTATTCCCTTTAAAACGGGTTGAGTTTTTGAAGAGCCACACGAACAAAGAATTAAACAAACCAAAACCGCACAGACAAGTTTTTTCATAAGTTGCCTCCCTGTGCCAAGGCTTAAAGGAATTTGTGTAACTCCTCTATCATATCGGTGGGTAGCATTGCGTTTTCTCCCAGCCGTTCACAAGCACTGTCCCCTGCCGCAGAATGAAGCCAGACGGCTGCCTTTGCGGCCTCTGTCGTGCTATATCCTTTTGCGAGTAAAGCCAGAATTATTCCCGCCAACATATCTCCGCTGCCGCCCGAAGCCATTCCGGGATTGCCTAAAACATTTATCCAAAGATTTCCGCTGTCATCAGCAACAAGAGTTTTTTCTCCCTTCAGGACAAGACAAACGCGGTATTCTTGAGCAAAATTTTTAGCAATTTGAGCCCTGTTACTCTCAATCGCTTTACTGTCGGTCTTTAAAAGCCTTGCCATTTCTCCGGGATGAGGGGTTAACACCAAAGGCGCCTTGACATCTTTAAGAAATTCTATGTCGTCGGCTATTAGATTTATTCCGTCGGCGTCTAAAACAATCGGTTTATCAGAGGTTTTCAGAAGTTCTTTCACAAGATATGCATTGTCCGCCGAGATACCCATTCCGCAGCCGATAAGTACCGCAGAAACCTTTTCAAGTTCTCTAAGAAGCGGTTTTAACGCCCTTTTACTAAAGGTTTTTCCGTTTGATTTAAGGGGGATAAGAATCGCCTCGGGAAGCGATACTGCACAAGCGGTGTAGTTTTCCTTAACTAAGGCTAGTTTAAGTATCCCTACCCCCGTTTTAAGACAGGCTTTTGACGAAATTATCGACGCTCCGGGCATACCGTAACAACCCGTTACCGAAAGGGCAACGCCAAAATCGTTTTTAAAGGCATTTTTCTTTCGGGGTTTCTCTTTGAAAGGCTCTATTTCGGGGATATTTTCCGGGTTTATCATCTACTTTGCTGTCCTTGGAATAAACTTTTCAACCGCTTCTCGCATTCTTTCGTCAAGTTCGGTTACAACCATAACCATTCCCTCGTCTTTAACGGGAGCAATCATATAAACAAGATTTTCGCTGTTTTTGTTGCAGAAAAAGTAGGTGTTCTTAACCGAGCCGGGAGGGGTCTGACCCTTATATTCTCCGTATTTTTCAACCTTGGCGCACTTTATTGTCATCATACGCTTTCTGCTCGATTTGGCAGTTATACGGTCAATGTCAAGGTCGCCGTTTGTGATGATATACTCAAACTCAACCGAAAGCAAAGAAATAAGTTTATAAGAACCAAAAGCGGCTGTACCTAAAACAAGAACGAGCAACATCGGACTTATAAATAAAGATAGAAAAGCAAGTCCTAAAACAAGCAAAGCGTCAATAGCAAGTATTCCGACAACCACTGCCTTTGCCTTTCCGTCAAGTTTAACCTTTACAATCTGTTCAAGAAAAGTGTCCATATCGTTCTCCTTTTGTGCTGTATTATATTTAGTATAGCATATAGTTTAGTTAAAATCAATGCACAGGTGCTACGGGTTCTCTTCCCTGTTGCCAAAAAGAAAAACCGCCTCTTTTGAGACGGTTTTGGACGGGGTACTCTGCGTCGGCATAATTTTGACCGCTTCGGCGGTGCCCAAAATTATTTGCCTTACTCGAGACTTTGGCAGACCGCAAAACCTATCGCGGTTTTGCGGCTGCGTCGCCGAACCCTACGGGTTCTCATCCCTGTTGCCAAAAAGAAAAACCGCCTCTTTTGAGACGGTTTTTCTTTTTGGTGACCCGGACGGGATTCGAACCCGTGTTACCGCCGTGAAAGGGCGGTGTCTTAGGCCTCTTGACCACCGGGCCATATATGGTGGCTGTAATTGGACTTGAACCAATGACACTCCGGGTATGAACCGAATGCTCTAGCCAACTGAGCTATACAGCCGAATTGTGTTGCTGATATATTATAATTGGATTATGTGCTTTTGTCAACTGTTTTTTTGAAATTTTTGCAAATTTTTGTTTTTTTGTTTGTGTTGACAGAATTATTCTTTTAGATTAAAATTATTTTACAGCATCTTTATGGGTGCCATAATGTTTTTTAAATAATGTTTTAATATGTGTGTAAATCTGTTAATAACTTGTTGAATAATGTTAACAACTTTTTTGAGGTTTTGATTTTTATCCTAAATTCCCCTTAAATTCGACATTTTTTGAGCCTACTCCAGAAAATGTTTTTCACAGTTATTCATTTTATTCACGAAGTTATCCACACCCCTGTGGTTTAAGCAGTTTACATAACAACATTTTACGGAGTATTTTATTTTATGAATAAATTAAAACGCTTTTTTCTCTGCTTTGTGTGTTTTTTACTCTCTCTTTTGCTAACTGCTTGTTCGGGTGACGACACCTACTCAAAAATAACCGACTTTACTCCCCACACCTTTGTTTACTCTGACGGCGTTGCCGACTACGGTTACTACAATATCGGCAACTGTAAAAAACTTGTCGGCGATGTTTATAGTCTTGTAATTTTTTTGGACGACGACGAAAGCGGTTGGAACGAGGAAGCCCGTTCTGTTTTTTACAGTATGCGTTTTGAGCCGTCTATATCCTTTATTACCGAAAAAGCCAAAACCCACGGGGTAAAACTGAACCTGAAATACGGACAGTATTCAACCAAACAGGACACCTCGAAAAAACCGCGCTATAACGGAAAGGTTGAAAATTCAGCCGAAAAGGCAATAAATAACCTTGATATTTTCAGCCAAACGGCAAAAACTCTCGGCTTTCCTAACAAAGAGGTTATGCACGCCTATCTTCAAAATTACACAGGTGTTGAACAGATTGCCTATTTTATAGTTCTTAACAAACCCGGCAGAGCCTACGCTGTTTGTGACACCACCTATGACGGCGCCGACTCGATTGAGTTCGTCGTTGCCTTTTCATCAGACGAATACGCCAACCGTGCCATAGGCTCTTCGGTAATTCACGAGATGCTTCATCTTTTTGGGGCAACCGACCTATATGACTCAACCGGGCATTATAAAAAGCGTGAGCGCCTTTGCAAAAAACTTTATCCCGACGACATTATGCGAAAATCGTCTATAAACCCCGACAGCCTTTCTATCGGCCGACTGACCGAATGTCTTATCGGGTGGAGTGATTATTTCCCGAGCGAGTGCGACTGCCCCGAGTGGTGGGAAACAGATTATGAGGAAACCCACCGCCCCCACTACAACTCTTCCGAAGAAGCCTCCTCCTAAAAGAGATTTCCCATAAGGAATTTGTGGTCATTTCGTAAATGTGTCAGAGCGGTTTTTGCCTGGGCGGCGTGGCTGAAAAACTCTTCACGGCTCTCCTTATTAGCAAAGTCAACTACCGCCGAAAGCCGAACACCGACCTCGTCAAGAATTCCGTGATTAACAAATGCCGCCATTTGTTGTTCCCTTTTTTCATAAATTTTCTCGGCTTTTTCTGCCGCCTTTCTCGCTCCCTCAAAATCCCCTGCTTCCATACACTTCTCCGAACCGGTCAGTTCGGAGTTTATTTTTTCATAGGTGCTCTCAACAAATTTAACCCCAAAATAACAAACCCCAAGCACCGAGGACAACAGGGCAAAACTTATTATAAGCCGTTTCATTTTATCCCCTCCTTTTCGACTATTATCTCGTTTCCGTTAGCGTCAAGGGTCATAAGCAAGACCTGACTCGGCTTTATTCCTTTTAGTTTAAGCCTTTTGTATATACTTGTCTTTTTAGCGCCAAGGGCAGAAACCGACTCGTTTAAAATTTTGCCGTCGCTGATTACCGGCAAAGGAAGTTCGGCGGTCTTTTTCTTAGCCAGAACATCCTGAGCCGTTGCGGGTTGGTCTTTGGCTTTAAGCAGAACGCTTAAATTTCCCCCCGTTTCCAAAACGGCAAAAGAAACGGTCGACAGGTCAAACACCTGCTGTGCGCGAAGCATTTCAACAAGGTCTAAAACCGTCATTCTTACCTTTTTGAGTTCCTTTTGGTCAATAATTCCGTCCTTTATTAAAATAACGCTCTTTCCCGAAAGAAGTTTTCTGACAAAGAAACTTTTAAGGGCTATTATTGATATTCCTATTTCAAGCGCAACCAAGGTCAGAATTGAAGAAACCCCGAAAAGTATTGGCTGGTCGGTATCCTGAAGAGGCATTGCCGCAATTTCGGAAATAAGAAGGGTTACAACAAGTTCGCTCGGTTGCATATCCCCAATCTGCCTTTTTCCCATAAGGCGAATACTTATTATTACAATTACATAAAGTATTAGGGTTCTGTAAACGGTTATAAACATAAAAAAATCACCGTACTTATTATGTACGGTGATTTTAAGATTTATTTGTTTTTACTTTTTATCTTATACGAAAGACGCATAAGCGTGTCGCCAAAATGAACATTTTCAACCGAAACTTCGGGGTGCTTTATTCCGATATCATAATGCGAGAAGTTCCAAAAGCCCGTAACGCCCAGTTCAATAAGTTTTTCCGAAAGGTCAGGCGCGGCAGACGACGGAACACACATAAAGGCGGCGGTCGGTTTATATTCTTTACAAAAAGCCTCAAGTTCATCTACCGAACGCACCTTAAGACCCGCTACCGTTTTTCCAAGCACATTCGGGTCAACATCAAAAGCACCGACAAGTTCAAAGCCCTGCTTTTTGAAATTCATATTTTCTGCAACCACGATACCGAGTTTACCCACACCGAGCATAATTGCCCTGGTAGGAGTATTAAGGCCGAGTATTTCCCCTATTCCGTTATAGAGCATTTCTACATTATAACCATATCCCTGCTGACCGAAACCGCCGAAACAGTTAAGGTCCTGTCGTATCTGACTTGCATTAAGGTTCATAAGACTTGCGAGTTCCCCAGACGAGATACGGGTAATCTCCTGTTTTTTAAGTTCCCCCAAAAAACGATAATAACGCGGAAGCCTTTTTATAACCGATGCAGAAATGTGATTTTCCTTCATATTCTAATAGGGCCTCCTTTTCAAAAATACTTTACGAAACATATTATAAACATTTTTTTGAAAAAAGTAAATAAAAACTTGACAAAATTAAATTTAGTGTTATAATAAAAACAGTAACGATTACTGTTTTTATTAAGGGGGACTATGATGAAGAACTATTCAAGGCAGCGTGAAGCCATTTTAAATGTGCTTTGCTCCACAAAATCTCATCCTACTGCCTCCTGGATTTACGACAATGTCCGAATAACCCTTCCAAACATAAGTCTTGGCACGGTTTACCGAAACCTTGCCTTGCTTGAGAGCGAGGGCGTTATCCGAAAAATCCCTGTAGGCGACAATCACGAGCATTTTGACGGCGACACCTCGCAGCACAGTCATTTTTACTGCAAGAGTTGCTCTCAAATTACCGATATCTTTATTGACACTAAAGAAACTCGCAAACAGGTTGAAGCCGACACAGGCTTTAAGGTTGATTTTGGTACATACACTTTTACCGGTGTGTGTAAAAACTGTCTTTCAGGCAAATAATAATTAAAAATATATTGGAGGAAAATTTTATGAAAAAGTATGTATGTATGATTTGCGGTTATGTTCACGAGGGCGACTGTCCTCCCGACGAGTGCCCTATTTGTAAGGCTAAAGCCGACAAATTCAAGGAACAGTCGGGCGAAAAAACTTGGGCTGCCGAGCATGTTGTAGGCGTTGCAAAGGGCGTTGACGAGAGAATTATCGAAGGTCTTCGCGAAAACTTCAACGGCGAATGCAGTGAGGTTGGAATGTATCTTGCTATGGCAAGGGTTGCCCACAGAGAAGGTTATCCCGAAATCGGTCTTTACTGGGAAAAAGCCGCTTATGAAGAGGCAGAACACGCCGCTAAATTTGCTGAACTTTTAGGCGAGGTTGTTACCGACTCTACCAAGAAAAATCTTGAAATGCGTGTAGACGCCGAAAACGGCGCTACAATGGGCAAGTTCGAACTTGCAAAACTTGCAAAGGAACTCGGCCTTGACGCAATTCACGACACAGTACACGAAATGGCTCGCGACGAGGCTCGTCACGGCAAAGCTTTTGAGGGGCTGCTCTCCCGTTACTTTCGCTAACAGTCAGCCGAAAATTGACCCCACCGCCCTTTTTAAACTCTCCTACGGACTCTATGTTATAACCGTAGGCGACGAAAAGGACAACGGTTATATCAGCAATACGGTATTTCAGGTTTCCGAAAACCCCACTCGTATTGCGGTATCCTGTCAGAAAAACAACCTGTCGAGAGAGATTATTGAGAAAACGGGTATTCTTAATGTGTCGGTTTTAACCGAAGACGTTCCGTTTGAAGTAATTCGTCATTTCGGTATGCAGTCGGGCAGAGATGTCGATAAATTTGCCGATTTTAAAGAAACTCAAAGGGCGAGTAACGGCGTTTTATATCTTTCTGATTTTGCAAACGCCTTTATTAGTCTTAAGGTTATCTCCTCTTTAGACCTTGACAGTCATATTCTCTTTATTTGCGATATTACCGAGTCAAAGGTACTGGGCTCTAACGACTCTTGCACCTATGCTCACTATCACAAATCGGTTAAACCGAAATTTTAATTACAGGTTAGCAAGGACAACCGAAAGGTTGTCCTTTTAATTTTTTGAAAATCTTTCCTATATTTTATAGTTTTTTGAGGGCAAACTAATTTGGGAGGAGATTTTATGAAAAAAATTATTATTTCTGTTTTTTGTCTTATTTTTGCCCTTTGTCTTGTCGGTTGCGGTGAAAACGAAATGATGGACGACTTAAGTTCAGGCATGAATTCCGCAAAAGATATGGTAGAGTCTACCGCCGACAAGGTTACAGACGGGGCGATGGAACTCGTTGCCTCAATTACGGGCGACCAGGCTAAGAGAAAAGCCTTTGAACACGCAGGGGTTAAAGAGGAAGAAGTTAAAGACCTTGACGTTGACCTTGACCGCGACGGTATGACCCTTATTTTTGAGATTGATTTCAAACACGGCGACACCGAATACGACTATAACATCAACGCTATGACAGGCAAAATTCTTTCGGCAGATAAGGACAGAAACTAAAAAGATGAGCAACTTTGTTGCTCATCTTTTTAGTTTAACACTTAACCTCGGTTACAAGTTCTTCTGTAATCGGCTTTTTTCTAAGAATAAAATAAAGATAAACCGTTCTTGCAAACCTAAAGGGCAGAATAGCGTCGATTACCGAAACTACAATCGCTACGGTATTGTTTTTCTTCTTATTCTCATCAAAAATATCTAAAACATCACGCAAGAAAGCATATTCAAGCCAGGCAAGAGCAACATTTGGAACATAACTTAAAACAAAACTTAAGGGAGCAATCATTCCGCCGGTCATACCGGTCAGCACATACAGAACCGTATCCCACAACATATTTCCGAAAAGGAAAATTCCAAGCCAGATAAAGTAACACAAAACACGGTTGTCAATTTTAAATTTGCCGACAATCTTAACCTCTTTACCGCCCGCAGTTTTAACAAAAACAAGGGTTCTGAGCAGTTCGTCCAAATAGAAAAAAGGTATTGGAATTAAGGCAAGAGCGGCGCCTTTTGTGTTCGTTTTTTTAGCAAGTTTGTAAATAGGAATGGCTTGAACAAAGTGCCAGACAACCGCCAAAATAAAGGAAAGAACCGCAACTATAATTCCAACAACCAAAGCCCCTGCCGCACCGAGCGCACTAAAAACAGCCGCAACAGAGCCAAAAATTGCGACAACACTTGCCAAAATACTTTCGACATTTTCAATAGAAACATCGGCTTGGCTTAAAATCGCACCAATTTCATCTAAAACTTCGATAATTTGCTCAGGGTTGCTTATAATCTCGTTCATTTTACTTCCCCCTTAAAGTAGTTTTAAAAATATGAGTTGTATTAAAGACGGATTATTTATTCCCGCAATATCACCGATAATGTCAATTCCTAAAACAAGCAGAATGTTTCTAACAACAAAGTAAACCGCCCAGAAAATTATAAAAGCCCAAAATATTTTCTCATTAAAAAAGATTTTTCGGCTTGTTCTTTTTATAAGAAAGACCGCCATATATATTTCATAGGCTAAAAAACCAAGCGCCAGAATAAGCACAATCGGGTTAAAAACAAGGCTCGAGAGTATATCAAAAGACAAAAGCGACTTAAACGCCCTTGTCCCTCCGCAACCGGGACAATAAAGGTGGAAAAGCACGACCGACCCGCACTGATTTGAAGGCAGGGGCATTATATATTTTTCGTAAAGGGGGAAAAGCCCTAAAAGCAGTAAAATACCCAGATTAACCGATAAAAAGATTATCCACTGCTTTTTTACCGATATCATTCGCTTTCCCTCCTTGTTTTATTTCATTTATAATATAACATAGAAATATATGTCTTTGCAAGGATATAAAAATATATTGAACAATTTGTTTACCTGTGATAAAATGTAAAAAAACAGTGAAAGTAGGTTTTTTATGGAAAATTATAACGATATCCCCGTTGTAACAGCCGAGCCTGAAAAAGAAGGCGGAAAAGGGTTTGCAATAGCCTCTCTTGTGCTTTCAATTTGCTCTTTTCTTCCCTGCTGTCTTCCCTATATAGGCGGTTTTATTTCTTTTGTTTGCGGTGTGCTTGGAATTGTTTTCGCTTTTGTAAGCCGAAGACAGAACTTTGGAAAATTCAGCACAATGGCAAAAGCAGGTCTTATTATTTCAATCTGTTTTTTTGCTCTTAATGTTTTATTAATTCTTTTTGTGCTCGTTATTTATCTTTTATATTTTATTTTTGGCATCTCTGTCGCCGGACTCGGAATTTTATCCGAATTTATGTATTATTAAATATTGAAATAATTTCTTTAATGTGTTAAAATAATAAAAAACTCGAAAGAAGGTTTTATAAATGGAAAATTATAATGATATCCCCGTAGTAGAAGCAGAGGCTCCCGTAGAAGAGAAAGGCAAAGGTCTTGCCATTACCGCTCTTATCTTTTCTATCGTCGGAGTTGTTCCCTGTGTAAACCTGATTGTTTGCGGTTTAGGACCTCTTGTTGGTCTTATTCTTTCCCTTGTTAGCCGCGCCAAAAACGGTGGAAAATTCAGCGGAATGGCTAAAGCAGCCCTTATTATTTCAATAATCGCTCTTGCTCTTGGTCTTCTTAGTGCTCTTGTCTATATCGTTTATTGCATTGCTATGGGCATCTCAATCGGCGCTATGAGTTCATTACCCAGCGTTGCAGACCCCAACTATTACTACTAATACCCATAGTTTTGACACTCAAAGCAGCACACTTCGTTTGAGGTGTGCTGTTTTTTATTCATCAGCAAAGCCGACACATTAACTCTTTCACTATTTGCTATTACTTATTACTTTAATATCGGGTGGGTACTCTCCGTCGGCATTTTTTACGCTCTTGCGTGATTTAATGAATCAGGTTGACGGCGCGTCGAGGACGTCGCGCCCTACAGTCGCCGAACCTTTTTTGCCTTTGGGCAAAAAAGCGTTCTCATCAGAATAACCCTCTCCCACACAAAACAAAAAAACCACCCTTTTGGGTGGTTTCTGTATAGTACGTGCTTTGTTATGGACGGGTGGGTACTCTCCGTCGGCATAATTTTGACCGCCCCGTGCGGTGCCCAAAATTATTTGCCTTACTCGAGACTTTGGCAGACCGCAAAACCTATCGCGGTTTTGCGGCTGCATCGCCGAACCTTTTTTGCCTTTGGGCAAAAAAGGGTTCTCAACAAAATAACCCTCTCCCAAGCAAAACAAAAAACCGACCTATTGGTCGGTTTCTGTTTAGTATGTGCTTTGCTATGGACGGGTGGGTACTCTCCGTCGGCATAATTTTGACCGCCCCGTGCGGTGCCCAAAATTATTTGCCTTACTCGAGACTTTGGCAGACCGCAAAACCTATCGCGGTTTTGCGGCTGCATCGCCGAACCCTTTTTTGCCTTTGGGCAAAAAAGGGTTCTCAACAAAATAACCCTCTCCCACGCAAAACAAAAACCACCCTTTTGGGTGGTTTCTGTTTTGGCTGTTCCGAACCATTTAGATGCCACTTTGTTTTTTCAAAAAAAAGACTATTTTTCTCGTTTTTCTAATAAAATTTTTCTTTTTTTCAAAACTGACACATAGTTTTCAATCATTTTTATTTTTTGACCCTTCGCTGGCACTCCATCTTTTATGTTATTTGTACCCGATAAATCTAAAAGATGATTTTTATC
>SVPA01000017.1 GCA_015066085.1 Oscillospiraceae bacterium
TGCGCCACACCCGGATATCTATTCGATTTTTGGTCTTTTTGCGTGGAAGTGGGACAAACTGTGGTCAAACGCAAAATCCACGCGGTTTTGCGTTTTTATTAAGTGCCGAAAATCCGCACCGTCAAAGGCTTTTCGGGACTTTTGTAAAATCTCGACTACAACTGCTAGGCACGCTCCCAAAGCAAGCGCGCTACCAATTGCGCCACACCTCGAAACATTATTTTTAAAGCGCATAAAATATTATATGTTAAACGGATTAATTTGTCAACCCAAACTGTAGGTTAAAGTTTACAGTTTGTGGTAATTATTGTTTATTAAGTTTTTTCGAGTATAATAATATCGGTGATGTTATGAATGTTTTTGAAAAAATCTATGAAACGGTTTGTGCTATTCCAAAAGGTAAGGTAGCAACCTATGGACAGATAGCCACTCTGGCGGGTAATCCTCGATGGGCAAGAGTGGTGGGCTATGCATTACACAACAACCCTGCGCCCGGAGTTATTCCGTGTCACAGGGTTGTTAACCGCGAGGGTAGAGTTGCCGAGAAATTTGCTTTTGGAGGGGGAGAGATTCAAAGGCAACTATTAGAAGAGGAAGGTGTTGTCTTTGAGCAAGACGGCCATATCGACCTTAAAAAATTCGGGGTTACTTGTCATTAAAGTCGTTGTACTTTTCTTTTGAGAGGGGAATATATTTAACCTTTCGGCGTTTTTTCTTTCCTGAATTAAGGGTTGCGACCGAAATCAAAAAGACGACGGCGGCAAGACCGACAAGACAGTAGACTACAATCATAAACGGAGAGGTCAGGAAGCGTTTTGCCGCATCAATAATTACAAGCCAGAAATCTGATTTAACCGACTGACCTGCAACAAGGTTTAAAGAGCCGATTTTCTCTTCGGCGTAGTAAATATCCGCCGTTCCGACAACCGTTCCTTTCTTTATGGGGGCCGAGTAGGTTTCTTTGTCAAGTTTAATGTCAAACACTAAAGTAGACGCATTTGCGTCTTTAGGAAGCAGAGCCTCAAAACCGCTTTCAAAACAGATTGGCAAAAAGTCTGTCTCACGGGCAAGTTTTATCGGGGCTTCTGCAACCGGTGTGGTAGATTCAAAAACCGATTTATATTCAAAGTTGTTAAAAGCCCATCTGAACATATTTGCGGCGTCTTTAAAATCGTTTCTGACTCCGCCCGAAGTTTTGGCGTTTAAAACAATAACCATATATTCATAACCGCTGTATTTGCCGGTAGAAACAACGCATCGGCCGGCCTTTTCGGTATAGCCCGTTTTACCTGCCTTTGCATATTTGTAATAGGCATTAGAGGTCACATTTATTAACATATTTGAAGTAACGATTGTTCGTTCTTTTGACATATTTGTTGCGGCAATTTTGTAAAAAGAGGAAGAACACAACTCTTTTATGAGTTCGTTTTTAAAGCAAACTAAGGCAAGTTTGTATATATCACGGGCGGTAGTGTAATGCTCATCATCATGAAGACCGACGGGGTTTGTAAAGTGGGAATTTGTAAGCCCTATTTCTGCGGCCTTTTCATTCATAAGTTTAGCAAAACCTTCTTTGGAACCGCCGACATGTTCTGCAATAGCATAGGCTGCATCCCCGCAAGAAGAAACGAGTAAAGCGGCAAGAGCGTCTTTAGCGCTGATTTCCTCGCCAACCTTAAGATTTAAAACAACCGAGCCGGTTCCGAGAATCAGATTGTTGGCATAATTTGTATAAACTATCTTGGTGTTTTCAATATCAGGAATTTCGTCAACCATTACAAGAGCCGTTAAAAGCACAGTAATAGAGCCGGGGTACATTTTTTTGTCGGCGTTTTTCTCATAAATAACAACATCTTCGTTTTTATCAAGATATACTACCATTCCTGCCTCGTGGTGCATTTCGTACTCAGTTATCTGATAAGCGTTTGCAGGAATTACGAAAAAAGAGCATAATATTAAACAAAGGACACAAATAAGAAATTTTTTCATAGCATTATCCTTAAAAATGTATTATAATGAAACTAATATAAATAGTATACAATAATTTTTGAAAAATTAAAAGTCAATTTTTTTAAAAAAGCAAAAAAACTTAGGAGAACAAAGATGATTTATGTGACCGGTGATATGCACGGAGCAGAAGACCGTCTGTACGGTAAACAGTGGCGCAAACTAAAGACGGGAGATACGCTGATTGTGTGCGGAGATTTTGGTTATATATGGAACGGCGGAAAGTTTGAAAAAGAGGCGGTAGAATATCTTGGAAGCCGCAAATTCACGGTCGCTTTTGTTGACGGGACTCACGAAAATTTTGATAAAATCAACGCCTGTCGAGAAACCTATTGGAAGGGCGGAATGGTCCACCGTATAAGCGGAAATCTGCTTCATTTAATGCGTGGACAGATTTTCAGTATTGAAGGAAACAGAATTTTTACCTTCGGTGGCGGGGAATCAACCGATAAAGACATTCGTGCAGAACAAGGTCTTTATTGGAAAGAGGAACTCCCAACCCCTACCGAAATGGCTCGTGGCGCCGCTAAACTTGATGAAGCGGGGCTCGAAGTCGATTATATTATAACCCACGAACCGCCAAAACTTGTAAAAAGCGCAATGCTTCTTAGAGAAGGCTCGGCAGACAGCGTCAACAAACTCAACGGCTATTTTGAGGAGATAGATGCTGGGTGCAGTTTTAAAAAGTGGTATTTTGGCTCTCTTCACGAGGACAGGGTCATAACCCCTAAACACACCTGTGTTTTTAATAAGATAATTCCGCTTGGCGAGTAACAAGGTTGTTTTTTTGAAAGAAATGTGATATAATGCATTTGCAACATACATTACCGGAGGTAATTTTATGGTAAATACAGACAGACTTTGTAGGGGCTGTATGAATGATAACGGCGGAGAAAAAATCTGCTCTATCTGCGGATATGATTCATCTGAAGATAATGCGTCTGAGTTTCTTGCGGTTGGCACCTGGCTTAACGCTAACAGATATCTTCTTGGCAGAGTAATAGAAGAAAGTGGCGACGGCGTCACCTACATAGGTTGGGATAATGAGATAAATGCGGTTGTAAATATCAAAGAGTATTTCCCGCAGGGTATTGCAGTAAGAAGACCCGACCGTTTAACCGTAACCCCCGATGAAGATAAGGCTCTTGCTTTCACCAGGGGAATAAACTCTTTTACCGATTTGTTCTTTAAACTCAGAAATCAGCCTGAAAGCACGGCAATTCTTCGTGTTGTAGATATTTTTGAAGCAAACGGAACTATGTATGCGGTCCAGAATACCGTTTCGGGAACCACCCTTAAATCTTTTCTTATAAGAAACGGCGGAACGCTCAAATGGGAGCAGGTTAAACCTCTGTTTATGCCTCTTTTGGCAACCATTTCCGACCTTAATAGTGCCGGAATAGTCCATCGTGGAATTTCGCCCGATAATATTATTGTGGGTCGTGACGGAAAACTCCGTCTTTCCGGTTTTTGCATAAAAGAGGTAAAGGTAGAACATACCGAGTTCTTGTCCTATCTTGCTTCGGGCTATGCCGCCCCCGAACAGTATCTTGAAAACGATACCTATTCGGACTCTTGTGATGTATACGCTATCGGCGCGGTAATGTTCCGCACCCTTATTGGCGTTACTCCTCCCGACGCAAAAGACCGCCTTGTAAACGATAGACTTTCGGTTCCCGCTAAGGTTACTGAGGTTGTTCCCAAAGGTGCGCTTGTTTCTATTGCAAACACCTTGAAGGTTGATAAAACCGAGCGTGTTTCTTCGGTAGAACGCTTTTATAAAATGCTTGAAACGGTGTCGGTAGGAACCGCCGTTGTTCCCAGTGTCGCCGCCAAGGAAACTGCTCCGAAAAAGCAAGGATTGTCCGGCAAGAACGCCGCTATTATTGCTTCGGCTGTTACGGCAGTTATCTTTATAATTTTATTTATAATCTTCTGGATTTTATTTGGGCATTTGCTCACGCCAAACCAGGATAACAGCAGCACTTCCGACCCGTCGCCTATAATAACCGATACAAGTTCGGTAAATTCGGGTTACGCTCCCGAGGGCGGAACCTATCCCATACCTGAACTTGTCGGCAAGGTTTATACCGATGTCTACGGAGAGATGCAGACCGAGTATTCTCAGTTTAAATTTGAGGTCGGCGGCCGAATCCCGTCGGATAAGTATCCGAGAGGTTCTATCTGTGAAATAAAGGTTAACGGAATTGTCGCAAAAGCGGGAGATAAAGCCCCTCGGGACACCGTTATCGAAATTTATATAAGTCAGGGACCCGATAAAGTGACAATGCCGAATATTATCGGCCAATCGGTTGACGAGGCAAAATCAATGCTATTTGATGCAGGATTTTACAGCGATACAATCATTTTAAGAAAAGCCTATGATGAGTTCATACTTCCCGGTCAGGTGTTTAAGGTTACCTACGGAGAAGACGACGCTTCAATTGTTGCGGGAACCAAGGTTTCTCTTAATGAACTGATAATCGTCTACTACCGTGAAGAAGAGGAAACCGGCACCGACTCAGGGGCAGTTACCGAGTAAAAACAAAAAAAGAAGGCGAGCGTTTTGCTCACCTTCTTTTCGTTTATGTGATAAATTATTCTTCGGTATTTTTTGCAATATACTCAACAACATCGCCGATAGTGTGAAGATTCTCAACCTCTTCGTCGGGAATTTCAACTCCGAACTCGTCTTCAACAGACATAAGCAGGTCTACAAGGTCAAGACTGTCTGCACCGAGGTCTTCGGCGATTTTGGTGTTCATAGTCATAGTTGACTGGTCAGCGGCAAGTTGTTCAGCCAGAATTTCGGTCATTTTTTCAAAAATCATTCAAATTCTCCTTAGTAAAATTCCTTTCTCCGATATAGACAGAGAAGAGGGTTTTGTGGTATAGTAAGTAAGAAAGGTAAGATTACCTAAACAAATAATATGTTGCAAAAGTCAATTTGTCAACAGTTTTATTTAAAAAAGAATTAAAGGAATGTTTTTATGATAAAAAAATTCGGAGTAATCGGTTGTCCGATAGGACATACCATGTCGCCTTTTATACACGCCGAACTCTTTAAAATGAGGGGCGTTTCTGCCGAATACGGTAAATTCGAAACTGAAAGCGAAAATCTTCCTTTAATATTTGAAAAAAACCTTGACGGCTTTAATGTTACAATCCCTCATAAGATTGCCATAACCAAATTTTTAGATGAATTGGATTCTTCTGCCGCCGAGTATGGAGCGGTAAATACCGTTTGCAGGAAAAACGGAAAATATTTAGGCTTTAATACCGACGCATACGGCTTTTTAAAAGGACTTGAACTGTCGGGGATTTGCCTTGAGGGACGAGTTGTGGTTTTAGGTTACGGCGGCGCTGCCAGAACAATTATAACCGAATGCCTTAAAGCAGGTTGCGAGGTAACGGTTGCTACAACCCCCGAGCGCACTGAAAAGGCCCAAACGGCAATAAAAGAAATTACCGAAAAAACGGGAAGAATGGCAAAGGTTATCTGCCAAAACGAACTCAACGAAGAATACGACCTTCTTGTAAATGCAACCCCCGTTGGAATGTATCCGAAAACCGACGAGATACCCCTTGCTGAGCAACAAATAAACCTTTTTAAAGCGGCTTATGATATAGTCTATAATCCGACCGAAACCCGACTTATTAAAACCGCAAAAACGCTTGGAAAGGTTTGTTCGTCGGGAATGTCAATGCTTGTCTGCCAAGCGCAAAAAGCCCAAAACATCTGGCTTGGAAGTGAATTTACAAACAAAGAAACCGCTAAATTGATTTTAGAGGCCGAAAGGGAACTTGAAAGGATTTTTAGAAAATGAGAAACATAATTCTTTGCGGATTTATGGGAAGCGGTAAAACAACACTCGCAAAACGGCTTTCAGAAAAACTTAATATGCCCTTTTTGGATACCGATGAGGAAATTTCCAAACAAGAGGGCAAAAGTATAACCGAAATTTTCGCTGAAAACGGGGAAGCCTATTTTAGAACCCTTGAAACAGAACTTATTAAAAGGCTGTCTAATGAGGAGGGGAAAATAATTTCCCTTGGCGGCGGTCTTGCGGCAAAAACCGAAAATCATACATATCTTAAAAAAGCGGGAACGGTAATTTTTATCGACTGTCCGGTTGATAAAATATTATACCGCATTTTAGGGGATTCTTCCCGTCCCTTAACAAAAACGGGTAAAGAGGAAATTATTAACCTTTACAATCTTCGAAGGCCCTTATACCAAAAGGTTGCCGATATAACTATAGACAGTTCGTCGAGCAAATCGAACACTTTAAGACTTGCCCTCGAGGCGCTTGATAATATTGAAAAATAGAAGGTAAAACGCGCGTTTGCCTTCTTTTTTTAATATTGCAATTGATATAATATTATGATAAAATAATTATTAATAATGCTTAAAAAGAGGTGATGTGTTGTGCAGAAGATAACCGTTAGCGGTCAAAACGGCTATGAAATACTTATCCAAAGCGGTCTTATATCCCGTGCGGGTGAGTTTGTCCGCAAAGTGTCAAAGGCTCAAAAGGCGCTTATTGTTTCGGACGATACTGTTTTCTCCCTTTACGGAAAAACTGTTAAAACATCTCTTGAAGCCGAAAATTTTAAGGTTTCTTCCTTTGTCTTTAAAGCGGGAGAGGCTTCTAAAAATTTAAACACTGTAACCGAAATGATTAACGCTCTCTGCAAAGCCGAACTCACAAGGGCCGATATTGTTGTCGCCCTCGGAGGCGGTGTGGTTGGCGATATGGCGGGCTTCGCTTCGGCAATCTATCTTCGCGGAATCGACTTTGTCCAGATTCCAACCTCTCTCTTGGCTCAGGTCGACTCTTCGGTCGGAGGCAAAACGGGTTGCGACCTTCCTTTCGGTAAAAACCTTGTCGGTGCTTTTCATAACCCTCTGCTTGTTTTAATTGACCCCGAAACCTTAAACACTCTGCCCGACCGTTACAAAAAAGACGGAATCGGGGAAATAGTTAAATGCGGTTGTATTCGCTCTGCATCTCTTTTTGAAAAACTTGAAAACTGTGAAGATTTTGAGAGTATAAAGAGCGAGGCTATTTTCGAGTGTGTCGATATAAAAAGAAAAGTTGTTGAGAACGACTTTACCGAAAAGGGCGAAAGAATGCACCTAAATTTCGGTCACACCCTTGCCCATGCTATTGAAAAATATGAAAACTATGTCGGCCTTGCCCACGGCGAAGCCGTTGCGGTCGGAATGGTCAAAATCACAAAATCTGCCGAAAGACTGGGCTATACAAATAAAGGCACTGCTGAAAGAATAGAGGCTCTGCTTAAAAGGTTCGGGCTTCCAGTTTCCTTTAACGCCCCAACTAAAGAACTTACCGAAATAATGCTTCACGACAAAAAACGAAACTCGGGCGGTATAAATCTTGTTCTTCTAAAGGAAATAGGGGACTCGTTTACCCTTTGCTGTCGAACCGAAAAACTCCAAGAGTTTTTCTCGGAGGTGGAATAGTGGAGGTCAAAATAATTCCCTCTGCCCTTTGCGGAGAGGTTCAAATTCCCCCTTCAAAATCTGCCGCCCACCGTGCCCTTATCTGTGCCGCCCTTGCAAAAGGCGAAAACCGAGTTACCCCTTTTTGCACCTCGGACGATATAAAGGCTACCGCAAGGTGTCTTCGTGAACTCGGAATGACGGTAAAAGAAGATAAAAACGGATATACCGTCGGCAGAAGTCAAACGGCAAAAACCGCCGCTTTAGATTTTGGCGAATCGGGTTCAACCGCAAGGTTTCTTTTGCCCGTTGCGGCGGCTCTCGGCGTAAACGCTGAACTTACGGGAAGCGGAAGACTTCCCGAGCGTCCTTTGTCGGTGCTGACAAACCTTTTAGAGATGCACGGTGTTTCGGTTTCTTCTGACCGTCTGCCTTTAAACCTTAATGGAAAACTAACGGGAGGGGACTTTTCTCTTCCCGGGAATGTCAGTTCCCAGTTCATAAGCGGACTGCTTCTTGCCGCCCCGCTAATAAGCGATGATGTAAGAATTCATCTGACCACCGAAATGCAGTCGGTGGGTTATATAGATATGACGGTTGAGGCAATGAAAAAACAAGGTGTAACTGTTGTCGAAACTACTACCGGCTATATGGTAAGCAAAGAAAGCGAGTACCGCCCGTCAGATACCGTTATCGAGGGCGACTGGTCACAAGCGGCTTTCTTTATGTCGGCTGCCGCAATCGGCTCGGATATAAAAATCAAAGGCTTAAACTTCGCCTCTAATCAAGGGGATATGGCGGCTCTTGATGTTTTTGCCGCCTTTGGTGCTCAGATAAGCATTGAAGATGATGTTTTACATATAAAAAGAGGAACCCTTCACGGAATAGAGGTCAATGCCGCTAATATTCCCGATATGGTCCCTGCTATCGCCGCAACCGCCGCTTTTGCTAAGGGCAAAACGGTTATCCATTCGGCCGAGCGTCTTCGCCTTAAAGAAAGTGACCGAATTAAAACTACTATTGCGGCTTTAAACGCTATGGGTGTTAAAACCGAAGAAAAACCTGACGGAATGGTAATTTACGGAACGGGTAAGGTTACGGGCGGAAAGATTGACGGCGCTAACGACCATAGAATTGTAATGGCGTTTTCTATAGCCGCCGCGTTTGCTTCGGGCGAAAGCGAAATTATGTCGGCTGAGGCAATAAATAAATCTTATCCTGAATTTTTTAAAGACTTTGTAAAGTTAGGGGGTAATGTCGTATGAAATCAAGTATCGGCTCAAAGGTCAGACTGACCGTTTTCGGTGAAAGTCACGGCGCGGCTATCGGCTGTGTCCTTGAGGGACTTCCCGCCGGTCATAAAATTGATTTTGACCTTGTTTTTGAGCAGTTGTCCCGTCGCTCTCCGGGTAAAGACCCTACCGCTACGGCAAGAAGAGAAGAAGATATGCCCGAAATTCTTTCGGGAGTCTTAAACGGCGTTACAACAGGTGCCCCGATTGCCCTTATAATCAGAAATACCGACACCGTTTCTAAAAACTACGATAATCTAAAGGCTCAGCCCCGACCAAACCACTCGGACTATTCTGCCTTTGTAAAATATAACGGATATAATGACCAAAGAGGCGGCGGTCACTTTTCCGCAAGACTTACCGCCCCAATTGTAGCCGCGGGCAGTATCTGCCGCAGCATTTTAAAAGAAAAGGGAATTACCCTCGGCGGTCATATTCTTCAAATCGGAAGCGTGTTTGACAGTCCCTTTGACCCTGTAAATGTTTCGGCAAGGGAACTTGAAAATCTTTCTAAAAAACTTTTTGCTTTAAATGACCCCTCAAAAGAGGAGTTAATGAGAAAAGAAATTGATACCGCCAAACGGCAACTTGACTCGGTCGGCGGTTTAGTAGAACTCGCCGCCGTGGGCGTCCCCGCGGGAATCGGCAACCCAATGTTCTTCGGCGTAGAAAATGTCCTTGCAAACATACTTTACGGCATACCTGCCGTTAAAGGTGTTTCTTTCGGTGCGGGTTTTGACTTTTCCGGTTTAAATGGCAGCACCGCTAATGACGAGATGTATTTTGACAGCCAAGGCGCTGTTAAATGTAAAACTAATAACTGCGGAGGAATAACGGGCGGAATTACTAACGGTATGCCAATAACCGTAAAGGTTGCCCTCAAACCTACCCCATCTATTGCAAAACCGCAAAATACAGTAAATCTTAAAACCGGAGAAAACAGCGTCCTTGAAATTTCCGGCAGACATGACCCTTGTATTGTGCCCCGTGCTCTTCCTGCGCTTGAAGCGGCTCTTGCGGTAGGTCTGCTTGATTTGGCTATGGAGGACAAGTTTATATGAGTTTGGAAGACATAAGAAAAGAAATAGACGCCCTTGACGAAAAAATTGTTCCCCTTTTAAAAGAGCGAATGAATTGTTCGCTAAAGGTGGCTAAAGAAAAGCGTGAGCAAGGGCTCGAAATCTACCACCCGAAAAGAGAAGAGGAAATTATTAACAGGGTAAATGAAAAAGGCGGAGAGTTCGGAAGTTATATCGCCGGTGTTTACCGAGAAATAATGGGGGTCAGCCGCGAGGCTCAGCAGATTGAACTAACCCCTATGGGCTCTCTTGCGTCAACAATAGTAAACGCTAAAGACGGAATTAAGGAAAATGTTTCTATTGCCTGTCAGGGAATAGAGGGAGCGTTTGGAAATATCGCCGCCAAAAATCTTCACAAAACGGGAAACATTAAATACTATTCAACCTTTGAAGAGGTTTTCAAAGCGGTTGAAAATGACGAGGCGGTTTACGGCGTAGTCCCCGTAGAAAACTCTAATGCCGGTTCGGTTATGGAGGTCTACGACCTTATAATGAAATATCGGTTTTATATCATATCGGCGGCGGAACTTGCCGTAAACGAAAATTTACTTGCTCTGCCGGGCGCTAAACTTGAGGACATTAAAACCGTCTACTCTCACCCCCAGGCACTTTCCCAATCGGAAGATTTTATAAGAGAACATAAACTTACCCCCGTTGAGTACAGCAATACCGCTATGGCGGCAAGGTTTGTTGCCGAAAAGGGCGATAAAACCGTCGCCGCAATCGGCTCGGCCCTTGCGGGAAGCCTTTACGGACTTAATGTGCTTGTCCCAAGCATTCAATCGGTAAAACATAACAGCACAAGGTTTATAACAATCGCAAAACAACTTATAATTCCTGAAAATGCGAATAAGGTCAGCGTGGTCTTCTCGCTTCCTCATAGCGTTGGTGCCTTAAACCGCGTCCTGAACCGTTTTTGCTTAAACGGACTTAACCTTACAAAAATAGAGTCCCGTGCCGCTAAAAACGGAGAGTTTGATTATCTTTTTTATCTCGACTTTTCGGGTAACCTAAACGACCGAAAGACAATAGCGTTAATGTCTTCGCTCGATAGCGAACTTCCCGATTTTACCTTCCTCGGCAACTATAAAGAAACCGTAATTAAAGAATAATAGGTGATTAAAATGGCAAAAGAAAAACTTGTTAAAGCAATAACTTCAATGGATGAAGATTTTGCGAAATGGTATACCGACGTAGTTTCAAAGGCTGAACTTATGGACTACTCTTCGGTAAAAGGCTGTATGATAATTCGTCCTTACGGCTGGGCAATCTGGGAAAATATCCAAAAAATACTTGACGGAATGTTCAAGGAAACGGGCCACGAAAATGTTTCAATGCCTATGTTTATTCCCGAAAGTCTTCTTCAAAAGGAAAAGGACCACGTTGAAGGTTTCGCCCCCGAGGTCGCTTGGGTAACCCATGGCGGAAATGATGAACTTGAAGAAAAAATGTGTGTCCGCCCAACTTCAGAAACCCTCTTTTGTGACCACTATAAAAATATAATTCAGTCCTGGCGTGACCTGCCTAAACTCTATAACCAGTGGTGCAGTGTTGTCCGTTGGGAAAAGACAACCCGTCCTTTCCTTCGCTCCCGTGAGTTTCATTGGCAAGAGGGTCATACTATTCACGCAACCGCCGAGGAGGCACAGGCTGAAACAATCCAAATGCTTAATATCTACGCCGACTTTGCTGAAAAACACCTTGCAATTCCCGTAATAAAGGGCGTAAAAACCGAAAAAGAACGCTTTGCGGGTGCGGTTGACACCTATACAATCGAGGCTATGATGCACGACGGAAAAGCGCTTCAGTCGGGAACTTCCCACTTCTTTGGTGACGGCTTTGCAAAAGCCTTTGGAATCCAGTTTACCGATAAAGAAAATAAACTTGCAACTCCTTTCCAAACCTCTTGGGGTGTTTCGACCCGTCTTATCGGCGCAATCATTATGACCCACGGTGACGACAGCGGTCTTGTTCTTCCCCCCGCTATTGCTCCGATTCAACTTATCGTTGTTCCTATTGCCTCTCATAAAGAGGGCGTAACCGAAAAGGCAACCGAAGTTTATACTCGTCTTAAAAAGGTCTGCCGTGCTAAAATTGATGTTTCGGATAATAGCCCCGGTTGGAAGTTTGCCGAATACGAAATGAAGGGTGTGCCCCTCCGTCTTGAACTCGGGCCCCGTGATATTGAAAACAATCAGTGCGTTCTCGTTCGCCGAGATAACGGGGAAAAGGTAGTAGTTTCTCTTGACGAACTCGAAACGGTTGTTCCCGAAATGCTCGAAAAGGTTCGTGACGGACTTTATAATAAAGCCCTCGCTAATCGCACCGAAAAAACTTATACTGCAACTTCTCTTGAAGAAATGGTTGAAATCGCCGATAATAAACCCGGCTTTATAAAGGCTATGTGGTGTGAAGACCGTGCCTGTGAAGAAATGCTTAAAGAAAAGGCAGGAGTATCCTCTCGCTGTATGCCCTTTGAACAAGAAGAAATTAGCCAAACTTGTGTTTGCTGCGGCAAACCTGCTAAAAAGTTGGTTTACTGGGGTAAGGCATACTAATTTAATAAACTTAAAAAGGCGGTTTTCGCAAAAAATGCGAGAACCGCCTTCCTATTATATATACGCGCGCGTACGCGTAAAGACAAACTAAATATTGTGCCTTAAATTCCTTATAAACACAACCTTTTGCGTCTGTAAAATTTCACGAAAATTTTTTAAAAATTTTGTGAAAAAACACTTGCAATTTGGTTGTGTTTATGTTATTATACCAGAGTACGCTATGCATAATAGCGTTGATATGCGTTGATGCGGGAGGTGGCCGACCGTTTGAGTCGGGAAATTTCCGCGGAGTATGTCCGATTTTAAACCGGGCGAAGTAGAACTTATTTGGCCGTGCGGCAACTTGCGATGCCGTGCAACCGCGACAACAAGCCCTTGTTGTCAGCCCCGGAATGACTGCAACCCCAGCCATCCGGTTTTATAATGTGCCCTGAAGAAACACTCGGCACGGTGTAAGTTCTGCCCGCAAATCCAACAAGGAGGAGCAAGTCAAATGGCAGTAAAGGAAAAAATCAGAATTCGTGTTAAAGGTTACGACCACGCGCTTGTAGACCAGGCTGCAGAAAAGATTGTCGAAACCGCAAAGCGCACAGGCGCTCGCGTTTCAGGTCCCGTTCCGCTACCCACCGAGAAGGAAGTTGTTACTATCCTTCGCGCTGTACACAAGTACAAGGATAGCCGTGAGCAGTTTGAAACCAGAACACACAAAAGGCTTATCGACGTGTTAAGACCTTCCAACAAAACTGTTGAGGCTCTTACAAGTCTTGAGCTTCCCGCCGGCGTAGACATTGAAATTAAACTTTAATTCAAGGTCTTTTGTCAGCAGGTCATGTTGGAGAAATCCAACCAATAACCAAGGAGGAAAATAGAATGCAAAAAGGTTTAATTGGAAAAAAGCTTGGTATGACCCAACTTTTTGACGCAAACGGAAATGTCGTTCCCGTTACCGTAATTGAAGCAGGCCCCTGTGTCGTTGCTCAAAAGAAAACGGTAGAAAACGACGGATACGATGCAGTTCAGATTGGCTACGGCGATTTGAAAGCATCTAAAGTAAACGGACCTATGAAAGGTCACTTTGCTAAAAATGATGTAGCACCCAAGAAGGTTCTTCGTGAACTCCGCCTTGAAGACTGCTCTGCAGTAAACGTAGGCGACGTTTTAAAGGCTGACATCTTCGCTGAAGGCGATGCAGTAGATGTACGCGGAACTTCTAAAGGTAAGGGCTATGCCGGCACAATCAAGCGCTGGAACTTCGCTCGCCTTAAGGAAAGCCACGGTACAGGCCCTGTTCACCGTCACGGCGGTTCGCTCGGCGCTTGTTCTTCTCCCTCTAGAGTTTGGAAGGGCAAGAAGATGGCCGGTCACCTCGGAAACGAGAGAGTTACCGTTCAGAACCTCAAAGTAGTTAAAATCGACGCAGAAAACAACATAATCGCAGTTAAGGGCGCCGTTCCCGGTCCCAAGGGCGGAATCGTTGTTCTCTTTGACAGCGTTAAGGCTTAAGGAAGGAGAGTGCTTAAAATGGCAAAAGTAGCAGTACTTGATATGGCAGGAAAAAATGTGGGCGAAATCACACTTAACGATGCTATATTCGGAATTGAGCCCAATGCAGTTGTAATGCATGAGGCTGTAGTTAATTACCTTGCAAATCAGCGTCAGGGCACCCAGTCCACCTTAACCCGTACCGAAGTTTCCGGCGGCGGTAAAAAGCCTTGGAGACAAAAGGGTACAGGTCACGCTCGTCAAGGTTCTACCAGAGCTCCCCAGTGGAGACACGGCGGTATCGTTCACGCACCGAAGCCCCGTGATTACTCTTATGTAATCAATAAGAAAGAACGCAGACTTGCTCTTAAGTCGGCTCTTTCCGATAAGGTTGCTTCCGGTTCTCTTATCGTTCTCGATGCTTTAACCCTCGACTCTTACTCAACCAAAACTGTTGCTGCTTGTCTTAAGGCAATCGGTGCAGAAAAGAAAACCCTCATCGTTTTAGCAAACAATGACGGTTTCGCAGTTAAGAGCGCAGCAAACATCGAAGGCGTTAAAACCGCTCAGTGCAATACTATCAACACCTATGACATCATCAATGCCGATTCTCTTGTAATCGTTAAAGATGCTGTAGCAAAAATCGAGGAGGTTTACGCATAATGTTAGCACATGATATTATCATCGCTCCGGTTATTACCGAAAAGAGCATGTCAGGAATCGCTGACAAGAAGTACACCTTCAAGGTTGCAAAGACTGCCGGCAAGGTAGAAATTGCAAACGCAATCGAAGAGGTTTTCAGCGGTGTTAAGGTTGAAAAGGTAAATACCATCAACGTACGCGGTCAGGAAAGACGCCGCGGTCGCTTCAGCGGCTACACTGCAAGCTGGAAAAAGGCTATCGTAACCCTTAAGAAGAATTCTAAACCTATCGAATTCTTTGACGGATTAATCTAAGTAGATAAAGCAAAAGCCTTAAACAAAGGAAACTTTAGTTTTCCGGTGATGTATGAAGTTCTGTTTGAACTTCGCTAAGCCTAAAAAGGAGAGTAATTAAAATGGCAATTAAACATTATAAGCCGACTACTCCGGGCCGCCGCAACATGACAACTATGGATTATTCCGAGTTATCAAAGGTAGCCCCCGAGAGAAGCCTGCTCGAGCCCATTAAGAAAAATGCCGGACGCAACAGTTACGGCAGAATCACCGTTCGTCATCGTGGCGGCGGAAACCGCAGAAAGTACAGAGTAATCGACTTCAAGAGAACCAAGTTTGCAGTTCCTGCAACCGTTCTTACTCTTGAATACGATCCTAACCGCTCTGCTTTCATCGCACTTATTCAATATGAAGACGGCGTTAAGAGTTATATCATCGCTCCCGTTGGTCTTAAGGTTGGCGACACCGTAGTAAGCGGTCCCGACGCTGACATTAAGCCCGGTAACGCCCTCCCCCTCGTAAATATACCCGTTGGTACCGTTGTTCACAACGTAGAACTTTACCCCGGTAAGGGTGCTCAACTTGCTCGTTCTGCCGGTAACATGGCTCAACTTATGGCAAGAGAGAACGGAATGGCACTTCTTCGCCTTCCCTCAGGTGAACTTCGCAACGTACCTGAAAAATGTATGGCAACCGTTGGTCAGGTTTCCAACCCCGAACACGCTAACGTTAACTACGGTAAAGCAGGTCGTAAGCGTCACATGGGCTGGCGTCCTACCGTTCGTGGTTCTGTAATGAACCCCTGTGACCACCCCCACGGTGGTGGTGAGGGTAAATCCCCCATCGGTCGTCCCGGTCCTGTTACTCCTTGGGGCAAACCTGCTCTCGGATACAAGACCAGAGATAAGCATAAGCGCTCCGATAAATATATCGTAAAGCGCCGCGATAAATAAGTCAGGCGAAAGGAGATAAATTCTAATGGGAAGAAGCATTAAAAAGGGACCTTACGTGTTACCCTCCCTTCTTAAGAAGGTAAAAGAAATGAATGCTGCCGGCGAGAAGAGAGTTCTTCAGACCTGGAGCCGTTCCTCAACTATATTCCCCGATTTCGTCGGACACACCTTTGCCGTTCATGACGGACGCAAACACGTTCCGGTATATGTTACCGAGGATATGGTTGGACACAAACTCGGCGAGTTCGCCCCCACCCGTACTTTTAAGGGCCACGCCGGTTCTAAAACAACTAAGAAATAAGCAGCGAAAGGAGTTTGAACAATGGAAGCAAGAGCTACTTTAAAGTTTCTTCGCATTTCTCCCCGTAAGGTTAAAATCGTTTTAGACCTTATCCGTGGAGTAGATGCAGCAAAAGCAATGGCTATTCTTAAGTTCACACCCAAAGCTGCGTGTGAACCTTTAGCAAAACTTTTAGCATCTGCAATGGCAAATGCTGAAAACAATCACAATATGGACGTTTCTAAACTTTACGTTGCAGAGTGCTTTGCCTGCCCCGGACCAATCTTGAAGAGAATCCGTCCTAAGGACCACGGTCGTGCACACCGCATCTTAAAGAGAACAAGCCATATCACTCTCGTTCTTAAAGAACGCGAAGACTAAAACAGGAGGTTAAAGTTATGGGCCAGAAAGTAAATCCCCATGGATACCGTGTAGGTGTCATTAAAAACTGGGACTCTCGTTGGTTTGCCAAGGACGAAGTTTTCGGAGATACTTTGGTTGAGGACTACAACCTCCGTAAGTACCTTAAAAAGCGTCTTGGCGCCGCAGGCGTTCCCAAGATTGAAATCGAGCGTACTGCTCAGCGTGTTCGTCTTCACATTCACTGCGCAAAGCCCGGTGTTGTAATCGGTGCAAAGGGTGCAGAAATTGAGAAACTTCGTGCTGATGTACAGAAGATGCTCGGTAAACCCGTTGTTATCAACATCGTAGAAATCAAAAATCCTGACCTTGATGCTACTCTTATCGCAGAGAACATCGCTGCTCAACTTGAAAAGCGTGTTGCTTTCCGCCGTGCTATGAAACTTTGCATCGGCAGAGCAATGAAGTTCGGCGCAAAAGGTATTAAGGTTAAGTGCTCCGGCCGTCTTGCAGGAGCAGAAATCGCAAGAAGTGAAACCTACCACGAGGGAACTATTCCGCTTCAGACCATCCGTGCCGATATCGACTACGGCTTTGCTGAGGCAGATACAACCTACGGCCGTATCGGTATTAAGGTATGGCTCTACAAAGGTGAGGTTCTTCACGACAACCGTAAGGCAAAAAGAGAAGGAGGGGCTCGCTAATGTTATTACCAAAGCGTGTTAAATACCGCCGTCAGCAGCGCGGTCGTATGACCGGTGTCGCTTCCCGCGGTAACACCGTAACCTACGGTGAGTTCGGTCTTCAGGCTCTTGAGCCTGCTTGGATTACTTCCAATCAAATCGAGGCTGCCCGTATTGCTATGACTCGTTACATCAAGCGTGGCGGTAAGGTTTGGATTAAAATATTCCCCGATAAGCCGATTACTGCAAAACCCGCTGAAACCCGAATGGGTTCCGGTAAAGGTTCTCCCGAATACTGGGTTGCAGTTGTTAAACCCGGCCGTGTAATGTTCGAAATCGGCGGAGTAAGCGAAGAACTTGCTAAGGAAGCAATGCGCCTTGCTGCAAACAAACTTCCTATCAAGTGCAAGTTCATTACTAAAGAAGAAAAGGGTGGTGAGCAGTAATGAATGCAAAAGAAATCAGACAGAACACTTTACCCGAGCTTCAGAAAAAGTTAGCTGAACTTAAGGAAGAATTATTCAATCTCCGTTTCCAGCATACAATTAACCAGCTCGACAACCCTATGCGTCTTGTTGCTGTTAAGAAGGATATCGCTCGCGTACAAACCGTAATTCGCGAACTCGAGTCCAACGACAGCGCAAAGGCATAAGAAGGAGGTAACGCTTAATGGAAAGAAACCTTCGTAAAACAAGAGTGGGCATCGTAGTCAGCGACAAAATGGACAAAACCGTTGTTGTTGCAATTAAAGACAACGTTAAGCATCCTCTTTACAAGAAGATTGTTAAAAACACCGTTAAATTCAAGGCTCACGATGAAGAAAATGCCTGTGGTGTAGGCGACAGAGTTCTCATCATGGAAACCAGACATCTTTCTAAGGATAAAAACTGGAGAGTAGTCGAAATCATCGAGAAGGCTAAATAATAAAAGGGAGGAAAACACTGTGATACAGCAGCAGAGTTACCTTAAGGTAGCCGACAACACCGGTGCAAAAGAAATCATGTGCATCAAGGTGCTTGGCGGTTCCGGTAGAAGGTATGCCAATGTTGGCGATGTTATCGTTGCTTCTGTTAAAAAGGCTGCCCCCGGCGGCACTGTTAAGAAGGGCGATGTAGTAAAGGCAGTAGTTGTTCGTTCTGTAAGAGGCCTTCGTCGTAATGACGGTACCTATATCAGATTTGACGAGAACGCTGCAGTAATTATCCGTGACGATAAAAACCCAAGAGGAACCCGTATCTTTGGACCCGTTGCCCGTGAACTTCGTGACAACGACTATATGAAGATACTCTCCCTCGCTCCCGAAGTACTTTAAGGAGGTAAGAAGTAATGAATAATATGTTTGTTAAAACAGGCGATACTGTTGTTCTTCTTACCGGAGACGATAAGTACCGTGGAAAGCAGGGCAAGGTTTTAGCCGTAAGCCCCAAGGAAGGCAAGGTTATTGTTGAGGGAATCAACGTTGTTAAAAAGCACGTTAAACCCCGCAAGGCAGGAGACCCTTCCGGAATCATTGAAACCGAAAGCGCAATCTATGCTTCTAAGGTTCAGGTTGTTTGCCCCAAGTGCAAAAAACCCACCAGAGTTGGCCATAAGGTTGCCGAAGACGGTGCAAAAGAACGCATTTGCAAAAAATGCGGAGCAACACTTTAAGAGAAGGAGGAATATCACATGGCAAGATTACATGATGAATACAAAGCATCAGTAGCACCTGCTCTGATGAACAAGTTCGGTTACAAAACCGTCATGCAGATTCCGAAACTCGATAAAGTTGTTATCAACGTGGGTTGCGGAGAGGCAAAAGATAACTCCAAAGTTATCGACGCAATTATGAGAGACCTTGCTATTATCACCGGTCAGAAGGCTGTTCCCTGCAGAGCAAAGAAGTCTGTTGCAAACTTCAAACTCCGTGAGGGTATGCCCATCGGTGTTAAAGTAACACTTCGCGGCGAAAGAATGTACGAGTTCGTAGACCGTCTTTTCAACGCTGCACTTCCCCGTGTTCGTGACTTTAGAGGAATTAATCCTAACTCTTTCGACGGCCGCGGCAACTATGCTATGGGCGTTAAGGAGCAACTTATATTCCCCGAAATCGAATACGATAAAATCGATAAGGTTCGCGGTATGGACATTATGTTCGTAACCACCGCTAAAACAGACGAAGAAGCACGTGAGTTGCTCACTCTTATGGGCGCTCCCTTTGCGAAGTAAGAAGAAGGAGTAAAGAACTATGGCTAAGACTTCCATGAAAGTTAAGCAGGCAAGACCTGCAAAGTTCTCTACAAGAGAATATAACAGATGTAAAATCTGTGGCCGCCCCCACGCTTATCTTCGCAAATACGGTGTTTGCCGTATCTGCTTCAGAGAACTTGCGTATAAGGGCGAAATCCCCGGCGTAAAGAAAGCCAGCTGGTAAAGGAGGACGATTGGAATGCAAATTACAGATACTATTGCAGATATGCTTACCCGTATTCGTAACGCATCTGCTGCAAAACACGATTCTGTCGATGTTCCTGCTTCAAATGTAAAGAAGGCAATCGCCCAGATTTTACTTGATGAGGGATACATCAGCAGTTACACCGTCGTTGAAGACGGAAAACAGGGAATGATTCATATCGTACTTAAGTACGGTCCAGGTAAATCTCAGATTATTACCGGCCTTCGCCGTGTATCCAAGCCCGGTCTGAGAATTTACACAAACGTAGAAGATATGCCCAGAGTTATGAAAGGCCTTGGTATTGCCATTCTTTCTACCTCTAAAGGCATTATGACTGACAAGCAGGCTCGCGCTAATAATGTTGGCGGCGAAGTTCTCGCTTACATTTGGTAAGGGAGGTGCTTTAAAATGTCACGAATCGGAAGAAAACCCATTACTATTCCTGCTGGAGTAGAGGTAAAGGTTGACGGTTCTACCGTTACCGTAAAAGGACCTAAGGGCGAACTTACCAATACCTTTAATTCTGCAATGTCTATTGCAGTAGAAGGAACCGAAGTTGTCGTTACCCGTCCTTCAGACAATAAAGAGCACCGCTCTCTTCACGGTCTCACCCGTACCCTTATTGCTAATATGGTTCAGGGTGTAACCGAAGGCTTCAAAAAAGAACTTCAGGTAAACGGTGTTGGTTACCGTGTTCAGAAGCAGGGAACTAACCTTGTAATGAACCTTGGTTATTCTCACCAGGTAATTATGGCAGAAATCCCCGGAATTACTATTGAAGTTCCCGGCCCCAACAGCATCATCATTTCCGGCCCCGACAAGCAGAAGGTTGGACAGTTCGCAGCAGAAGTTCGCGAAAAGCGTCCTCCGGAGCCATATAAGGGCAAGGGAATCAAGTATATTGACGAGCATATCCGCCGCAAGGAAGGTAAAGCCGCCAAGGGTAGTAAGAAATAATAAAGGAGTGTATGAAAAATGGTTAACAAGCCTGATACTAACAAGGCTCGTATCCGCAAACACATGCGTGTTCGTGGTAAAATCAGCGGTACCGCAGAGCGTCCGCGTTTAAATGTTTTCCGCTCCAACTCAAATATCTACGCCCAGTTGATAGATGATGTTAAAGGAGTAACTCTTGCTTCTGCTTCTTCTCTTGAAAAAGAGTTTGGCGAGGCAAAAGGTAATTGCGAGGAGGCTCGCAAAGTTGGTCAGTTAATTGCTGCTCGCGCAGCCGAGAAGGGTATCACCGAGGTTGTTTTCGACCGTGGCGGATACATCTATCACGGCCGTGTTAAAGAGCTTGCCGAAGGTGCCCGTGAGGGCGGCCTCAAGTTCTAAGAGAAGGAGGAAAAACTTTTGGCTAATATAATTGATGCTTCGACTTTAGATTTACAAGAGCGTGTAGTTGCTCTTAACCGCGTATCCAAAACCGTTAAAGGTGGACGCATTATGAAATTCTCGGCACTCGTTGTTGTTGGTAACGGCGAAGGTATCGTAGGCTTCGGTCTCGGTAAAGCAGGAGAAGTTCCGGATGCTATCCGCAAGGGTATCGAGGACGCAAAGAAAAATCTTATTAAGGTTTCTCTTAAAGGAACAACTATCCCTCATGAGATTATCGGTGAATTCGGCGCAGGCCGCGTTCTTATGAAACCCGCTTCCCCCGGTACCGGAGTTATCGCAGGCGGCGCTGCACGTGCCGTACTCGAGGTTGCAGGAATTCATGATATCCGTGCAAAATCTCTTCGTTCAAACAACCCCATGAACGTAGTTCGCGCTACCGTTCAGGGACTTTCCGAACTTCGCGACGCAGAGCAGGTTGCTGCTATCCGTGGCAAGTCGGTTAAAGAAATTTTAGGTTAAGGAGGAAGTAAAAATGGCTACAAAGAAGACTTCCACCGTAACAATCAAACTCGTAAAGAGCACAATCGGCTGCAAAAAGGACCAAATCGCTACTGTTGAGGCTTTAGGTCTTCACAAAATTGGCGAAACCGTTACTCAGCCTAAGAATGCTGCTACTATGGGTAAGGTAAAGAAGGTTATCCACCTCGTTGAGGTAACCGAGGCTTAAATTAAGGCTTCATATTAAGGTCGGCAAAGTCCGACCTGTCCCGAAAGGGACCCAAGCGGAAAGCCTAACTTTGCTTCCGCGTACTTTAACAAGGAGGTGCGAAAAATGAAACTGCACGAACTTTCCCCCGCAGTGGGCGCTACAAAAGAGCCCAAGCGTATCGGTAGAGGACACGGTTCAGGAAACGGCAAAACGGCTGGTAAAGGCCACAAAGGTCAAAAAGCCCGTGCCGGTCACGGAATGAGACCCGGTTTTGAAGGCGGTCAGATGCCCCTTCAGCGTCGCGTTCCTAAGCGTGGCTTCAATAACATTTTTGCAAAAGAATATGCAATCGTTAATGTTTCCGCTTTAGAGGTGTTCGACGACGGCGCTGTCGTTGATGCAGCTGCTATGGCAGAAAAGGGCATCGTTAAGTGTGCCGGTGTTCCCGTAAAAGTTCTCGGAAACGGTGAAATCACCAAAAAACTCACTGTATGCGCTGCCGCATTCACAGCCTCGGCTTCTGATAAAATTCAGAAGGCTGGCGGAACGGTAGAGGTGAAATAATAATGCTTGAAACTATTAAAAATGCTTGGAGCATTGTTGAGATTCGTAAAAAGATTCTCTTCACCCTCTTCATTATTTTAATTTTCCGTATTGGTAGCGTAATGCCTGTTCCTTTTGTTGACCTTGCGTCACTTCAGGCAGCGCAGACCAATGACTTTTTCAACTATCTGTCCATTCTTACGGGTGGCGGACTTCAGTACGGCGCTATCTTTGCGATGTCGGTAACCCCCTACATCAATGCGTCAATCATCTTGCAACTTCTCACCGTCGCTATTCCTTATCTCGAAAGACTTTCTAAGGAAGGTGAAGAGGGAAGAAAGAAGATTGCTCAGATAACCCGTTATGCCGCAGTATTACTCGGTCTTGTTCAGGGTACCGCTTATTTCTTCTATCTGAAGAATTCGGGTCACCTTGTTGACAGTGTAAGTGGTGTCGGCGCTGAAATCTTTGCGGCAGTTGTTATTATTGCTGCTTTCACTGCAGGCTCGGCTTTGGTAATGTGGCTGGGTGAGCAGATTGACGTAAAAGGAATCGGAAACGGTATTTCGATTATCCTTTTCGCCGGAATTCTCTCCCGCGCTCCCGATGCTTTCGCTTCTATGTGGAACACCGGTTTCGCAGGAGACAACCCCAAACCTATCCCCGTAATCGCAATCGTTCTTATCTTCCTTTTAGTTATCGGCTTTGTTGTCTGGATGACAGGAGCAGAACGTCGCATTCCTATTCAGTACGCTAAGCGTGTTGTAGGTCGCAAACAATACGGCGGACAGAACTCTCACATTCCCTTTAAGGTAAATATGTCGGGCGTTATGCCTATCATTTTCGCAAGTTCAATTCTAATGCTTCCGACAATGATTCTTTCCTTCAGCAAAACCGCAGGTACTGCTGATGCAAAAACTTGGGAAAAGGTTCTTCAACTCTTTAGTTACCAAGACCTCTTCTATGCAGTAGTATATTTCCTTCTTATCATTGGATTTGCATATTTCTATGCTCAGATTCAGTATAACCCTGTGGAAATTGCTAACAACATCAGAAAGAACGGCGGCTCGGTTCCCGGAATTCGTCCCGGAAAGCCCACTTCCGACTATTTTGCTAAAATTCTTTCCCGTATCACCCTTCTCGGTGCACTTTTCCTTAGTGTAATCGCTATTCTTCCTATCCTTATAGGAAATATCGGCGGTCTTGCCGAACTTAATATCGCCCTCGGCGGTACTTCAATACTGATTATGGTCGGTGTTGCTCTTGATACGGTTCAGAACCTTGAATCTCAGATGATGATGCGTCACTACAAGGGATTCCTTGATTAGTGCAGAAAAGGAGCAACGTATGAATCTTATTCTTTTAGGCGCTCCCGGTGCCGGAAAAGGCACCCAGGCTGAAATCATTTGCGAAAAGGCTTCAATTCCCGCTATTTCAACCGGAAATATAATCCGTGCCGCTTTAAAGAACGGCACCGAAATGGGACTTAAAGCCAAATCTTATATGGATGCAGGAAAACTTGTTCCTGACGATGTCGTAATCGGCATCATCAAGGAACGCCTCGCCGAGAGTGACTGCCAAAACGGTTTCATTCTTGACGGTTTCCCAAGAACAATTCCTCAAGCCGAGGCTCTTGATGCTATGGGAATAGTTATTGACTGCGTTCTTTCAATCGAAGTGCCCGATGAGAAAATTGTTACCCGTATGTCAGGCAGACGTGTCTGCTCGGGATGCGGAGCAAGTTATCATATCGAGTACAAAAAACCGAAGTGTGACGGTGTCTGCGACCTTTGCGGAGGAGCACTCTCTATCCGTAAAGACGACGAACCCGAAACTGTCCTTGACAGACTTCATGTTTATCACGAACAGACCGAGCCCTTAAAGGACTACTATGAAAAAACCGGAAAACTTCGCACTGTAATCGGTCAAGAAGAGGTTGCTGATACAACAAAACTCACTCTTGCCGCTTTAGGTTTATAATTATGATAGTGCTTAAAACCGGACGCGAACTCACCGTAATGCGTGAGGCTTGCAGAATTTCGGCCGGAGCACTTGCTCTTATAGGCAAGGCCATCGAGCCCGGCGTTACAACCGCCGAGCTCGACAGGTTAGCCGAAGAATATATCAGAAGTCAGGGTGCAACCCCTAACTTTAAAGGATATAACGGCTATCCTGCAACGGCTTGTATATCTATAAACAATGAGGTTATTCATGGAATACCGACTGCAAAGCGTAAAATCTGTGCCGGCGACATCGTTAGTGTGGATTTAGGCGCCCTGTTCGAAGGTTATCACGGCGACAATGCCGCAACTTTTGCTTGTGGAGATATTTCTCCTAAGGCACAGCGGCTGATAGACACGACCAGAGAAAGCCTTTACGAAGGAATTAAAATGGCTCGTGCAGGTGGCAGAATCGGCGATATTTCCTTTGCAATTCAGTCGTATGTAGAAGCCCGTGGTTACTCGGTGGTACGAGATTTCGTCGGCCACGGAGTAGGCACATGCTTACATGAAGCCCCCGAGGTTCCCAATTTCGGCATAGCCGGAAGAGGAATTCGCCTTATGCCCGGTATGACCCTGGCTATCGAGCCTATGGTTAATATGGGTAAATATGATGTTAAAGTCATGCCGGATGGTTGGACGGTTCTAACAAAGGACGGTTCCCTGTCAGCACACTTTGAACACACCGTTGCAATTACTTCCGAAGGTCCCCAGATTATGACTATCGCATAAGAGGTGGCTAAATGGAAGTAGGACGAATAGTATGTTCAAAAGCAGGTTCTGATAAAGATACTTTTCTTGTTATAGTCAGAACTTTGGGCAAAATGGTTTTTGTTTCTGACGGTAAGCGTTATAAACTCGCCTCTCCGAAAAAGAAAAACATAAAACACCTTACTGCTACAGGAGAAAAATTTGAACTTAAAAACATTCCAACCGACAAATCGCTGCGAGTTGCCTTGGCAAAATACCGTAGCAATCTATGATAAGGAGAAAAAGTATGTCAAAAGCAGATATGATTGAACTCGAGGGTACCGTAACCGAAGCGTTGCCTAACGCAATGTTTAAGGTTCAGATTGACGGCGGACATGTAATCCTTGCTCACATTTCCGGAAAACTTCGTATGAACTTCATTCGAATTCTCCCCGGAGATAAGGTAGTGGTAGAAATGTCGCCCTACGATTTAACCAAAGGACGCATCACTTGGCGTTCTAAATAAGTTAAGGTTATAAAACCGAACTGACAAAATTTTAGGAGGTATATTAAAATGAAAGTCAGACCTTCTGTTAAAAAGATTTGCGACAAATGCAAAGTAATCAAACGCAAGGGAAAAATCATGGTAATTTGTGAGAATCCCAAGCATAAACAGCGCCAGGGCTAATCCTGTGCACAAAATTTGGAGGTGCAATAAATGGCACGTATAGCAGGTGTTGATCTTCCGAACGAAAAGAGAGTTGAGATTGGTCTCACTTACATCTTCGGAATTGGTCTTACTACATCAAGAGAAATCCTTGCCGCCACAAAAATCAACCCCGATACTCGCGTTAAGGATTTAAACGAAGAAGATATTGCAAAACTTCGTGAGTATATCGAGCATAACCTTCAGGTAGAAGGTGACCGCCGCCGTGCAATCGCTTTCGATATTAAGAGACTTATCGAAATCGGAAGTTATCGCGGACTTCGTCACAGAAAAGGACTTCCTGTAAGAGGTCAGCGCAGCAAAACTAATGCTCGTACCCGCAAAGGTCCCAAGAAGACCATTGCAAACAAGAAGAAATAAGGAGGTAAGGATATAAATGGCTACTAAAACTAAAGCAACTTCTCGCCGTCGTCGCGAGAAAAAGAATATCGAGCGCGGTGCCGCTCATATCCAGTCTACCTTCAACAACACCATCGTAACCATCACCGATACTCAGGGTAACGCTCTTTCTTGGGCTTCTGCCGGTGAACTTGGTTTCCGTGGTTCAAGAAAGTCTACTCCTTTTGCTGCTCAGAGTGCTGCTGAAACCGCAGCCAAAGCCGCAATGGAGCACGGTCTTAAAACCGTTGAAGTATATGTAAAAGGACCCGGCGCAGGACGCGAAGCCGCAATCCGCGCATTACAGTCCGCAGGTCTCGAGGTTAGCATGATTAAAGACGTTACCCCGATTCCCCACAACGGTTGCCGTCCTCCCAAGAGAAGACGTGTGTAATTTGGAGGTGTAAACAAATGGCTAGATATACTGGAGCAGTATGTAGACAGTGCCGCCGCGAAGGACAGAAATTGTTCTTAAAGGGTGAGCGTTGTTATTCCGAAAAATGCGCAATCGCAGTTAGAAGTTATGCCCCCGGCCAACACGGTCAGGGACGCAAGAAGTCTTCTGAATATGGTCTTCACCTTCGCGCAAAGCAAAGAGCAAGAAGATTCTATGGCGTTGCAGAGCATCAGTTCCGTCATTATTATGAAATGGCAGTTAGTGCGCAGGGTATCACAGGTACCAACCTTCTCCGCACACTTGAAAGCCGTCTTGATAACGTAGTTTACAGAGCAGGCTACGCTTCTTCTCGTGCAGAAGCACGTCAACTTGTTGGTCACGGTCATTTTGAAGTAAACGGTCACCGTGTAGACATCGCTTCCTATCTTCTTAAGGCTGGCGACGTTGTAACCGTTTGCGAAAAGGCTCGTGCCCTTGACAAAATCAAGGCTGTAGTTGAAGCAAACTCTGCAAGACCCGTTCCCGCGTGGCTTGATGTAAATCGTGACGCTTTCGAGGTTAAGGTTATAAACCTTCCCGAGCGTGAGCAGATTGAAGCCCCCGTTGACGAACAGCTCATTGTCGAATTCTATTCTAAATAATAGATAAACCAACCCGTATCTTCCTACCGCATAAGGATAAATGGGTTAAAAAAATAAAATGCGGAGAATGGAGCTTTTAAATGATAGAAATTGAAAAGCCCAGAATTGAAACGCTGGAGTTATCAGATAACGGCACATACGGTAAATTCGTAATGGAACCCCTTGAGCGTGGCTATGCTACTACTCTCGGAAACAGCATGAGAAGAGTTCTTCTTTCAACCCTTCCCGGCGCTGCGGTTACCACCGTTAAAATTGACGGAGTTGTTCACGAGTTTACTACCGTACCCGGAGTTAAAGAAGATGTTACTGAAATCATTCTTAACATCAAAGAACTTATCGCAAAACTTTATTGCGATGGTCAAAAAACTGTCTATATTGATGCTGTAGGTCCTTGTGTTGTAACCGGCGCCTCCATCAAGTGCGACTCCGAGGTAGAGTTTTTAAATCTCGACCAGCACATTGCTACTTTAGGCGAAGGTGCTAAACTTAATATCGAAATGACCGTTTCCAAAGGTCGCGGATATGTTCCCGCCGAGGGCAACAAACCCGAAGCCAATGTAATCGGCGTTATTCCGATTGATTCTATCTACACCCCTGTGGTAAAGTGCAACTTTACTGTTGACGATACCCGTGTAGGTCAGGCTATTGATAAAGGCCGTCTTACTTTAGAGGTCTTCACCGATGGCTCTATGGCTGCAAACGAAGCCGTTGCCCTTGCTGCCCGTGTTCTTATGGAACACTTTAGCCTCTTCCTCGTTCTTGCTGAAAATGCAAATGACGGCGAAAGCATAATGGCAGAAAAGGGAACAACCGAAAGAGAAAAGGTACTCGATATGACCATTGAAGACCTTGACCTTTCTGTTCGTAGTTTCAACTGCTTAAAACGTGCAGGAATCAATACTGTCGAAGACCTTACCAACAAAACCGAAGAGGATATGATGAAGGTAAGAAACCTCGGCCGTAAATCTCTCGAAGAGGTTATCGCAAAACTTGACAGCTTCGGCTTCTCGCTTAAAAAAGGCGATAACGAATAATACCCGGCTTTCAAACTATTCTAGGTAAGGAGTGAAATAAATGCCCGGAACTCGTAAACTCGGCAGAGCAAGCGACCACAGAACCGCTATGCTTCGTGCAATGGTTACTTTCCTTTTAGAGAACGGTAAAATTGAAACAACCGTTACTCGCGCAAAGGAAGTTCGCGCTATGACCGAAAAATATATAACACTCGCAAAAACTGACAGCCTTGCTTCAAAGCGTCAGGCAATGGCCTTTATCACTAAGGAGGATGTTGTAAAGAAACTTTACACCGAAATCGCTCCTAAATATTCTGAAGTTGCAGGCGGCTATACCCGTATTACTAAAACCGGACCCCGCCGCGGCGATGCTGCAGAAATGGCTATTATCGAGTTGGTATAAAACATTAAGCGTCGTGCGAAAGCACGACGCTTTAGTTTTATGCAGTTTACAGTCGGCAGTCAACTGCAAACTGCCCGCTATCCACTGCGTTAGTCATTCTGCACAAAACTTTCTTACATAATTTGGCACAAATCTCAAGTTGAAAATTTGGAAATGATATGGTAAAATTATTTCGTACAAATGTACCCTTGTCGGTACTTTTACATAATTTAGAAAGGATGAATTTGAAATGAAAACTTCAAAGAAACTTCTCGCTTTCCTCTTATCAGCGGCTCTTTTGGTTTCTACCCTTATCATTCCCGGTATGGTAGTTTCCGCAGAAGACGCTGAAATCGACGTTTGGGACGGTAAAACTGCTTCCACCACCTATGACGGCGGTGACG
>SVPA01000018.1 GCA_015066085.1 Oscillospiraceae bacterium
TTGCGTCGGCGCCAAACATTGCGGCTTTTGTAAGAGAAGAACAGATAACTGATTTTGCAACCGTTCGTGCAATAGCAGCGCTTGAAGCACCGTCTACCTTACATTCAAGAAGTTTAGTAGCACCCTCTCCGTCGCCCGCAATCATTCGGCAAAGATTTACGTTTACAGTATTAAGCGCCTTACAGAAGGTATCAAAATCTTCTCCGTCACAGGTAATAGTTTCATTTTCAGCCATTCCGTTAGCAAGAACTGTTACCATGTCGTTGGTCGATGTATCTCCGTCAACGCTTATCATATTGAAGGTTGTTTTAATGTCATCACTAAGTGCTTTTTGAAGCATTACAGGGGAAATTGCAACGTCGGTTGTTATGAAAACAAGCATTGTTGCCATATTGGGATGAATCATTCCCGAGCCTTTTGCGATTCCGCCGATTTTACATTCTTTTCCTCCAATATTGAAACTTACGGCAATTTCCTTAAGTTTAGTATCGGTAGTCATAATTGCTTCGGCAGCAAGTTGTCCGTCAAGACAAAGGCCTGAAACCAAAGTAGGTATTCCCTTTTTAATCGGCTCAATATCTAAAGGTTGTCCGATAACGCCGGTTGAAGCAACAATTATATCATCGGCAGGAATCCCCAGAGAAGCGCCGGTAAGAGAACACATCTCTTTTGCGATTTCAATTCCGTTTGCATTACAGGTGTTAGCGTTTCCGCTGTTGCATATTACCGCCTGAGCATAACCGTTTTTAAGGTTTTCTTTTGTAACAACATTTGGAGCGCCTTTTACTAAATTAGTTGTATAGACACCGGCAGCGGCTGCCTTTTTTTCACTTACTATTAAAGCAAGGTCGCGTTTTGAGCGGTTTTTACGAATTCCGCAATGAATTCCGTTTGCTTTAAAGCCTTTTGCGGCACAAACACCGCCTGAAATAATATTCATAAATATCTCCTTTAGAGGTCAAGTCCTGTTGTAATATCGGCGCCCATCATAATATTCATACACTGAAGCGCGGCGCCCGAAGCACCCTTTCCAAGATTATCATAACGGGCGATAAGAAGAATTCTGTCTTCATTTCCAAGAACGAATATCTGCATACTATCTTTACCTTTTATCCCGTTTGCAGAGATGAAACCGCCCTCATTTGTTTGGTCAACAAAATTTACAATAGGCCCTTGATATTTATTCTTATAAATGCTCTTAATATCTTCTATTCCGCCCTTTTTAAGTTGAGCCTTAAAAAGCGGTACGGTTACACACATTCCACTATAAAAATCAGAAACAATAGGACAAAAAATAGGAAGATTTTCTGTGCCTGTAATTATTCTCATTTCTTTTAAATGTTTATGCTGTTGGGTGAGCCCATACTGACGAGGTGCATCTAACAAAAAATCACGCTCAGGGTTTTCGTATTCGGCAATCATCTTTTTACCGCCGCCCGAATAACCGGTTACAGAATGGCAAGTAAGAAGAGTGTCTTTAGAAAGAATACCATTGTCAATAAGAGGTTTAATAAGAGCAATATATCCGCTTGCGTGACAGCCCGGAACGGCAACTCTGTTAGAACCTTTTACCTTTTCAAGACCATTCTCAAAAACCTCCGGAAAGCCGTAAATCCACTGCTCATTTGTGCGATGAGCAGTGGAAGTATCGAGTATTTTAACCTTTTCGTCGGCGTGGGAAACGGCCTCTATAGCCGCTTCGTCAGGAAGACAAAGGAAGGTTATATCCGAAGAATTTATTGCTTTTATTCGACAAGACAGGTCTTTTCTTTCACTTTCTTTAAGAGTGATAAGTTCAATATCCTCTCTTAAAGAGAGTCTGTCGAAAATACGAAGACCGGTTGTACCTTGGCTTCCGTCAATAAAAACCTTCGTCATTATTTATTATCCCTCTTCTTATCAAGCATTGCTTTAACCTTAATGGGAAGGCCATAAAGGTTAATAAATCCGGCAGAATCCTTTTGGTCGTAAGCGCCGCCGTCATCTCCAAAAGAGGCAACCTCATCATCATAGAGAGTATAAGGAGAAGTAACTCCTGCATTTATGATATTACCTTTATAAAGTTTTACCTTTACATCTCCTGTAACGGTTTCTTGAGTTTTATCAACAAAAGCAGAAATTGCTTCACGAAGCGGGGTAAACCACTGTCCGAAATAAACAAGTTCACCGAATTTTTGAGCAACCAACTTTTTGTAGTGAGAGGTTTCGCGGTCAAGACAGAGCATCTCAAGCAGTTCGTGAGCCTTATAGAGAATTGCGCCGCCAGGGGTTTCGTAAACACCACGACTCTTCATTCCGACAAGACGGTTTTCAACTATATCAAGAAGTCCGATTCCGTTAGCGCCACCAAGTTCGTTTAATTTTTCAACAATCTCAAGGCCGTTCATCTCGACACCGTCAATAGCGGTGGGGATTCCCTTTTCAAAGTGAATATTAACATAGGTTGGGGTATCGGGAGCCTGTTCGGGAGCAACGCTCATTTCAAGGAAGCCTTCTTTTGCGTACATAGGCTCGTTTGCGGGATCTTCAAGGTCAAGTCCTTCATGAGAAAGGTGCCAAACATTCTTATCCTTTGAATAGTTCGTTTCGCGGTTAATTTTAAGCGGAATATTATGAGCCTCGGCGTACTCTATTTCTTCCTCACGGGATTTTATATCCCACTCACGCCAAGGAGCAATAATTTCCATTTCGGGAGCAAAGTGTTTTAAGGTTAGTTCGAAACGAACCTGGTCATTACCCTTTCCGGTACAACCGTGGCAGATAGCATCTGCTCCCTCTTTAATTGCGATATCTGCGAGACCTTTTGCGATACAGGGACGGGCATGAGAAGTACCAAGAAGATAACTCTCATAGTCAGCACCTGCTTTAAGGCAAGGCCATATGTACTCTTCAACATATTCTTTCTTGAGGTCAAGAACATAGAGTTTAGAAGCGCCCGTTTTAATTGCTTTCTCTTCAAGACCGTCGAGTTCGGTACCTTGACCAACATCTCCGGAAACGGCAATAACCTCACAATTGTTATAATTTTCCTTAAGCCAAGGAATTATAATCGAAGTATCAAGTCCGCCCGAGTAGGCAAGAACAACCTTTTTAATTTTAGATTTATCCATTTTAAAGTCCCCCATAGGTATTTTAATCACTTGCATAATTATGCAACAATATAATATAAATGTCAAGTCTTTTTTAAAATATTGTAACAATAGGCTATATTTAGCGTTTATATCACAAATACTTTATCTAAAATAACGAATATTCTTTGCATATATATGCGATTATAGTTGCATATTTGCATAAACATCAATGAAACTCAAGAAGAAATTCTTGAGTTTCAAAATTTAAGATTTAACTATTTTAGGTTTTCCTCCGTCAATGGTATCCTTTTTGATGATAACCTTTTTGACCTTGCTGTCAGAGGGGGTATCATACATTGGAACACGGAGAACATCCTCAATTATTGAACGCAGTCCTCTGGCGCCCGTTTTTCTCTCAATAGTAAGTTCAGCAATACGATTTAGAGCATCTTGTTCAAACTCAAGTTCAATACCATCAAGTTCAAACAGAGCCTGATACTGTTTTATAATTGAGTTTTTGGGCTCGGTCATTATTTTTATAAGGGTATCTTTATCCATTCCGGAAAGAGCGGTTACAACGGGAATACGACCGACAAGTTCGGGAATTATTCCGTATTTTACAAGGTCTCTATGGGTAACATCCTTATAAAAGTCGGAAGCCCCGAGTTCTTTTTTAGACTTAACATCCTGTTCAAAGCCTAAAGCGGAACCGCCTTTTCTTCTTTCAACTATTTTTTCTATTCCGTCGAAAGCACCGCCGCATATAAAGAGAATATTGGTTGTGTTGATTGGTATAAACTCCTGTTGCGGATGTTTTCTTCCGCCTTGGGGAGGAACATTTGCAACAGTACCCTCAAGAATTTTAAGAAGAGCCTGCTGAACACCCTCTCCGCTAACATCTCTGGTTATACTTGTGTTTTCGCTCTTTCTTGCAATCTTATCTATTTCGTCAATGTAAATAATTCCGCGTTCAGCCTTTTCAATATTGAAATCAGCCGCCTGAATAAGACGAAGCAAAATATTTTCGACATCTTCTCCTACATATCCTGCTTCGGTCAAGGTAGTAGCATCTGCAATAGCAAAAGGAACACCGAGAGATTTAGCAAGAGTTTGGGCAAGTAAAGTTTTACCTACACCTGTTGGACCAAGAAGCAAAACGTTACTTTTGTTAAGTTCTACATCGGTCTTATCTGCCTTGAAAATACGCTTATAATGGTTATAAACCGCTACCGCAAGAGTAATTTTAGCATCATCCTGACCAATTACATATTCATCGAGATGTGCTTTAATTTCACGGGGCTTTGGTAACACAAATTCTGCTTCTGTTTTTTTCTTCGGCTTGCGCTTTACAATATACTCTTCGGGTTCGAGAAGCGAACTGCAAAACTCGATACACTCATCGCAAATATAAACACCGGGACCCTCTATAAGACGCCTTACCTGATGCTCAGATTTATTGCAGAAAGAACAAAAAATTCCGTTTGAATTGTTGTTGCCGTTTGGCATAGTCTTCTCCGTTCTACCTTATAAAAAAGGGTTTCAATAGTAAGAAAATCTCCATTTATGATGGAGATTTTCTATTTATTTCAGCGTTTTTCGATTACCTTGTCGATAATTCCGTATTCCTTTGCCTCATAAGCAGACATAAAGTTATCACGCTCGGTATCACGCTCAATAACATCAAGCGGTTGACCGGTTCTTTCGCTCAAAATTTTGTTGAGCGTTGCTCTTGTTTTTTCAATATGACGAGCGTGAATAAGTATATCGGTAGCCTGACCCTCAGCAGAACCTAAAGGTTGATGAATCATAATTTCACTATTAGGAAGGGCGTAACGCTTGCCTTTTGCACCGGCAGCAAGAAGGAAAGCCCCCATACTTGCAGCCATTCCGATACAAATAGTAGAAACATCGCACTTAATATACTGCATAGTGTCATATATTGCCATACCCGCAGAAACGCTTCCGCCGGGGCTGTTGATATAAAAACTTATATCTTTTTCAGGGTCCTGACCTTCAAGGTAAAGAAGTTGAGCAATTACAAGACTTGCGGAATTGTTATCAACCTGGTCAGGTAACATAATAATTCTGTCATTTAACAGTCTTGAAAAAATATCGTAAGAACGCTCTCCCCTGCTTGTCTGTTCAACTACATAAGGTACTAACATACCCATTAAAATCACCTCTGCTAAATTTATAACAACTAATTATAATTATGAGCAAAAGCCGCAAAATATAAACAATTATTCGGCAGTTTCTTCAGTCTTCTCTTCGGCTTCGGCTTTTTTGGGAGCGGCTTTTTTGGTTGCAGTTTTCTTTGCCGGGGCTTTCTTTGCGGTTTTTTCTGCAACATCTTTGATTTGTGCAGAAGATTTAACAAAATCAATAGCCTTATTAAGAGTTACATCGTGAGCGACATCACTCTCGCTGATTGCAGCCTTAACCTGTTCAACTTCTATACCGTAGGAAGAAGCAATTTTCTCGTATTCAGCGTTAAGTTCTTCTTCAGTAGCGGTAATTCCTTCAACCTCAACAAGTTTTTCAAGAGCAAGTCTGATTTTAACCTGCTTTTCGCTTTGAGGACGGAAGGTTTCCTTGAACTCTTCAACGGTAGTACCTGTATATTTAAGATAGGTTTCTAAATCCATTCCCTGACTTCTAAGGCGGTAATCAAACTCACGAACGCTCTCATTCGAACGGTTTTCAATCATAGCGTCGGGAATTTCGGCTTTCATGCCCTCAACAACCATTTCGATAAGTTTGTTTTCAACTTCATCATCTGCTGTTTTAGTTTTACGCTCAAGGGTTTTTGCCTTTATATCTTCTTTGAGGGCTTCAAGGGTGTCAAATTCGCTTACATCTTTAGCAAACTCGTCATCAATAGCAGGCATTTCCTTTGCCTTAATTTCGTGAAGTTTGCACTTAAAGGTTGCATCCTTACCTGCAAGTTCTTCTGCCTGATAGTCGGTGGGGAAAGTAACATTAACATCAAACTCTTCGCCGACACTATGTCCTACAACCTGATCCTCAAAACCGGGGATAAACTGGCCTGAACCGAGGGTAAGAGAGAAACCTTCGCCCTTGCCTCCGTCAAAAGCAACGCCGTCAACAAAACCTTCAAAATCAATAACGGTCATATCGTCCATAGCAGCGGCTCTGTCATTAACAGCAACAATACGGGCATTTCTGTCGGCCAAACGATTGATTTCAGCATTTACCTCATCATCAGTTACAACAGGGGTAATGCGTTCTGCCTTAAGGCCTTTATACTCGCCGAGTTCTACCTCAGGTTCAACAATAACAGTAACCTTAAGTTCAGCACCGTCAGCCTTGCTTACAGAAACAACATCGGTTTTTTCAACATCAACAAGTTTAAGATTTGCATCATCTACAGCAGAAAGCAAAACTCCTTCATAAAGAAGATTTAAAGCGTCATCAAAGAAAACGCCTTCGCCGTAAAGTCTTTCGATAGTAGCAAGGGGCGCCTTACCCTTTCTGAAACCTTTAACGGTAATATTCTTCGCTTCTTTTTTGTATACCTTTTGAATTGCATCACAAAAAGCAGCGCTGTCAATTGAAATTTCCAACTCATACTTGTTGGTATCAATTTTGTTTGAAGCCTTAAGACTCATAATTTTTTACCTCCGAAAAGTTAAACTTGGCACAATAGTGCATAAATCGTCAAATACTAATATAACATATTAGTATAGATTTTTCTACTATTTTTTTAAAATTTTTTATTTTATTGTAAAGGGCACAAAATTAAGGCAATCAGATGATATAAGTTTCAGCTTTATGCCCTCAAATTGTGGAATTGCGTTATGATAACCGGGTCCGTGAATATGGCCGTAATAAACCTCTTTTACCGAATATTTTTTTAAAACATCAATAAACTCTCGGCAAACTTCATTAGCGTATGCCGGCGGATAATGCATAAACACAAGCGGTTCAAGTCCCGTTTTAGTGGCTAAATCCAGAGAGCGCTCAAGTCTGCCCTTTTCTCTTAAAATGATTTTTTTATCATCTTCACTTCCCGAAAACATCCAACCTCTCGTTCCGCAAACGGCTCTGTTTTCGACGATTACAGTGTTGTTGAAAACAAGTTCAACAGACTCTATTTTATTCTCTTTGAAAAATTCGTTGACCTTTTTTACCGTACTCCACCAAAGGTCGTGATTCCCTTTTAAAAGAATCTTTCTTCCGGGCAATTCTTCCAAAAACTTAAAATCATTTAAAGATTCCTCAAGTTTGAGCGCCCAAGAAAAATCCCCCGGCAAAATGACGGTATCTGTGTCTTTTACCATTCTTACCCAATTGCTCTTTATTCTGTCAACATAATTATCCCAACCGAAAACATCCATTGGTTTGTTTGTTCCAAGTGAAAGATGTAAATCGGAAATAGCAAAAATGCTCAAACTTAAATCACCTCTTTTTTGAATAAATTTTGTTTTTTCTCAAACAATATTATTAACCTTTATGGTTAAAATTAAGTTAAACGGAGGAAGAAATATGAACAACTGCGACAACGGAAGATGTGCTCCCGGAAATGTTATTTCAGGCATCAAGTGTGATGTAGTTAACTGTGAATATCACAGAGAGGGCAATAAATGTCAGGCAGGTTCTATTGAAGTAGGACACGGAAACTGCAGCACAAGCAAGGAAACCTCTTGCGAGACATTTAAAGCAAAAAACATCTAATGTAAAACGCCCGTACGGAGAATTCCGAAAGGGCGTTTTCCTTTTTAATGGTTTATACCTAGACGGTCTAAAACGACCTTGCACATATCTTCTTTGTCACAAACATTATTAAAACGAACCTTTGCGTTTTCAAGGTCTGCTATAGGAGAAGGAATTACTGTATTTGTCTTCTCAGACAGAAGTTTTACAGCGTCAAATTCGTCAGCGGGTACAGTTTCGCCGATTGCCTCAAGAACGCTGTTAGCGAATTTGTAAGGACTTGCGGTTGAAGCAATTAAAACCGGACGGTTATCTGCTGTGTTCGCTTTATAATCGTTATAAACGCTTACAGCAACAGCCGTATGAGTATCAATTAGATAGCCATACTTTTTAAAGGTTTCTTTAATGGTTTCAGAGGTTTTCTCTTCACTGCAAAAACCGCCGTAAAAATGCTCTTTAAGTTTTTCAAAAACTTCGTCGGTAACTGTGTATTTACCTTCATTTTTAAGGCTATCCTGCCATAAGGAAACCTGCTTATCATTATGACCGGTTAACTCATAAAGCATTCTCTCCAGATTAGAAGAAATGAGTATATCCATTGAAGGCGAAATTGTAGTATAAAAACTTCTGTTACGGTCATAGGTTCCGGTTGAAATAAAGTCGGTTAAAACATTATTTGAGTTGGACGCACAGATAAGTTTATTAATCGGCACACCCATAATCTTGGCGTAATAAGCCGCAAGAATGTTACCAAAGTTGCCTGTTGGAACAACTACATTAAAGCCGTCCTTCAGATAGTCTTCTCCCTTATCCAAAAGGTCACAGTAAGCGGAGATGTAATAAATAATCTGCGGTGCAAGACGACCCCAGTTTATAGAATTTGCACTTGAAAATTCCATATTATTTTTTGCAAGAATTTCTTTAATTGCGTTATCGGTAAATATAGTTTTAACACCCGACTGCGCATCATCAAAATTACCATTTATAGCGCAAACATGGACATTCTCGCCTTTTTGGGTATTCATCTGCAGTTGCTGCATTGCGCTAACGCCGTCGTTAGGATAGAAAACCATAATTTCGGTGTCTTTTACATCCTTAAAGCCTTCAAGAGCAGCCTTTCCTGTATCACCGGAAGTTGCAACAAGAATTACCGTTTTCTTGCCGCTTGAAACCTTTGAAGCGGAGGTTGTGAGAAGATAGGGCAAAATTTGAAGAGCAAGGTCTTTAAAGGCACAGGTAGGTCCGTGCCAGAGTTCAAGAATATTAAGAGAGTCATCAAGAGATTTTATAGGTGCCGGCTTATCATTATCAAAAGAGCCCTTGTAAGCGCCCTCGGTACAGTATTTTAACTCATCATCAGTAAAGTCGGTAAGGAAGTTTTTAAAAACATACTGCGCTCTTCCAACATAATCGAGTTTTTTAAGATTTTGAAAGTCTTCATTTGTAAGTGACGGAATTGACTGCGGAACAAATAAACCGCCTTCTACAGAAATTCCGTGCGCTATTGCAGAGGCTGACTCAACAACAGCATTATTATCTCTTGTACTATTATATAACATAACAAATCTCCATTCTTAAACATTCTTTCATATTCTATACCATATTACAAATAATGTCAAAGGTTTAATCAGTCATTTTCAAAATTTCCGCAAAAGGCATTTTGTATGTAATTAAGCGAAAACTTAAGACTGCCTGACCTATCTCTTCGGTAAACAACCTCGGCAATATCAAAACGATACTTTCCATAATGATGGGCAGATTTTAAAAAGCGACTTGCGGTTTGCAAGATTTTTTCTTGTTTAATTTTATCAACAGCATCAGCCGGGGCAACCAAAGAGTTCTCTTCACGGGTTTTTACCTCGACAAACAATAAAATATCAGGGCTTTCCGCAATAATATCAATTTCGCCAAAATCAGTTCGATAATTTTGCCTGAAAATTATATAACCTTTAGTTTTAAGATAGTCGGCAACCATCTGTTCCCCTATTCTGCCGATTTCGTTTGCCCAACTCATATCTTTTTAAGAAAAGAGGGACGGTGAACCTCGCTGATTCCGTACTCTCTTATCGCATTCATATGTTCTGCAGTACCGTAACCTTTGTGTTTAGCAAAGCCATACTGCGGATACTTTTTGTCATATTCTAAAAGTAATCGGTCACGAGAAACTTTAGCAAGTATTGATGCTGCAGCGATTGAAGCCGATTTTGCGTCACCCTTAACAACGGTTTGACAGTCAACGCTTATTCCTTTTGGCACTCGGTTGCCGTCAATAAGAGCAAAATCAGGCTTAATTTTAAGGCTTTTAATCGCTCTGTTCATTGCAAGATAGGTAGCATTAAGAATGTTAACCTCTTCAATCTCTTCAACAGAAGCAAAGCCGATTCCGTAAGCCACTGCATTATTGATTATTTTGTCAAAAAGGGCTTCCCTTTTCTTTTCGGAAAGTTTTTTTGAATCATTAACCTCATCAATAGGGTTATTCTCGTCGAGAATTACCGCAGCGGCACAGACCGGACCTGCGAGAGGGCCTCTACCCGCCTCGTCTACTCCGCAGACAAGAGCATAGCCCTTTATCTTTGCCTCTCTTTCAAGTTCAAAATCAGGCATTATTTTCAACCCTTTCAAGACTGATTCGGCCTATTTTACAGTTTCTGAATTCCTCCAGAAGCATAACAGACGCTCTTTCGGTATCGGTTTCTCCGCCTCTTATAACCATTCCTCGTTTTTTGCCGATTGCACAAAGGGTATCATATCCGTCACCATCAAGATTTACAAGATTATATCTGTTAGTAAGAAGTTCGGGATAATCGGCTTTTAGCCTTTCTGCAAGACGAACCGCTAAAAGTTCGGTATCAACAACCGTATCCTTAATTGCGCCCGTAAAGGCAAGACGCAAACCAACCGCAGGGTCTTCAAACTTTGGCCAAAGCACACCCGGGGTGTCAAGAAGTTCAAGTTGACGGTCAATAGTAACCCACTGATTTCCTCTTGTAACACCGGGTCGGTTTTCGGCTTTTACACGGTTTGAACCCGCAACTTTATTTATGAAGGTAGACTTTCCTACATTAGGAATTCCTACAACCATAACGCGAAGCGGTTTTCCCGCCATTCCTTTGTCTTTATACTGTTGAAGACGGTCTGCAAGTGCCGTTTTAACGGTATTTTTAAAGTTTCCGATGCCGTTACCTGTTTTACAATCAACGGGGATTGCAAAAACGCCCTGCTCTTTATAGTATTTAATCCATTTATCCGTTTCTTTAGGGTCTGCCATATCACACTTATTAAGCAGTATAATAAGCGGTTTTCCCTTTATCATATCGGGTAAATCAGGGTTTCGGCTGCTTATAGGAACTCTCGCATCAACTATTTCGGCAACCGCATCAATAATAGGAAGTATTTTTTCAATTTGTCGTTTGGTTTTGGTCATATGACCGGGAAACCAATTTATATTTATATCTGCCGTGTTTTCGGTCATACAACTTCACATCCTTAAAAAATTATAGTCCGCCAATTACATCGAAAGGCCAGATTCGGTAAACTGCTTTTCCTAAAATATATCGTTTATCTACAAGTCCCTCATTGCCTATAGTTTTTGAGCGACTGTCAAGAGAATAGTTTCGGTTGTCACCTAAAACAAAAATGTGTCCCTCTTCAACATATACAGGGAATTTAACATCAAACTCTCTGTTAGTAGGCGTCTTGGTGTAAGGTTCATCCAGTTCAACCATATTACTTAAACTGTCTCCTACAAAGACCTTTCCGCTTTCAAAATCAATATCAACAAACTGTCCTGAAGTAGCAATAACTCGTTTTATTATCGGCTCGTTATCAAGGCTATCTTCATTTACAGAGTTATAGGTATTACGCGAAATTACTACAATATCTCCAAACTTAGGTTCATAAAACAAGTTGGAAATAATAATTTTTTCTCCGCCGTATAGAGTTGTTTGCATTGAAGGACCGGATATTGTGGCTATTCTAAAGAAAAAAGAAAACACTATAACAACCGCAATAAGTGCAACAATAACGGTATCCACCCAGTCAAATATCTCTTTTGAAGTTACGGCGCGTTTTTTGTTTTCTTCAGGTTTTTGCGAAACTGATTCATCTAACTTGTATACATGAAAACCATTCTCGTTATCCATAAAACACCTCGAACACAAAAAATAAACAAAAGGAGACAGCGTATTTCCGCGGTCTCCTTTCTCAGTCAGGATTTTAGATAGATTCCTTAACCTTAGCGGCCTTACCAACTCTGTCACGCAGATAGTAAAGCTTTGCCCTGCGAACGCGACCTTTTCTGATCGTTTCGACTTTTGCAACGTTGGGGGAATGTACAGGGAATACACGTTCAACGCCTACGCCGTAAGAAACACGTCTTACGGTAAAGGTTTCAGCAATACCGCTATTGTTTTTAGCAATTACGGTTCCTTCGAAAACCTGAATTCTTTCACGCTCACCCTCGCGGATTTTAACGTGTACGCGAACAGTGTTACCGATTTCTACAACCGGTGCGTCTTCCTTAATCATTCCTGCTGTGAGATTTTTTACAGCATTGTTCATTGCTTTTCCTCCCTAATTTTCCAGATGTTCATGCCCAAAAAGTGACAGAGGACCATCCGCTTTAATGTCGATAATTCGGCACCAAACCCACCTATTAGGAAACAGGTGTAATCAAATGCTAAAGTATTATACTACAACTCGTGCTAAAAATCAAGCATTATTTTTATACATTTTAACGCTAACGCAAAACAAAGAATTTGTGTAGTTTGACATACAAAAATTTTAATATTTTGTCAAAAAAATAGCGAATTTACTATTGTGAAAATTAAATATATATAGTATAATATAAAAGTATAATGTACACATATTGTTTTTAAAGCGAGGTTTTGTCTTGAAACAAATCATTTATTTAGATAACAGTGCTACAACCAAACCTTGCAAGGAAGCCATTGATAGCATAAATACTGCGCTTACAGAAAATTGGGGCAACCCCTCTTCTCTTCACAGCGTTGGAATATCCGCCGAAGAAATTTTAAACTCTTGTCGAGAAGCCTGCGCAAAAGTTATATCAGCAAGGTCCGACGAAATTTTCTTCACTTCGGGCGGAACCGAAGCAAATAATATTGCGATAAACGGCGCTGTGTTATCACGAATGAAGCGCGGAAACCGAATTGTAACTACCGAAATTGAGCACCCCTCCGTTTTAGAAGCAATCAAGGTTTTTAAAGATAAAGGGCTTGAGGTTGTAACCCTTAAACCCGACTCAAACGGCTGTGTTTGCGAACAAGATATACTTGAAGCCGTAAACGAAAAAACCATTCTTGTGAGTATTATGCTTGTAAACAATGAAATTGGAACTATTCAGCCTGTTAAATATGCTTCTAAAGTGATAAAAGAGAAGAATGCCCCCGCCTTGTTACACTGCGACGCTGTACAAGCCTTTGGAAAAATGTCCATAAATGTTTGTGACTTAGGCGTCGATTTGCTTACCTTTAGCGGTCACAAAATTCATGGCCCCAAAGGAATTGGCGTTCTTTACAAGAAGAAAAGCGTTCACATTCTTCCGCTGACCTTTGGCGGAGGTCAGCAAAACTCTATTCGCCCGGGAACAGAACCGACTCCTCTTATTGCCGGTCTTGAGGGGGCAATTAAAGCCTTACCCGACACCGCAAGTCAACAAAAAATTATAGGAGAACTTTGTGAATATGCAAAGGCTTCCCTTTTGAACACCGGTTTTGCCGAAATCAATTCTCCAAAAAACGCCCTGCCGTATGTTCTTAATATTTCCGTGCCGGGCATTAGGTCGGAAACCCTGCTTCACTTCCTTGACTCAAAAGGAATTTTCGTTTCAAGCGGAAGCGCTTGTGCAAAAGGTTCTTTAAGCCCTACTTTAACTGCGCTTGGGCTAAGTTCAAAAAGAATAGACAGCGCACTTAGAATCAGTTTTTCAAGATTTAACACCAAAGAAGATGTAGATACATTGATTGAAGAACTAAAAAATGCTGTTACAAAACTAAAAAGGTCGTAAACTATGAAAGAAATTATACTTATTAAAAACGGAGAACTCGCTCTGAAAGGTCTTAACAGAAGTGTTTTTGAAGATACTTTAATCAGGAACTTAAAAACTTCTCTGAAAGATTGCGGCGAATTTGTTATAAGAAAAGCCCAATCAACCATATATATTGAACCTCAAAACGATACTTTTAACTTTGACGAAGCCTTAGAAAGAGTTTCAAAAGTTTTCGGCATTGCTGCTTTTTCCCGTTCAAGAGTATGCGAAAAGAATATGGAGTCCATACTAAAAACTGCTCCTGAATACCTTGCAGATACGCTAAAATCAATCAAAACATTTAAGGTTGAAGCAAAAAGAGCAGACAAGAGATTTCCCTTTACATCTCCGCAAATCAGCGCCAAAGTCGGCGGAGCAATACTTTCTGCTTTTCCTCATCTTCGGGTTGATGTGCATAATCCTGATGAAATAATTACTGTTGAAGTGCGCGATTATGCCGCATATATTCGGGCAGGCCAACTTCAAGGAGCAGGCGGTCTGCCTGTAGGAACGGCAGGTAAAGCCTCTATCTTGATTTCGGGCGGAATTGACAGCCCGGTTGCCGCCTGGACAATGGCAAAACGCGGTCTTAAACTTGATGCTATTCATTTTGCAAGTCCTCCTTACACAAGTCCGAGAGCCGAACAAAAGGTTAAAACCCTTCTCTCAAAGGTGGCTCTGTACAGCGGTACAATTAAACTTGCTATTGTTCCCTTTACAGAGATTCAAGAAGAGATTGCAAACAAATGTCCTGAAGAATATTTCACGCTTATTATGCGTCGTATGATGATGCGAATAGCCGAAAAAATTGCCGTCTATCATAAAAGCGGAGCTCTTATTACGGGAGAGAGTCTTGGTCAGGTTGCAAGTCAGACTCTACCCGGAATCGCCGTTACCGATTCTGTTACACAAATTCCTGTCCTCAGACCTTTAATTGGAAGCGACAAGGAAGAGATTATTAAGATTTCACGAAAAATTGATGCTTTTGAAACCTCTTGCCTTCCCTATGAAGACTGTTGTACGGTTTTCACACCTAAACACCCGAAAACAAGACCGACAATTCCTCTTTGCGAAGAAGCAGAATCAAAATTAAATATTGAAGAACTTATCAAGAAAGCAATTGAAGAAACAGAATATGTTTTTATTGATTAACTCGGAGGCACTAAATGAAAGTTGAACTGATATGCGTCGGAAGTGAACTTCTTTCCGGCGATGTTGTTAACACAAATGCAGCATATATTTCCAGAAAATTAAGAGAACTCGGACACGAGTCTTTCAGACAGTGTGCGGTTGATGATAACAAGTACCGTATAAGCGAACTTGTCAAAGAATCTTTAAAACGTTCTGATATTATAATATTAACAGGCGGTCTTGGTCCTACCTATGACGATTTAACTAAAGAAACCGTTTGTGAAGCGCTTGAAATTGAACTTGAGGAAAACGAAATCTGCCGCAGACACCTTGAAACCTATTTTAGAAACGCAGGAAAAATTCCAACCGAGAACAATTTTAAGCAAACATTGGCGCCTAAAGATGCCACCATTTTTATAAACGATATCGGTACGGCGTGTGGCTTTGGCATTGAGAAAAATTCAAAACATATAATTATGCTCCCGGGTCCGCACAAGGAACTCGTTCACATGTTTGATAATTATGTAGTTTCGTATCTTAAAAACTTTAGCCGAATGGCTATTGTAACTCATAATGTTAATGTTTTCGGACTTGGAGAATCTGTTATTGCAGAAAAAATAAGTAAGTATTGCAAAAAAGACAATCCGATAATAGCAACCTATTATGAAAACAACGAGTGTAGAGTTAGCGTAACTGCATCAGCGAAAACCGAAACAGAGGCCGAAAAACTTTGTTCTAAAGCCATTTTAGACATAAAGGATGTTCTGGGCGAATTTGTTTATGGCTGTGACTCACTAGGACTTGCGAATGAAGTTGTAAATGCACTTCGTGTATCAAATTTAAAAATATCAACCGCAGAATCTTGTACAGGAGGAATGCTTTCCCAGGCTCTTACCTCTGTGCCCCATTCTTCTGAATCAGTTGAAATTGGAATTCTTGCCTATTCAAACAGAATTAAACAAGAGGCACTTTCTGTACCGCAAGAAGTTCTTGAGCAAGAGGGCGCTATCAGCGCTAAAACAGCAATGTATCTTGCTAAAAACGTCCGTCTTTTAAGCGGTTCTGATATTGGCGTAAGTATTACAGGTAATGCCGGTCCAACCGCCAGCGAAAACAAGCCGATAGGACTTGTTTATATCGGCCTTGCTGACAGAACAAAATACTATATTAAAAAACTGACACTTCCCTCCACCTATGACCGCGACAGAATCCGCAATTACTCAACCCTTGCGGCGCTTGACCTTGTCAGAAAATATATTTCCGCAAGACCTTTCGCACTTCCCGGTATGGTTGGATTTGACACGGATTTTGTTTTTGAAGATGAAACTCCGCAATCTGTTATTTTAGAGAATCTTGCTCAAAACATTTCAGATGACGCAACACCAAAGACAACTTTAGAGTCGGACATCAATTTTGTTGTGTTTGAGCAAGAAAATAATAAGACAGAAGAAAAAAAGAAGAAAATAATCAATTTTAACTTTGCTTCTTTATTTAACAAGGTTTTTAAAAAAATCAATAATAAAACAAAAGACATTATTGTTAAGATTATTGCAATTATTTCCGTTATTGGTTTGATTGCTTCATCAACGGCTCTAATAATTCATTTTTCATATGAACATCATCAGCGCTCAATTGTTTCTGCAGCGCGTGAGGAGTTTGATTTTGAAAGTTTAGATAAAAATGCCGACAATAACACTTTTGCATCCTTTGAAAATCTTGCTAAAGAAAACCCTGATATTAAGGCTTGGATTCAAATTTCAAACACAAATATAAACAATCCCGTATATCAGACAAAGGATAACGATTATTATCTTAATCACAATATGCTAAAGAAAAAGAGCCGTTACGGTGCCCTCTTCTTTGACTATAGAAATAATATTTCTGATAATGGCAACAGTAAAAATCTTACCATATATGGTCATAATATGAAAGACAAGTCAATGTTTGCCAATCTGCTAAACTTTAAAAAACTTAATTTCTATAAAGAAAATTCTATAATTGAACTTAAATCGCTATACGAACAAAACAAATATGTTATCTTTTCGGTTATGATAACCGCAGGAAGTTCTAAAGACGACAACGGCGCACTCTATCAGTTTTATCGCAGTGATTTCAGTTCTGATTCTGATTTTTCAAGGTGGATTGCAGAAGCAAAAGAACGCTCACTGATTAATACTTCGGTAGAAATCGGACCTGAGGACGAAATTTTAACCCTTTCAACCTGTTGTTATGATTTTGACAATGCCCGTTTTGTAGTAATGGCTAAAAAGTTAAAGCCCAACGAACAAATGCCTAATGCTGATACTGCCGTTTATAACCCTAATCCGAGATATCCTCAAGCCTGGTATGATAAAAAAGGTATTTATGGATATAAAGAGGATAACGGCAACCTAAACAACAGTTCAGTTAATAGTGAATCGGAAAATGAGAGTTCTTCCGGAACTTCTTCTGAAACGGCTTGTAAACATTTAGGCGGTTACAAATATTCAAATATTAAGTCGGCAACACACACTTGCATTTGTATTCAGTGTAATGAAAAGGTTGAAGAACCCTTCCATGTGTTTGACCAGAAGGTTGCAAGTAAAACATTTTTGAAGGATGGAGCAAACTGCTCTTACGGTAATATATATTATAAAAGTTGCGTTTGCGGAAAAGCGGGTACCGAAACTTTTGAATCGGGAAATCCTAATAATAATCATAAGTTTGGCGACTGGAAAAAAGTTAAAGACGCAACGAGTTCCGAACCCGGTTTAGAAGAGAGAACTTGTTCTATTTGCACAACTAAAGAAACGAAAGAAATTCCGTTTGTCCCGAGCGAAAGCAGTTCGGATTCAAGCGAGGGTTCAGACGAAAATCAAGAAAACAACGAATAGTTTTAACAAAAGGAGATAAAAATGTCGAACTTAAAGCTAGACATTATATATTACAATACTTCTTCTGACTTTGAGATGGAGTTTAATCTTAGCGGTTGCTACCGTATGAGAATCTTTAAAGACAAAATCGAGTCGAAAAAGCAGTTGGTTTCTGCGTTAGCAAGGGACGTTTCCCGAAGCAAGGTGATTTTAGTCGTAACCGACCTTTTTGGAGAAGACAGTGCAATTCCTACTCTTTCCCGAGCCATAGGAATTCCTTTGATTTCACCAAACAAGGAAGAATTTGGCATAACTACAACCGAAGAGATTGTTATTCCAAATTCGGCCGTGCCACTTGTTACAAAAACCGGCATTTACGGTGGTTTTATTATTGAAAAAGGACAACAGTCAATAATTATCGTATCAAATGTGCGTTCTTTGCGTCACGAAATTATGAAGACTTATGTTCATAATTATATTTTTGATGTCGGTCAACTTTTAGCCTATCAGGAAAGAATTGGTCAAAACGGACAGTCGGTTCAGTTTGTCCCTGTTAGCAACGTGTCTCAGCCCTCTGAAGACGAAGAAACTATAAGCGAACAACCACAACCATCAGAAGAAAAAACCGACGAAGACGAAAACAGTTCTGAAAACCTTGATAGTCAGGCGGTCACTGAAGAAGCAGAGCAGTCTGTCGAAAGCGATGCCGAAGTTTTAGAAGATAATTCAAAGGAAGAAACAAACACTGCCGAAAAGGTAACGAAGAATCTAATTGAGCCGGGCATTAATCATACAGCAGATTTGGAAGAACTAGCGTTAGAAGAACCTGAAGAGCCCAAAAAGAAAAACACTGGAAAAACCCGAAAGGCTACAAACATAATTCTTCTTATAATTGTAATATTATTACTTATAGCCTTTGGTGTTTTAGCATACTTCTTTGTTTATTTGCCGGCGATTGGCCTCGAAAACCCCATTTTAAATGAGCAAAACGGATTCTTTTATGAACTTATTAACAGTTTTCGCTAGGAGTTATTATGGAACAGATTATTGAACAATTTGCTTTATTTCTGGATAAATGGTTAATACCTGAAGTCGCGGCATTTATTATTTCGTTACTTCCGATATTTGAACTGCGCGGCGGTCTTATAGCCGCAAGTGTTCTTCAGGTGAATTTTTTTATCGCCTTTCCTATTTGCGTTATTGCTAATATGATTCCCATTCCGTTTATCCTGCTTTTCATTCGCAAGGTGTTCGATTTTATTGAGCGCACGAATTTTCTTTGGATGGCTAAACTTGTTAGAAAAATTGATGAGAAAGCAACAAATAAAAGCAAAAAGGTTAATACCGCAAGTATTTGGGGTTTATTCATACTTGTTGCAATTCCCCTACCCGGCACAGGAGCGTGGACGGGAGCACTTGTAGCAAATATTCTTGGATTAAATCGCACTAAGGCTTTTTGGACAATTTTCTTTGGTGTTATTACAGCAGGAGTTATCATCTCTTTAATTTCATACGGAATACCGTATATTGTTTCTTTGATTTAATTTTAAATAAGAAACGGAGCACTTCAATGAAGTGCTCCGTTTTATTATTTTGATTTAGATTCACAGTAGATGCAGCGGTAAACCATATTTTTCTTGTCGGTTAGTTTGAAAACATGGGGGATTTCACGCTCAACCGAGGTGATACAACGAGGGTTTTTACATTTAATAATTCCCTCGATTTTTTCGGGAGGTTCGATTTTGGGAAGTTTTGTATTAACTCCGTTTTTGATTATATTAACGGTTATGCCCGGGTCGATATAGCCGATAATATCAAGATTTAAATCAATCTGGGCGTCAATCTTAATAATATCTTTTCTTCCGCTTGGAGATTTAAGACTATAGGCATTATTTATCACAGCAACAAGGCAATTCAGTTCGTCAAGACCTAACGCCTTATAAAGTTCCATTGCTTTTCCTGCGGTGATATGGTCAAGGACAATTCCGTTTTCAATAGGGCTTATTGTCATTTACTCCACCTCCAGAAGTTTCAAAATAAGGGCCATTCGAATATATTTTCCGTTTCGTGCCTGTTCAAAGTATTTTGCTCTCTTATCGCTGTCAACCGAAACGGCAATTTCGTTTACACGGGGCAGCGGATGAAGAACACACATATCGTCTTTAGCGAGTTCTAACTTTTCAGGGGTCAGGATATAACTATCCTTAAGTCTGATATAGTCTTGTTCGTTAAAGAAGCGTTCACGCTGAACACGGGTCATATAAAGAATATCGAGCTCGGGCATTACCTCTTCAAGACTCGTTGTTTCAACAAACTCAATATTATTCGCCATTAAAACTTCATTTTTAATATATTCGGGAACAGTTAGTTCGGTTGGAGAAACAAGAACAATTTTTATATTATCATAACGCGAGAGTGCACCTATAAGCGAATGAACTGTTCTTCCAAACTTAAGGTCTCCGCAAAAACCAACGGTCAGATTGTTAAGCCTTCCCTTTTCGCGTTTTATTGTTAAAAGGTCGGTTAGAGTTTGGGTTGGATGATTATGACCGCCGTCACCCGCATTTATAATGGGTATTCCCGCTTTCATTGAGGCGACAAGCGGGGCTCCCTCTTTGGGGTGGCGCATTGCAATAATGTCGGCATAGTAGCCTACAACCTTTACCGTGTCGGAAACGCTTTCGCCCTTAGCGGAAGAAGAACTTGCGGCCTCTGAAAAACCGAGAACATTTCCGCCGAGTTCATACATTGCCGCTTCAAAAGAAAGACGGGTTCTTGTAGAGGGTTCAAAAAACAGGGTTGCAAGTTTTTTACCCTCGCACTTTTTAGCGTATTTTTCGGGGCTGGCAATAATGTCATTTGCTGTTGCTATGAGTTCATCAATTTCATTTACACTAAGGTCGAGAATATCAATTAAATTTCTCATATCAAATTCCTTTCGGATTATTATTCTTTCGCTCCGTTTACCTCAAGATATTTCTTAATTCGGACAACATTTTCACGGTTTGATTCGTCTTCTTCAAGATATTCTATAATATCATAGACATCAACTACAGAATATACGGGGAAGCCGTATTCTTCGCCAACCTCTGCCATAGCACTCTTTTCGGTTTGACCTTTTTCTTTGCGGTCTACCATAACGAAGGTTGCGGCAACCTTTGTACCTTTAAGTCCGGATAAAATTGCCATGCTTTCTCTTATTGCGGTTCCGGCAGTAATTACATCTTCCACGATTACGATTTCTTCGTTTTCCTGAGGTTTATAACCTACGAAAACACCACCTTCGCCGTGGTCTTTTTCTTCTTTACGGTTAAAGAAGAAAGGCACATCAAGTCCTTCTCTTGAAAGGGCGGTGGCAACAGATACAGCAATCGGGATACCTTTATAAGCAGGTCCGTAAAGAACGGTTCTCTTGTTTCCTACTTTTTCAAAATAGGCTTTCGCATAAAATTCGCCAAGTTTGCAAATTTGGTCGCCTGTTTTAATGTCTCCTGCATTTATAAAGTAAGGTATTTTTCTACCTGATTTTGCAGTAAAGTCACCAAACTTTAAAACTCCGGCACCCTCAAGAAACTGAATAAATTCTCTTTTATAACTTTCCATTTTTGCACCTCTTAGTCTACAAATTCTGCTACACAGCGTTCATATGCGGCAATCGGGTCGGCAGCGGCGGTAATAGGACGGCCAACAACAATATAGTCGCTGCCAATCTTTTTAGCCTCGGCAGGAGTCATAACGCGCTTTTGGTCGCCGATATCTCCGTCGGCAAAACGGACACCGGGGGTTACGGTTAAGAAATTCTTTCCGCAAGTTTCGTGAACCTTTCCTGCTTCGAGAGGAGAACATACAACACCATCGAGACCTGCCTTTGCGGCATTTGAAGCATAGTGCATAACAACCTTATCAATCGGTTCTTTAATTAAAAGGTCGTTTTCCATACGCTCCTGGTCGGTAGAGGTAAGTTGGGTAACCGCAATAAGTAAGGGACGGCTTCCGTCTTCACGGGTAAGGCCCTCAATAGCCGCTTCCATCATTGAAATAGTGCCGGCGGCGTGAAGATTGGTCATATCAACATCAAGACGGGAAAGCACCGACATAGATTTTTTAACGGTATTAGGAATATCGTGAAGTTTAAGGTCTAAAAAGATTTTATGGCCTCTGTTTTTAAGTTCCTTAACAATTTCGGGACCTTCGGCATAGAAAAGTTCCATTCCGATTTTTACAAAAGGTTTTTTGCCCGTAAACTTGTCAAGAAAGTTAAGGCAGTCCGCCTTGCTTGCAAAGTCGCAAGCGATAATTACATCTTTACCCATTAGTGTGCTCCTCCTATTATATCTTTAAGTGAAGTAATATTGTATTTTTCCATTACACGAGGTAGGTCTTCGATAATGTTTTTACAAGCAAAAGGTTCAACAAGATTTGCAGCACCAACCTGAACGGCGGTTGCACCCGCAAGCATCATTTCAATAACATCTTCAGCGGTAGTAATACCACCCATACCGATTATTGGGATATTTACCGCTTCGTAAACCTGATAAACCATTCGAAGAGCAACAGGCATTATTGCACTTCCCGAAAAACCGCCCATTTTGTTGGCAATAACGGGTTTCTTGGTATTAAGATTTATTCTCATTCCAAGCATTGTATTTATCATACTTATTCCGTCGGCACCGGCCTCTTCACAGGCTTTTGCGATAGAAACAATATCGGTAACATTCGGCGAAAGTTTAATGTAAACAGGTTTTGTTGTGACCGCTTTTACCGCTTTAGTTACCTCGGCGGCAGATTCAGGGCAAACTCCAAAAGACATTCCTCCGCCGTGAACATTCGGGCAACTTACGTTAACTTCAAGCCAACCAACCTGTTCTTGTTTGTCAATCTTTTCGCAGCAGTACACATATTCATCAATAGAAAAACCGCTTATATTTGCCATTACGGGTTTGTTAAAGCACTTTTTAAGTTTCGGAAGTTCTTCAGAAATTACCTTTTCTACACCCGGATTTTGAAGACCTACCGAATTTATCATACCTGACGGGCATTCAGCAATTCTTGGAGTCGGATTTCCAAAACGAGCCTCTTTAGTTGTTCCTTTAAAGGAAAAGGTTCCAAGCATATTTATATCGTATAGTTCGGCAAATTCATAGCCAAAGCCGAAAGTACCCGAAGCAGGAATAATTGGATTGTCAAGTTCAATACCACTTAAAGTAACCTTGGTATCTACCATATTATTTCCTCCTTTACTAAAACGGGACCATCTTTACAAATTCGCTTGTTGCCGTACTTGGTTTTACACGAACAGCCCATACAAGCACCGAAACCGCAACCCATTCGCTCTTCAAAACTAAACTGACCCGAAGTAGCGGTTGAGTTATAAACGGCTTTGAGCATTGGCTCGGGTCCGCAAGTATAGAAATATGTATACTCACCTATCTGACCTAAAACATCGGTTACAAAACCTTTTGTTCCATAACTTCCGTCGGCAGTTGTAACAAAAACCTTACAGCCGAGAGCCTTAAACTCATTTTCATAAAAAGCATCTTTACTTGTATTAAATCCAAGTATTACAGAAACCGATTTACCCTCATTTACAAGGGCTTTTGCAAGGGCATACATAGGGGGAACGCCTACTCCCCCGCCGATAAGCAGAGGACTGTTTCCCGAAAGGCTTGTGTCATATCCGTTGCCAAGCCCTGTTAAAACATCAAGAACGGCACCCTCTTTTAAAGAGGACATATATTCCGTACCCTTTCCTACCGCTTTGTAGATTAGCGTAAGAGTAGTATCGCTATAATCACAAACCGAAATAGGACGGCGGAGATACATACCGTCAAGTTTTATATTTACGAACTGTCCCGTTGCGGTAATATCAGAAGTATCGCCCGATAAGGTCATTTTATAGACCTTATCGGCAATATTTTCATTTGAAAGAACCTTAAATAATCCTTGTTTCATTTTTACACCTTAAGAATCGATAGTTGAAATTGTAAGGGTGGTTTCTTCAAGAACATCAAGAAGAACTTTAACAGTATCAAGTGCGGTAAACAAAGTTACATTGTTTTCGGTAGCGGTACGGCGGATTTCAGCCCCGTCACTTAACTGGTCTTTAGAAGAGATGTCACGGGTGTTAATTACATAGGCAATATGACCCTGACGAAGGGCATCGATGATTTCATTGCTATCCTCATTTATCTTTTTAAGAACATGGGTACGAATTCCGTTTTCTTTCAGGAATTTGGCCGTTCCCGAGGTTGCCTCGATATTAAAGCCGAGATTATAGAAACGGCGGATAAGAGGCAGGGCTTCTTCCTTGTCCTTATCGGCAATAGTTGCAAAAACGGTTCCGTAGTTTTGAAGTTTCATACCGCTTGCCTGTAATGCCTTATAAAGAGCACGGTTAAGTTTATCGTCATAGCCGATAGCCTCTCCGGTAGACTTCATTTCGGGAGAAAGATATGCGTCAAGACCGCGGAGTTTATTAAATGAGAAGACGGGTACTTTTACATACCAACGCTCTTTTTCCTCGGGATAGAGCGAGAAAATTCCGAGTTCTTTAAGGCTTTTACCTAAAATTACTTCGGTCGCAATATCGGCAAGGCTATAACCGGTAGATTTAGAAAGGAAGGGCACTGTACGAGAGGAACGGGGGTTAACCTCAATTATATAAACATTGTCATTATCATCAACGATAAACTGAATATTATAAAGGCCGACAATTCCTATTCCAAGGCCTAACTTTTTAGCGTACTGAAGAATAGTTCCCTTAACCTTATCGGAAACGCTGAAGGTCGGATAAACGCTTATAGAGTCACCCGAGTGGATACCGGTACGCTCAATAAGTTCCATAATTCCGGGAACGAAGACATCGGTTCCGTCGCAGATTGCGTCAACCTCAACCTCTTTACCCTGAATATATTTATCTACGAGAACGGGCTTGTCCTCATCAATTTCAACAGCGGTTTGCAGATAGTGGCGAAGTTGTTCTTCGTTAGCAACAATCTGCATTGCACGGCCGCCAAGCACGAAGGAAGGGCGAACTAAAACGGGATAGCCGATTTCGGCTGCGGTAGCAACACCTGCTTCAATAGAAGTAACGGCCTTTCCTTTAGGTTGAGGAATTCCGAGTTCGGTAAGGAGTTTTTCGAAAGCATCACGGTTTTCTGCTCTCTCGATAGCGTCACAATCGGTACCGATAATCTTAACTCCCCTTTTCATAAGAGGCTCGGCAAGGTTTATTGCGGTTTGACCGCCAAGGGAAGCAACAACGCCCTCAGGTTTTTCAAACTCAATAATATTCATAACATCTTCGGGGGTTAAAGGCTCAAAATAGAGTTTATCCGCCGTAGTGTAGTCGGTAGAAACGGTTTCGGGGTTGTTGTTAATAATAATTGCTTCATATCCCGAATTCTTGATTGTTGAAACCGCATGAACGGTTGAATAGTCGAACTCAACGCCCTGTCCGATACGGATAGGACCTGCACCGAGAACTACTATTTTCTTTTTATTCGTTAGAACCGAAGCGTTTTCTCCCGTATAAGAAGAGTAGAAGTAAGGAATATAGGCTCCTGTATGGCAGGTATCTACCATACGGAAGACGGGGAAAAGATTATTCTCTTTACGGAAACCGTAAACATCAAGTTCGTCGCAGTTCCAAAGTCTTGCGACATACTTATCCGAGAATCCCATTTTCTTTGCATTTTTAAGGGTTTCAAGGTTAAAGGGATTGTCCTTGAGTTTTGTTTCCATATTTATAATATTTTTGATTGCCTCAAGGAAAAAGGCGGTAATTTTTGTAATTTCGTGAATTTCTTCTACGCTAACTCCACGGTAAAGAAGTTCTGCGATAGCAAAGATATTATCATCACGGAATTCACTAATATATTCTTTTATTTCGTCGTCGTTCATATTATCGAATTTAGAATGATAAATATGGTTAGCGCCGATTTCAAGAGAACGGATTCCCTTAAGCAGACACTCTTCAAGATTTGAACCTATGCCCATTATTTCTCCGGTAGCCTTCATCTGAGTTCCAAGGGCGTTAGAAGCGGAGGTGAATTTATCAAACGGGAAACGGGGTAGTTTAGCAATTACATAGTCAAGTTTAGGCTCGAAAGCGGCAGTAGTGTTAGCAACCTTAATATCTTCAAGCGCCATTCCAAGTGCGATTTTAGCGGTTACTCTTGCAATAGGATATCCGCTTGCCTTAGAAGCAAGGGCGGAAGAACGGGAAACTCGGGGATTTACTTCAATAAGATAATACTCACTGGTTTCAGGGTTAAGAGCAAACTGAACATTGCAGCCGCCCTCAATTTTAAGTTCTTTAATAAGTTTAATTGCCGAATCGTTGAGCATTTTTAGGTCGTGGTCATTAAGGGTCATAATGGGGGCTACAACAATTGAGTCGCCTGTGTGAACACCGACGGGGTCGATATTTTCCATTCCGCAGATGGTAATAGCATGGTCATTAGAGTCACGCATAACCTCAAACTCAATTTCCTTATAGCCTTTAACACTTTTCTCGATAAGAACCTGATGAACAGGAGAAAGTTTAAAGGCGTTAAGACCGATTTCGATAAGTTCTTTTTCGTTATTTGCAAAACCGCCACCTGTTCCGCCAAGGGTAAAGGCAGGGCGAAGAACAACAGGATAACCAATTTTTTCGGCGGCAATTTTTGCCTCGTCAAGACTGTAGGTAATTTCAGAGGGAATTGTAGGCTCTCCGATTGACTGGCAAAGTTCTTTAAAGAGTTCGCGGTCTTCGGCACGTTCAATACTTTCAGAAGAAGTACCAAGAAGTTCTACACCGCATTCTTTTAAAACGCCCTTCTTTTCAAGTTGCATTGCGATATTAAGACCTGTTTGTCCGCCTATTCCGGGAACAATTGCATCAGGTCGCTCATAGCGGAGAATTTTAGCCACATACTCAAGGGTCAAAGGCTCCATATAAACCTTATCGGCTATTGTAGTGTCGGTCATAATTGTTGCAGGGTTAGAGTTGACAAGAACAACCTCATAGCCCTCTTCCTTAAGAGCAAGACAAGCCTGTGTTCCGGCGTAGTCAAACTCTGCCGCCTGACCGATAACAATAGGTCCTGAACCTATAATCAATACCTTTTTAATATCTGTTCTTTTTGCCATTTGGGTTTCCTCCGTTATTTAATCTTCCTTATAAACTATTTTTCCGCCGACCATTGTAAATTTACAGCGGCCGCAAACCGTTAGGTTCTCAAAGGGGGTTGCTCTACCCTTTGAGGCAAACTCTTCGGGGTTTATTACATATTCTTCATTAAGGTCGAAAGCCGTTATGTCAGCAGTCATTCCAACCTTAATTTCACTTCCGATTCCAAAACGGTTTCTTGCATTGGTGTTTAATAACTCAACAAGTTTCTCAAGGGTTATTATTCCGCTTTTAACAAGTTTTGTATAACAAACCGCAAAGGCGGTTTCAAGACCGACAACACCCATTGCACTACCCTTTAAGCCCTTTGACTTTTCCTCTTTGGAGTGGGGGGCGTGGTCGGTTGCAATCATATCAATAGTTCCGTCTTTTATACCCTCAATTAAAGCAAGGCGGTCGGCTTCGCTTCTTATTGGTGGATTCATTTTAAAGCGACCGTCATCTTGAAGCATAGAGTCGTTCATGGTCAGGTAGTGAGGAGCGGTTTCGCAAGTAATATCTACACCGTCTAATTTTGCCTGACGGATAAGTTCAACACTTTCT
>SVPA01000027.1 GCA_015066085.1 Oscillospiraceae bacterium
AAGGGAAAAATACCTTTTTCACATCTACAAAATCGCTTGTAAAAATTTCGACCGTAGAAACGGCGAAACCCCCGATAAAATCGGGGGTTTCTTGGGCAATATCTTTTTCATTGCCCTTTGATGGCAGGGGTAGCAGGATTCGAACCTACGAATGACGGAATCAAAATCCGTTGTCTTACCGCTTGACGATACCCCTATAAAACTAATATAAAAAAAGTGGGGTGGATAATCGGATTCGAACCGACGGCCTCCAGAGCCACAATCTGGCGCTCTAACCAACTGAGCTATATCCACCAAGCACAAGAAACATTATATCGACACAGCCTTGTTTTGTCAATAGAAACTTTTATAAATTTCCTATAATTATCTTTTCTTTTATTTGACAAGCAGTATGGTTAGAGTTATACTAATAAAGTTAATTAAATTAAAAGGATGTTTTAAATGACAAATAGGGAAAACCTTAGAAATATTGCTATAATTGCCCACGTTGACCACGGAAAAACCACGCTGGTCGACGGACTTCTCCGTCAAAGCGGAACGTTTAGAACAAATGAGCAGGTCGACGAAAGAGTTATGGATTCGAACGACCTCGAGCGTGAAAGAGGTATTACAATTCTCTCCAAGAATACCTGCGTTATGTATAACGGCATAAGAATAAATATTATTGATACCCCGGGTCACGCAGATTTTGGTGGGGAAGTTGAGCGAATTTTGACAATGGTTGATGGTGTTTTGCTTCTAGTTGACGCCTTTGAGGGATGTATGCCTCAAACCCGTTTTGTTCTTAAAAAGGCGCTTTCTCTCGGCAAAAAGGTTGTAGTTGTTGTTAACAAGATTGACAGACCAATGGCTAGACCTTATGAGGTAGTAGATGGCGTACTTGACCTGTTTATAGAACTTGGTGCAGATGATGACCAGATTGACTTTCCCGTTGTCTACGCCTCGGGACGTGACGGATATGCAACATTATCACCCGAAGAAACGGGTACAGACCTTAAGCCGCTTTTTGAAACAATAGTTAACGAAATTTCTGCCCCGGTTGGCGATGCTGATGCTCCGCTTCAACTTCTTTTTTCAAACATTGAATATGACGAGTATCTCGGTAGAATCGGCGTCGGACGAGTTGAAAGGGGAACTGTAACTACCGGACAGTCGGTGGCTCTTTGTCATGCTGATGGAACTCACTCAATTGTTAAAATCAGCAAGATATTTATGTTTGAAGGGCTTAAAAGAGTTGAGGTCGAGAAAGCAACTTTTGGTGACATAATTCAGGTTGCCGGTATCGACAAGTTAAATATCGGCGAAACTGCTTGTGACCGGGAGCATATTAACCCGCTTCCTTTCGTAAAAATTGATGAGCCGACCCTCTCTATGAACTTTATGGTTAATAATTCTCCTTTTGCAGGAAGAGAGGGCAAATTTGTTACTTCAAGAAACCTTCGTGACCGCCTTTTTAAAGAGGTTGAAACAAATGTTTCTTTGCGAGTTGAAGAAACCGACTCTGCCGACACTTTTAAGGTTTCGGGCAGGGGAGAGTTGCACCTTTCAATTCTTATAGAAACAATGCGCCGTCAAGGATATGAATTTCAAGTTTCACCACCTGAGGTTATTTACAAGAATATAAACGGAAAACTTCATGAGCCAATCGAACTGCTTATGATTGAAGTTCCGCAAGAATATGTCGGTGCCGTAATGGAAAGGCTTGGAACAAGAAAAGCAGAAATTAAAAATATGGGAACCAGAGAGGGTGGTATGTCCCACCTTGAGTTTTTGATTCCTGCCCGTGGTCTTATGGGATACCGTTCACAGTTTTTAACAGATACAAACGGAAACGGAATTATGAGCCATGTATTTGATAGTTATGAAGAATATAAGGGTGATATTGAGCAACGAAATACGGGCTCAATTATCGTTCACGAAACAGGCGAGAGTACAGGCTACGGCCTTTTCAACACACAAAGCAGAGGGCGTTTGTTTATTGGCCCCGGTGTTGAGGTTTATGAAGGTATGATTGTTGGCGAGAACCCTAAAAATGAGGATATTGTTTGTAATGTTTGCAAGAAAAAACAAGCAACCAATATGCGCGCAGCAGGTTCTGATGACGCCCTAAAACTTGTACCGCCAAGTATTCTTTCGCTCGAACAGTGTCTTGAGTTTATAAAGAATGATGAACTTGTTGAAATTACTCCAAAATCAACTCGACTTCGTAAACGAATTTTAGGCAAAGAACAAAGAATGAAATATGAGGCAAGAAACAAATAATGAAATATATTATTCTTGATTTGGAATGGAATAGCGCTTACTATAAACCGCAAGGTCGTTTTATAAATGAAATAATACAAATTGGTGCTGTTGAACTTAACGAAAATTTTGAGATTATTGATACCTTTCAGGTTTACATAAAGTCCCAAATCGTTAAGAAACTAAGTAACCGAGTAATTTCTCTTACAGGTATTACTAACGAGCGTATGAACTCAGGAGTCGGTTTCCGTGAAGCCGTTATGAGATATAACAAATGGGCAGGTAATGATGCTGTTACAATGACCTGGAGCACATCTGATTTGTATGCCATAGTAGAGAATACCAGATTATTTCTTGATAATTCGGTCAAGTTTAATATCTCAAAATACCTTGATTTGCAGTCGTATATACAAGGGGAATTAAAGATTTCAGGTTACGCTATAACTAATCAAATTTCTCTCATCAATGCGGCGCAGTTGCTCGGCATCTCAACTGATGGCTTTGAACTTCATAACGCAAAAGATGACTCGTATCTTTGCGGATTAATGCTCAAAAAGACTTATAATAGTGAGCGTTTTAATAAACTAATTAAAAATGCTGAAGAAAAGTCGTTTTATGAACGTTTATTCTTTAGAGCATATTATATTTCTAAAATCAACGATGAGAGAATCAATAAAGAGCTTCTAAAATTTAGTTGTCCACAATGTAAAAGAACTTTAAAGCGTGATAATAAGTGGAAGTTTAAAAACAATTGGCTTAGATGCGAATGTTTCTGTAAAAAATGTAATACAAGATACAGAGCAATGTTGTCATTTAAGCAAACATACGATAAACTTATTACAAAACGGAGAATTTTACCGATTATAAGTGAAAATGGAGTGAAAAATGTCGGTTTGCAACAGTTGTCCGAGAAAATGTAGCGTTGATAGGAATCAAAGACACGGCGTCTGCGGTGTAGGAAATGAGATTAAGGTTGCAAGGGCGGGTCTTCACTTCGGCGAAGAGCCTTGTATATCGGGCGCAAACGGTTCGGGAACAATATTTTTTAGCGGTTGTTCACTTAAGTGCGTAATGTGTCAGAACTACAATATCAGTCACGAAGCCTTTGGGAAAGTTATTTCAAAGGAAAAATTGGCTAAAATAATGAAATCCCTTGAAGAGAAAGGTGCAAACAATATAAATTTTGTAACCCCAAGCCATTATTTTAATCAAATTGTTGACGCACTTGCGATATATAGGCCAAAAATTCCACTTGTTTACAATTCCAGTGGATATGACCTAATCGAAAATATTCAAAAGGATATTTTTGATATTTATTTGTTTGATTTTAAATATTATTCTCCTGAAAAATCGCTTATGTATTCAAAATGTGAAGACTATTTTGAGGTTGCTTCGTCTGCAATCAGTAAGGCGGTCAAAATTAAAGGAGAGCCTCTGTTTGACGATAGGGGACTTTTAAGAAGGGGAGTTATTGTTCGTCATTTAATTTTGCCGGGCTCAACCAATGATTCAATAAATTTAATTAAATGGCTCAACGACAACACACCCGGTATAGTTTTTTCGCTAATGTCACAATATGTACCTATGTATAAATCGTGTGATTTTCCCGAAATCAACAGAAAAATTACTAAACGAGAATATAATAAGGTGTTAAACGCTTGTTATGAAACAAATTTCTGTGAGACATATATTCAGGACCTTATAAGTGCCACAACTGATATGATTCCTGATTTTGATTTATCAGGTATTTAATCGCAATACATCAATGTGTTGCGATTTTTTTATTGACTTTTGTCGGATAGGGTGCTATAATCAAAATATATCCAATTATACAAAATGAATGAATGCAATAATTGACTCAATTATACAAAATGAATCGAATGCACCTGCTCGAAGTAGGTGCATTTTTTTTTATTTTTAATTAACTAAGAATCAGC
>SVPA01000019.1 GCA_015066085.1 Oscillospiraceae bacterium
TGTTGAAGGAAAAACCCCCGTTCTTACCCCGTTCCTCGATAAACTCGTTAAACCCGAGGGACCCCAAGCTCCCACTGAAGACGAAAAAGGCATTTGGAACGGAACAATTTCTAAATCCTTCGCAGATGAGAGTGCCGGTACCGAATCCGACCCCATTCTTATTCAAAACGCAGGTGAACTTGCTCTTGCAATTTCTACCGGTGGTGCTGGTCAATACTACAAACTTACTAAAGACATCTACCTAAACGATGTTACCGACCCTAATTGGAAAGATAATACTCCTAATAGTTGGACAACAGACGCTTTGTTCAACGGTTATATCGATGGTGATAACCATATTATTTATGGTTTATACTATAACGCTGCTGATTCAAAACCCGCAGCTCTTATTCCCCAAAACGGCAAAAACACCACTATTTCTAACCTAGGCCTTTCCGAAGCGTATGTTGTTTCCAACCACTACGTTGGCGGCTTCCTTGCCTGGTCCGATTCTGACGCAACCAACAACGCTAACAGTCAAGCTAATTTCACAAACTGCTTTATAGACGAAACTTGTTACATTGCAACAACACATGGAACCGCTTCTGTCGGTGGCCTTATCGGTTACTTCTCCAATCAAGGCACTTCAAAAGTTGTTATCGATACTTGTTCTGTTACCGCTACTGTAGCAATTGATAATGAAGACAATACAGGTGCTGCCGGCGGTCTTCTCGGTAGAGGTAATAATTTGGATTATCAAATCAAAAATTCTTACACTACCTCCGCTCAGGCTGTTGGTAACAACAGAAATGGTACCAGAAACCCGTCAACTAATGCCAACCCGTTTGTTAATGTCTATGCAACAGCAAACGCTGCCAGCTATATACAGAAGACTTGGAACGTTGTTCCTGCAGAACAAATGATAGGTATATCCGCTAAAGGCAGCATGTCCGACCTCGACTACACTGTTTGGACCGCAGCTAAAGACTCTACCCCCGTTCTCGTTCAGTTCGCTGAAAAACTCGGCGCAGTTACCGAAACCATTACCATTACCTACAAGAACTGGGACGGCACTATTCTTAAGGAAGAAACCGTATTCGTAGGCGAAACTGTTGAAGAGCCCGAAACTCCCTCTAAAAAGGTTAATGGTCTAATTTATGAGTTTATTGGTTGGGATAAAAAAGTAGACACAAATGGCAATGAAACCTATACCGCTACCTTTGAAAAGCCCAGTGTCGTTGACCCAAGCGGAACAGAAATCGACGGAATTTGGAATGGTAAAATTACTCAAAACTTTGATTCCGGTTCTGGTAAAGAAAATGACCCATATATTATTTCTTCGGCCGGTGAACTTGCTTTTGCAATAACTTCTGGCGGTAACGGAAAATATTATAAACTTACAAAAGATATTTATTTAAACTATGTTTATGCCGATAATTGGTATGACAATGCTAATAACAATCCTTGGTTTACTGGAACAATATTTACTGGATACTTTGATGGAAACGGACATACTGTTTACGGTTTATGGTATCCTGAAGATGATAGTACCGTTGAAGGCCGTGGTTTATTCCCAATATTAAAAAATGGTAATGTTAAAAATATAGGAGTAGATAAAGCAAGAGTTTTCTCACTAACTTCCGGCGTAGGCGGTGTTGTAGGACTTTCCGATGGAACTGTAAATATTAACAACTGTTTTGCAGAAAAAGATGTTTTTGTGAAAGGCACATCATCGGTTGGCGGCATTGTAGGTAAAGCAAACAATTCAAGCGTTATTCGTATAGATGGTTGTTATAGCAGAGCCGAAGTAATTGCAACAACAACTAATAAAAATGATGTGAACCTTGCTTGTGGTATTTTAGGCGGAGCATATCAGGTAAATTATATTATTTCTAATAGTTTTTCTGTTGGAGAGAACCCCTATCACTGTGCTTCTAACAGTAAAAGAAAAACCCTTGCAGGAGATAATGCCGAAGAACTCTTTGCTACAGTATATTCCGACACCACAAATGGCGATTCTGATAAGAGTAGAACATTCTGGAATCAAGTATCTCGTATATCTATGACCGGCGCAAATGCGCTTGATTCAATGTCTGGTCTTGACAGAAATGTATGGTGTGCAGTTACAGAAGATTTAATGTTCCCAACATATCGTTATCTTGCTGCTCGAAACGGAGACCTTGACGGCGATGGAACATTTAATAAAGCAAAAGATATGGCAGTTCTTTATCGTGTCATTTTAAATGGATTAGAAACCTACATTAACGATGTTAACGGAGACGGAAAAGTGGATGTATGCGACCTTGTAGCGCTCGCTATTAAAGATGAAATTGTTAAAGAAGAGGTTGTAATGACACCCTATACTCCAAAAACAGTTACATTATCTATTTACGATTCTAATTCTAGTTCCTATGGCGTAAACTGGCAAACCCAAAGCGAGCCTAAAAACCCCGTAGTTCAAATTTCTAAGGGTAACACCTTTAGTGCCGAAAACGCTGTTGAATTTGCCGCTACATATACAAAGGAACAAAGTTACGGAACCGATGGAAAGGTTATGTATTACTATGTTTCAAAGGCTGTTTTAAGTGGTCTTGAACTTGGCACAACCTATACCTACCGTTGTGTAGATAAGGGCGCTAATGCTATAGGCGAAACCTTTACATTTAAAACCAGAGATAATTCTAATTCTTTTAAATTTGTAAATGTTAGCGACTCTCAAACCAAAGCAGAAGTAGAAGATAGCACAAATGGTGCAGGAACAGGAACAGCCTACGGAAATACGATGGCAGGCGTTGAAATTAATGGTTTTGACCCCGACTTTATTCTTCATTCAGGCGACGTTGTTGAGTATTCTAAATACGAAAGTTATTGGGATGCTATGATTAATGATAATGCAAATTATTTTGCAGAAAATCCCATGGCTATCATTTCGGGTAACCACGACACTACTTATAAGAGTGGCGACGGAAGTAAGGAAATCTATAAACACTTTAATATAGATACCTCAAGCATTCCCGAAGGAAATGCAAACTACGGTTTCTCTTACGCTTATGATTACGGTAACACCAAGTTTATTATGCTTAATACCAACAATGGTGCAGATAATGGTAAACTTACCGATGCTACATATACTTGGCTTGTAAATGTTCTTAAGAATAATAAGCAAAAATGGACAATAGTTTCAATGCATGCTCCTATGTATTCTCCCGGTCAGTGGGGCTCGGCAGACGACTATAAAGTTCAGTCTTTAGCCCTTAGAGAACAACTTTCCGACCTATTTGCTGAATACAATGTAGATATTGTTCTTCAAGGCCACGACCATATTGTTTCTAAAACCTATCCTATAGGTGTTGGCGGAACTATTCAAACCGATTATGAATATGAAACAATTAACGGTATTAAATATTATACCGGCGAAGGCGGCGTACTTTACGTTATGAACGGTACCGCAGGCGACAGCACAAAGAGAACCTATAGTACCGCTGAAACCGAGTACTACGACTACTCACACAACGGTTATGCTTCTACTTGGTCTGAAATCGAAGTTTCAGATAACCTATTAACCGTTAATGTATACTATTACAATAATGGTACACCTAAACTTTTAACCAGTTACGGTATTAAAAAGTAATTATAAAAACAGCAAATCTCTTGTAGATTTGCTGTTTTTTCTTTTTTGTTTTTGTGAGGATATAATTTTGCAAAAAATATATAGGTTATAAAACTGAGCAATAAAAGATACTGATTCAAACAACCGGGAAACTAATCTTTTTGACTTTTTGTTGCAATATAACTACTATTTTGATATAATATTTTAATAATATCTTAATAAGGACGGTGAGAAATTTGCAGTTTAAACGATGGACGGTAAACCCTATAGATAAGGCTCTTGCTACCGAACTCGCAAACGAGTGTAATATAGACCCTTTTATAGCCTTGATTGCGTCGGGCAGAGGATATACCGACCCCGTAGAACTTGAAGAATTTCTCTCTGATGAGGTTGTTTTAAACGACCCTTTTGAACTATGTGACGCCCAAAAAGCATCGCAAATAATAAACGAATCGATTTACGCCGAAAAAAAGATTGCTGTTTTCGGGGACTATGATGTGGACGGAGTAACCGCTACCGCCCTTATGTACGGCTACCTTAAAAACAGGGGTGCGAATGTTTCTTACTATATTCCCGACCGCGAAAAAGACGGCTACGGAATAAATATGTCGGCAATTGACAGGTTAAAAAGCGAGGGAATTGACCTTATAATTACGGTTGATAACGGTATTGCTGCCTTAGACGAGGTAAGATATGCCAAAAGCCTTGGTATGAAAGTCGTGGTAACCGACCATCATCTTCCGGGAGCCGAAATTCCCGATGCCGATGCGGTTGTTGACCCTCACCGTTTTGATGATACAAGTTCTTTTAAGGATATTTGCGGAGTTTTTGTTGCCTTTAAGGTGGTTTGCGCTACCGAGGGTAAAAGTCCCGAAGAAATGCTTTATGACTACGGCGACCTTGTTGCGCTTGGCACGGTTGCGGATGTAATGCCTCTTACAAACGAAAACCGAACGGTTGTCCGTGAGGGCGTAAAACTCATCTCTATGGGAAACCGAGTAGGGCTTAGCGCTCTTTGCCGAGCCGCAGGACTGGAAAGAGACGGTCTTTCTGCCTCGCGTCTGGCTTTCGGCCTTGCTCCCCGAATAAATGCGGCGGGAAGAATGGGCGATGCCTCTCGTGCTGCCGAGTTACTTCTTACCGATGATGACGAGATTGCCGACGGCATAGCCTCGGTGCTTAACAACGAGAATATACGCCGTCAGACGCTTGAAAAACAGATTTTTGCCGAGGCTGTGAAAACGGTCGAGAAAAAAGGGTATAAACATAATAGAGTTATTGTTGTTTCGGGCGAGAATTGGCACGGCGGAGTTGTCGGAATTGTTGCTTCCCGACTTGCTGAAAAATACGGCAGACCCGCCGTTGTTCTGTCGGTTCAAAACTTTGTAGCAAACGGTTCTGCAAGAAGCGTAAGTGGATTTTCAATTTATGATGCTCTTTGTGAGTGTTCTTACATACTCACAAAATTCGGCGGTCATGAAATGGCTGCGGGTCTTACTCTTTATGAAGATTCGATTGATGCTTTTCGTAAAGCAATCAACGAATATGCCTCCTCTTTTAATAAGACGCTTGTGGAACTTCGTCTTGACTGTAAACTTAACCCCGCCGCTCTTTCTACTGACCTTGCCGAAGAACTTAAAACGCTTGAACCTTTTGGTGTAGGAAACCCCGCTCCTGTTTTTGGGATTTTCGGGCTTACTCTTAAGAGGATTTCTGCGGTTGGCTCCGGAAAACATCTTCGTCTTGAATTTTCAAAAGGCGAAACCTCTTTCACTGCAATGCTCTTTGCGGTAGAAAAAACTGCCTTTGCCTTTGATATTGGAGATATGGTTGATATCGCCGTGTCTATTGATACAAACTTTTTTGGCGGAAACCTCTCTCTTACGGTATCTATAAAGGATATAAGAAGAAGTGATATATCCGAGCAAAAACTAATAAACGAAATTGACCTTTATGAATCTTTTAAATCAGGGATTTGTAAAGATTATTCGGATATTATTCCCGAAAGGGAAGAGGTAGGAAAGGTTTATAAATACCTTTTAAAAAGCCCGTCATGTCTTGATAAACTTGTTTGCGCAAGTATGTCGGATATCGGTTACGCTAAAGCGCTTATTTCGGCAGAAGCGCTGTGCGAACTTAAAATATGCTCTTTGTTTGATGCGGGGGGCGTTACAATGATTAAAGTGACCGACTCTAAAACGAAAACAAATCTTTCAGATGCCGAAATTTTAAGAAGATTAAGGGGTGAAATTTAATGGAACTTGAAACAAAATATGAAAAAAATTACAGTCACCTTGTGTCCTTAATGGAGCAACAGGACGGCAGTTATGATTTTGACCTTGTCCGCCGTGCTTTTGAACTTTGTGTAAATGCCCATAAAGGACAGTACAGAAAATCAAAAGAAGAGTTCTATTTTCACCCTTACAGCGTTGCTAAAATAATTGTAGGGCTTGGAATGGATACTGAATCTATAGCCGCCGCCCTTTTGCACGATGTAGTTGAAGATACCGATACTACCATTGACCAAATAAAATCAATGTTCGGCGAAGATGTTGCTCTTATAGTTGACGGTGTAACCAAAATCGGAAGAATTCAGTTTGTTTCCCGTGAGCAACAACAGGCAGAGTCGCTGCGTAAAATGCTTATTGCAATGGGTAAAGATATCCGTGTAATAATCATTAAACTTGCCGACCGCCTTCACAATATGCGAACAATTGACTCTTTACCCGACCAAAAGCAGAGGGACAAAGCCCTTGAAACCATCGAGGTTTACGCTCCTATTGCTCATAGGCTCGGTATCCGTCCCATAAAGGACGAACTTGAAGACCTTGCCATTAAACATCTTGACCCGATTGCCTACCACGAAATAGAGGGGCTTCTTTCCTCTAAACAAGATTTCAGAGAGAGTACCTTTAAATCTATAAGGGCAAGAATTGAAGAACGCCTCTTAAAAGATATGCCGGGCGTAGAATTTGTCCTTCAGGCAAGAGTAAAATCAATACCTGGAATATACCGCAAAATGTTTATTCAGGGTAAAGATTTTGACGAGATATATGATGTATATGCCCTTAGAATAATAACAAATACGGTTAACGATTGTTATAATGTGCTTGGTATTATGCACGATATGTTCCGTCCGATTCCCAATCGTTTTAAGGACTATGTTTCAACTCCGAAGCCTAATATGTATCAGTCGCTTCATACAACCGTAATCGGCAGAGAAGCGGTTCCTTTTGAAATTCAGATAAGAACCTTCGATATGCACCATACGGCTGAATTCGGAATTGCAGCCCACTGGAAATATAAAGAGGGTATTACCACTAACAATAAGCAGATGGAAGACCGCCTTGCCTGGATTCGTCAGATTCTTGAAAATGATGTTGATTCGTCCGACCTTATCCGTTCTATAAAAATTGACCTTTCTCAAGAAGATGTTTTCGCCGTGACACCAAAGGGAGATGTAATAAATCTTCCGGTTGGCTCTACAGTTATTGACTTTGCTTTTGCTATTCACTCGGCTGTAGGAGTTCGAATGATTGGCGCAAAGGTCGACGGCAAAATTGTCCAGATAAACCACGTAATAAAGACGGGCGAGGTTATCGAAATTCTCACCACCAATGCCGCAGGCCACGGCCCTTCAAGAGATTGGCTTAATATTGCCGTTACAAGTTCTGCAAAGGCTAAAATTCGTTCTTGGTTTAAGAAAGAACGCCGAGAAGAAAACATCGAAACAGGAAAAACAGCCCTTGAAACTGAACTTCGCAGAAACTCGGTTGTTCTTCCCGAAAAAGAAATGAAAGATTTTCTTGAAGAGATTGCAAGAAAACAAAAACAACCCTCTGTTGAAGAACTTTATGCTTCAATCGGATATGGCGGAATCCTTCTTGAAAAACTTATTCCAAGAATTAAGGAAGATTATGCAAAACTTCTTAAATCGGCAGAAAAGCCCTCTATTGAAGAGTATATCAAAAAGCATATCGTTCGCTCTCCCGAAGGGGTTGTAATAGAGGGTATCGATAACTGCTTGGTTAAACTGTCCAAGTGTTGCGCTCCGCTTCCCGGCGACGATATTATCGGATTTATTACCAGAGGACACGGCGTTTCCGTTCACAAAAGAGATTGCGTGAATGTCCCCGTGAAAATTGCTGAGGCGTCTGAACCTGACCGTTGGATAAAAGCGTATTGGGCAGATTCTGTAGAGCAGAGTTTCACCTCAACCTTGCATATTGACGCTCTTGACCGTGACGGACTTCTCGCAGAGGTCACGAATGTTTTGTTTAATATGAGGGTTGGACTTCACGCCGTAAACGCCCGTGCCGTTAAGGGTGGCCACTGCGCTATAACCGTAACCGTTTCGGCGGCGAGCGTTGAGCACCTGAGAAGCATAATTGAAAAACTTACGAAACTCAGCGGAGTATTTTCGGTTGAAAGAACAAATCAGTAGGTGAATTATGGAAATTAAATTTTTCCCTATATCCGACTGCGGTGCAAATTGTTACCTTGTTAAAACTTCTTGCTCCGCTTTGGTAATAGACCCGTTTGAAGCCGACAGCAGAGTGGTTGACTTTTTAAATGGGAATAAAGACCTTAAAAGGTTTATACTGCTTACCCACTGTCATTTTGACCATATTCTCGGTGCGAATAAACTCAGAAAACTGACGGGTGCAAAAATTGCAATCGGCGAAAAAGACGCCAAAGGACTTAGTGACCCCGGTATAAGTCTGTCGGGCTTTGTAGGTTTGTCGCAAGAGCCCTTTTCGGCAGATATTCTCTTGTCGGATAATGAGGTTTTAAGTTTGGGCGATACCGATATTAAGGTGCTTCATACCCCCGGCCATACCGCAGGTTCTGTCTGCTATGTCCTTGAAGATGTAATCTTTAGCGGAGATACTCTCTTTAACCGAAGCGTTGGAAGAACTGATTTTCCGACGGGCGATTTTACCGCTTTAAAAAAGTCGCTTAATAGGCTCAAAAGCCTTTCAAAAGATTATGTGATATATTCCGGCCACGGAGAACCCACAACACTTTTTAGCGAAATACAGTCAAATCCTTATATGAAATAAAGGAAGTTTATGAATCTTTGTAATATAAATCACGGCTTTGATTACGAACTTGAAAAACTTTGCCGAATATTTTTGCCTTTTGAAAAAATTAATATTTTAAAAACCGAAGAAGCGGCTGAAATTTATGCCGTTTGTTCCTTTAAGGGAAATCTTGCCCGTGCAACCCTTAATTTTTCGTCAAAGACCTATTACCACGAACTGCCCTGTAAAGACAGCCTTGAAAAGACAAAGGAACTTGCTATTGCAACCTGTCTGTTCAACTGCTTTAAAGAGGCTACGGGATATATTCCAGAATGGGGGCTTTTAACGGGAGTAAGACCTGCTAAACTTTATGCCAAACTTCTTAAGAGTTTAGGTAAAGAAGAAACCGATAATTATTTTCGCAATACCCTTTTTGTGTCTGATGAGAAAATTACGCTGTGTAACGAAACGGTCGAACCCGAACAGACTATAATTGCCTTAAACCGACCCGATTCTTTTAGTCTGTATGTTTCTATACCTTTTTGCCCAAGCAGATGTTCCTACTGCTCTTTTGTTTCCCATTCGGTTGATAAAGCGGGTAAACTTATAGATGATTATGTAGATTTGCTCTGTAAAGAGATTGAGTTAACGGCAAAAATTGCAAAGGAACAAAATTTGCATCTTGAAACGGTTTATATCGGCGGAGGCACACCCGTTTCGCTAAACGCTTCTCAAATTAATACGGTTATGTCGTCAATAAGAAACAACTTCGACCTTAGCACCATATCCGAATATACCGTTGAAGCGGGAAGACCCGACGCTATTACCAAAGACAAACTTCTTGCAATCAAGGAGGGCGGAGCAACGAGAATTAGCGTTAATCCGCAAACAATGAATGACGGTGTGCTTAAAGCGATAGGCAGAAACCATACCGCACTTCAAACCCTAGAAGCCTTTAAACTGGCAAGAGAAATTGGGTTTGATAATATAAATATGGACCTTATCGCAGGGCTTCCTACCGATACGCTCGATAGTTTTAAATCTACCCTTAACACTCTGTTGGAACTAGACCCCGAAAGCATAACTGTTCATTCTCTTTCGGTTAAAAAGGCGTCGAACATTGCGGTAAACGACCAACTTCCCGAGATTGAAACGGGCAAAATCGCTTCTCATATGGTTCGCTATGCCCGAAAAACTCTTACAGAAAAGGGAATTGTTCCTTATTATATGTACCGACAGAGCAAAACCGTAGGTAATCTTGAAAATGTAGGCTACGCTAAAAAAGGCTTTGAGGGACTTTATAATGTCTACATAATGGACGAAACTCATACTATACTTGCCTGCGGGGCCTCTGCGGTAACTAAACTTCGTCAGCCCGGCGGAGATTATATTGAGAGAATTTTCAATTTCAAGTACCCTTATGAGTATATAAGCAGATTTGATGAAATCTGCGACAGGAAAAAGGGGATTACAAACTTTTATGAAAACTATTTTTCGAAGAGGTAGAATATGAAAAATGAACTTAAAATAGGATATATTGTTGCCGATGAGGACGAGTACGCGCCTCTTCGCGAACTTACCGTTAGCCTTTCGGCTAAAAGAGCAGATTTTTATAAAAGAGAGGGACATATTTTTTCCTTTGAAAAAGACGGTAAAAAAATAACCGTCCACTCTGTTCTTTGCGGAATAGGAATGGTAAATGCCGCCGCTGCTGCAACCTTTCTTGCTCTTGAAAACTGCGATATTATAATCAATTCAGGTCTTTCGGGGGGAATTAGCGGAGTTAAAAGGGGCGAACTCACAATCGGTACTAAATATATTGAGCACGACTTTGACCTTACTCCGCTCGGTTATAAACCCTGTCAGAAGCCCCTTCAAAACTATGTTTACAGTGGCGATGAAAATTTAATTGAAGCCTTCTCAAAGATATACCCCGAACTCAAAAAAGGTGTTGCTGTAAGCGGGGATAGTTTTATCGCGAGTGAAGAAAAGAAAAACTTCTTTAAAAACGAGTATCAGGCTATGTCTTGCGATATGGAGTCTGCCGCAGTTGCTTATGTCTGCCAGCAGGCGCAAATTCCTTTTGCGGCAATAAGAAGAATTTCGGATGATGCAGGTGACGACGCTACCCGGAACTATACCGAAATGAATAATTTAAGGGAAGAAGTGCTTGTAAAACTCTTTGTTTCGGCCCTTCCTAAACTCTTTGATTTTCCTAAATTTTGGAAATAATCCTTAATTATTTGCTTAAAATAACCAAAAATCACCTTAACTTTTTGACTTTTAGGCTAATTGTGTGTTGATTTAACAAAAAACAGTTGATTTTAGGAGTAAAATATGTTAAAAATAATAGCAGAGGGTAAAAATGGTGCTTATACCGTAAATCAGTTGTTAGAGATAATGACTGCGCTCAGAAGTCCGGGCGGTTGCCCTTGGGATATTGAGCAAACCCATCAGAGTATTCGAAACGACGCTGTCGAAGAAGCCTACGAAGTAGCAGATGCTATTGACAGTAATGATACTGAGGCTTTGTGTGAAGAACTTGGCGACATGCTTTTGCAGGTCGTCTTTCATTCGCGTATAGCCGAAGAAGACGGCGAGTTTACTTTCGAAAATGTTGTAGATGGAATTTGCAAGAAACTCATTCTGCGTCATCCTCATGTTTTCGGAGAAGAAGAGGTTGAAAATTCAAGCGAAGTGCTTGACCTTTGGGACTCTATTAAAAAGGAAGAAAAGCATCAGCAGACCTTTACCGAAACCCTTAAAAGCGTACCGAGTGCTTTTCCTGCACTTATGCGTTCTGCAAAGGTGCAAAAAAGGGCGGTCAAATCGGGTGTTAAACCTATAAATGTGCTTGAAGACAAAAGTCTTCAAAATGCTGTTTTAAAACTTGAAGAGGCTTATAAGAAAAATGACAATGATGCTGTCTTTGCCGCTTTTGGAAAGTTACTGTTCTTGTCGGCAGGTCTTCAGCAAACCCTCAAGGTAAATAGCGAAGAAGCGCTCAATAAGGTTACCGATGAGTATATTGCAAGTTTTGAAAAGGCGGAGAGCGAAGGCTCTTTGTCCGAGTTTAAATTTTGATTCTTACGGCTGCGCCGTTTGAAATAATAATTGGAGGTAAATTACAATGAACAAAACTGAATTAGTTGCGGCTATCGCAGAAAAAGCAGGCATTTCTAAGAAAGATGCTGACGCAGCAGTTGCAGCATTCGTAGCTACCGTTACCGACGCTATGAAAGCAGGCGACAAGGTTGCTCTTGTTGGTTTCGGAACTTTCGAAGCTAAGAACCGCGCTGCAAGAACCGGCGTTAACCCCAAGACCAAGGAAACTATTCAGATAGCAGCTACCAAGGTTCCCGCTTTCAAGGCTGGACAGGCTCTTAAGAACGCTGTAAAATAATTTATTTATTCACAGATTAAGGCCGTCTGATTTGTTCAGACGGCTTGTTCTTTTAGGAGATAATATGCGACTTGATAAATTTTTAAAAGTGTCCAGAATTATTAAAAGGCGTACCGTTGCCAACGAGGCTTGTGATGCGGGCCGTGTCAGTGTTAACGGCCGTCAGGTCAAGGCTTCTTACGATGTTAAGGTCGGCGATATCCTTGAGATAACTTTTGGAACAAGAACGGTTAAAGCAGAAGTTTTAAATGTAAGCGAAGTTGTCCGTAAGGATGATGCCGCACTGCTCTACCGACTTATATAATAAGTAATAAAACACCGCCGTCAGCAATAGAATGTATCGGTGGTGTTTTTTTATGTCTGATGATAAGAGTTTTTCTGTTCACAATCTTATAATTGAACAGTGCAAGAAGGCAAATATGTCGGGTATAGAGGAGGTCAGAGGCTGCGACGAAGAAACGGTAGTTCTTCAAACCGTTAAAGGAACTCTTACCATAAAAGGTGAGGGGCTTAATATTTTAAGTTTCAGCAAATCGTCAGGCGAACTTTTAATGGAGGGCGAAATAACGGCTTTGGCGTATTCGGGCGAAGACAGAGGTAAAGGCCTCTTTAAACGGATTCTAAAATAATATGTGGGAAATTGACCTTCAGGGGCAGATATATACACTTATTTTAAGCCTTGTTACAGGCGCTGTGTTCTGCCTTGTTTTTGATATTTACAGTTTTTTTCGCCTTCGCTTTAAACTCAAACCGTCACTTGTGTTTTTATTCGATATTTTGAGTTGCGCTTTTTTAGGCTTTTACGATTTTTGTTTTTTCCTTTCGAGAAGCAACGGGGAAATAAGGGGATATGTCCTGCTGGGTCAATTGCTCGGCTTTTTTATCTGCAGAGTTACCGTTTCGAAAATTTTTAATCTGATTTTATTGGTTATTTTTAAAGGCATAGCAACTGTATTTAAAACACTAAAAAAATCGGTTATAGCGCCTATATTATCCCTCTTTAGAAAAATACCCCTGCTTTTTGCTAAAATAAAGGCAAAATATTCGTTTTTTTCTCAAAAAAAGGTTGAAAAAACTAAATAGTTTAGTGTATACTAAAGGAAACTGACCATAGGATAAAAAATGAAAGGAAGCGTGAAGATAAATTGTTCGTTAAAAACGGAAATAAAAGTATACTTCTGCGGCTTCTGATAATTGCTTTCTGTGTGTATATGCTTATATCTATCGGTTCTCTTTTAGGAGAACTTGCAGAGAGCAAAGCAACCTTGGCAGCCTATCTAACAAAGATTGAAGAAACCGATTCTCGTATTGATGAGAAAACGAACTTACTTGAAAACAGCACTACTGAAGAACTTGTTGAGCGTTATGCCCGAGAAAGACTCGGCTATTGTTTCCCCAACGAAGTTGTTTTTGTTGACGTTTCCGGAAGTTAAATTTTGCGGCTAATACTATCGGTTGGAACATCTCGAGGAGGAAACAAAGTTTAAATGCAACTTACTGTAGGAGAAATAGTAGAGGGAAAAATTACAGCGGTTAAGGATTACGGTGTTTTTGTAGATTTAGGTGACGGAAAATCCGGAATGGTACATATTTCTGAAATTGCCCAGACCTATGTTAGTCAAATCCGTGACTTTGTTAAAGAGGGAGACCAGGTTAAACTTAAGGTTTTAAGCGTGTCTGATGACGGAAAAATCAGCCTTAGCATTAAACGGGCCCAAGAACCAAAGAATGATTCTGTCCGTCCTGCCCGTCAGGAGAAAAAGGCTTACACCCCTAAACCCGCTATAGTTCCCGACAGTTCTTATGTTTGGACTGCTAAAAAGAGCGAGTCTGCTTCTTTTGAAGATATGATGAGCAAATTTAAAGCAACCAGTGACGAAAAGTTTTCCGACCTTAAACGTAAAAACCCGGACGCAAAACGCAACCGTAGAACAGGCGGCATGAAATAATATACTCGGCGGATTTCGGAGAACGAATTCCGCCCTTTTCATTATGCGAAAGGACAGTGAAAATGAGAGATATAACAATAAATGAGATTACCCTTGCCGTAGCCGAACTCTGTATTACGGCAAATAAATCTCTCCCGAAAGATATACAGGAGAGAATAATTTGTTCCGCTCAAACAGAAAACGAACCGCTGGCTGCCTCTATAATGAACGATATTAAGAGAAACATAGAACAGGCGGCGTGTCTTGATATACCAATTTGTCAGGATACGGGAATGACTGTGATTTTTGCCGAAATAGGCCAGGAAGTACATATAATCGGCGGCTCGTTTGAAGAGGCTCTCAACGAGGGCGTAAGACAGGGCTATGAAAAGGGTCTTCTTCGCAAATCAGTAGTGTCCGACCCTCTTAATCGTGTTAATACAGGGGACAATACCCCCGCCGTAATTCACACAAGAATTGTTAGCGGAGATAAAATTAAGTTAACTGTAGCCCCTAAAGGTTTCGGCAGTGAAAATATGAGTAAAATTATAATGCTTACCCCCTCTGCCGGAAGACAGGGTGTAATAGACGCCGTAATCAAAACGGTTAAAGAGGCGGGGAGCAATCCTTGCCCCCCAATTGTTGTCGGAGTAGGAATTGGCGGCGATTTTGAACAGTGCGCTCTGCTTTCAAAAATTGCTCTTTGTCGAAATACGGATGAGCCAAATCCCGACCCCTATTATGAAGAACTTGAAACTGAACTTTTAAGCCAAATAAATGCCCTTTGTATCGGACCTCAGGGCTTTGGCGGAAAAACAACCGCTTTAGCGGTTAATGTAGAGGTTGCCCCAACTCATATTGCTGGACTTCCCGTAGCGGTTAATATCGGTTGTCATGTTACCCGCCACGCCTCTAAAGAAATATAAACGGAGAAACTAATGACAAAATTAAAGTATGTAGCACCTTGCCTTTTCGGCGTTGAGGGAATTGCCGCCGGTGAGTTTGAGCGAATGGGTGCCGAAAATGTAAAGGCAGAAAACGGACGGGTTTGTTTTGAGGGCGACCTTAATATCCTTGCCCGTGCCAATATAAATTCCCGTTTTGCCGAAAGGATTTGTATAAATGTCGGCGAATTTGACGCAACAAGTTTTGAAGAACTTTTTCAGGGCGTCAAAAAAATAAATTGGGAAGATTTTATTGGGAAAGATGACGCGTTTCCCGTAAACGGATACAGCATAAATTCCGCCCTTTTTAGCATTCCTGACTGTCAGTCGATAATTAAAAAAGCGATTGTTGAGAGGCTTAAAGAAAAGTACAAAATTTCTTGGTTTAACGAAACGGGCTGCGAGGTAAAAATCCGTTTTTCAATCCTTAAAAATCGCGTTACTGTAATGATTGATACTTCGGGAGAGGGGCTTCATAAAAGAGGCTATAGAAGAAAATCTAATGACGCCCCCTTAAAAGAAACCCTTGCCGCCGCAATTTGCGATACTTCTCGAATTTTTCCCGACACCCTGCTTTTTGACCCCTTTTGCGGTTCTGGAACAATTCTTATTGAGTCGGCAATGATGGCTTTGAAAATGGCGCCGGGACTTCGCCGATTTTTCGCCTCGGAAAAATTCTCTTTTGTTCCCGAACAGGTTTGGCGTGAAGAAAGAATGGCGGCACAGGATAAAATTCTTCACAATATTGACTTTTGTGCTATCGGTTCGGATATTGACCCTGCGGCAGTAGAACTTGCAAAAGAAAATGCAGCAAAAGCGGGAGTTTCTAAATATATTAAACTTTCTGTTGCTGATATTAAAGATTTCAAAGCCCCAGATGAACGCTTTCAACTTATCACTAATCCCCCGTACGGAGAAAGGCTTCTTGATATAAATAAGGCTCAGGAAATCTATAAAACAATGGGATTAGTGTTTGAGGCAGGAAAGGGCAAAAAGTATTCGATTATAAGCCCCGATGACGATTTTGAAAAATTGTTTTCAAGACCTGCGGACAAAAGGCGTAAACTGTATAACGGAATGATAAAGTGTCAACTTTATATGTATTTTAAATGATAAGAGGATAAAATGAGGGACGTTTATATTATAAATCCTGCGGCAGGTCAGCAGGACGGGACGGAAAAACTTACGAATCAAATTAAAGAGGTATACAAGGATAACTGTAAAATACTTGTAACAAGCGGAAAAAACGATGCGCTTAAAATGGCAAAAGCCGAAGCCGAAACGGGAGATGAAGTCAGAATTTTCGCCTGTGGCGGTGACGGAACCTGTTTTGAGGTTTTAAACGGAATTGTCGGATATCCAAATGTTTCAATCGGTGTTATTCCAATCGGCTCTGCGAATGATTTTATTAAGTATTTCGGATTTGACTCAAAACCGCAGTTTTTGAATATTGAAAACCAGAAAAATGGCACTATAATGCCTATCGACCTTATTAAAGCAGGGGACTATTATTGTATGAATCAGTGTTGTGCCGGTCTTGACGCACTGGTTGCTGAGCGTATGCAGTCGTATAAGCGCCTTCCCCTGGTTTCCGGCAGTATGGCGTACAATATTGCCCTTGTTAGAACCTTTCTTGGAAAACTTGGAATAAATATGAAGGTAACCGCAGACGGCAAACCTTTTGGTCAGGGTAGTTTCCTTTTTGCAATCTGTGCCAATGCCCCCGTATATGGAGGCGGATATATTAGCGCCCCCAATGCTGATATATCCGACGGAAAACTTGATTGTCTGACCATAGACACAGTTTCTAAACTCAAGTTTCTAAAACTTTTACCCCTTTATAAAAACGGAAAGCACGAAGCGATAGATGTCTGCCATATGGATACCTGCCGTAGTTTTGAGTTTGAGGCAGACCGTGAAATTCCCGTAAGTCTTGACGGAGAGATAATACATACAAACCGATTTATCTGCGAAATTATAGAAAAAGGTATGAATTTTGTCGTTCCTGCGGGAGTATTGAAGACTAATTATTAAGAATTTAAAAACTTTTTTAAAAGCCCTTGATTTTTAAGAAAAAATTGGTAAAATATAATTAGCACTCAAATCAAAAGAGTGCTAATTACTCATTTAATAACTTTTGGAGGCATTCAAAATGACTATCAAACCCCTTTGCGACAGAGTTGTTTTAAAGTCTGTCGAGGCAGAAGAAACTACAAAAAGCGGAATCATTTTAACCGCATCGGCTAAAGAAAAACCCGAAATTGCTGAGGTTGTTGCCGTAGGACCCGGAGGAAAGGTCGACGGAAACGATGTTGAAATGTTCCTTAAGGTTGGCGATAGGGTAATTACCGCCAAATATGCAGGCACCGAGGTTAAACTCGACGGAGAAGAGTATTCCATCGTTCGTCAGTCGGACATTCTTGCAATAGTAGAATAATTTTTGGAGGCAGATTAAAATGGCAAAAGAAATCATTTTCGGCGAAGAAGCCCGTAAAGCGCTTCAAGCGGGTGTAGACCAAATCGCTAATGCGGTTAAGGTTACCTTAGGACCTAAAGGCAGAAATGCCGTTCTTGAGCGTAGTTACGGTGCTCCTCTTATTACTAATGACGGTGTTACAATAGCCAAAGAGGTTGAACTTGACAATCCTTTTGAAAATATGGGTGCTCAACTTGTAAAAGAGGTTGCTACCAAAACCAACGACTGTGCGGGCGACGGAACTACTACCGCAACCGTTCTTGCCCAGGCTCTTATATGTGAGGGTATGAAGAATGTTGCCGCAGGCGCTAATCCTATGGTTGTTAAAAAGGGAATTAAAAAAGCGGTAGATACTGCTGTTGATACCGTTATTTCTAATTCTAAAAAGATTTCAGGTCCCGAGGATATCGAGCGTGTTGCTACCGTTTCTGCGGGAGATAATTTTATCGGTAAACTTATTGCCGAGGCTATGGAAAAGGTTTCTGCCGACGGAGTTATTACGGTTGAAGAGTCCAAAACTGCCGAAACCTATAGCGAGGTTGTCGAGGGAATGCAGTTTGACCGCGGTTATATCACTCCCTATATGGTTACCGATACCGACAAAATGGAAGCCGTAATTGACGACGCTTTCATTCTTATTACCGACAAGAAAATTTCCTCTATTCAGGATATTTTACCCCTTTTAGAGCAGATTGTTCAGGCAGGAAAGAAACTTGTTATTATTGCCGAAGATATCGAGGGCGAGGCTCTTTCTACCCTTATTGTTAATAAACTCCGTGGCACATTCGTTTGTGTTGGCGTTAAGGCTCCCGGTTTTGGCGATAGAAGAAAAGAAATGCTTCAGGATATCGCAATTCTCACCGGCGGCGAGGTTATTACCGAGGAATTAGGTCTTGACCTTAAAGAAACCCAGATTACTCAACTCGGCCGTGCTCGTCAGGTTAAAATTGGCAAAGAAAATACTATTATTGTTGACGGCGCAGGTTCTGCCGATGCAATTAAGGACCGTGTTGCTCAAATCAGAAATCAGGTTGCCGTTACAACAAGCGAGTTCGACCGTGAAAAACTCAACGAACGCCTTGCTAAACTTGCGGGTGGTGTTGCCGTAATTAAGGTTGGCGCCGCTACCGAGGTTGAAATGAAAGAACAAAAACTTCGTATTGAAGACGCTCTTGCCGCTACTAAGGCCGCTGTTGAAGAAGGAATTGTTGCGGGAGGCGGTACTGCCCTTGTAAATGCAATGCCTGCTGTTAAGGCTCTGCTTGAAACTACCGAGGGCGACGAAAAAACAGGTGTTTCTATCGTTCTTAAAGCCCTTGAAGCCCCCATTCGTCAGATTGCCTTTAACGCAGGTCTTGAAGGCTCTGTAATTATTGATAAAATTATCAGCGAAGGCAAAGCAAACTTCGGCTTTGACGCTTATAACGAATCCTATGTTGATATGATTGAAGCAGGAATTGTTGACCCGACAAAGGTTACCCGTTCTGCTCTTCAAAATGCCGCATCGGTTGCCTCTATGGTGCTAACAACCGAAACCCTTGTTGCCGAAAACAAGGAAGATGCCAAGGCTACTAAAGCGGCCGCTGCCGCTGCTGCAGCCGCAGGCGGCGGAATGTACTAATCTCTTTTAAAATGGCTATGGTTTTAAAACCATAGCCATTTTTTGTTTCAACAAAAACTATTGCATAAATTATAAAAAAACAGTATAATAATTATGTATTTTGTAAAAACTTCGTCCAATAATATAAATATTGGAGGTTGCTTTATGAATACAAATAAATTTAACTTGAACAGCACGGCTGAAAACGGCGAAGATACAAGCCTTTTTGAACAGATTAAGGAGTGTGCCTCTATTACCGCAACCGACGGAAAGCACGTTATTCAGTGCCTTACGGTAATAGGCGAAATAGAGGGTCATGTCGTTTCTTCTTCCCAAAATAAAACGACCAAATATGAGCATATAATTCCTCAACTTGTCGCTATCGAAGAAAGCGAGGAAATTCAGGGTCTGCTTGTAATTCTTAATACTGTCGGCGGCGATGTTGAGGCCGGTCTTGCAATCGCCGAACTTATTGCGGGAATGAAAAAACCTACCGTTTCCCTGGTGCTCGGCGGGGCTCATTCTATCGGTATTCCGCTTAGCGTTGCGGCAAAAAAATCTTTCATCGTTCCGTCGGCTACTATGACCGTTCACCCCGTTCGAATGACCGGAATGGTGCTCGGCGTTCCCCAAATGCTACGCCATTTTGAGCGTATTCAGGATAGAATAATTGCTTTTGTTACTAAAAATTCCTCAATTTCTAAAGAGCGGTTTAGTTCTCTTATGATGAATGTCGGAGAAATGGTTAACGATGTCGGCTCTATACTCGACGGCGAAAAGGCGGTTGAGGTAGGTCTTATCGATAATATTGGAAGCCTTTCCGACGCTATCAGCACTCTTTATGAAATGATAGATGAAAACGACGCAAACTAACCTTGCGTCACTACATATTTAAAAGGAGAATACATATAATGCCAGCAAAAAAAGGTTCAGCCAAAAAACCGACTAAAAAAAGTGCAAAACCCGCTGCAAACAAAAATCTTATTGCTTTAATTTTGTTTGCTGTTTCGGTTTTTGTTCTTGCTGTTACTTTTATTTCGGGAGAAAATCTGTGGAACAGTATGCATAACGCCCTGTTCGGACTTTTTGGTGCAATTACTTTTGCCGTTCCCGTCTATATGGTTGCAATCTCGGTCTTTTATGCAATGGACAAGTTAAAGGGAAGCGTTGCTGTTCGTTTTACCGAAATCGGCGTACTTGTTTTCCTTCTTTGTGCTACAATCGATGTTTTCTCGCCCCATTTTGATGAGTTTGCCCTAACCGAATATCTTGGCGAAGCCTTTTCAAGAGGTTGGAAAGGCGGCGGAGTTTTCGGCGCTCTTATCGGTGACCCGCTTCATCACGCATTTGGAAGCGTGGGTGCAATAATAACCGTAATTCTGCTTGTCTTTATCTGCATTATGCTCGTTACGGGTACAACCCTTATTACTCTCTTTAAGAACCTCTCTAAACCCGTTAAAACCGTTAAAGAAACCTATAAAGAACACGCCGAAGAGCGTAAATCTGCGCGTAGTGTGGTCGATATTCCCGTAGATGACCCCGACCTTGTTCAAAATCTTCCTAAAATGAACGAAAAACAGCGCAGAGTAATCACAACTTATAAGGATATAGATGTTCCCGAGGTTGACACAGAGCCCGTAACCGAAGAAAACAGCGGCTCAATTGATGAAGCGCTCTTTGCGGCTCATCAGGAGGCAGAGCAAGCCGAAAAACCAACCAAAAAATCTAAAAAGGCTGAAGAAACCGAGCCTGACCAAACCGAAAATATCGAAATGGAAAGTCAGGAATATAAATTCCCTCCAATCGACCTGCTTAAAGGTATGCCCGCCAAAAGCCCTGCCGCTGAACAGGCAGAACTCGAAAGCACGGCTCGTCGTCTGGTCGATACCCTTAAAAGTTTTGGTGTTGATACTAGAATTGTCGATATTTCTCGCGGTCCTACCGTTACCCGCTATGAACTTCAACCAAGTTCTGGCGTTAAAATCAGCAAGATAACCAACCTTGCTGACGATATTGCCCTTAATCTTGCAACCGCAGGGGTCAGAATCGAAGCCCCCATTCCAAATAAAGCGGCTGTAGGAATTGAAGTTCCCAATAAAGCAAGTAATGTTGTACATATTCGTGAGATTCTTGAATCTTCCGCCTTTTCCGGTTCAAAGAGCAAACTTACCGTTTCAATGGGTAAAGATTTGGGCGGTAATGCTATTGTTGGCGATATCTCTAAAATGCCTCACGGACTTATTGCGGGTGCTACCGGTTCGGGTAAATCGGTCTGCATAAACTCAATTATTATGAGTATTCTTTATAAGGCAAGACCCGACGAGGTTAAACTTATAATGGTCGACCCAAAGGTAGTTGAACTTGGAATTTATAACGGAATTCCGCACCTTCTTCTCCCCGTTGTTACCGACCCCAGAAGAGCCGCAAGTACGCTCGGTTGGGCGGTCAGCGAAATGGAAAAGAGATACCAGATGTTTGCGGCGTCGGGCGTTCGTGACCTCGAGGGTTATAACCGTGTTGCCGAAGCCGACCCCGAAATGAATAAACTTCCGAGAATCGTTATTATTGTCGACGAACTTGCCGACCTTATGATGACCGCACCAAAAGAGGTTGAAGAGTCTATTAACCGAATTGCCGCAAAGGCTCGTGCTGCGGGAATGCACCTCATAATCGCAACCCAGCGTCCTTCGGTTGATGTCGTTACGGGCGTTATTAAGGCAAACATTCCGACAAGAATTGCCTTTGCCGTTTCTTCTCAGATTGATAGCCGAACCATTCTCGATACTGCGGGTGCCGAAAAACTTCTCGGTAGGGGAGATATGCTCTTTAGTCCTATCGGTTCAACAAAACCCTCAAGAATACAGGGCTGTTTTGTAAGTGATGAAGAGGTTGAAGCGGTTGTAGACTTTGTTAAAGGAAGACATACCGCCGAATACGATGACGATATTATGGAAGATATCGAAAATCGCGTTATTGCAAATAATAAAGATAAAAACGCCGCTCCCTCTGCTGAAGACGGGGACGACAATGACCCAATGCTTATGTCGGCTATCGAACTTGTTGTTGAGTCGGGACAGGCGTCAACCTCTGTGCTTCAGCGCAGACTTAAACTCGGCTACGCCAGAGCCGCTCGTATTATGGACGAAATGGAACTTAAAGGCGTTGTCGGTCCTTCTCAAGGTGCAAAACCCCGTCAGGTTCTTATGACAAAGGAACAACTTATGGAACTCAAAGCGAGGCAGGAATAATTGGATAAAAGAAAAAAGTATGTAAGACTTCTTGCAACTCTTATAGTTATCCTTTCGGCAATTCTTGTTATTCTGACCTTTTCTAATCATCGCTATCTGCCTAATTGGTCAAAAATAATAGATGCTTTTTCAAAGTCTGATAAATCTGTTTCACAGGAAGACTTTGTTCGGTTTATAAATGTAGGTCAGGGCGACAGTATTCTTCTCAGCAGTAACGGATATAATGCCCTTATAGATTTTGGCAATAGCAGTGACTACGGCAGTGATTTGCTTGACTGCCTTGAAGGTTACGGAATTAAAGAACTTGACTGCATCTTTGTTTCTCATTATGACTCTGACCATGTCGGCGGAGGAGCAATGATTTTAGATGCAATGAAGGTGCATTATGCCGTGCTCCCCGAACAAAATGATAGGGCAGAAAATGATTTTGACGATTTTCAGTATGCCCTTGAAAACAACAATACACAGGTACATATAGCACAAGTGGGAAGCCTTATCAATATTGGAGATTTTGATATTACCGTTCTTGGCTATTACCGTGGCGAACAAGACAGTAATGACACAAGTATAATTTTAATGGCTGAAATTTACGGAAAGAAATTTCTGCTCACGGGAGATGCGGGTCATACGGTTGAAAAACAACTGCTTAAAGATGGTATAAATGTAGATTGCGATGTGCTTAAAGCGGCGCATCACGGAAGCCGCGGCTCAAGTTCAAAAGAGTTTGTTACGGCGGCTTCGCCTGACTATGCGGTTATTTCCTGTGGCGCCTCAAATCAGTATGGGCATCCGCATGAAGAAACACTTAAAATTTTTTCGGACTGCGGTGCTAAAGTCTACCGAACCGACCGAAGCGGAGATATTACTTTTATAGTTACTGACGGAAAAATTAAGGTTAATACAGAATATTAAAGGACAGCCCTTTGGGCTGCCCTTTAACCTTATTCGTGAATCCTTCCGTTGTCTCTGAAGAGCAGAGAGATGCACCATATACCGGCCAAAGCAATAACAGTGTATATGATTCGGCTGATGATGGCGTCTGTACCGCCGAAAAGCCAGGCAACAAGGTCGAATTGGAAAATTCCGACAAGACCCCAGTTTAAAGAGCCTATAACGACAAGCACAAGACAAATTTTATCGATTATGGATCCAAGCATTTTATCAACTCCTTTTATGCTATTATCGACTAAAATTTTTGAATTATTCATTTTTTAAAAAATACTTGACAAAAGAAATAGTTTAATATATAATACAATTCGTTGTAAAACATATATGCTGCTATGGCTCAGGTGGTAGAGCACATCCTTGGTAAGGATGAGGTCACCAGTTCGAATCTGGTTAGCAGCTCCACAAAATTCGTGCTTAGTGGCACGAAGC